>CAJTGJ010000017.1 GCA_910575695.1 Oscillospiraceae bacterium | reverse complement strand
GGCCTTCTTCCATGATTTTTGTTTCGCAACTTAATCATAGTCGTTTCCCCTGTGCTGCCAAGGGCTTGTTCAGTTTTTACCACCCACTCATTCTACCGATGAGCCCCTTTTTATTTGCAGACTCTCCAAATCGGACCCGCTTCGCTGGGCTCCGATTTGGTTATGGGCGATGGCCTCCGGCGAGACGAAGCTGCAAGGGATCACAGACGGCTCTTTCGGTGCTTTCATGATGGGCGTTGAGATATCATTTTTTTCGCAGTTTTCGCAGGCGTAGGTATAGTATACATCCCTGCGCAGGATGGCCTTGGCCGGGATCAGCTTCAATGTCTCCCGCACCTCTGTCCCAATCTCGCGCATCAGCTCTCCGCACTGTGGGCACACCCGATCTTCCTCGGGAAGACGGTGCTCCACCACCTCCACCGGGATTGTGCGCCTTTGGCTGTTCCACGCTCAGCCCCTCCATCAGCCATCGGTACTGCTGCGGCGTGAGCTGCCGCGCCTCCTCACCGTTCCTCGGCCACTGGAAGCTCCCGCTTTCCAGCCGCTTATACACCAGCACAAACCCGTCTCCCTCCCAATACAGCCCTTTGAGCCGGTCCTTCCGCCGTCCGCAGAACAGAAACAGCGCATTCTGAAGTGAATACGGGTATCCCGTGTTCTGCACACCATTCGCTTACCCGCTGCCCGCTGTTCCGGCACGCTTCTACCCGCTGGCCTCACTCCATTAACCGGCTTTGGTGATTTACCTTTTGCAGTTCTTGCTCCATCTTGATTCCCCCTGAAAAATTTATCCTTCTACATGCAGTGCCATGTACTATCCGATAGTACATGGCACTTTATCAGACTTTATTGTATTTTCTACCTTAACTCTGGGCTGTGCAAGACGCCGGGAAGATTGACGCTTACAGTACTTCTTTCCGTACTGGCGGTTTTCTATCAATCCAAGGGCGAATAATCCGTCACATTTTTCAGATACTCCTCCGGGTCACCATTGAAAATCAAATCAGAGTACCCAACCGGGTCATTGTAGACCAGATAATCCAATTCTGGCCGCTGGTACATATTCTTGGCAGCCTCATCCTCGACAGCGGTGCAGTCGATAGAAATCATTCCAGCATCTGAAAATGTTCCAGCGCCGCCCTGATTGCCCTTTCCTTCTCCGGCGGACAAGTGGGAACCTTTGCGTTCTCCGACTTCGCCAGGTTGTAATTCTCTCCAACGTCCAGCCCACATTTCCGCTTGACCTGGGAGATATAAAGACTGGACACCTTCAACCCAAACTTTTCCAGCACATAGGCTTAATCTGCCCATAGGTCGCGCCCTTCTGAAACCCGGACATATCCATATCCTCCAGCGAGAACTCCACCCTGACCTTCTGCGAGTCGATTTCTCTCTTGGAAAGAAGAACAACCGTCTCTACATGGGCGGTGCGGGGAAACAGATCCACCGCCTCCGCCCGCTCCGGAACATAGCCCAGCGCCCCGAACCGCTTCACGTCCCGGGCCAGGGTGGCCGGGTCGCAGGAGACGTACACCACCCGGGCCGGGGCCATGCCGCCGATGGCGTCCGCCACCTCCGCAGCCAGCCCCTTCCGGGGCGGGTCCACCACCACCACGTCCGGGCGGATGCCCTCCGCCTCCAGCTGCGCGGCCAGCGCCGAGGCGTCTCCGCACACGAACCGGGTCCTGTCCTCCAGGCCGTTCCGGCGGGCGTTTGCCCTGGCGTCCTCCACCGCCTGGGGGACGATCTCCACGCCAATCACCTGGGCCGCACGTTCCGCCAGGGTCAGGCTGATGGCGCCGATACCACAGTACAGCTCCACCACCGTCTCCGTTCCGGTGAGGGCGGCGAACTCCAGCGCCCGTCGGTAGAGCACCTCGGTCTGCTCCCGGTTGACCTGGAAAAAGGAGGGGACCGACAGCCGGAAGGTGTGGCCGCACAGCGTCTCCTCCAGCCAGTCCCGGCCCCAGAGGGTGCGCAGCTCCCGGCCCAGGATAACGTTGGTCTTCCGGGTATTCACCGACAGCGCCACCCCCGCCAGCCCGGGCGCGGCGGTGCGCAGGGCGTCCACCAGCTCCGCCTCGTGGGGCAGGGCGGTCCCGTTGGCCACGATGCAGCACAGCGCCTCCCCGGCGGAATTGGTGCGCAGGAACAGGTGCCGCACCAGCCCTTTCCCCGTCCGCTCCTGGTAGGCCGGAACGCGGAAGCGTTCCATCCAGCCCTTGACGGCGGCGCGGCAGGCGGTGTCCAGCTCCGGCTGGAGCAGGCAGTCGCCGATGTCCACCACCTGATGGGTGCGGCCTCGATAGTAGCCGATGGCCCCGTCCGCCACGGGGAACTGCACCTTATTGCGATAACGGCGGGTATTTTCCGCCGGGTGTATCACAGAAACTGAGAGGTCCGTCCCGCCGATGCGCCGCAGAGCGTCCTCCACCCGCCGCCGCTTGGCCTCCGCCTCCTCGGCGTAGGTCATGTGCCGGAACTGGCACCCGCCGCAGGTCCCGTAATAGGGGCAGTCCGGCTCCACCCGGGCGGGGGACGGCTCCACCAGCTTCTCAATGTGCCCCCAGGCGGCGTTGTGGCCGATGTGCTCGAGAAACACCTCCGCCCGCTCTCCCCGGAGCGCGCCCTTCACAAATACCGCCATGCCGTCGATCCGGGCCACGCCCTCGCCGCCGCTGGCATAGCCGTCGATCACAGCAGGGTATAGCTGTCCCTCTTTCAACACTGGGCCTGCCCCCTTCCCTGGGCCTTGTGGAGCTTGTGCAGCTCCTTTTTCCGGCGGTTGGAGAAGCGGTCCTCCTCGCTGTACACACAGCCGCAGTATTTCTGCATATAAAGCCCCAGCGCCCGGGCCTCCTCCTGGCCCTCCTGGAACCGGGGCCGGAAATCATAGGGGACGAACTCCACCCCATACCGCGCCCCCATCTCCGCCCCCACGGCGCAGATCATCGCCCGGTTTTGATAGGGGGACACCAGCAGGGTGGTGGAAAACCGCTCAAAGCCGTTTTCGGCGGCGTATTGGGCGGTGCGCTCCATGCGGCAGGCGTAGCAGTACCCGCAGCGGTGATCGCTGTCCCCGGCCACGGCGGCGGTGAACTGCCGCAGGCCGTAAAAGTCCTCCTCCCGTAGATCCAGGCCGATGTCTGCGGCGTACTGCCGCAGGGTGTCCCGGCGGGCCTTGTACTCCAGAAAGGGGTGGATGTTGGGGTTATACCAGAAGCCGGCAGGCTCCACCCCCTCCTCCCGGAGCGTTTTGACGCAGGCCACGGAGCAGGGTGCGCAGCAGATGTGGAGCAGGATGCTCATGGGCACGCCTCCTTTTGTTGAATAATGGAACGGGACAGCCGGGGCCGGGGACGGCCTTGGCTGTCAGCGGCTCTGATCGGCTGCTTTGGGCAGGATGTCCAGCCCGGACAGCACCGCGTACATCCCGGCGGCGGCCTCCTCCCGGAGGATGGGGCTCTTGGGGGACAGATCCTTCAGCGGGGCGAACAGCATATCCCCCCTGCCGTTCAGGGAATCCTCCACGCCCCAGGCCAGCACGGCCATGCTGCTGCGGGCCCAGCTGGAATAGGGCTTCAGCAGCAGGCGCTGGTACAGGGCGAAATGGCCCTCGTCCTCCGCCCACTGGCCGTAGCGGTCCAGCTGCAAATTGAGGAAGCGCGCGGTCCGGCCCATGATGGTGAGGAACTGCTCCTGGGTGAGGGTGGCGCCGGGGTTGAACTTCCCGTTCCCCGTGCCCTCCACCAGGCCCAGATAGGCCATGGCGTTCACATACGGGCCGTACCAGCTGCTCTGCTCCACGTCGTCGAACAGGGTGGGGCCGTTATAGGCCACGTTCAGCACCCGGGCCAGCATGGCGCACAGCTGGGCGCGGGTGAGCTGGCTCCTGGGGGTGAAATTCCCCTTCCCGTCGCCCTCCAGCAGTTCGTAGGCGCCCATGGCGTTGATGGCGTCGGCGTATGCGCTGTCCGATACGTCGTCAAACCAGCGGCTGTCATACTCGATGCCCAAAAGCCGGGCCAGCTGGGCGGGGGTATAGGACTGGCCGCTGTACCCCAGCCTGATCTGGGGCGGCAGGGCGGACAGCAGGGCGGACAGGGTGGCGCTGTCCGTGCCGGGGGCCACGTAGAAGGTGCGGTATCCGCCGGAAGCGTTGGGGGCGTTCACCCGGAGGCTGATGCCCGACTGGGCGGCATTGCCGCACAGGGCCAGGGCCACGTCCGCCGTCTTATCGTCGTCCACCAGCAGGGTGGGGATCACGCCGATCCGGTCGGTGGTGTTCATTTCGGCGGAGTAGAAGCGGTAGACGGTGAGCCGCAGGCAGTCCCCGTCCCCAAAGTATTCGGGCAGTACGTCGCTGTCCAGGAGGTACTGGGCCACGCCCTTGCCGTAGGTGCGCCCGCCCACGGTGATGCCCAGGCCCAGGTCCCGGATATTGGAGGACATCATCTCGGAGGCGCTGGCGCTTCCGCCGTCGGTGAGCACGATCACCGGCTTTTTGGTGGTGGGGGTGTCGGAGCCGGTGTACGCCTCCACGGCGCCGTTTCCGTACTCAAGGTAGACATACCGCCCCGGCTCCGCCAGGGTGTCCACCATTTCCACCGCGGCGCTGACGTAGCCGCCCCCGTTGCCCCGCAGGTCCAGCAGCCAGACGCTGACCTTGCTGTCGTTGTTCCGGACCAGCTGGGCAAACTCCTCCCCGGTATCCTGGCCGAAGCTGTTGCAGTCGATATAGCCGATGCCGCCGTCCAGAATCTGGATCTCCGTGTTGGGGACGATCACCGGGCGGCGGGTGAGGACGTGGGTGGAGGTCTGGCCGTCCCGGAGGATGGTGACGGAGACCTGGGTGCCCTCGCTTCCGGTGAGCAGGTCGCCGGAGGCGGAGTTGGCGGGGACGCAGGACACTCCGTCCACCTCCACGATCAGGTCGCCGGCCTGGAACCCGGCCTCCCGGGCGCTGCCGCCGGAGATGGTCTCTAAAATCAGGATGCCCTGGTCGGTGTACTGGATGGTGACGCCGATGCCAACGGTGTTGGAATCCCCCTCCAGCGCGGCCAGGAACGCCTGATACGCCTCGGGACTCATGTAGCTGGTGTAGGGATCGCCCAGGATCCGGATCAGCTCGTCCATGCTTTCGGCCTCATAGGCCTCGTCGGGGATCTCGTAGTAGAAATACTCCTCCAGCAGGTCCAGCGCCTGGTCCACCGTCAGGGCAGAGGCGGGGGCGATGAGCAGGACCAGGGCGAGCAGGAGGGAAAACAGGCGGGTCAAATGCTTTTTCATAGACAGCGCTCCTTATGCACGAGGGAGTTTTTGTAAATTGACAAATGGATTGGCATCCATTAAACTGAGGATACCACAATCAATGAGGCTGGAGTGATTTTTATGGCAGAGTTTATGGAATTTACCTTCCCCTCCAAAGACGGTGCGCATCAGTGCAATGCGTCCCTGTGGACGCCGGAGGGGGCCCCCCGGGCGGTGGTGCAGATTGTCCACGGCGTGGCGGAATACGCCGGGCGGTACGACGCCTTTGCCCGCTGGCTGGCGGACCGGGGCTTCGCGGTGTGCGGCGAGGACCACCTGGGCCACGGCAAGACGGTAAACGACGGCAAATACGGCTATTTCGGCAAAAAGGATGGCTGGACGCTGGTAACGGCGGACGTGCGCCGGCTCCGGGTGCTCATGGGGGAGAAATATCCCGGTGTGCCCTATTTCCTGCTGGGCCACTCCATGGGCTCCTTCCTGGCCCGCACCTACCTGTGCGCCTACCCCGGCACGGTGGACGGCTGCATCCTGTCCGGCACCGGGCAGGAAAAGCCCGCCCTGGTGGCGGCGGGCAAGGCGGTGGCCTCCGCCATCTGCGCGGTGCGGGGGCCGGAGACGGTGAGCGGCCTGGTTGACAAGCTGTCCCTGGGGGCGTATAATCAGCAGTTCAAGCCCAACCGCACCACGGCGGACTGGATCTGCCGGGACGAGGCGGTGGTGGACGTCTACCTGAAGGACCCGTTCTGCACCTTCAAGCCCACCGCCGGGATGTTCCGGGACATGATGGGCGGCCTTCAATATATCGCCAGCGAGGAGGCCCTGTCCCGGATGGACCCCCGTACCCCGGTCTATCTGTTCTCCGGCGACCAGGACCCGGTGGGCTCCAACGGGGAGGGCGTGAAGAAGGTGTACGGCTTTTTCCAGGACCACGGCACCGCCGACCTGACCATGAAGCTCTACCCCGGCGGGCGGCACGAGATGCTCAACGAGATCAACAAGGGCGAGGTGTACGCCGACGTGCTGGCCTGGCTGGAAAAGCGCCTGACGGCGTAACTGTACATGAAAAAGGGGGCGGCATATGCTGGCGCGGGAATTTTTTGAGGGGGATACGGTGGAGGCGGCCCGGGCGTTGGTGGGCAAATATCTGGTGCGGCAGTATGACGGCGTGGTCTTAGCCGCCCGCATCACCGAGACGGAAGCCTATGTGGGCCGGATGGATAAGGCGTGCCACGCCTACAACTACCGGAAAACGGAGCGCACCAAAACCCTGTACGCTCCGCCGGGGACGGCATATGTGTACCTGATCTACGGGATGCACTGCTGTCTCAACTTCGTCACCGAGCGGACGGGGGAGCCTGCGGCGGTGCTCATCCGGGGGCTGGCCCCCAGGCATAACCGCGACATCATAGCAGAAAACCGCTTTCATTGCAAGTGCGCAGACATGACTGCTTATCAGCGGAAAAACTTCCTCAACGGACCTGGCAAGGTGTGCGCCGGGATGAACATCGGCCGTGCCCTCAACGGCCTGCCCTGCGGTTCCCCGGAGCTGTTTCTGTGTGAGCGGCTGGAGGACGCGGGCCTGCCTCCCTGCCCCGACGACAGCGAGCCGCTGCATATCAAGGCGGGAAAACGTATCGGCATCGACTACGCGGAGGAAGCCATCCATTTCCCCTGGCGGTTCTATGTATAACGCAAAAGCCCCCTCCCGGCCGGGAGGGGGCTTTTTTCACTGCGCCTGGTTCATCAGGTCCGCCACCGTCCGGGCGTACAGCCGGGCGGCGGTGATGGCCTCCTGGAGGGTGTTGCCGTGGGTGCCCACCTCCACCAGGATGGAGCCGGTGGACAGGTGCTGGTTGAACCGGGAGGTCCTGAGTACGATGGGCCGGGCCAGGGTGGACCATTTCCGGGCGATGGCGTCCTGGATGGACATGGCCAGGGACAGGTTCACCTTCCAGTTGGGGTGGACCTGACCGCCCGCGTCGGAGCCCAGCACCATCATCACCTGGGCGCAGTTGTCCACCGACCCGGCCACCGCCTTGTAAATGGTGCCGTCCTCCGCCGCCAGGGCGTCCCGGTGGACGTCCAGCAAAAGGACCACCGAGGGGTTCTCCTTCAGCAGGGCGGACACCCCCTCCAGCGAGCGGGCATAGGCGTCGTTGTAGCTGGGGTAATCGTACAGGGTGGTGTCGTGGAGGACCTCAATGCCCGCCGCCTCGAATACCGCCTTCATCTCCTCGCCGACGCGCACCATGTTCCGTTCGTTGTCCAGGGTGCGGTAGCTGTCGCTCTCCTGGTAGACGTCCGTGCCGTCCATGGTGTAGGCCTCGGTGGCGTGGGAGTGGTAGATCAGCACCTTGGGCCCCTCCCCCTCCCCGGACAGGGCGGGCGCCGCCGCGAACAGGGCGTCCACGTCAACGGAGTAGTCGGTGTGGTTGTATACGGAGATGTTCCCCGACGTGATGTACTTGGCGGACGTCCCGGCTACCATGGTTTTGGCGATGATGCCCTCCGGCGCGGTGGTGGTCAGGGGCAGGTTGTCCTCGTCCTCCCCCTCGGCCTCGATGGGGTCGATGGCCTCCGGCGTGGGGGTCGGGGGCGGGTCCGTGGAGGGCGGCGGTCCGGATTCCGGCGGGGCGATGACGCCCCCCAGCAGGGAGGACTGGGCCAGCACCAGCCTGTCCCAGGGGGAAAGGCCGTCCTCCTGCCTGGGGACGCCCAGCTCCGCCGACAGCAGGGCGGTGGCCGTCTGGGCGCTGTCCATCATGTGGAACAGCTCCGCCAGCGCGGCGGCGGGGTCCCCCACCAGCCATAGGATCCACGCCGCCAGCACGGCCACGAATACCGCCAGTCCCATCCGCAGGCCCCGCAGGAGGGGCCTTGTCCTTTTCTTTCGCATTGCGCTCACCTCCCTGCATTGTATGAGCCCCCGCCGGGAAAAAGAACCGGGAAAACCGGCCCTTGACAAAATGAGTGCCCCGGGTTATACCTAATGGGAAAAGTTATACTGATAGGAGGAGTGGGAATGAGGATGAAAATACCCCAGTACAAATTCCTCAGCACCGTGCGGGTGGGGGACAAGGGCCAGATTGTCATCCCCAAGGAGGTCCGGGAGATGTTTGAGATCGAGCCGGGTGACAATCTGATGCTGCTGGCGGACAAGGACAAGGGCATCGCCATCGTGGCCTTTGACGGCATGATGGAGTTTATGAACGAGGCCGCCCGGCAGGCTATGGGACTGCGAAAGGGGGAGAAGCCATGAACGCGATCCAGATCCTGGGCCTGACCAGGGACTACGGCGGCAGGCGGCGGGAACGGCGGAGGAGCTGAAGGCGCTGACGGGCTGCGCCTCCTTTGAGGACGCCTTTGTGGCCCTGGCGCGAGGGGAGGCGGCGTCATGAGGGCGAGGGCGTTTGCCAGACGGAATATCAAGGAGCTGTTCCGGGACCCGCTGGCCCTGTTTTTCGGGCTGGGCTTCCCCCTTTCTGTCCCGGCTCACCGCCTCCCCCATGACGGCGGCGGACTTCCTGCTGGGTTACCTTCTGCCCATGCTCCCCATGGCGGCGGGGCAGAGCGTCATCTGCATGGGGGCGGCGGTGCTGGCGCTGGCGGTGGTGCTGTTCCGCTGGAAAATGGTGGAGCGTTAAGTCGAATCCCGTTGGTTTCCAAGGTGTGGCGGATATTTTTTCCCCAATTTGCCGCCGCCATTCCGCAAGGCCCCCCTTGAAATTCCCGCCTGCCTGTGATAAAATAGGGCATCATCCAAAGCAGCACGGGAAAGCCCTGGCATGGGGACCATGCTGTGGAGAATCATGGCGGAGCCGCGGACGCGCCACGGCCCCGCCGCAAGAAAGGTGAGGATTCCAAATGGGCTTTTTCAGCAGTACGCCAACCAAAGTCGAACCCCAGGCCCCCGTTGCGCTGGACGGGAATAAACCCCAGGAGAGCCTGCCCCCTCCCCAGAAGGTGAGCAGCACCCTCATTACCCAGGGCGTCACCATCAAGGGCACCATCAAGGGTGAGGGCGTCGTTCAGGTAGAGGGCGTGGTGGAGGGTGAGTTCCACATGACGGGCGCCGTCATCGTGGCGGACACCGGCATGGTCAAGGGCCCCATCAACGCCGACGTGGTCCGCGTGGCGGGCAAGGTGGAGGGCAATGTATCCGCCCGGGAGCATATGCGCCTGGAGCAGACCGGCACCCTGATCGGCGACGTAGCCACCGCGTCCCTGGTTGTGGAGGACGGCGGATGCCTCAACGGCCGGTCCACCATGACCAAGGCTCCTGACCCCGAGGCGGAGCTTCAGGACGTCCAGCCCGTAGGGGACCTCCAGTTCGGCCCGGATTACCCCATGGAGGGGGAATAATTACATCAAAAAAGCGCCCGGTTTCTCAGGAAACCGGGCGCTTTTTTCCATTCGCTTGCGTTACTCCGCGGAAATCATATAGTAGTATACCGGCTGTCCGCCCGCCAGGAGGGTGATCTCGGCGTTGGGGCACTCCCGCTGGAAGATGGCCAGGGCCTCCCCCGCCTGCTCCTCGGACACGTCCTCCCCGTAGAACACGTTGATAAATTCCGCCTCCTGCTGGCTGTCCGACTGGGCCAGCCGCTCCAGCAGGGAATTGATGTTCTGGTCGGTGCCGAACAGCTGGCCCTCCGCCAGGGCCATGTAGTCCCCCTCGTGGATCTCAAAGCCGTCGAAATCGGAATCCCGGGCGGCATAGGTGATTTCAGAGGTGCGCACGTTCTTCCGGGCCTCGTCCATGGCGGCGGCGTTGGAATCGGTCTCCCCCTCGGGGTCCAGCACCAGCATGGCGGCAATGCCCTGGGGCACGGTGCGGGTGGGCACCACCACGATCTCCTTGCCCTCCACCAGGCCCACGCACTGTTCGGCGGCCATGATGATGTTCTTGTTGTTGGGCAGGACAAAGACCACCTCGGCGGGGGTGCGGGCAATCTCCCGCAGGATGTCCTCGGTGGAGGGGTTCATGGTCTGCCCGCCGGAAATGACGCCGTCCACCCCCAGGTCCTTGAACACGGAGGCCATGCCCTTGCCGGCGCTCACCGCCACCACGCCGAACTTCTTTTCCGGGGCGGCGACGGCGTCCTCCCGGCCCTCCAGCTCGGCCTCGACCTGCTCCAGGTCATCGGTGCTCTGGGGCTTTTTGCCCGCCGCCATGTCCTCGTACTGGGTGCGCATATTCTCGATCTTGGCCAGCTCCAGCGTGCCGTACTTCTGGGCCTCGGACAGGGCCGCGCCGGGGATGTCGGTGTGGACGTGGACCTTGAAGGCCTCGTCGTCCTCGCCGATGACCAGGCTGTCGCCGATGCTGTTCAGATAGGCCCGGAAGGGCTCGATGGATTTGTTCATGGTTTTGCGCACGATGAACACGGTGTCAAAGGTAAAGGTGATCTCCTCATCGGTGAGGGAGGCGAAGTCGGCGGAATCCTTCACAGGCTGGGCATCGTCCTCCGCCTCCGGCGCGGCCACGCCCCGCAGCTCGTCCAGCATTCCCTGGAGGATGATGAGGAAGCCCTTGCCGCCCGCGTCCACCACTCCGGCCTTTTTCAGCACCGGATTCTGGTTCACCGTGTCCGCCAGGGCGGCCTGGCCCTCGGCAATGGCGGACTCCAGCACCGCCTCCACGCTGTTGTGCTCATGGGCGGCCTCCGCCGCTTTCACGCTGGCCAGCCGGGATACGGTGAGGATGGTGCCCTCGGCGGGCTTCATCACCGCTTTGTAAGCGGCGGACACGCCCTCGCTGAGGGCGGCGGCAAACTGTGCGCCGTCGGCGGTCTCCTGCTCCTTCAGCGCCTTGGACATCCCCCGGAACAGCAGGGACAAAATCACGCCGGAGTTGCCCCGGGCCCCCCGGAGCAGGGCGGAGGCGTTGATGGACGCGGCCTTGCCAATGTCCTGGGCGGGCTTTTTTCTGGCCTCGGCAGCGGCGGTGCCGATGGTCAGGGACATATTGGTGCCGGTATCCCCGTCGGGGACGGGGAATACGTTCAGCTCGTTGATGCCCTGCTTCTGGGCGTTGATGGACGCGGAGGCGTGGATCACCATGCGCTGGAACAGCGCGCCGTCAATGATATCTACCATATTCGGATAATCCTCTCTTTCTGGGGTTTAGCCGATCACCATGGAGTCCACGCAGACGTTGACGCTGCGCACCTCCACGCCGGTGAGACGGTGGACATTGTACTTGACCTCGCTCTGGATGGAGCGGCCCACGGCCACCAGGTTCACTCCGTTGTCCACGATGATGTGGAGGTCGATAGAGATGGACTGGTCGTCGTTGTATGTGATCTTGACGCCCTTGGACATGGACTCCCGCCGCAGCAGGTGGACCAGTCCGTCGGTCTTGGAGCGGAAAGCCATGCCCTTCACGCCATAGCAGCTGGTGGCCACCGCGCCGGTGAGGTTGGAGAACACGTCGCTGGCGAGATGGACGCGGCCCTTTTCAGTTTGTATCTTCATGGGAACCTTCCTTTCTTGGAGCCGGGATTGGCGGGGCGCAAGAGGGCTCCGATCCGGTTTCACTCGTTTCTATATTGTATTCTATTTTGCTTGAAAATACAAGTCCTGTTTTGCGTTTTTCCCAGCCAAATATACCGGCGCAACTGCGCTGATCAACAGGATGTCCATGCCGCCCTCCTTACATTAATGACAGCTTCATTTTAGAGGAGCTGTACAGTTGTGTCATTCAAAGTTACGGAATGAATATAAAACGGCTGATTCTCAAATGAGAATCAGCCGCCAGCAGGCATATATCTTTCCAGCGGATATCGTTATCTGGTGGAAAGTCCGCCGGAATTGTGGTATGATATAGTCAGAACCCTTGAAAACCGGCGCCCGATTTTCAAGGCGGGCCAAGCCTGCCAGCCCATTTTAATGGGCTGTGTTTTGCCGGTGAAGCCTGCTGCGGGGCTGAAGTGAAGCGCTTGCTTCTTTTCAGCTGCGGTGGCTATAGGACCAACTGCCTGATAGAACTGGAGGGAAGCCTTATGCTGCGCGTATTTCTGGTGGAGGATGAGAGCATCATACGGGAGACTTTGCGGGACACGGTGCCCTGGACGCAGTACGGATATTCTTTCGCGGGCGAGGCGGGCGACGGCGAGATGGCCCTGCCGCTGATCCGCCAGGCCCGGCCGGACGTGCTCATCACCGACGTGCGGATGCCCTTCATGGACGGGCTGGCGCTGAGCAGGCTGGTCAGCCAGGAGTTCCCCGAGATGAAGATCATCATCATTTCCGGCCATGACGACTTTGAATACGCGCAGCAGGCCATCAACATCGGCGTGGAACGGTATCTGCTCAAGCCCATCACCAAAACCACCCTGCTCAAGGTGCTGGACGAGGTGCGGGAAAAGATCGAGGGGGAGCGGTCGGGCCGGAGCTACGCGGCCCAGTTCCACCACGAGGCCCAGGAGTACGAGCAGTACGCCCGCCGGGAGTTTTTCGAGCGGATCGCCGCCGGACAGCTGAGCGTGCCGGAGATCTATGAGGGAGCCGTCCGGCTGGACCTTGACCTGCGGGCCCAGTGCTATACCGTGGCCCTGTTTGCCGCCCTGCCGGGGCAGTCCGGCAAAACGGAGACGTTTTCCGAGCCGGAGGCAAAGCTTCGGGACGCCCTGCTGGAGCACTTTCTCAAATACCCGGAATATATCCTCCTGCGCTGGAACCTGTCCACCTACGCGGTGCTCATCAAGGGGGACACCGCGAGGATGGGCGAGCTGATCGACCGCTGTACGGAGACCGTCCGCCGGCAGTACGAGGCCTATGCCCCCGGGCAGAGCTGGTATGTGGCGGTGGGAAAGCCCACCCCGCGCCTGAGCACCCTGCCGGACTGCTTTGAGGAGGCGTCCCGGCTGTGGGCCTACCGCTATATCGTGCCCAGACAGCACATCCTGACGGCGGACAGCCTCGCCGGGCTGGCCGGGACGGACGACGACACCAGCCTGGACCATCTCTCGGTGGAAAAGCTCAACCCGGAAATCCTGCTGGACGTGATGAAGGGCGCGTCGCCCCAGGATATCCCGGGCTTTGTGAACGGATACATCTACAGCGTGGAGGAGGCCCTTTCCTCAAAGCCCTTCTGCCAGTTCCTGATGCTCAGCGTCCGGTTCACCGCCACCGCGTTTATCGAGGCCCTGGAGCTGCCCCGGATGGATTTTCTGAACTCCCTGAACTGTCTGGACATGGTGGGGCAGAATGTCACCGCCGCCGGCCTGAAGGGATATATTTCCGAGATCCTCCTGCGGGTGATTGAGTTCCGGGACCGGGCGTCCAGCGGGCAGCTCCACACCCTGCTCCGGCAGGCGGTGTCCTACCTGGACCAGCATTATGCCGACGAGGCCCTGTCCCTCAACCAGGTGGCCCGGGAGGTGAATATCTCCGCCAATTACCTCTCCGCCCTGTTCAGCCAGGAGATGGGGGCCACCTTCACCGAGTATGTCACCGGGCGGCGGATGGAACGGGCCAAGGAGCTGCTGCGCACCACGGACAAGCGCTCCGGGGAGGTGGCGGCGGCGGTGGGCTACCGGGACCCGCACTATTTCAGCTTCCTCTTTAAAAAGACCCAGGGCTGCACCCCCCGGGATTACCGGGCAGGGGGAAAGCGCTCATGAGCCGCCCCGATTCCATTCAGAGCCGGATCCGCCGTCTGGCGCTGGGGTTCAGCGTGATCTTCCTGATCGCGCCCGTTTTCATGCTGATTTTGCTGATTGTCCATAACAGCCAGTATTCCAGGCTGCTCCACAACGTGACCAGGGCCTCGGAATTCAACCAGGATTTCAAGGCAAACATTGATCTGAAGATGTATTACTATGTCATTGAGAGCCAATATTCCGAGGGACTGCCCATCAGTGAGGTAGAGGACGCCAAGAGCCTGGCCCGGAGCCTGCTGGACACCACGAACAACAAGGACAGCCTCCAGGCCATCACCAGCGTGCTGGACCTGTGTGAAAATCTGGAGGAAAAAATCTGCCAGATCCAGCGCACGCAAAACTATGACGCCCGGCAGACCCAGCTGGAAAACAACGTCTATGTCCTGACGTCGCTCATCCAGGAGTATATGTACAATTACCTGTATTTTGAATCCGCCCAGCTGAACGTCCTCCAGCAGCAGATCAGCCGGCAGCTTGCTGTGGAGGTCCTCTTGGCCGCTGTTCTGATGTCGGCCCTGCTCATCGTGCTGGTCCGGCAGAGCTTCCGGCTGGGCCGGTCCGTCACGGCCCCCATCATGGAGCTGTGCCGGCGGGTCCAGGACGTGGCCGGAGGAGATCTCGCCGTCCGGGAGCCGGTCCGGTCGGACACCTATGAGATCCGCATTCTGGGAGAAGGCCTGGAGCAGATGATCGGACAGCTCAACGCGCAGATCGAGGAGGGCACCCGGAAGCAGGAGAGCCTGCGCCGGATGGAGCTGGCCCTGCTCCAGGCGCAGATCAACCCCCATTTCCTCTACAACACCCTGGACACCATCATATGGCTCATTGAGGCGGACAGGCCCCAGGCGGCGGAGGAAATGGTGTCCGACCTGTCCGCCTTTTTCCGGCACACATTGAGCAAGGGGAAGGACGTGATCACCCTGGCGGAGGAAACGGAGCATATACGGAGCTACCTCCAGATACAGCAGGCCCGATACAAGGACATCCTGCGCTATACCATCGACATGGACCCGGAGGTGCTGGCCTCCGCGCTGCCCAAGCTGACCCTCCAGCCCCTGGTGGAGAACGCCCTGTATCACGGCGTCAAGCTCAAGCGGGCCATGGGCCATATCCGCGTTGCGGCCCGCCGGGAGGGCGGGGATGTGCTCATCCAGGTCGCCGACGACGGCATGGGTATGACGCCGGAACGGCTCCAGGAGCTGCGGCAGGCCATGGAGGCCGGGGAACGGGTGGGCTTTGGACTGGCCACGGTGAACGAGCGCCTGCGGCTGCTGTTCGGCCCGGAATACGGCTTGGAGCTGGCCAGCCGGCAGGGCGCCGGCACAACGGTGAGCGTGCACATCCCCTATCACGACGGATCGGAGGCGGCGTTATGAAACGGAATCTGCTCTGGGCCTTATTGGCCCTTTTGCTCCTCTCTGCCTGCGCCGCGGGCAGGGAGCCGGAGGAACCCTCCGGCCCGCCCCTGATTACCATTGGCCTGAGCCAGATCGGGGCGGAATCGGACTGGCGGGTGGCCAATTCGGAGTCCATGAAAGAGGCATTTACAGAGGAAAACGGCTACCGCCTGCTGTTTGACGACGCGCGGCAGATGCAGGAGAATCAGATCACCGCCGTCCGGAAGTTCATCCAGCAGCGGGTGGACTATATCGTCCTGATGCCCATCAGCGAAACGGGCTGGGAGGGGGTGCTCCAGGAGGCGCGGAACGCCGGCATTCCCGTCATTTTGGCGGACCGCATGGTGGACGCGGAGCTGGAGGGGCTGTATGCCGCCCATATCGGCTCGGATTTCCGCGCGGAAGGGGAGCTGGCTGTCCGCTGGATGGAGGAGCGGTACCAGGACGCGGAGGGCCCGGTAAACATCATCCACATACAGGGCACCTACGGCTCCACCGCCCAGCTGGGGCGGACGGCGGCGCTGGAGGCTGCGGTGGAGCGCAACGGGAACTGGAACCTGCTGGCCCAGCTGGACGGCGACTTCACCCAGGCCAAGACCTACGAGGTGATGCGGGATTGCCTGGACAATCTTCCTGTGGGGCAAGGGATTGACATCGTTTATTGCGAGAACGACAACGAGGCCTTTGGCGCCATCCAGGCCCTGGAGGAACGGGGCTATGTCCTGGGGGAGGACGGCGTGGCCGTGATCTCCTTTGACGCCACCCGCAACGGGCTGCGCAGCTGCATGGAGGGAAAGATCGCGCTGGTGGTGGAATGCGACCCGCTGCTGGGCCCGCTGGCGGCCCGGGTGATCCAGGGCATGGAGCGGGGCGAGCCGCCGGAGGAGCACTACTACGCGCAGGAGCGGATATTCACCCCGGATATGCTCACGGAGGAATTGATCCAGGCAAGAGAATACTGACCAGCGGCGCGGGCTGCGGAAAAGCGGGAGGAGCCGGACTGTTCCGGCCCCTCCCTTATGCTCTGTGGATCTGGCTGCTGGCCCGCTCCACCAGCTCCCAGTCCAGGTATTTGCTCTGGGCGGTCCCGCCCTCCAGCAGCGCGAGCAGCTGCTCCGCCGCCGCCCGCCCCATCCGGCTGCGGTGGCGCAGGGAGGTGATGGGCGCAGGCCCCATCTGGCTGTAGTAGCTGTTGTCAAAGCTGACCACAGCCACATCCTCCGGGACCCGTTTTCCCGCCGACAGCAGCGCCTGGATCAGCGGATAGGCCATTTCGTCATTGTAGCAGATAACCGCGGTGGCGTCCCCAAGGCGCTCCTGGAGGAAGGTCCTCAGCAGACGGTCGTCCCGGGCCTCCAGCAGGGTCCGGCGGTCCTCCGTGTCATACCAGAAAAACTGCCGGTCGGAAATGGCCAGCCCCCCGTCCCGCATGGCCGAGACCGCCCCGTGATAGCGCTGGGGGCCTTGAATATCGTCGGATTTGAAGATGCCGGCGATCTTTTGATGCCCCCGCTGGATCAGATAGCGCCCCAGCTGGTAGCCGCCGTCGTAGTTGTTGTCCGCGATGCATGGGAGGCCGGACAGATTGGCATAGACCCCGTGCAGGAACAGCACCGGCAGGCCGGTCCGGCGCAGGCGCTGGTAGAGGTCCGCGTTGGGGGTGGGCAGGGCGGTTTTTGTCCCCTCCACCAGAAGGCCGCTCACCGGCTGGTCCAGCAGCTTCAGCAGGATCTCCCGCTCCGTTCCGATCTGGTTCTCCGTGGCGTAGACCAGGGTGGAATACTGCTCCCGGGAAAAAATGCCCTGGACGTCGTGGAGTATGGCGGGAAAGATGTAGTCATCCAGAAAAGACGTGATCACCGCGATCTGCCGGGGCGGGGCGTTGGGCGGTTTTCCGGTGGCATAGGCCCCGCTGCCCTGCCGCCGCAGGATCAGCCCTTCCTCCTCCAGGAGCTGGAGGGCGCGGCGCACCGTCTGGCGGCTCAGCTGATAGCGCCGGGCCAGCTCCAGCTCGGTGGGCAGCTTGTATCCCTTTTTCCCGCCGTTTTCCAGCAGCTCCCGCCGGAGCTGTCCGGCCAGCCATTTGTATTTCATCGCGGCCTCCTCCAGACAGAACATGGTTTTGACACCATTATAGCAGATTTATTGTCAAAAAGGCCAGGATATTTGTTGGGTTTCTCTCCTGGCTTTGGGCTATATGCCGGATAAAAACGCAAAACCACCCGGTCCGGTCCAGGCGGACAATAAAAATTTCATCCTTTCCTGTGAAGAAAATGTACCTTTTTTTATGTTTGGGCAAGTCAACAACCAGGAGGCAATCCGTCAGGCGATGGGACGGCCTTAAAATATTCAACTAAAAAACAAGCTCAATCGGAAAATATTCAACAAATTTGGAATATTCTTTTTCCGCCCGAAATAATTTGTATCACTTCTGTGCAAAATGGTCTTAATTGGTATTGTTCACCGATACAAAAATATGCAAATCAACCAAAAGTTATTGACTTTGCGGTTCAAATCCGTTTTAATTCAAACAACGGCCCCGGAGACACAGCGTTCCACCTGTTTCCGGACCGGAAAGCTATCAATGAGGATACAAGAAAGCGAGGAAACAACATGAAATTGAAAAAGTTAATGAGTCTCTTGCTGGCACTGGGCATGATCTTCTGCCTGACCGCCTGCAGCGGCGGCGGCGACGGCGGCACGGATACCCAGCCCCCCGCCACGGACAGCCAGGCCCCTGAGGACAGCAGCCAGCCCTCCGCCGAGCCCACCGAGGAGCCCGGCAACGAGCCCAGCGGCGAGCCGATCACCGTGGGCGTCATCAACAACGACCCCAACGAGTCCGGCTACCGCACCGCCAATGACGCGGCCATGCGCGCTACCTTCACCGAGGAAAACGGCTATAAGGCCACCTTCTTCAACAACAACGATGCCGCGCAGCAGATTGCCACCGCCCAGCAGATGATCCAGGACGAGGTGGACTTCCTCCTGCTGTCCCCCGCCTCCACCACCGGCTGGGACACCGTCCTCCAGGACGCCAAGGACGCCGGCACCCAGGTGATTCTCTTTGACCGGATGCTGGAAGCCGACGAGAGTATGTACGTGGCCGCCGTTGTCTCCGACATGGCCGCCGAAGGCACGACCGCCGTGGAGTGGCTGGCCAACCAGGGCCTGGAGGAGTATAACATCATCCACATCCAGGGCCTGATGGGCTCCGACGCCCAGCTGGGCCGCACCGGCGCCCTGGACGAGAAGGTGAACAGCGAGTCCAACTGGACCTACGTGGCCCAGCAGACCGCCTCCTGGGATGAGGAGACCGCCCGCACCATCACCCAGTCTGTCATCGACTCCGGCAAGCCCTTCAACGTGATCTACGCCGAGAACAACGGCATGGCCCGCGGCGCCGTGGCCGCTCTGGACGCCAACGGCATCACCCACGGCAAGGACGGCGACGTGATCGTCATCGGCTTCGACAGCGACAAGTGGGCCATGGAAGCGGTGCTGGAAGGCAGCTGGAACTACATGGGCCTGTGCAACCCCCTCCAGGCCGAGGTGGTGGACGGCATCATCAAGGACCTGATGGCCGGCAAGCAGCCCTCCGATAAGATCATCTACAGCTCCGAGCCCGGCTTCAACGCCGACACCATCACTCAGGAGGACGTGGACACCTACGGCACCTGATCGGACCCAACAGAGAGCATAACCATTACGCGATCCAGCACGCGGCGCGGTATTTCAGCCGCGCCGCGTGCTTATATTTGAAGAATGGAGGCGCGGCCTTATGCAAGACGGCATCGTGCTGGAAATGCGCGGCATCTGCAAATACTTCCCGGGTGTGCGCGCCCTTCAGAACGTGGACTTCACCCTGCGGGAAGGGGAGATCCACGCGCTGATGGGGGAAAACGGCGCGGGTAAATCCACCCTCATCAAAGTGCTCACCGGCGTGTACCCCAAGGACGGGGGAGAAGTCCATATCAAAGGCGTGGAAGGCGCGGCGGTGATCCGCTCCCCCCAGGACGCCCAGAACGCGGGCATCAGCACGGTGTATCAGGAGATCACCCTGTGCCCCAACCTGACCGTGGCGGAAAATATGTACATCGGGCGCACCAAGGGCGCCGTGACCAACTGGAAGATGATGAACAGCGGCGCGGGCAAGATCCTGGAATCCCTGGGCATACCCGCCAGCCCCCAGCAGCAGCTGGGCGCCTGCTCCATCGCCGTGCAGCAGATGGTGGCCATCGCCCGGGCGGTGGATATGGAGTGCAAGGTGCTTATCCTGGACGAACCCACCTCCTCCCTGGACGACCAGGAGGTGCAGAAGCTCTTCGGCCTCATGCGGGACCTGCGGGCCAAGGGCGTGGGCATCATTTTCGTCACCCACTTCCTGGAGCAGGTCTATGAGGTCTGCGACCGGATCACCGTGCTGAGGGACGGCCAGCTCGTGGGCGAATACGTCATTGAAGATCTGCCCCGGGTCCAGCTTGTCTCCAAGATGCTGGGCAAGGAACTGGACGATATGGCCGACATCAAGGAGGAATCCGGCGCGGGATCGGCTGTGCCGGAGGGCCCCGCCGTGCTGGAGGCCCAGGGCCTGTGCAGCAACGCGGGCATCAAGCCCTTCGACTTCTCCATCCGCAAGGGGGAGGTCAACGGCTTTACCGGCCTGCTGGGCTCCGGCCGCAGCGAGTGCGTCCGGGCCATTTTCGGCGCCGACCGCGTCACGGGCGGCGCCGTGACGGTGGACGGGAAGGCGGTGAAGATCCACAAGCCCCTGGACGCCATGAAGCAGGGCATCGGCTACCTGCCCGAGGACCGGAAGGGAGACGGCATTGTGGGCGACCTGTCCGTCCGGGAAAACATCATCCTGGCCCTCCAGGTGATGAAAGGCTTTTTCCGGCCCTTCTCCCGGGCCCAGGCGGAGGCCTTCGCCGATGAGTACATCAAGCTGCTGGAGATCAAGACCGCCTCCACGGACACCCCCATCAAGTCCCTGTCCGGCGGCAACCAGCAGAAGTGCATCCTGGCCCGGTGGCTGCTCACCGACCCCAAATACCTGATTCTGGACGAGCCCACCCGGGGCATCGACATCGGCACAAAGATCGAGATCCAAAAGCTGGTCCTCAAGCTGGCCTCGGAGGGCAAGAGCGTCACCTTCATCTCCTCGGAGATCGACGAGATGCTGCGCACCTGCTCCCGGCTCATCGTCATGCGGGACCGCAAGGCGGTGGGCGAGCTCACCGGGGAGGATCTGACCCAGTCCAAAATCATGGCCACGATCGCAGGAGGTGATACGCAATGACAAACTCTGTGAAAGACCCCGGGACCCGTCTGAAGCGTTCCGATGAGAACGTCTTCAAGCGGCTCACCCGGCAGCAGCTGTTCATCCCCATCGCGGCGCTGGTGCTGCTGGTGCTGTTCAACCTGATCGCCGACCCGTCCTTCTTCGCGGTGTCCATCAAGGAGAACAGCCTGGGCAACCCGGTGCTCAGCGGCAACATCATTTCCGTGCTGGACAACGCCTCGGAGCTGGTCATCCTGGCCATCGGCATGACGCTGGTGACCGCCTCCTCCGGCGGGCAGGACATCTCGGTGGGCGCCACCATGGCCATCGCCGGCAGCGTGATCCTGCGCATGGTGTGCGGCGGGCAAATCACGGCGGATACCATGCAGACCTCCCTGATTCTGGCCGTCCTGATCGGCATCGTCGTGACCGCGTGCTTCGGCGCGTTCAACGGCGTCCTGGTGGCCTACTTCAAGATCCAGCCCATGGTAGCCACCCTGATCATGTACACCGCCGGGCGGTCCATCGCCGCCTGGATCAACAACAACCAGCTCCCCATCATCAATGACGTCCGGTTCAAGTACGCCGGGGCGTTCCTGCCCGGCGTCCCGGTCCCCACCCCGATTTTCATCACGCTCTTTATCATCCTGGTGTTCTGGCTCATTCTGAAATTCACCAACCTGGGGCTTTACACCCAGTCTGTGGGCATCAACGCGAATTCCTCCCGGCTCAACGGCCTGGACCCCAAGCGCATCAAGCTGCTCACCTACGTGGTTCTGGGCGTATGCGTAGCGGTGGCGGGCTTTATCCGCGTCAGCCGGAGCGGCTCCATCAACTACTCCCGCATCGCGGAGAACATCGAGATGGACGCCATCCTGGCCGTCGCCCTGGGCGGGAACGTTCTGTCCGGCGGCAAATTCAACATCTACGGCTCCATTCTGGGGGCCTACGTGATCCAGTTCCTCACCACCACACTCTACAAGTATGAGGTGCCCTCCACCGCGCTGCCCGCCTATAAAGCGGTGGTCGTCATCCTGCTGGTGGTGCTCAGCGCTCCCGTAGTGCGGGAAAAGCTGGCCAGCCTGAAAAAAACGCCGGCCACGGCCGCAAAGGAGGTGGCGTGAGATGCCGAAGGCGATCTCGGTTGACAAGCAGGGGCGGCTCAAAAGCCGTGCCGCTATGAGCGATACCAACCTGCTGCTCACCATCACCATCGCGGTGTTCTTCATCCTGTACCTGTTCGCCGTCCTGTTCCTGGGCGGCAGCTTCACCAAGCCCCAGAATTTCCTGAACATCCTGAATAACAACGCGTCCCTCATCGTCCTGGCCTGCGGCATGAGCATCGTCATGATCACCGGCGGCATCGACATCAGCGTGGGCGGCGTCACCTGCCTGGTGTGCATGGCCAGCGCGGTGAACCTGGAACAGCAGGGCGGAACCATTCTCACGGCCATCCTGATCGGACTGGGCATCGGCCTGGCGTTCGGCCTGGTCCAGGGCTTTCTGGTGGCTTATCTGGACATACAGCCCTTTATCGTGTCCCTGGCGGGTATGTTTTTTGCCAAGGGCATGACGACCATTGTCAGCAAGGAGCCTGTCCGCGTCACCAACGAGGGTTTCCTGGCCGTGAAGGAGGCCCGCATCACCGTTCCCGGCCTTGGCGCCACCAATAAGCTGGGGGAGTACGTCCCGGCCTATGTGGAGGCGGGGGTCGTCATTGCCCTGGTGGTGGTAGTGCTTCTGTTCTGCCTGCTGCGCTGGACCAAGCTGGGCCGCGGCTTCTACGCGGTGGGCGGCAGCAGCCAGAGCGCCAATATGCTGGGCATCAACGTGCGCCGCACCAAATTCCTGGCCCACGTGCTGTGCTCCCTGCTGGCGGGACTGGGCGGCATCCTCTACTTCCTCCATGTGGGCAGCGGCGACGTGGCCAACGCGGCGGGGGACGAGATGAACGCCATCGCCTCCTCCATCATCGGCGGCACCCTGCTCACCGGCGGCGTGGGCAATGTGATCGGCACCTTCTTCGGCGTGCTCAGCCTGAACACCATCAAGCGCATTGTCTCCTCCATGGGCTTTGACGAGGCGTGGTGGTCCAATATCACCGTAGCCGCCATGCTCTGCCTGTTCCTGGTGGTGCAAAGCGTGGTGCTGATGCGGAAAAACAAAAAGTGAGGGGGAACCCGACATGAAAACCTGCTTGGGCATTGAGCTTGGCTCCACCCGGATCAAAGCGGCGGCCATCGGCGAAAACCACGCCCCGGTTTCCTCCGGGGACTATACCTGGGCATCCAGCTATGAGAACGGGATCTGGACGTACAGCCTGGACGAGGTGTGGACGGGATTGAAATCCGCCCTGTCCGGGGTGAAGGGCCGGGAGAGCGTCTGCGCCATGGGCGTATCGGCCATGATGCACGGGTATCTGGCCTTTGACAGGGATTGGAATCTGCTCACACCCTTCCGCACCTGGCAGAACACCATCACCGGGGAGGCGGCGGCGGAGCTGACGGAGCTGTTTGGCTTCAACATCCCCCAGCGGTGGTCCATCGCCCATTTGTATCAGGCCGTCTTGAACGGGGAAGACCACGTTTCCCGGATCGCCCACATCACCACCCTGGCGGGATACGTCCACTATATGCTCACCGGTGTGAACGCCGTGGGCGTGGGCGAGGCGTCCGGGATGTTCCCCATTGACAGCGGCGCGCTGGACTACGATGCCGGGATGATCGGGAAATTTGATGCCCTGGTGAAAGACCGCGGGCTGTCCTGGACGCTGGAGGATATCCTTCCTGACGTTCTCCCCGCCGGCGCGGAGGCGGGACAGCTCACTGAAGCGGGCGCGGCCCTGCTGGACGGCCTGCTCTCCCCCGGCATCCCCTTCGCCCCCGCCGAGGGCGACGCGGGCACCGGCATGGCCGCCACCAACGCGGTAGCCCCCCGCACCGGCAATGTGTCGGCGGGCACGTCGATTTTTTCCATGGTGGTGCTGGAGCGGCCGCTGTCAAAAGTTTACGAGGAGATCGACCTGGTGACCACCCCCACCGGGGCCCCGGTGGCCATGGTCCACTGCAACAACTGCACCAATGATACCAACGCCTGGGCGGGGGTGCTTCGCGAGACAGCGGAGCTGTTCGGCGCCGCGCCCGATTCCGGCGTGCTTTACACCAAGCTGTACGAAAAGAGCCTGGAGGGGGATCCGGACTGCGGCGGGATTACGGTCTGCAACTATCTGGCCGGGGAGGGCGTCACCCACATGGACGCGGGCCGTCCCCTGGTGGTCCGCCGCCCGGACAGCGGCTTTACGCTGGCAAACTTTTTCCGCGCCCAGCTCTATTCCACCATGTCTACCCTGAAGATCGGCATGGATATTCTGGCGGCGGAAGGGGTGTCCATCGACTCCCTCACCGGCCACGGCGGCCTGTTCAAAACGCCTGTGGTGGGCCAGACCTACATGGCAGCGGCCTGCAATGCCCCTGTCACCTGCATGGACACCGCCGGAGAGGGCGGGCCCTACGGCATGGCCCTGCTGGCGGCGTACCGGGTGTGGAAATCCGGCGGTGAAACGCTGGAGGACTATCTGAACCGCCGGGTGTTCGCGGGGGTATCCGGCTCCACCGTTCAGCCGGACGGCGGGACTGCGGCGGGATTCAACGCCTACATGGAGCGGTACAAGGCCCTGCTCGCGGTGGAGCGGACCGCTGTGGAAACGCTTTGAGGAGGAACTTGAGATGAAATATGAATTCTGGTTCGTGGTGGGCAGTCAATTCCTGTACGGCCCCGAGGTGCTGGAGACCGTCGCCGCCCGGGCCGCCGAGATGGCGGCGGAGCTGTCCAGGGCCTTGCCCTTCCCCCTGGTCTGCAAGGTGACCGCCAAAACCGCTAAGGAGATATCCGACGTGGTCAAGGAGGCCAATTATGACGACGCCTGCGCCGGGGTCGTCACCTGGTGCCACACCTTCAGCCCCTCCAAAATGTGGATCAACGGCCTTGACGCCCTGCAAAAGCCCTGGTGCCACTTCGCCACCCAGTACAACCGGGAGATCCCCAACGAGGAGATCGACATGGACTTTATGAACCTGAACCAGGCCGCCCACGGCGACCGGGAGCACGGCTTCATCGGAGCCCGCCTGCGCAAGCCCCGGAAGGTCATCGCCGGCTATTGGAAGGACGCGCCGGTCCAGAAGCGCCTGGGCGATTGGATGCGGGCCGCTGTGGGCGCGGCGGTGTCCAGGTCATGCGCTTTGGCGACAATATGCGGGAGGTGGCCGTCACCGAGGGCGACAAGGTGGAGGCGGCCTCCCAGCACCTGCTGGCCCGGGGGGAGGGGGACGGCGGGACGGAGCGGTTTGAGTTTTCCCTGACCCTGGCGGATTTATAAAAGCAAGGCCCCCCGCGATCAGGGATCGCGGGGGGATTCTTCAAATTTTCTTAACCCGGCCTTTAGGAAGCCTTGACCCCGGCGCGGTACAATGGGCACATCGGATGGGGAGAGCCCATCCCAACAATGCCGCGATTGGAGGACATGACGATGAAAAAAACAGGGTTGCTTTGGCTGGGCGCCGCCGCTGTGGTGATTGCGGGGGCCATCCTCTGCTGGACGATTATCTTCAGCAATTTCCAGGATACCGCCTACTACACCCAAGTGGACAACACGAAGATCTCCCGGCACGGGGGGCAGGGGGCGATTGACCTGTCCGGCAGCGGCGGGATGGAGTTCT
Source organism: Oscillospiraceae bacterium (assembly GCA_910575695.1). Lineage (GTDB taxonomy): Bacteria > Bacillota > Clostridia > Oscillospirales > Oscillospiraceae > Enterenecus. The sequence continues at coordinate 66,015 of CAJTGJ010000017.1, read as the reverse complement.
CCTATACCCTGCCCAGCTATGATGAGAAGGGCGGGGAGAAGGACGTCACCTTCGGCGTGTCCCGGGAGCTGCGGGAGGGGGCGTTCCTCTGCCTGACAGTGCGGCCCGGGCGGGGCGTGATGACCTGGGCGGAGGTGCGGTATGACGAGCTGCCCCCGGCGGTGCGGGAGCATTTTACCGCGCCGGCAGATTGACAGAAAAAGCCCCGCGGTCCACGGACCGCGGGGCTTTTCACGCTTGTAATGCGGGGCCGGTCTCAGTAGATCCCCTGCCACAGCATGGCGTCGGCAACCTTGAGGAACCCGGCGATATTGGCCCCCGCCTGGATGTTGCCCTTCATGCCGAACTGCTCGGCGGCGGCGGCGCAGGCGGCGTAAATGCCCTCCATGATGCCCTTGAGCCTGGCGTCGACCTCCTCGAAGGTCCAGCTCAGCCGTTCGCTGTTCTGGCTCATCTCCAGTCCGGAGGTGGCCACGCCGCCGGCGTTTGCGGCCTTGGCGGGGCCGAAGAAGATGCCCGCCTCCAGATAGGCGCTGATGGCCTCGGGGGTGGAGGGCATATTGGCCCCCTCGAACACGCCCTTGCAGCCGTTGGCGATCAGCGTCCTGGCGGAAGCGCCGTCGATCTCGTTCTGGGTGGCGCAGGGCAGGGCGATGTCGCAGGGCACCGTCCAGATGCCCGAGCAGCCCTCCACGTACCTGGCGGAGGGGACGTAATCCAGGTAGGTCTTGATACGGGCCCGCTTGACCTCCTTGATCTCCTTGATGATCTTGTAGTCGATGCCGTTCTCGTCTACAATATAGCCGTTGGAATCGGACATGGCGATGACCTTGCCCCCCAGCTGGTTCACCTTCTGGTTGGCGTAGATGGCCACGTTGCCGGAGCCGGAAATGACCACCTTTTTGTCCGCAAAGGACTGCCCGTTGTCCCGCAGGCAGGCGTCGGCGAAGTAGCACAGGCCGAAGCCGGTGGCCTCGGTGCGGGCCAGGGAGCCGCCGTAGGTCAGCCCCTTGCCGGTGAGCACGCCGGTGAACTCGTTGCGCAGCTTCTTGTACTGGCCGAACATGAAGCCGATCTCCCGTGCGCCCACGCCGATGTCCCCGGCGGGCACGTCGGTGAACTGGCCGATGTGGCGCTGCAATTCCGTCATGAAGGACTGGCAGAACCGCATGACCTCGCCGTCGCTCTTGCCCTTGGGGTCGAAGTCGCAGCCGCCCTTGCCGCCGCCCATGGGCAGGGTGGTCAGGGAGTTCTTGAAGATCTGCTCAAAGCCCAGGAACTTGATGACGGACAGGTTGACGGTGGGATGGAACCGCAGGCCGCCCTTGTAGGGGCCGATGGCGGAGTTGAACTGGACGCGGTAGCCCCGGTTCACCTGCACCTTGCCGGAATCGTCCACCCAGGGCACCCGGAACATCACAACCCGCTCGGGCTCCACGATGCGGCCGATGATATTCTGCTGTTCGTAGCGGGGGTCGGCCTCCACCACGGGCTCCAGGGACTCCAGCACCTCCTCCACGGCCTGGAGGAACTCCGGCTCGTGGGCGCTCTTGGCCTTCAGATTGTCCAGCACGGACAGCAGATATGGGTTTTTAACAGACATCGTTGTCAACATCCTTTCTTCCTTGAAAGCTGTGCTTTAATGCGATACAGTATTCTACACCAGAAAACAGATTTTTGCAAGTCCGGAAGTGTAAAATTGCAAAAAAAGAATTTGACAAAAAATTTTGCCGGACCGGGAACCTTTTTGGTGTTCCCCGCATCTTAGTAGTGTCCGGACAAGAGAGCCACAAGGAGATGATGCCCCATATGGACTGGACCCGGGAGGAATTTGCCGCCGCCGTCACCGAGCACAGCCGCCGGATGTTCCGCGCGGCCCGGTCGGTGCTGGACAGCGACGCCGACGCGGAGGACGCGGTAAGCCAGGCGGTCCTGCAGGCGTGGCAGTCGCTGGACAAGCTGCGGGACAAGGATGCGGCGCGGCCCTGGCTGGTGAAGATCGCGGTGAACTGCGCCTACGCCCAGCGGCGGAAGCAGGGCAGGGTGGTCTATCTGGACGACCTGCCCCAGGAGCCAGCCGCCCCGGAGCCGCCCCAAACCGGCGGGCTGTGGGAGGCGGTGTGCGCCCTGCCCCCGGACCGGCGGGCGGCGGTGACGCTGTTCTACTACGAGGACATGACGGTAGAGCAGATTGCGGACGCGCTCCATGTGCCGAGAGGGACGGTAAAATCCCGGCTGTCCCGGGCCAGAAAGCAGTTAAAGCAGATGCTCTGCGATGAGGAGGGCAGTTATGGAACAATTTGATGAAATGCTGAAAGCAATGGCAGAAAAGGAGGAAATGGTCATGCCGAAGGGATTTGACGGGCGTTTGAAGAACGTGCTGGACGAGCTGCCGCCCCGGAAGAAAAGGCGCGGGCTGGGAGTGGTGAAGGGCGTGCTGGTGGCCGCGGCGGCCTGCGCGCTGCTGGTGGGTACGGCCTTTGCCGCGTCTCCCGGGCTGCGGGAGATGCTGGCGGAAGCCTTGGGCGGCTTTGCGCCCTATGCTCGGGAGCAGGAGGACAAGGCGTATGTCATCGACGGCATAGAATTTAAGGTAAAGTCCGTGCTGGCGGACGATTTCACCATCCGGGCTTATGTAGAGGCCAGGGACGTGGATGGGGATATCTTCGACAAAATTGACGACATCACCATACCGGGCCGTGTGGCTGGCGGAGTGGATGTTCCAACAGTCAACGAATGGCTGGTGCCGGACGCCGCCGAAAGCTGGATGAGCGGCGCGGAGTGCCTGGGCTATGACGAGGAGAGCCGGACCGCTCTGCTGGTGGTTTCCACCTGGAAAACGATGCCGGAGGATTTGACCAGCGCCGGAGTTGAGGTGGATCATATAGACAGCTACCTGACCGGAGATTTTGAAATGATATGGGAAAATACGTGGGGCCGTACCATTCCGGTGGACGTAACGCCCGTGGAGAGCACGGTGCTGGGCAGGGAATCGGCGCTGGTTTCCGGCCTGGATGCGGAGGAGGCCCGCTTGTCTCCCCTGGGCCTGACCCTGATCTTCCACGATTATAATATCCATCGGGACCCCCTTGAGAGCTATGGGCCCGAGGCGGCCAGCGTCAGCGTCAAGCTGGCGGACGGCTCCATCGTGGAGACGCTCCAGGGCGGTCAGTGCGGCATCTTCCTTTCGCCCTATGACGAGAACAGCAGCCGGGTGCTCATCTGGAACTTCCGAGAGCCGGTGGACGTGGAAAACATCGAAGGCATCTATGTCGGGGACGAATACTTCTCTGTCAAATGAGCTGATTCGCACAAATAAAGGGAGGCACGCCGGAGCGTGCCTCCCTGTTCCGTCCCATCCGCCCAAAGCTCAGGGCAGGATCTGCGCCAGCAGGCCGTCCATATAGCGGCACAGGTCCCGGTCTGGGATATCGGGGTATTCAAAGATCACATAGGTGTACAGCCCGATGAGCGCCGAGGCGAAAATCACCCCCTGGACGTCGGCGTCCTGACGGCCTGTGTTCCGCTGCTCCAGCTTGCGGCGCAGGCTGCGGTCGATATCCCGCTTCCAGCGGTAGACGAACATAGGGTCGCCGCGGCGGCCCAGCAGGGCCCGGTACCAATCGATGTTGGCGCGGATATGGGCAATGGTGCGCAGGGCGTTTTCCGACCCGCCCCTGTGTGCCAGCAGGTCGGGCAGGTTTCCGCAGATGTCCCACAGCGCGGACAAAAGCCGGTCCTCCACCCCCTGGAGCACCGCGTATTTATCCTCAAAGTACAGATAGAAGGTGGAGCGGGCGACGCCGCTCAGGGCGCAGACGGCGGAAATGCTGACGCCGTCGATTCCGTCCCGCCGGTAGAGCTGGAGGAATGCCTGCTCGATATCCGCCACCGTGCGCTGCCGGTTCAGCTCCCTGCGGTTTGCTCCCAACGTGACCAGCCCCTTTTTATTTATATTGTATTTCTTTTTCCCAGCCGTGGCAAGAGAGAAAACCGGAAAGTTGGACACTTTTCCCTTCTCTGTGCATTTTGTGAACAGCGGCCCCCCGGGCGGTCTGTACAAATCTGCCCCCGTCTGGTATCATAAATTCAGTACAGCCCACAAATACAGCAAGGAGGAAGCCTGATATGAGCCAAAGACCTGTCCTGACCCCCGAGGAGCGCGCCCTGCCCTACTCCAAGTACTACGACCTGCCCATCACCCCCATTCCCCCGGAAAAGCTGGCCGTACTGGAGGGCGGGCCCATCGACCCGGCCCTGGCCCTGCCCATCGAACGCCGCAACGACCTGTTCAAGCCCGGCTATCTGCCCTGCGAGATCGGGTACTGCGTGATGCCTGACGGCACGGGCTACCTGGCCAACCTGACCCGGATGCCCGGCGTCACCCCGGAGATGTTCGAGTGGTGGTTTGCCTGGCACGGCCTCAACGATATGCGCTACCGCATCTGGGACCCGGAGGACCACTTTTACGCCCGCCAGCAGATGCCGGAAAAGGTGCTGGACCCCAGCGTCCCCATGCGGGAAAAGACCTGGGGCACCGTCCACCACGTTCTGGAGGACATCGGCGCGGGGCCGGACCAGCTCATTCTGGAGTTCCGCTATCCCCACGAGCTGGGCTACGAGGAGGAAAAGGTGGGCACGGAGCTCTGCGCCGCCCTGATGTGCGCCAACGGCCACGGGCCCGTCCCCGGCCAGGGCGTCGCCGCCATCATGACCCACTTCGTCCGGGAGGTGGAGGGCGGCATTGAGCTGCGCAGCCGCTTCTGGATCGGCTGGGGCCTGGTGGACGGCCGGGTGGCCAAGCTGCTGCCCGACGGCGTATCCGTCCCGCCCCAGGCGCCCCAGGGTCTGTTTGCCCACAATTTGAAGGAGTTCGGCCATCTGGCCGCGATCCTGCCCGCTCTGTACGCGGAGCAGAAAGATAATTGGTGAGGGACGCGGCGGAGAAAACAGCTCCAGCGGCATTCCAAATGTCTTCCAAGGGGTGCACAGCAGCGCCCGCCTGTTCAAAAGGCGGGCGCTGTCTGATTTCCAGATTACAGCAGGCCGCTCAGGCACTGCCCCGCCAAAAACATCATCAGGGCGGTGCCCGCCGGGGCCAGCGGGGCCTTGGGCCCGGTGGCGATCCGCTCCATGGCGGCGGCGTACAGCACAGCCGTCACCGTAAACACCGTGCCGCCGGACAGGCCCAGCACCCCCGGCGCGACGCCCCCCGCCACCCCGGCGCACCAGGGCAGGAGGGTGAACACAGCCGTGCCCAGCGCCGCCGTCCAGAACCAGGGCCGGGGACGCCTGGGCCCCCAGTAGGCGTCAATGGTCAGGGCAATGAGGCTGATGGACAGCATCATCACCAAATCGAACCTGGGCATGATGGCACCGGGGGCCAGGGCCCCGCCCAGGGACAGGGCCAGACAGGCCGCCCCCGCCACCGCAGCCAGGATGATATTCAGCTTCAGCGGATGTTCCCTCATATCAACCACCCCATTCCGTAGCGCCGGAGGAGGTATCCGCGCCGGTGACCACGGCGGCGGCGGAATTGACCGCCCGGGCGACCGCCTTGCTGGTGACCGTGGCCCCGGTGAGGCCGTCGATGTCCTCGCCCACAGCGGCCTCCCCGCCGGTGTGGAGAAACTGGGCCAGGAAGGGATAGCCGTCCATGGTCTGGACGCGCCGCCCCAGGCCGGGGGTCTCGCTGTGCCGGCGCACCGTCACGCCGGACACCTCTCCCCCGTCGGTGACGCCCACCCAGAGCACCATCGGCCCGGCGTAGCCGGAGGCTTCTGCCTCGATAACATAGCCGCCGTCCGCCTTGTATACCCGGCGGATGCTCTCGTCCCCGCCGTCATAGGGCTCCTCCTCAAAGGACGCGGGCCGGGTGGGGAGCATATAGCTCATGATTTCGATACGGTCCGCCTCCGCCCGGTCCGCGGCCATCCCCTTTGTGCCCAGGGAGACCGCCAGCAAAATTACCGCCGCCGCCGCGATGGCTGTGACGGGGGCCAGCAAATGCTTCTGTTTCATTCCGCCGCCTCCTTTGCCTTGCCGTACACCGTGGGCGTCAGCCAGCGGTCAAGCAGCCAGGCCCCGGCGTTCATAATCAGAATCGCGTAGGTGACCCCCTCCGGGAACAGCCCCGTATAGCGGAACACCACGGTGAGCGCGCCGCAGCCCGCGCCGTAGGCCAGCCGCGCGGCGGGCCCCACGGGGGAGGTGGCGTAGTCGGTGGCCATGAAGACGGCCCCCAGCACCACGCCGCCGCTGAGCAGGCTGTAGGCCATCCACAGCAGGGGGTCATCCCCCTTGGGGAAGATCAGGGTGAGCACCGCCACGCTGGCCAGATAGGCGGCGGGTATGCGGATGCTGATGACCCTGCGGTACACCAGATAAGCGCCGCCAACGAGCAGGGCCAGGGCGGACGTCTCGCCGATACAGCCCCCCATGCGGCCCAGGAAGGCGTCAGCCAGGGACAGCTCCGGCAGGGCGGGCATCTGCATATGGTGGAGCGGGGTGGCCCCGGCCACCACGTCCGCGGCGCGGATGCCGCCCAGGGGCAGGCTGGCGTCCGGCGCGGGGAAGCGGGTCAGCCACACCGGGAACAGCAGCATCAGCAGGGCCCGGGCGCTCAGGGCGGGGTTAAAGGTGTTCTGTCCGATGCCGCCGCACAGGCCCTTCACCACCACTGTGGCAAACAGCCCGCCGATGATGGGGATATAATAGGGCACGCTGGCGGGCAGGGTCATGGCCAGCAGCAGCCCGGTGACCAAAGCGGAGCCGTCGGGCAGGGTGACGCGGCGGTGCGGGAGCAGGCCCAGCAGCCACTCACCCGCCAGGGCGGACAGGACGGACACCGCCGTCACCGCCGCCGCCCGGAGGCCGTGGATGAGGAACCCCGCCGCCAGCGCGGGAAGCAGGGCGATCACCACATCCAGCATCAGCCGGGAGACGGTGTCCTTCCCCCGGATGTGGGGGGACGGGCTGACAGTCAGATTCATTTCGCTCCCTCCTTCAGCGCCCGCTTGCCCTTGCGGATGCCCGTCACCAGGGGGACCTTGCCGGGGCAGGTGTAGGCACAGCAGCCGCACTCAATGCAGTCCATCAGGCTGAGCCGCTTCAGGGCGTCCAGATTGCCCGCATTGGAAAAGCGGTACAGATACAGCGGCTCCAGCCGCATGGGGCACGCCTCCACGCATTTGCCGCACCGGATGCATACGGGGCGCCCGCTCTCCCCGTTCTGGGCGTTGGACAGGCACAAAACCGCGTTGGTGGCCTTGGTGACCGGGACGGACAGGCTGCTCTGGGCGATGCCCATCATGGGCCCGCCGGACAGCACCTTCCACACGTCGTCCGTCAGCCCTCCGGCGGCGTCGATGACCTCCTGAAAGGAGGTCCCCACCCGGACAATCAGGTTCCGGGGCTGTTTCACCCCTTCCCCGGTGACGGTGACGATGCGCTCGTACACGCTGACGCCCTCGTAGACGGCGCGGCACACGGCGGCGGCGCTGGCGGCGTTGAACACGGCGCAGCCCACGTCACGGGGCAGTCCGCCGGAGGGCGCCTGACGGCCTGTGACAGCCTGGATCAGCTGCTTTTCCGCCCCCTGGGGGTAGCGGGTGGGCAGTACCTTCAGCCGGATCCCCGGCGTCTTGGGGAGCTGCTGTTTCAAAGCCTCGACGGCCTGGGGCTTGTTGTCCTCCACCGCCGCCACCGTCTCCCCGGGGGCCAGGATGCGCATGAAAACAGCCAGACCCCGGAGCACATCCCCGGGCCGGGTGCGCATCAGCATATCGTCTGCGGTGATATAGGGCTCGCACTCGCAGGCGTTGAGGATTACGGTGTCCACATGGCCCACGCAGGTCTGGGACTTCACGTCGGTGGGGAAGGCCGCGCCCCCCATGCCCACCAGTCCCGCCTGGTGGATGATGCCGATCAGCTCCTCGGGGCTGAGCTTTTCCGGATTGGGCCGGGGCTTCATGGCCGGGTCGGGGGTGTCCCGGAAATCATTTTTGATCACCACCGACAGGCACAGCCCCCCGCCGGGATGGGGGCGGTCCTCAATAGCCTCCACCACGCCGGACACCGACGCGTGGACCGGGACGCACAGGCCCTCGCCGTCGCCGATCTTCTGGCCCATGCGCACGGCGTCCCCCGCCTTTACCAGCGGCTTGCAGGGCGCGCCGATGTGCTGGCGCAGGGGGATCGCCACCCGGGCGGGGGGCGGCATGGCGGCAAGGGGGGCGGCGGCGCTCAGGCCCTTATGTCCGTCCGGGTGGACGCCGCCGAAAAACGGTAATTTCATCACACACATCACCTCTTAATCGGAGAAGTATGGGTCAGGTCCGGACGGCCTCCAGGAAGCCGTCCGTGTAAAACAGGGCGCCATCAAGCGCCACCCACATGGCCTCGGCCCCGCAGCTCCGGGCCAAAGCGGCCCCCTCCTCCCGGGGCAGGAGGAACAGAGCGGTGGACAGGCCGTCGGCCAGGCCGGAATCGGCGCACAAAACGGTGACGGCCCGCCAATATTTCGCGGGATAGAGGGTATCCGGGTCGATGATATGGTGCCAGCGCACCCCGTCCACGGTATAATAGCGCTGGTAGTCGCCGCTGCTGACCACGGCGGCGTCCTCCACGTAAACTGTGTGGAGGTAGCTCTCGCCGCCGTCCGGGTCCTGTATGCCCACCACCCAGGGGCCGTCGGGCTTGGGCCCGGTGGCCCGGACGTTGCCGCCCACGCTCACCAGCAGCCCGGCGGGGGATTGCCGGCAGACCTGCTCCACGGCGTAGCCCTTGGCCACCGCCCCCACGTCCAGGCGGGCCTCCGGGTCGGTGAGGCGGACGGTGGACGCCTCCTCGTCAATTTCCAGCAGATCGAATCCGGTGTGCTGTGCGGCGGCGCGCAGGGCGTCCCCGTCGGGGAGGGCGGCGTGTTCCGGGTCGTTGATGCCCCGCTCCCGGGCGTCGTGCCACAGGGACAGCACGCTTCCCATCGTCACGTCCACCCGTCCGTCCGTGAGCCGCTCCAGCTCCCGGCAGAACAGCAGCAGGTCGATGATGCGCCCGTCCACCGGGACGGCCTCTTCCCCGGCGCTGTCGTTGATGGTCTTGATGTTGTTCATCCCGGCGTATTCGTTGTAGGCGTCAAACAGCTTGTGATACTCCTCCAGCGCGTCGTGGAACTCCTGGACCTCGGCCTGAAAGGCCTCCTCCGTCCCGGCATAGCCCACGATGGAGGTCACCGTGTCAAACAGGGTCAAAAAGCTGGCCTCATACCGGGCCAGCTCCGGCCCGGCGGCCAGGTCGGCGGGGGCGGCGCAGCCGCTCAGCAGGAGCGCCAGTCCCAGCGCAAGTGATACAATTCTTTCTTTCATGCCCATACCGCCTCGCTGTGCCGGTTCACTTCGCGGCTTTTTCCACGACTGCCTGGAAATCCCCCAGGCTCAGGGTGACGGCGGCGGCCAGGTCGGCGTCGGCCGCCTTGCCCTCCCCGTTCACCGCCAGCCCGGCCACATCGTCCGCGCTCTTGCCGGTGACATACTGGCAGAAGCCCGCGGCCTGCTCATACCACTCCTTGCCGATGGAGCTGGCAGCTACCATGCCGTAATCGTCCCCCAGCTGGTTCTTGGTCTTGGGGACGGAGGCCAAATCGGTGGTGATCTGTCCGGCGGTGTCGAAGCTGACGTTGGCCTGGAGGGCGTCAATGAGGCAGCTGGTGATGACGCCGCCGCCGGTGGTGGTGACGGCGAAGGTGGCATAGGCCTGGGCCAGCCCCTCCTCCTCGCTGGAGGCGTCCTTGCTGGACGCCATGTTGGTCTCTGCGGCCAGCCCCAGCTTGTCCCCCTTGGAGGCGCCCAGATGGGCGGCGTTGGCCACAGCGGCCTCCACGCCCTCCAGCAGGTCGCTGATGCCGATGGTGACGGAGGCCGTCAGGTCCGGCTCGTCCACGGCGTGGCCGCTGTCATCCAGGGCGATGCCCTTCAGCTCGTCCGCGGTTTTGCCTGCTACGTAGCCCGCCAGGGTGTTGGCCTGCTCGTTCCACTCCTTGCCGATGGGGCTGGCGGCCCGCATCCCGTAGTCGTCGCCCAGCTCCAGCTTGGTGGCGAAGGTGGTGTCCAGGGGGGGGGTCAGAGCGCCCTGGGCGTTGAAGCCGATCTTGGCCTGGATAGAGTCGATGATGCAGCTGTCAATGACGCCGTCGTCGTCCACCGTGACCGCCACCAGGAGGATGTCGGCCTGGGCGGCGCCGTCGCCCTCGCCGGAAGCGCTGGCGCTGGCGCTCAGGCTGGGGAGCACCGCCAGCCCGGTCTTGACGGCGGTGGTTTCACCGCCGGGCTGGCCGTCCGGCTCCTGGGTGGGTTCCGGCTCCTGGGTGGGGCCGGGCTCACCGGCGGGGTCCGGCGCGCCAGTGGGGGTCCCTGCGTTCCCGCCGCCCTCCACCACCACCACGGTGGCGCCGCAGGCGGACAGGGCCGTGAGCAGAAGCGCCGCGCAGAGCAGAAGCGCAAGGGTCCGTTTTGGTTTCATGGGACGATTCCTCCTTTTTTGGCCGGCCTGCCTCAATGGCATCCATGGCCCGCGGAAGGTTATTTTGGGAAAAAAATACACCATCGCAGACAAGGGCGCAGTTCAGACCGGTACAGCGGTCAATGAAACGGCCCGGGCTGCTATAGTCAAAACACTTGAACACCGGCACCCGATGTTCAAGGCGGGCTTTGCCCGCCAGCCCGATTTAATGGGCTGTGTTTTGCCTGTGAAGTCTACTGCGGGCCGCTTCGCGGCCCCTGCGGTGACTCTAGTATCTGCTGTCCGGACTGTTTTCATGAGCGTTTCGTCCGCCCCCTTTTCCGGGGCGGAGGCTGGGGCCTGAATTGGGGCAAGCCTGTGTGGTACTCATTCACAGCTACTTTATCATATCCAAACCAGTCTGTAAAGAGGACCTGTCATATTTTTAACAAACATTTTCTGGCAAAAATCAGTCGGGGCGTACATGGCGTCCTGCCCGGTGAACATTGATTTTCCCGGCATATGATTTTTAAAAGCTCCGCAGAAAACAGGAGGCACGCCCAGGGCGCGCCTCCTGCGTTCGTGTTCATGTGCCAAGCTGAATCCAAAGGTCATTGTACAGCGTCCGGGTGGCCGGGGGGAGCACGGTATACATCTCGCACCGCTCCAGCACCTCTGGCGGCGCGGCCATGATCTCATACAGCTCTGGGTCAAGCTCCTCGCCGTACAGCTCCTCGTAGTAGGCGGGGTACCGCTCCAGCGCCTCAGTGTTGGGGGAGGCATACCAAATGGTATCCATGTTGGCCAGATTGGCGTCAGTGGAGGCAATGAAGTTGATCCACTTCAGGGCCTCCTCATAGTGGGGGGCGTTCCGCAGGACGCACATGGCGTCCACAAACCAGTTGCCGCCCTCCTCCGGGACCACGTAGCGCAGGTCCACCCCGTCCGCCTGGTTGTCCAGCATGGACAGGAAGTCCCCGGCGTAGTAGGTGGCGATGGCGGCGTTGCCGCCCTCCATCTTCTGGAACACCTGGTCGGACACCTTGGCCTGGAACACGCCCCGGCGGCTGGCGCCGGAAATCAGGGCAAACGCCTCCCGGATCTCCCCCTCGTCGGTGGTGTTCACCGAATGGCCCAGGGACAGCAGGGCCGCCCCCAGGGCGTCCCGGGAGTTGTTGATGAGCAGGACATTGCCCGCGTATTTGCCGTCATACAGCGCGCTCCAGCTGTCGATCTCCCCGTCCACCAGGCTGGCGTTGTAGATGATGCCCAGGGTGCCCCAGGTGTAGGGAACGGTGTATCTGTTTTCCGGATCGTAGGACAAATGCCGGAACCGCTGGTCAATGAGCTCAAAGTTGGGGATCTGGCCGTAGTCGAGCTCCTCCAGCATCCCCTCCTCCATAAGCTGGGCGATCATATAGTCGGAGGTGACGATCACATCGTAGTCCGCGCCGCCGCTTTTCAGCAGGGAGTACATGGCCTCGTTGCTTTCGGCGGTCTGATAGTTTACCCGGATGCCCGTCTCGTCCTCAAACTGGATAATCAAATCCTCGTCGATATATTCCCCCAGGCTGCACACGTTGACCACCGGCTGGGAGCTGGTGGCCCCGGTGAGCAGCGCCACCACCACGATAAAGACGCAGGCCAGCGCCGCCGTCACGCCCCGGCGCGCCCACTGGAAGGCGGGCTGCTGGAAGCGGAAGGAGAGCTTCTCCAGGCGGGACGGCTCCCGCGCCTCCTGGCTGGCGGCCCGACGCTCCTGGCGCACCTCCCGGACGTTGTTCAGCACCAGCAGCACCAGCACCGACAAAAACAGCAGGGTGGACACCGCGTTGATCTCCGGGGTGATGCGCTTCTTGGTCATGGAGTAGATCCGCATGGCCAGGGTGGAGGTGGACGACCCGGCGGTGAAATAGGAAATCACAAAATCGTCGATGGACATGGTAAAGGCGATCAGCGCCCCGGACACGATGCCCGGCTTGATCTCCGGCAGGATCACCTTCCAGAACGCCTGCATCCAGGTACAGCCCAGGTCCTGGGCGGCGTCCACCAGGTTTTTGTCCATCTGCCGCAGCCTGGGGGCCACGTTCAAAATCACATAGGGGATGTTGAAAGCGATGTGGGCCAGCAGCATGGTGGTGAAGCCCAGCACCAGCCGGTCAGGCAGCTCCACCACAGGCTGGATGCCGTTGAACCATTTCGCAAACGCGCCCCAGCCCTGGAAAAACGCCACAAAGAACAGGCACAGGGACACGCCGGTGACGATATCCGCGTTCATCATGGGGATATCGTTGACCACCAGCAGGGCGTCCCGCTTCCGCTTGGACAGGGCGTACAGCCCGATGGCGGCAAAGGTGCCCGCCGCTGTGGAAATCACGGTGGCCAGCAGGGATACCAGCAGGGTGGTGTACAGGCTCTCCATAATCAGCCGGTTCTGGAACAGCGCGGCGTACCAGTCCAGGGAAAAGCCCTTCCAGACCGCGCTGGAATCCCCGGCGTTGAAGGAAAAAATAATCAGCAGGAAAATAGGCAGATACAAAAACAGAAAGGTCAGGCCGATGAAGATGCGGCTCCCGATACGGTTAGAGCGTTTCATTACATGATCACCGCCTGTTCCTCGCCCTCGCCGAAGTGGTTCATGACAACCATGCACACAACGACGATGACCATCATCACCATGGAGATGGCCGCGCCCAAATGGGGGTTGTAGGCCCCGCCCAGGAACTGAAGCTCGATCAGATCGCCCAGCATCATCTCGTTGCCCCCGCCCAGCAGGCTGGAGATGGCGAAGGTGGACACCGACGGCACAAACACCATGGTCACCCCCGATAAAATCCCCGGCAGGGACAGCGGAAAGATCACCTTGGAGAACACCCGCGCCGAATCCGCCCCCAGGTCCCGGGCGGCCTCGATCAGGGAGTTGTCCAGCTTCACAATGACGGAATAAATGGGCAGGATCATGAAGGGCAGGTAGTTATACACCATGCCCAGCACCACCGCGCCGGAGGTGCCGATCATGTGGATATAGTCCACCCCCAGCAGATCCAGCAGGCCGATGGCCTGGAACAGCTGGTTGAGCAGGCCGTTGTTCTCCAGGATGGACATCCAGGAGTAGGTGCGCAGCAGGAAGTTCATCCACATGGGCAGCATGATCAGCGCCATGGCAATGCGCTGGAATTTCGCGCCCTCCCTGGCCATCCAGCAGGACACCGGGTAGCCGATGAGCAGGCACACCAGGGTGGCCAGAACAGCCAGCCAGAAGGAGCGCAGGAACACGGACAGGTACGCGCCCATGCCCATGAAATTCGCCATGGAGGGGCTTGCGGTATGGGTGGCGGGGTCGGAAACGGTAAAGGCGTACACCGCCATGATCAGGATGGGGACCACCACGAACAGCGCCATCCAGATCACATAGGGAAAGGCGAACCAGGCCCGTTTATTCCTCATAGCCGCCCTCCGGGGGATCAGCCCCCTCCCCGTCCTCCGGCTCCGGCGCGTCCAGCTCCTCGTACTCCTCGGAATAGGAGGAGTAGTCCCCGAACATACCGGAATACTGGCTCTTTTTCATGACGTGGATGCCGTCCGGGTCGATCTTGATGCCGATGCGGCTTCCCGCCGGGCAGTAGTCGGTGGTCTGGATCAGCCACTTGAAACCGTAGAAGTCCACGATGGTGTCGTAGTGGACCCCCTTGAAGGTGACGGAGGTGACGGCGCCCCGAAGCTGTCCCGCCGCCTCGTCCACGATGTCCACGTCCTCGGGGCGGATGACCACGTCCACCAGCTCGTCCCTGTCAAAGCCCTTGTCCAGGCACTGGAACCGCCGGTTGAAGATCTCCACCACCCCGTCGGAGCGCATGACGCCGTCAATGATGTTGGATTCACCGATGAAGTCCGCCACAAAGGCGTTTTTCGGCTCGTTGTAAATGTCCTCGGGTGTGCCGATCTGCTGGATGCGCCCGCCGTCCATCACCACCACCGTGTCGGACATGGCCAGCGCCTCCTCCTGGTCGTGGGTCACGTAGATGAAGGTGATCTCCATCTCCTGCTGTATGCGCTTCAGCTCGTTCTGCATATCTTTGCGCAGGCGCATATCCAGCGCGCCTAAAGGCTCGTCCAGCAGCAGCACCCGGGGCCGGTTCACCAGGGCCCGGGCGATGGCCACCCGCTGCTGCTGCCCGCCGGACAGGGCGGACACCGGGCGCTTCTCAAAGCCCTTCAGGTTCACCGTCTCCAGCATCTCCATCACACGCCGGTGGATCTCCGCCTCCGGGATCTTCACCTTCCGGCCCGTCTGGTCCGCCTTGGGTATGCGCAGGCCGAAGGCCACGTTCTCAAACACATTGAGATGGGGGAACAGGGCGTACCGCTGGAACACCGTGTTTACCGCCCGCTGGTGGGGCGGGACGTCGTTCATCCTCACGCCGTCAAATAAAACGTCCCCGGCGGTCGGCGACAGAAACCCGCCTATGATACGAAGCGTGGTTGTCTTGCCGCACCCGCTGGGGCCCAGCAGCGTGAGGAATTCCTTGTCATTGATATACAGGTTGATGTGGTCGAGCACGACCTCGTCGCCGTAGGACATGACGCAGTCCCGCAGGCGGATCAGCTCCTTGGACATTTATCCTCCCCCATTTCTAATGATGAGTGTTTTGTCAGCTCCCTTGTTATAGTTCCCGGCAAGCGCCCGCTGCGGCGAACGACCCTGTTCGGGCCCGGGGTTTCACGGATAGCGAGATGCATTATAGCGGTTTGTTACAGGCTTGTCAATCATTTCGGGGAAATTTGTCGGGAGCGTGGTGAGAATTTTGGGATTCGCGGAAGGATGCCGGCCCATGGGAGGCCCTCATGGGGCGCGGCGCCTTGAATCTTACCGGCGGACATGGTACAATCAGAGCGGCAAACGGAATTCAGGGGGGATCAATTATGATTTTCAAACCATTGAACGCAACGGATAAAACCGGACACGAAGTGCTCTTGAGAAACGCGGAAGCGGGTGACGCGGAGGATCTGATCCATTACCTGAAAACCACCGCATCGGAGACGCCGTATTTGATCCGGGAGCCGGACGAGGCCGCCTTGACGCCGGAGCAGGAACGGGAGTTTATTCAGAGAATGATGGATTCCCCCAGGGATCTGCTGCTTGCGGCGTTTGTTGACGGAAAACACGCGGGGAACTGTTCCCTGAACGGGATCGGAGCCTATCGGAGATACCGGCACAGGTGTGAAATCGCAATCGCGCTGTATCAGGAATACTGCGGCAGGGGCATCGGAACAATGATGCTGAACGCCGTTTTAGAGACAGCGAAAGAGATTGGATATGAGCAGGCGGAGCTGGAGGTAATCGCGGATAACAAGGGCGCGGTTGCGTTATACGAAAAGCTGGGGTTCCAGAAGTATGGGCGGTTCCCTGATAACGTAAAATATCAAACCGGGAACTATGCGGACGCGTACTGGATGATGAAAAAGCTGTGAGTCCATCAAAACAGGAAAGGAGGCCCGGGCCATGCTCAAGCGCCTGCGGTGGAAATTTACGCTGATCCTCATGCTGCTCCTGTCCGGCGTGCTGGCGGCGGTGCTCACGGTGCAGACCGCCTCGTCCGTCCAGCAGTACCGGGAGGGGACGGACGCGGTGCTGCAAACCGTCCTGGCCCGCACCCAGGCGGCGCTGGACCCCTGGGGCTCCGCCGGGAACGGTTCCCTGGACCAGGACGGCGAGCTGTACACCGCCATACCCGCCTTCTGCGCCATGGTGGACGGGGACGGGCAGATCGTGCTGGCCCTGGCCTACAACGCGGTGGTGGACAAAAGCACCGTGGTGCGGGCGGTGGAGGACGCCCTGGCCTCCGGGGAGCGGGAGGGCCGTCTGCCCCAGCTGGGGCTTCGGTATCAGATCCGGACCTCGGGGCGGTATCTTGCCGCCGCCTTTGCCGGGCTGGGCTGGGAGCGGGAGGGCGCCCGACGGCAGGTGCTGTCCGCCGTGATGCTGTTTGCCGTGGCGGCGGCGGGCTTTTTCGCGGTGAGCTGGTTCCTCTCCCGGTGGCTGGTGCGCCCGGTGGAGGAGGGCTGGCGGAGTCAGCAGCAGTTCGTGGCCGACGCCTCCCACGAGCTGAAAACGCCGCTGACCGTGATGCTGGCGGATGTGGACATCCTGCTGGCCCACGGGGAGGAGACGGTGGACAGCCAGCGCAAATGGGTGGAGTATATCCGGCAGGAGGGCCTGCGGATGAAGGAGCTGGTACAGGACCTTCTGTTCCTGGCCCGTGGGGACGCCGGACAGCGGGAGCGCCCCCGGGAGGCGGTGTCCCTGTCCGATTTGTGCGAGGGCTGTGTCATGTCCTTTGACCCTGTGGCTTTTGAGCGGGGATTGACTCTGGAAAGCCGCGTCGCCCCCAACGTATCCGTGATTGGAAGCGGCGAGGACCTGCGGCGGCTGGCGGCGATTTTGCTGGACAACGCCTGCAAATACAGCGAGCCGGGGGGAACGGTGGCCCTCACCCTGACGGCGGGGGACAAAGCGGTGCTCACCGTCCACAACACCGGCGCGCCCATCCCGGCGGAGGCCCAGGCCCACCTGTTTGAGCGGTTCTACCGGGCGGACGCCGCCCGAAGCCGGGAGGCGGGCGGGCATGGCCTGGGTCTGTCCATCGCCGCCGCCATCGCGGAGGCCCACCGGGGGAAGATTACCGTGAGCAGCACCCAGCGGGAGGGGACGGCATTCACCGTCACCCTGCCGTTGGGATAGCTTTTTTCGGGCCGCGCCTGCGGCCCGAAAAAATTTTTGCCCGCCCCTATTGACAAACGACCCGCAACGCGCTAATATATGAGCAGATGTTCATATGTTTGCCGAATGAAAGGAGCTGGACCTATGGCCGGCAACAACGAGATCGAGCGCTGCGGCTTCCTGTGCGTCCACGAGGATACGGTGGGCGCGGTGCTCAGCGAGATGCCCGGGGACGAGACGCTGTACGACCTGGCCGAGCTGTTTAAGGTGTTCGGCGACTCCACCCGGATCAAGATCCTGTACGCCCTGTTCGAGGCGGAGCTGTGCGTGTGCGACATCTCCAAGCTGCTGGGCCTCACCCAGTCCGCCGTATCCCATCAGCTGCGGGTGCTGAAAAACAGCCGTCTGGTGAAGTTCCGCCGGGACGGCAAAACCGTGTTCTACTCCCTGGCCGACGACCACGTGCGCAAGATCATCGCCCAGGGGATGGAACACGTCAACGAGTAGTTCCTTTTTCCTGAAAGAAAAAGGAACCGAAAAAGAACTTTAAGCCCGTTACCCCCGCAGGCAATGCCGCGGCATTTTCGCTCGGCGACGGCGCCTGCTCAATATCATGAAGTTAAGAAAGGGAGATTTATCATGAAAAAGACGTTCAAGCTCATCGACCTGGACTGCGCCAACTGCGCCGCCAAAATGGAGACCGCCATCAAGAAGCTTCCCGGCGTCACCGGCGCCACCGTCAGCTTCCTTACCCAGAAAATGACCATCGAGGCGGACGACGTGGACGCCCTGATGAAGGACGTGGTAAAGTGCTGCAAGAAGGTGGAGCCGGACTGTGAAATCGTGCTGTGAGCACCTTCTGGGACCGGGTGGCGGGGCTGTATGGCCTGGTGGAGCACAGCAACAGCGCGGTAAACACGGCGGCGGCCCGGGTGGCACAGCTGGTTCCCGCCGGGGCAAAGGTGCTGGACTGCGCCGCCGGGACGGGGCTGTTCTCCCTGGCGGCGGCGGAGCGGGCAGGCTCGGTGCTGTGCACCGACCAGTCGGAGGCCATGCTGAGGCAGGCCCGGAAAAAAGCCGCCCGGAAGGGGCTGAAAAACGTGAGCTTCGCCCAGCGGGACATCGCCGCCCTGCCCGACCCCGACGGCAGCTTTGACGTGGTGATTGCCGCCAACGTGCTCCACCTGCTGGGCGCGCCGGAGGCCGCCGCCCGGGAGCTGTGGCGGGTCACCGCCCCCGGCGGACGGCTGGTTCTGCCCACCTACCTGCAAGGGAAGGTGGGGGCGGCTTGCGGGGCCATGATCAAAATTTACCAGGGCGTGGGCTTTCACTACGAACACGCCTTTACCCCGGAGACGTACCGGGAATTTCTGGAGCGTCTCAATCTGGCCCCGGTGTCGCTGGAGGTGGTAGAGGGGAAGGTGCCCGAGGGCATCGGCGTACTGGAGAAACCGGCCCGCGCCGGTTAGGAAGCAATAAAGCGGACTGCACATCCGCGTATAGGAGTGATTGGTTATGACAAGGAAGCAAAAAAAGGTGCTGGTGCGCATTATTGCGGCGGCGGTACTGCTGGCGGCGGTGTCCCTGATGCCTGAAATCCCGATGCACCGGCATATCCCCCTGCTGACGGAACCGGTAGAAGGTGCGCCCGATTATGGACTTGTGCTGCTCAAGTGGCCGCTGTACCTCATCCCCTATTTTGTCATCGGCTGGGATATTTTGTGGAAGGCCGTCCGCAACATCAGCCGCGGGCAGGTCTTTGACGAGAACTTCCTCATGTGCGTGGCCACCATCGGAGCCCTGGTGCTGGGGGAGTATTCCGAGGCCGTGGGCGTCATGCTGTTCTATCAGGTGGGCGAGCTGTTCCAGAGCGTAGCGGTGGGCAAGTCCCGGCGCTCCATCGCCCAGCTCATGGACATCCGCCCGGACTGCGCCAATGTGGAGCGGGACGGCCAGATTCTCGAGGTTGACCCCGACGAGGTGGCGGTGGGCGAGACCATCGTGGTCCGCCCCGGCGAGAAGATCCCCCTGGACGGCGTGGTGCTGGAGGGCGCGTCCGCCATCGACACCGCCGCTCTCACCGGCGAGTCCGCCCCACGGGATGTGGTGGTGGGGTCTGAGCTGCTCAGCGGCTGCGTCAGCCTCACCGGGCTTTTGAAGGTCCGGGTCACCAGGGAGTTCGGCCAGTCCACCGTGGCGAAAATTCTCGATCTGGTGGAAAACGCCTCCGCCAAAAAGGCCAAGGCGGAGAACTTCATCACCAAATTCGCCCGGTACTACACCCCCGCCGTGGTATGCTCCGCGCTGGCGCTGGCCATCATCCCCTCCCTGGTCACAGGGGAGTGGGGCGTCTGGATCCACCGGGCCCTCACCTTCCTGGTCATCTCCTGCCCCTGCGCCCTGGTCATCTCCATCCCGCTGTCCTTCTTCGGCGGCATCGGCGGCGCGTCCGCCCAGGGCATCCTGGTCAAGGGCGGCAACTACCTGGAACTGCTGGCAAAAACGGAAACCGTAGTGTTCGACAAAACCGGAACCCTCACCCAGGGCGTGTTTGAGGTATCCTCCCTGAATCCCGCCCCCGGCGTAACGGAGCACGATTTGCTGGAAGCCGCCGCTCTGGCGGAGCGCCACTCCGGCCATCCCATCGCCCAGTCCCTGCGGCGGGCGCTGGGGGCGGACATTGACCCCAGCCGTGTGACGGACGTGCGGGAGATCCCCGGCCACGGCGTGTCCGCCCTGGCGGACGGAAAGCGGGTGCTGGCGGGGAATGAAAAGCTGATGAAGCGGGAAGGCGTCAGGCCCCTGCCCTGCGGCGCGGCGGGCACCATTGTTCATGTGGCCCGGGAGGGCCGCTATCTGGGCTGCGCGGTGATCTCCGACCAGCTCAAGCCCACCGCCCCCGCCGCCGTCAAGGCCCTGAAGGCCCAGGGCATCCGCACCGTCATGCTCACCGGCGACAGCGAGGCCGTGGGGCGGGCCGTGGCGGGCCAGCTTGGGCTGGACGAGGTACACGCCCAGCTCCTGCCCGCCGACAAGGTGGAGCGGCTGGAGGCCCTGCTGGAGCGCAAAAGCGAAAAGGGCGTACTGGCCTACGTGGGGGACGGCGTGAACGACGCCCCGGTGCTCAGCCGTGCGGATGTGGGCATCGCCATGGGGGCCATGGGCTCGGACGCCGCCATCGAGGCCGCGGACGTGGTGCTGATGGACGACGACCCCGCCAAGCTGGGCCGGGCCATGGAGATCGCCCGGAAGTGTATGCGGATTGTACGGGAGAATATCGTGTTCGCCCTGGGCGTCAAGGCGCTGTTCCTGATTCTGGGAGCGCGGGGAGACGTGTCCATGTGGGGCGCGGTGTTCGCCGACGTGGGCGTGGCGGTGATCGCCATTATCAACGCCACCCGGATGCTGAAAACGAAATAAAAAAGCGGGGCCGCCGGCCCCGCTTTTTTGCGTCCTCTTATGGTTTTTCTTCCCTGAGGGCTTCCTCGCTCTGGATATCTTCCAAACACTGTTCAATCATGCTGACAACAACGCTGTTGAAGCTGGTATCATTCTCCTGCGCAATTTTCTCCACGGCATCGACCAGCTCCTGACGCAGATACAAGGTTTTGTAGCAGGCATCAACCTTTTTCTTTATATTCTTTGGATTGAACGGCATTAGAATCACCTCATGTATTATTCTAATGCAAAACAAATGATTTTAAAACATAAGAAAATAAACATTATTATTTGGTTGAAACTTTATTGTATTTTCTGCTGTGTGCATTATATGATGCGATGAGGTGAGAAAAATGCCGGATTACAAGGAAAGGTACATCCATCTCATGCGGGAAACGGAAAAAGCGGCGCGTGGCAGTCCACGCGCCGCTTTTTCAGCAAAGGGGATTTTCTCAGAACAGGGCGACCACGCCGCCGCTGTACTTCTCGTCGATGAAGCTCCGGATCTCCTCGGACTGGAGGGCCTTGGCCAGGGCCAGGATGGCCTCGTCATTCTCGCGGCCCTCCTTGACGGCCAGCACGTTCACATAGGCCTCGGCGGCTGCGCCGGTGGCGGCCTCCACGGCCAGGGCGTCAGCGGAGGTCAGCCCCGCGTCCAGGGCGTAGTTGCCGTTGATGACCGCCACGTCCAGGTCGGGCAGGCGGGAGGTGAGCTGAGCGGCCTCCAGCTCCACGATCTGGATGTTCTTGGGGTTCTCCGCGATGTCCAGCTGGGTGGCGTAGATGTCGGTGTCGTCCTTCAGGGTGATGAGGCCCTCCTGAGCCAGCAGGAGCAGGGCGCGGGCCTCGTTGGTGGCGTCGTTGGGCACGCCCACCTGAGCGCCGTCGGGCAGGTCGGCCAGGGAAGTGGTCTTGCCGCCGTAGATGGCGAAGGGCTCATAGTGGACCTCGGCCACGCTCGCCAGATGGGTGCCGTTCTCCTCGTTGAACTGGTTCATATAGGTGATGTGCTGGAAGTAGTTGGCGTCCAGGGAGCCGTCCTCCACGGCGTTGTTGGGCTGCACGTAGTCGGTGAACTCCTTGATCTCCAGGGTGATGTTCTGCTCGGCCAGGATCTCCTTGACCTTCTCCAGGATCTCCACATGGGGCACGGGGGTGGCGCCCACGGTGATGGTCACCGGGTCGCCGGCGGGAGCGTCGGTGGCGGGATCCTCGGGGTCGCCGGTGGGCGCATCGGTGCTGTCCCCGGCGGGCTGGGTGGTCCCAGGGGCCTCGCTCTCGGGTGGCTGGGTCTCATTGGAGCCGCCGCTGGAGCACGCGGCCAGGCTCAGCGCCAGCGCCAGGGCCAGCACCAGGGCAAACAGTTTGCCAATCTTTTTCATAGTGATCTCTCCTTATAAAATTTGCGATGATCTATGTGAACCGCTCACGCGGGGTCCACCGGAACAAAGGGGACAAAAAAACGCCCCTGACACACAGTCAAGGACGAGAGCGTTCAAGCCGCTTCGTGGTACCACCTTGCTTCACCCGCCCCTCACGGGACCGGGCCTTATAGGGTACAGACATACCCCGGCGCTGTGACGGGCGCTCCCGTCGCGGCCTAAAGGGCACCCCCTCTCGACCGTGCGGCTCCGAGGCCATGTTCGGCGCGGCGTTCCGTACCCGTTTCCAGCTCCCCGGGCTCTCTGTGCCGTATCTCCGCGCGTACTCTCCTCATCATTGCCTTTAAAACATATTTATTTGCTTGGTTGATGCTACTTAGTTTAACGCGCCAAAGTACATTTGTCAATGGGGCGAATGTTACATAAGTAGGAAGGGACAAGGGGCATATCTTTGTCCCTTCCCACAAATCCGCCGGGTTATCTCATCGCGCCGCCGCCGCTTCTCTTGTCCTTCTGGACCTTGGCCCTGGCGGCGTTCTGGACGTTTTTCCGGCTGTTATGGTTGAGCCGCTTGTCCAGCCGCACCGCCATCCGGGTGCCGAAGGACTGCAGGAGCTGCACCAGGAGCACCAGCACAATGACGGTGATGTACATGACCACGTTTTTTTTGCGGTAGTAGCCGTAGTTGATGGCAATCGCGCCCAGCCCGCCGCCGCCGATGATGCCCGCCATCGCGCCATAGCTCAAAATAGTGATGGACGCGGTGGTAAAGCCCACGATCAGGGAGGGCAGGCACTCGGGCAGGAGCACCTTCCAGATGATCTGGAAGGTGGTGCAGCCCATGGACTGGGCGGCCTCGATCATGCCCCGGTCCATCTCCCGCAGGGAGCCCTCCACCACCCGGGCCACGAAGGGGAACGCGGCGATGACCAGGGGGACGATGAGGGCCACAGTGCCCACGCTGGTGCCCACCAGCAGGCGGGACAGGGGGATCACCATCATCATCAAAATCAGGAAGGGGATGGAGCGCAGGACGTTGACGATAAAGTTCAGCGCCTTCATCAGCGCCCCGGGCAGGGGCCGGATGCCCCCCTGCTCCCCGGTGACCAGGATCACGCCCAGGGGCAGGCCGATGACATAGGCCAGCGCGGTGGCCAGCACGGTGGAGTACAGCGTCTCCCAGATGCCCGGGCCGGTGGTCTGCCGGAGTATGTCCAGCTGCTCCAGCACCTTCGGGTCGGATAAAAAGTCAAGCATGGTAATCCCGCACCTCCTCCATGGTCACATTGGGCTGGTTTTTGATGTACTCGACGGCCTTTTCCGCCTCCGCGCGGTTTTCCGGCAGGCCCAGCAGCATGGTGCCGAAGGCCTGCCCGTTGACGTTCCGGGTGTCCGCTCCCAGTATGTTCACCTTCACGCCGCAGTCGATGGCAAGGGACGCGATAAGCGGCTCATAGCTGGAGCCGCCGTTGAAGGCGATGCGGATGACGTTGGCGGCGGGCAGCTCCTCCACCCGCACCCCGTCGGGGTAGACCAGCCGCCGGCCCGCCTCGCTCCGGGGGTTGGAGAACACCTGCTCCACGCTGCCCGTCTCCATCACATGGCCGTGGTCCAGGATGGCCACCTGGGTGCAGATCTCCTCCACCACCGCCATCTCATGGGTGATCACCACCACGGTGATGCCCAGGCGGCGGTTGATGTCCTTCACCAGCCGCAGGATGTCCCTTGTGGTCTTGGGGTCCAGGGCGGAGGTTGCCTCGTCGCACAGCAGAATCTTGGGGTCGCTGGCCAGAGCCCGGGCGATGGCGATGCGCTGTTTCTGTCCGCCGGACAGCTGGGCGGGATAGGCGTCCGCCTTGTCGGGCAGGCCCACGATCTCCAGCAGCTCATGGGCGCGCTTTTCCGCGTCCGCCTTGGGCTTTTTGGCGATTTCCATGGGAAAGCAGATGTTTTTCAGGCAGGTGCGCTGCATCAGCAGGTTGAACTGCTGGAAGATCATGCTGATGGACCGCCGCTGGGCGATCAGCTCCTTCCGGCTCATGGCGCACAGGTCGTCCCCGTCGATCACCACCTGGCCGGAGGTGGGCCGCTCCAGCAGGTTGATGCACCGCACCAGGGTGGACTTGCCCGCGCCGCTCATGCCCACAATGCCGTACACCTCGCCGTCTCCGATGGTGAGGGACACGTCGGTGAGGGCGTGCAGCGCCCCTTCCGCGGTGGGGAATATTTTGGATACATTTTTCAGTTCGATCATGTTTTTCTCCCCTCTCTCCCGGGGTTACAGGATGGCCCTTATTTTATGCCGAAATACGCGCATTGTCAAGGTGCAACCCGCATGGGGGAGGGGCTAAAGGCCGTGCATCCCTACGGCGCGTACCATTTCAGCACATCGGTATCCCCCGCCCGCCGCAGGGCCGCGCAGGACACCGCCCCGTCCGCCCCCAGCAGGATGGCCGCGGGCGGGGCCAGAAAGGCCGGGATGCCCTCCGCCAGCAGGGACACGGCGGGATGGACCAGGTAGACCAGCGCCAGCGCCAGCACTGTCCAGTACAGGGAAAACCTGGGGCAGACCAGCCCGCCCAGACTGCCCCGGATGCCGGTGTAATCCCAGAACCGCACCCCCAGGGCGAAGCGGTAGAACAGCCCCATAGCCAGCTCCGCCCCGGTGGCGGCAAGGCCCCCCGCCGCCATCACCCACAGCGGGCCCGGCATCAGCGGGGCCAGAAGCAGGATCAGGCACGCCCCCAGCCCGTACACCGGGCACAGCGGGAGGAGCACGAAGCACTTGCGGTCCCGCTTGGGGTGGCGGATGGCCCGGGCGAAGGCCACCTCCAGCAAAAAGCCCGCAAAGCTGTAAATGATAAAATACCAGAGCCAGCGCATGAAAATCCCCCCGTTTCCATTTGAAGTTAGGATAGGAAAACGGGAGGATTCCATGCGCGGGAAATTTTTACGTTTCTTGGGCCTGACGCCGCCGCAGCCTGGCCAGCGCCGCCGTCAGCGCCCCGCTGAGCAGCAGATCGCAGAGCAAAACCGCCGACCAGGCCAGCAGGCTCGAAAGGGGCTTGACGTAAATGCGGAGGCCCCAGCTGCACAGAACCGCCGCGGGTATGGGCATCAGCAGCCAGTTTGCCGCCATATAAAAGGTGAGGCGGGCGGTTTTGCCGCCGCCGTCCATGCGGGGCGCCGCCAGCTCGAACAGCAATACGCCCAGAATCTGGATAATCAATCCGATGATGAGCGGGCCGGAGGTCTGCTCATGAATCCAGCCCCCCAGGGCCAGCAGAAGCCCGATGGCGCACGCCGCCAGCGACAGGGCAGACGCGTTATGCGCCCATCCCGGCCCGTCCAGATGGGCCTCCCCCGGCGCGGCGGACAGGGGCGCGCCCTGCTCGTCCACCTCCTCCCGGAGCAGGTAGTCGCAGCTCACGCCGAAAATCCGGCTGAGCTGGATGACGTTTTCCGTGTCCGGCATGGTCTCGTCCAGCTCCCACTTGCTCACCGCCTGCCGGGACACGGCGAGCTGTGACGCAAGCTGTTCCTGGGACAGGCCGCTCCGCTTGCGGAGCTGCTGCAATTTTTCTCCCAATTTCATAACAATATACCTCCTGGATCCTGCGGCCGCATTCCGTGTTAACACCCCCATATCGTAGCCCCATTCCCCGTTCTGGTCAACCAAATCAGGCTGGAACTTCCGCAACTACAGGTTGCGCCCGCCGAAAACCGGAAAAAAACGCCGGACAAACGGCCCTTTGTATATCAGACTGCCGCACAAGGGCCTATCCAAACCGGGCCGTCAGGCCATGGCAGCCCGAGCCATCTTTTGCCGCTGGCCGCTCCTCCGGGCAAAGGAAAAGCGCCCGGCCCCATGGACCAGGCGCTTTGGCGCGGGATCATTCAGGCCAGCTTGCCCTTGGCCAGCTCGGTGAGCTGGGTGAAGGCGGCCTTGTCGTTGACGGCCAGCTCGGCCAGCATCTTGCGGTTGATCTCCACGTTGGCCAGCTTCAGGCCGTGCATGAAGGTGGAGTAGTTCATCCCGTTGAGCTTGCAAGCAGCGCTGATGCGGGCGATCCACAGCTGACGGAAGTCGCGCTTCTTCAGGCGTCGGCCCACGTAGGCGTACTGCAGGGATTTCATCACCTGCTCGTTGGCCATCTTGAAATGCTTGCTCTTGGCGCCCCAGTAGCCCTTGGCCAGTTTGAGAATCTTATTCCTTCTCTTGCGCGTCATCATCGCGCCCTTGACTCTTGCCATTGTCGTTCAGCCTCCTATGTTGAGTGAAATTGTGATGTTTTCCCTTATTTGTAGGGGACCATGCGCTTGATGGTGGCCGCGTTGGTCACGTCGGCGTAGCCGCCCTTGCGGAGGCTCCTCTTGAGCTTGCGGGTCTTGCCGTGGCCGTTGAGCAGGTGGCTCTTGTTGGCGTGGGCGCGCTTGACCTTCCCGTTCTTGGTCAGATTGAAGCGCTTCTTGGCGCCGCTGTGTGTTTTCACTTTAGGCATGGCGGTTATCTCCTTTACGTGTGTTGATGGTGCGGTAAGCACCGCGTGGGATCGCTTGTCACGCTTCGCCGGTTCGCTCCGCTCCGGCCTCAGCCCGCAGCTCGCGGCGGCTCCGCGCTTTTTTACTGCTTATTCGTCTTGGCGCTCTTGGCGGACAGGAAAATGCTCATGTGCCGGCCCTCCAGCTTGGGCTCCTTGTCCATCACCGCCAGCGGCCCGCACTGGCCGGCAAAATCCAGCAGCAGCTTGCGGCCGATGTCGGTATGGGCCATCTCCCGGCCCCGGAAGCGGACGGTCACCTTTACCCGGTTGCCCTCGCTCAGGAATTTCTGGGCGTTGCGCAGCTTGGTGTTGAAGTCCCCGATGTCGATGCCGGGGGACATCCGCACTTCCTTGACCTCCACCACGTGCTGGTTCTTTTTGGCCTCCTTCTCCCGCTTGGCCTGCTCGAACTTGAACTTGCCGTAGTCCATGAGCTTGCAAACGGGGGGTTTGGCGGTGGGGGAGATCTTCACCAGGTCCAGGCCGGCCTCGTCGGCGCGGGCCTGAGCCTCCCGGGCGGACATGACGCCCAGCTGTGCGCCGTCGGCGCCGATCAGCCGCACCTCCCGGTCGCGGATCTCCTCGTTGATTTGATGAGCCGTATTTGCTATGGTCACGCACCTCCTAAGAAATGTCAAAACGTGAGCGCAACAGCGCCCACGTCCACAACGAAACACGCACCCGGCGGTGCGGATTTCACCATGTAAACCCCTTCGCCCCGCGGCGGGAGGTGA
This sequence comes from Oscillospiraceae bacterium, assembly GCA_910575695.1. Taxonomy (GTDB): domain Bacteria; phylum Bacillota; class Clostridia; order Oscillospirales; family Oscillospiraceae; genus Enterenecus. The sequence continues at coordinate 38,699 of CAJTGJ010000017.1, read as the reverse complement.
GGATGGCGGCGCCATTCCTGCTTCCTTTTGCCAAAGTATCATACCAGATGGGGAAGGGTTTGTCAACAGCTTTTTTTCCGGCCCCGTTTTTGCTATAATGGAAAAAAACGCGAAAGGGGGCCCTTTATGCTGAATCTTCTCTACGCCCGGGCGGGGCAGGACATCCGGGGGGAGCTTTTGGAGCGCATGGGCCGCTCCGCCGCCCGCCGCCGCCTGCTCATCGTCCCCGAGCAGTATTCCCATGAGACGGAGCGGGCCATGTGCGCCGCGCTGGAGGGCGGCGCGTCCATGGAGTGCGAGGTGCTGTCCTTCACCCGTCTGGCGGGGCGGCTCACCGACGCCGCCGGGGGCGGGGCCGCGCCCATGCTGGACGCCGGGGGCCGGATGCTGCTGATGTACGCCGCCCTGCGGCGGGTGTCCGACACGCTGTCCGCCTACCGCACCTCCTCCCGGAAGCCCGCGTTCCTCACCGGCCTGCTGGCCACGGTGGACGAGTGCCGCTCCTACCAGGTCCAGCCGGAAACGCTGATCTCCGCCGGGGAGGAGCTGGGCGGTCGGCAGGGGGACAAGCTCCGGGACCTGGGGCTGATCTACGCCGCCTACCAGGCCCTGGAGGCCCAGGGGGCCGCCGACCCCCGGGGGCGGCTGGACCGTCTGGCCCGCCAGCTCCGGGACACCCGCTGGGGGGCGGGGATGGGGTTCTATGTGTACGGCTTCACCGATTTCACCCCCCAGGAGGAAACGGTGCTGTCCGCCCTCATGGCCCAGGGGGAGCTGACGGTGGCCTTTGTGTGCGATGCCGGGGACGGCCCGTCGGAGATCTTCCAGCCCGCCCTGCGTGCGGCGAAGCGGCTGGCCCGGATGGCAGGAGCGGACGCCCTCCCCGTCCAGGAGGAGGCGGTAAACCGGCCCCTCCCCCGGCACCCGTCCCTGGAATTCCTGGAGCGCAGCCTGTTCGGCCCCTCTTCAGGGCCCCCCTGGACGGGAGCGTGTACCGTTACCCGGGTCGCCGCCGCCACCCCCCGGCAGGAGGCGGAGTGGTGCGCCGCCGAGACTCTGCGGCTGCTGCGGGAGGAGCGTTACCGCTGCCGGGACATCGCCGTGTGCACCCGCCGCCTGGACGGGTACGGCGAGCTGATCAGCAGCACCTTTGCCCGGTACGGGGTGCCGGTGTTCTTGTCCGCCATGGAGGATGTGCTGGAAAAGCCGGTGCTGGCCCTGGTGACCTCCGCCCTGGCGGCGGCGGGGTCGGACTACCCCTATGACGAGCTGTTCCGCTACCTGAAAACCGGGCTGACGGGCATCTCGGATGAGGAACGGGACCTGCTGGAGAACTACGTCCTCACCTGGGACCTGAAGGGCTCCGCCTGGACCCGGAAAAAGCCCTGGGATATGCACCCGGAAGGCTACGGGCGGGAGTTCACCGAGGCGGACGCCGCCCTGGTGGCGTGGCTGGACGGCCTGCGCCGCCGGGTTATCGCCCCCCTGGAGGCCCTGCGGAAAAACAAGGACAAGACGGGCCGGGGCCGCGCCCTGGCGCTGTACCAGCTGCTGGACGATATCGACCTGCCCACCCGGCTGGCCCAGCGGGCGGACAGCCTGGACGGGCGGGGTGAGCGCACCGCCGCCGCCCAGTACCGCCAGCTGTGGGACATCCTGGTGGGCGGGCTGGAGCAGTGCGCCCTTTTGCTGGCGGACACGGAACTGGAGCCGGAGGAATTTTCCCGCCTGTTCTCCCTGGTGCTCAGCCAGTACGACGTGGGGGCCATTCCTGTGTCCCTGGACGCCGTGACGGTGGGGGACGCCCCCCGCATGGCCCACAAGGAGGTCAGGGCGCTGTTCTTGCTGGGGGCGGACAGCAATTCCATCCCCGACTGCGCCCCGTCCCCGGGGCTGTTCGATTCCCAGGACCGGGACGCCCTGTCCGCCATGGACATCGAGCTGGCCCCAAAGCAGGAGGACAAGCTCCGCCGGGAGATGACCATCGCCTACGAGACCTGCGCCCGCCCCTCTGAGCGGCTGTACGTCAGCTATGCCGCCGGGGCGGGGGAAAACCAGAAAATGCCCTGCTTCCTCTGGGAGCGTCTGGCGGCGCTGTTTCCCGACGGGCCTGTGGCGGACGGCTCCAGCCCGCTGGCCCGGCTGTCCGCCCCGGACGCGGCGGTGGAGCTGGCGGGGCAGGACCCGCTGGTGGCCTCCGCCCTGCTGCAGGTCCCCGGACTGGCCCCCCGGGTGGAGCGCATCCGGCAGGCGTCCCGCTGGCGGCGGGGGCGGCTGTCCCCCCCCGCGGTGCGGGAGCTGTTCGGACCGGTGGTGCCCATGTCCGCCACCAAGCTGGACCTGGTCAACTCCTGCCATTTCAGCTATTTCCTCCGCTTCGGCCTGGACGCGAAGCCCCGGCAGAGGGCGGCATTCCGGCCCTCCGACTACGGCACCTTCGTCCACGACGTGCTGGAAAACACCCTGCGGGAGGCAAAGGCCCGGGAGATTTCCCTCAGCGACGGGGAGGGGGTGCGCCGCCTGTCCCAGGAGGCCGCGGACCGCTATGAGCGGGAAGCCCTGTCCGGCCTGGAGGGGGAGACCGCCCGGTTCCGGTATCTGTTCCAGCGGATGAAGCAGGCGGCGCTGGCGGTGGTGCAGAGCGTGGCCTCCGAGCTGTCCGTGTCCGACTTCACCCCCGCCGCCTTTGAGCTGGGCTTCGGCCGGGGAAAGGACAAGGTTCTGCCCCCGGTGGAGGCGGAGCGGGGGGTGCGCCTGCGGCTGTCCGGCTTTGTGGACCGGGTGGACCAGTGGGAGCACAATGGGAAGCGCTACCTGCGGGTGGTGGACTACAAAACTGGCAAAAAGAGCTTCGACTTCGCCGATGTGGAGGATGGCCGGGGCCTGCAGATGCTGCTGTACCTGTTTGCCCTGAGCCGGGAGGGCCGGCGGGTGTTCGGCCCTGGGGAGATCGTCCCGGCGGGGGTGCTGTACGTCCCCGCCCGCACCCCCCTGGTGGACGGCGAGCGGGGCATGACCGACGAGGAGATTCAGGCCAGCCGGGACAAGCTCCTGTGCCGCCAGGGGCTGGTGCTGGACGACCCGGACGTGCTGTCCGCCATGGAGCACACCGCCGGAGAGTACCGCTTCCTCCCCGTCAGCTCGGGCCGGAGGGGCGGCGACTATCTGGTGACGGATGAGCAGATGGCGGCGCTGGACGAATACATCACCAGCGCCCTGCGCGCCGCCGCCGGGGAGCTGGCGGCGGGCAACATCGACGCCGACCCCTACTGGCACAACGCCGATAAAAACCCATGCCGCTGGTGCGACTACCGGGCGGCGTGCCACTTCGAGGAGGGCTGCGGCGACGCCCGGCGGTACCGCAGGGCCGTCAAGGCGGCGGAGTTCTGGGCCTGGCTGAACCACGCGGAGGAGGAGGAAGACGGACATGGCTATTGAACTGACAAGGGAACAGCGCGCTGCGGTGAAAAACCGGGGCGGCGACCTGCTGGTCTCCGCCGCCGCCGGGTCGGGCAAGACCAGGGTGCTGGTGGAGCGCCTGATGGGCTATGTGGAGCAGGGGGAGGACATCGACCGCTTCCTGGTTATCACCTTTACCAACGCCGCCGCCGCAGAACTGCGGGACCGGATCGCCTCCGCCATCCACGCCCGGATGGCCCGGAAGCCGGGAGACCGGCATCTCCGGCGCAATGCCACGCTGGTTTACAAAGCCCCCATCTGCACCATCGACGCGTTCTGCCTGGATTTTCTGCGCCAGTGGGGGCATCTGGCGGACCTGGACCCGGATTTCCGGCTGTGCGACGACGCCGAGGGGGAGGAGCTGCGCCGCCGCGCCCTGGAGGAAGTGCTGGAGGCCCGGTACGCCAATATCGGCAGCGACCCGCCCTTTGCCGCCCTGGTGGACGCCCTGGCGGGGGAGCGGGACGACCAGACCCTGGAGGACGTGGTTCTGGACATCCACAAACGGGTGCAGGCCCAGGCCGGCCCGGCGGACTGGCTGGCCCAGCGGAAACGGGACTTCGTCCTGCCCGCCGGGACCAGGCCGGAGGACACCCCCTGGGGCCGCGCCCTGCTGGAGGACAGCATCCAGCTGGCGGACTATTGGCGGGAGGCCATGTCCGAGCTGCGGGACGAGATCACCTTCGACCCGGCGCTGGAGCACAACTACGGGGCCTCCCTGGACGGCACCATCGAGGGGCTGGAGCGGCTGTGCGGCGGGCTGAAACAGGGCTGGGACGCCGCCGCAGGCTGCTTCCCGGTGGAGTTCCCCGGCGCCGGACGCAAAAAAGGGGCCGACGAGGCGCTGAAGGACCGCCTGACCGCCCTGCGCAAGCGGTGCAAGGCCCAGCTGGCGGACCTGGGGGCGCGGTTCGACGTGACAGCGGAGCAGGCCATGGAGGACCTCCGGGCCGTAGGCCCCGCCATGACCGCCCTGCTGGACGTGACGGCGGAGTTTGACGCGGCGTTTATCCGGCTCAAGCAGCGCCGCCGCCTCATCGACTTCGCGGACGGAGAGCATCTCACGGTGCGCCTGCTGACCAACCCGGACGGCACGCCCTCCGACCTGGCCCGGGACGCGGGGCGTCAGTTTGCCGAGATCATGGTGGACGAGTACCAGGACACCAACGCCGTGCAGAACGCCATTTTCAAGGCGCTGTCGGCGGGGGACAACCTGTTTATGGTGGGGGACGTGAAGCAGTCCATCTACCGCTTCCGGCTGGCGGAGCCGGGGATCTTCCTGGACAAGTACGAGCGCTTCCCCCCGGCGGAGCAGGCCGCGCCCGGCCAGGGGCGGAAGCTCCTGCTGTCCGCCAACTTCCGCTCCCGGCCCGAGGTGCTGGACGGGGTGAATTTCATCTTCCGGAACGTCATGACCCGCCCGGTGGGGGAGCTGGACTACACCGGCGCGGAGGCCCTGCGGCAGGGGCGGGCGGACCTCGCCCCCGACGGGCGGTACTGCGTGGAGCTGGACTGCGTGGATCTGTCCACCCTGTCCGGGGACAGCGGCGGGGACGAGGAAAAGACGGACAAGGACCTGATTGCCGCCCGTGCCGCCGCCGCCCGCGTCCGGGCGCTCCTGGACAGCGGCCTGCCCATCGGGGACCGCCCCGTCCGGGCGGAGGACATCGTGCTTCTCATGCGCTCGCCGAAGCCGGTGCTGAGGCACTACGCCGCCGCCCTGGAAGAGCTGGGCCTCCCCTGGTCCGCCGACGGCGGGCAGGCGTTTTTCGGCGCCACAGAAATTTCCGTGGCCATCGCCCTGTTACAGGTCATCGACAACCCCCGGCAGGACGTGGCCCTGCTGGCGGCCCTGCGCTCGCCGCTGTTCGGGTTCACCCCGGACCGGCTGGCCCTCCTCCGGGCGGCGGGGGAGGGCACGGTGTACGACTGCCTCGCCGCCGGAGCCGCCCGGGGGGAGGAGGACTGCGCGGACTTCCTGGCCCTTCTGGGGGAGCTGCGGGAGCTGTCGGCGGAGGAGAGCAGCCACCGCCTGCTGTGGCACGTTTACGGCAGGCTGGACGTGCCCGCCGTGTTTGCCGCCATGCCGGACGGCGCCCGCCGCCGGGCCAACCTGATGGCGCTGTACGACGAGGCCTGCCGCTTTGAGAGCGGCGGGCACCGGGGGCTGATGGCCTTCCTGCTCCACCTCAGCCGCATGATGGAAAACGGCCTGACCGTCCCCGTGCCGGGGAGCGGGACCGGGGGCGTACGCATCCTGACCATCCACAAATCCAAGGGGCTGGAGTTCCCGGTGGTGGTGCTGTGCGGGCTGGACCGGTCGTTCAACGAGGCGGACACCAAGTCCACCGTCCTGTTCCACCCGGAGCTGGGCCTTGGCCCCAAGCGCACCGACCGGGACCGGGGCCTGCGGTACACCACCATGGCCCGGGACGCGGTGGCCCTGCGGAAAAAGCGCCAGATCCGGGCGGAGGAGATGCGCCTGCTCTACGTGGCCATGACCCGGGCGGAGCACAAGCTGATCCTGTTCTCCACCGTCAACGGACGGGGGAACAGCCTGGCCTCCCTGGCCGCCCAGGCCCAGTGCCCCCCGCCCCCCCGGCAGATGGGGGCGGCCCGGTCCATGTCGGAGTGGGTGCTCACCCCGGCGCTGTGCCGGAGGGACAGCACCGCCCTGTGGGCGGCGCTGGACCGGCCCCGGCCCGCCCCCCCGGCGGACGAGGGCTGTCCCTGGGACATCCGCCTGCTGTCCGGGGCGGATTTCGAGCGGCCCCAGGGCTCGGGCGGGGAGGCGGAGCAGGCCCGCTCCGGGGAATCCGTCCCCCCGGGGCTGGTGGAACGGCTGGCCTGGCGCTACCCCTTTGGGGCCTGCGCGGCTATCCCCTCCAAGCTCACCGCCACCCAGCTCAAGGGCCGGGAAAAGGACAGCGAGGCGGCGGAAAACGCCGTGGAGCTGCGGCCCGCCGCCCCCCAGACCATCCTGCGCCGCCCGGTGTTCGAGGGCCAGCGGCCCCTGACCCCCGCCCAGAAGGGCACCGCCCTGCACATGGTGATGCAGTACCTGGACTACAGCCGCACGGACAGCGCGGCGGACATCGACGGCGAGATCTCCCGGCTGGTCCTGGGCCAGTACATCACCCCCCAGCAGGGGGCGGCGGTGAACCCCCTGGACATCCTGGCGTTTTTCTGCTCGGAGCTGGGGGTGCGCCTGCGCCGCTCCCCCCGGGTGGAGCGGGAGTTCAAGTTCTCCCTGCTGGTTCCGGCGGGGGACTACTACGACGGGACGCCGCCGGGAGAGGAGGTGCTCCTCCAGGGGGTGGTGGACTGCTGGTTCGTGGAGGAGGACGGCGCCGTGACGGTGGTGGACTTCAAAACCGACCGGGTGTCCGAGGCCGGCGTGGAACGCAGGGCGGAGGACTACCGCCCCCAGCTGGACGCCTACACCCGGGCCCTGGCCCGGGCGGCGGGGGTGGCCGTCAAGCGCCGGTACCTGTGGTTTTTCAGCATGGGCCGTGCGGTGGAAGTATAGGGGGGCGCAAAATCGCCCTTTCGCGGCGGCGGGGAGCGGACCCTGCCCCGGCAGCAGCGCGGGACGCGGGGTGGAGCGGCAAGTGAAGCGGAAAAGATTCGGATTTTTGAAAAAAGTCCTTGCATTTTCCGCCGGGACATGATATCATACGATTTGCGTTTACAAGGGGCTGTTGCGCACAGCGCCAGCGCCCCTGGACTTTTGATCGACAGAAAGAGGTGAATCCCCGTGAAGGAAGGCATCCATCCCAACTACAACCACACCACCATCACCTGTGCGTGCGGCAACGTGATCGAAACTGGCTCGACCAGGAAGGACATCAAGGTGGAAGTCTGCTCCAAGTGTCACCCCTTCTATACCGGTAAGCAGAAGATGGTGGATACCGGCGGACGCGTCAGCCGCTTCAACAAGAAGTTCGGTTTGGGCTAACCCTGTCACTTCAAAGACCCGCTGCACATGGCAGCGGGTCTATCTTTTTTTGATTGGAGTGGAGCAAGATGCACAGCCATATCATCACAACGGAACGCCTGCTCCTGCGCCCGCCCGCGGCGGCGGACGCGGAGGCGGTCTTTGCCTGGGCCGGCGACCCCGAGGTCAACCGCTTCCAGACCTATCCCCTGCATACGGACCCGGAACAGACCCGCGCCTTCCTCCTGGCGGCGGAGAACGGGGAGGACGATACGGAGGACGATTTGGCCTTCCTGTTCGTCCATCGCTCCGGCGGGCAGATCGTCGGCTGTGCCACCGCCTGGCCCGAGGACGGTGGGGTTTGGGAGCTGGGCTATACCATCCGCCGGGACTGCTGGGGCCAGGGCTATGCCTCCGAGGGCGTCCGGGCCGTCATTGCCTTTGCCCATGAAACGCTGGGTGTGAAACGGTTTGCCGCCCACCACGCCGTGGACAACCCCGCGTCGGGCCGGGTGCTGGAGAAGTGCGGATTGGTATTTGACCACATGGGGGAGTACGCCAAGGAGGACAGCGGCGTCATCTTTCCGGCGAAATTTTACCGGCTGGAACTGGATTGACCCCCATCCGCATAGTATAGTACCGGCCCAACCATAAAACATAGGAGGTATCCTGCCATGTTTCGGAACATCGACCCCAAAGCCCTGGACCTCAACCCCTTTGCCGCCATCGGCAGTCAGTGGATGCTCATCACCGCCGGGACGGCGGAGCACTGCAATACCATGACCGCCTCCTGGGGCGGTTTGGGGGTGCTGTGGGGCGTACCCATGGCCACCGCGTACATCCGCCCCCAGCGGTACACCAAGCGGTTCGTGGACGAAAACGAGTATTTCACCCTGTGCTTCTTCGGGGAGGAGTACCGCCCCCAGCTGAACCTGTGCGGCACGAAAAGCGGCCGGAACACCGACAAGGTGAAGGAGTGCGGCTTCACCGCGGCGGCAGCTGAGTGCGGCGCGCCCTATTTTGAGCAGGCGGAGCTGGTGCTGGTGTGCCGCAGGCGGATGGCCATGCCCATGGATCCCGCCCTCATGCCGGAGGACGTGAAGGACAAGTGGTATCCCGACCGCGACTACCACACCGTGTACTGGGGGGAGATTGTGGAGGCGCTGCAAAAGGTCTGACGGCTCACAGGTGGGGCAGGGTTTCCCGGTACACCCGCAGCTCCTGTTCGCCCGTCTCCCGGCAGATCCGGTCCAGGGTGTCCAGCAGCTTGTCCCGGTCCTCTGGCAGCCTGCCCTGGAAGTTGAAAGCGTTGGACGCCCCCAGGGCGGCGAAGGTGGCGGGGATCTCCAGGCGGGAAATCAACGTGCGCAGCTCGTCCAGCTTTTCCAGCTCCCCGGCCTCCCGCCAGTTCCCCGCCTGGATCTCCCGGTAAAGCCGGGAGTTGGGGTAAATGGTAAGCATGGACGAGCCAATGATCCGGGGGTGGAGCCGGTTGAACAGGGCGGCGCTGGCCTCGGCCCCCTCCCGGCCCCGGCCCGCGCCGGAAACGCCGGTGAGGTAAAAGAAATTGTACCCGATCCCCGCCGCGTCCAGGCGGCGGCACTGGGCCAGCACATCCTCCGGGGCGTAGCCCTTGTCCATGAAGTCCAGCGCCTGGGCGTCCCCGGTCTCCACGCCGATGGTGAGGCCGTCATACCCCGCCGCCTTTAATTTGTCCAGCTCCCCGTCGGTTTTCAGCCCGATGTCGGTAACACGGGCGAAACAGCCAACGGACTGAACGGAGGGGAAATACTGCCCGATGAGCCGGGAAATTTCCAGCAGGCGGTTGGTTTTCAGAACAAAGGGGTTGGCCCCGGTGAGAAACGCCCGGGCATAGGTCCGCCCCGCGGGCAGGCCCTGCAGCGCCGCCGCCAGACGGTCCAGCGGGGAGTTTGCCATGGTCTGGGCCTCCAGCAGGTCGGCTTCAATGTCCTCCAGCGGGGACATCTGGAAGGGGAAGGGCAGATCGTCGTAGAGGGTGCAGAACTTGCATTTGTGGTGGGTACAGCCCGCCGTCACCTCCAGCAGAAGGGACGCGGCCTCGTAGGGGGGCCGCCAGATGGTTCCGGTAAAGTGCATGGAAAGCGCTCCTTTTCTGTTTGATGCGCCCAGGATACACCTGGAGGAAAAGAAGCGCAAGTACGGTCTTTTTCGGGCCATACGCCCATTTTTGATACCATTGGGAGGGATTCCTTATGGCGGACAACAAATTCACCGCCCCCGACGCCCTGGCCCGGTGCGAGCCCATGAGCCGCCTCCAGTCGGTCATCGGCGGCAAGTGGAAAATTCTGATTCTGTGGTACGCCGCCGCCTACGGCGTCCAGCGGTTCAACGAGCTCCAGCGGCGGCTGGCGGGGGCGTCCCACACCACCCTCACCCGCCAGCTCCGGGAGCTGGAGGAGGACGGCTTCCTGTGCCGCACGGTGTATGGCGAGGTGCCGCCCCGGGTGGAATACCGCCTGTCCCCCCTGGGGGAGAGCTTCGCGCCCCTGCTCCACGCCATGCTCCGCTGGAGCGAGGAACATTTGGAGGAGCTGGGCGGTACGGCCCCGGAAATTGCCGGGAAAAACAGGGAAGAATAGGGGTTGACCCATGGACATCAGGCATTTTTTCGTGGAACAGGGACAGGGCAAGCCGCTGATCCTGCTCCACGGCAACGGGGAGAGCTGCGCGTATTTCAAGCATCAGATAGACGCGTTTTCCAAGCGCTATCATGTGTACGCCCTGGACACCAGGGGCCACGGCCAGACCCCAAGAGGAGAGCGCCCCTTTACTATCCGCCAGTTCGCGGAGGATTTGCTTGGCTTCCTGGACGAACATCAAATCGGCAGGGCCCACTTGCTGGGCTTTTCCGACGGCGGCAACATCGCCATGGTGTTTGCGCTGGTCCACCCGGATCGGGTGGACAGGCTGATTCTGAACGGCGCGAACCTGGATGCCAAAGGCGTGAAGCGCACGGTGCAGCTCCCCATTGAGCTGGGCTATCGGATGGCCCGGATGTTCGCGGGAAAAAGCAAGGACGCAAAGCGGAATGCCGAGCTGCTGGGCCTTATGGTGAACGACCCCAACGTCCCTCCGCAGGAGCTGTCCAAGATCACCGCAAAAACGCTGGTAATCGCCGGGACAAGGGACATGATTAAAACAGAACACACGCGTCTGATCGCCCAAAGCATCCCCGGCGCGGAGCTGGCCTTCCTGCCGGGGGACCATTTCATCGCCAACAAATGCCCGGAGGAATTTAACCGGCGGGTATTGGAATTTTTAGAAAAATGACGTGGTTTTCCACGGAAAGGAATCTATGTTTGACGAAACCAAAGTAAAAGAAATCAACCGCGCCGTGCTGGCGGGGCTGAACGCCCCCTGCCTCTCCCGGGAGGAAAACGCCACGGACGAATCCCTGGACGAACTGGCCGCCCTGCTGGACACGGCGGGGGGAGTGTGCCTGGGCACGGTGCTGCAAAACAAATCCGCCCCCGACCCCCGCACCTTCATCGGCGAGGGCAAGGTGGGCGAGGTCCGGGAGCTGGCGCAGAATCTGGGGGCGGATATCGTCATTTTTGACAACCCCCTGTCCCCCTCCCAGCAGCGGGTGCTCACCGAGGAACTGGGGGCCACCGTCATGGACCGCTCCGCCCTGATCCTGGACATTTTCGCCAAGCGGGCCCGCACCAGCGAGGGCCGCCTGCAGGTGGCGCTGGCCCAGTACAAGTATCTGCTCCCCCGGCTGACGGGTATGTGGAAGCACCTGGAGCGGCAGGAGGGGGCCATCGGCACCCGGGGCCCCGGCGAAACCCAGATTGAATCCGACCGCCGGATGATCCGCCGGAAAATCGAAAAATTAGAGAACGAGCTGAAGGACGTGCGCCGGGTCCGGGCCACCCAGCGGGAGCGCCGGGAGAAAAACGAGGTCCCTGTCGTCGCCATCGTGGGCTACACCAACGCGGGCAAGTCCACGCTGCTGAACGCCCTCACCGGGTCGGACATCCCCGCCAACAACCGGCTGTTCGACACCCTGGACACCACCACCCGGACGCTGGAGGTCTCCGACACCTGCACGGTGCTCATCTCCGACACCGTGGGCTTCATCTCCAAGCTGCCCCACCAGCTGGTGGACGCCTTCAAGGCCACCCTGGAGGAGCTGACCTTCGCCGACCTGCTCCTCCACGTCATCGACGCCTCCGACCCCGGCTGGCGGGAGCAGGCGGCGGTGGTGGACAAGCTGGTGCAGGAGCTGGGGGCGGGGGCAACGCCCCGGCTGGAGGTGTTCAACAAGTGCGACCGCTTTGTGGGGGACATCCTGCCCCACGGGGAGGACATGGTATGTATTTCCGCCAAAACCGGCGCGGGGCTGGACGAGCTGATGAAGGCCATCGGGAAGCGGCTGGACGCCGGGGTGCGCCGGGTGGAGCTTCGGCTTCCCTACGACAAGGGCGGCGTGCTGGACGCGCTGTACCGGGAGGCCAAGGTGGAGAAGGTGGACTACGGCGAGGCCATTGAGGTGACCGCCGTGTGCACCCCCAAGACGTTGGGGCGCGTGGGGGAGTATATTGTGGAGAACTGACGGACACCAGGCCTTGCCCTTAGCCTTCCCCCTTCCAGGGGGAAGGTGGCACGGCGAAGCCGTGACGGATGAGGGTGGGTCCGTCCAGCGCAAAGCATTTTCCCCCTCCGCGCTGCTTTCACCCCCCCTCATCCGCCCCCTGCGGGGGCACCTTCCCCCCAGAGGGGGGAAGGCTAACGGACACCAGGCCTTGCCCTTAGCCTTCCCCCTTCCAGGGGGAAGGTGGCACGGCGAAGCCGTGACGGATGAGGGTGGGTCCGTCCAGCGCAAAGCATTTTCCCTCTCCGCGCCGCTTTCGCTCCCCCTCATCCGCCCCCTTCGGGGGCACCTTCCCCCCTGAGGGGGGAAGGTTGGCATTTCCGTGGTTTTGGGCATTTTTCCTTGCAATCCGCCGGACACTGGAGTACAATGGTAAGCAATCCAGCGGGGGCAGCGTCCAGCCGCCCCTGCGGAAAGACAGAAGGAGGAAGCAGTTTTATGAAAAAAGGAGCACGATTTACCACATTGGCAGTGGCCCTGGCCCTGGTCTGCGGACTGGTGATCGGGGCAGCCGCGTCCAACGGCGCGGCCCAGCTGATTCAGGCGTACCTCACCCCAGGCCGCAGCGTCAAGTACGAGGGAGAGGTCCAGATCATGAAGGACGAAAAAGGCAACGTCATCTATCCCATCAGCTATCAAGGCAGCACCTATCTGCCCATCCGTGCCATCGCTGGCCTCCTGGACGTGCCGGTGGAGTGGGACGGCGCTACCCAGACCGTCCTGCTGGGCGCCCCGGTGGAGGGCGTGGACCTGATTGAGAGCTTCAAGCCCTATACATCTTACAAAACCGACGGCATGGTCCAGTTCGTCCAGAACAGCGACAAGAAGACCGCGAACGCCGGCGGTGTGGAGATCTCCCACTGGATCGGATTCTGGCGCGGCTATACGTGGCAGGATAAGGAGCACACCACGTCCTTCAACCTGGGCGGCAAGTACAGCACCCTGACCTTCAAGGCGTATGCCGCTTCCGACGTCACCCTCACGGTAACGGGGGATAACGGCCAGGTTCTCGGCGAGTATCAGCTGGTTGGCGGACAGGTGCCGCAGACCTTTACGGTCAATCTGCTGAACACCACCCAGCTCTCCTTCACCCGAACCGCCCCCGAAAAGAGTACTGGCGGCTGCTTCATCTTTGACGCGTTCCTGAAATGACCTCTTTTCCCCCGTCTGACCACCGTCAGGCGGGGGATTTTTCCGTCCCCGCCCAAGGGGCTGGTCAAACCGCGCCAGGTCTGGTATAATGGCGGTATCCTGTTTTACCAAGGAAGTGACAGCGCATGATCGAAAAACAGCTTTCCGCCCAGGTGGTGGGCGAGGTGAAAAAAGCCGTCGTCGGCAAGGACAACGCGGTGGTCAAGGTTCTGCTGGCCATACTCGCCCGGGGCCACGTCCTGCTGGAGGATATCCCCGGCGTGGGCAAAACCACCATGGCCATCGCCTTCTCCCGGGCGCTGGGCCTGAGATACAACCGGGTGCAGTTCACCCCCGACGTGATGCCGTCGGATCTGACCGGCTTCTCCCTCTACAACAAGGCCACCGGACAGATGGAATACCAGCCCGGGGCCTTGCTGTGCAACCTGTTCCTGGCCGACGAGCTGAACCGGGCCACCAGCCGCACCCAGTCCGCCCTGCTGGAGGCCATGGAGGAGGGGAAGGTGACGGTGGACGGCGTGTCCCGCCCGGTGCCCGACCCGTTCCTGGTCATCGCCACCCAGAACCCGGCGGGGGCCTCCGGCACCCAGCTCCTGCCTGACTCCCAGCTGGACCGCTTCGCCCTGCGCCTCAGCATGGGCTACCCCGCCCCGGCGGACGAGCTGGAGCTGCTCCAGCGCAAGCTGCGGGGCGGCGCTATGGGCGCGGTGGGCCAGGTGGCGGACCGCGCCCAGCTTGCCGCCATGCGGGACGAGGTGGACCGGGTCTTCGTGGACGATGAGATTTTACAGTACATCCTGCATCTGGTCATCGCCACCCGGAACAACCCCGGTCTGGCCCAGGGGGCCAGCCCCAGAGCGGCCATCTCCGTGGCGGCGCTGTGCCGCGCGGTGGCGTTCCTCCGGGGCCGGGACTACGTGGTCCCGGAAGACGTGCGGTTCATCTGGGTGGACGCCATCGCCCACCGGCTGGTGCTGCCCGCCGGGGCGGCGGGCAGCACCCAGCGGGCGGTGGAGCTGGCCGGGGAGATCCTGAACGCGGTGCGCCCGCCCCAGCTGCGGTAATGCCATGTGGTACCGGCGATTGATCTACGGCGCGTTGCTGGCCGGGGTGCTGCTGTTCCAGATCACCAACGAAAATTATCTGGCCTGCTTTCTGCTGGCCCTGTGTATCGCGCTGCCGCTGGCCTCCCTGGCGCTGTCCCTGCCGGGTATGCTGAACTGCCGCCTCACCCTGTTTGCCAAGCCCGCCTCCCTGGACCGGGGCCAGTCCGGCGGCTGGTCCCTGGCGGTACACGCCCCGGCGGGACTGCCTCTGGCCCGGCTGTCCATGCGCCTGACCCGGGAAAACCTGCTCACCGGACAGAAGGAGACCCGCCGCCTGCGGCTCACCGGGGTGGCCCGCCGCCTGCCGGAGGACCTGCCCGCCGCCACGGAGCACTGCGGCCTGCTGGAGCTCCGGGCGGACCGGGTGAGCGTGTGCGACTACCTGGGGCTGTTCAGCCTGCGGCTTGCCCCGCCCCCGCCCGCCCGGATGGTATGCCGCCCCGTCCCGGCGGCGTGCCGCCCTGTGGACGTTCCCGACGGGCTGGGGGCCCGGGCCTCGGCCAAAAACGCCTCCCGCCGGGGGCCGGGGGAGGACTATGAGCTGCGGGAATACCGCCCCGGCGACCCCATGCGCTCGGTGCACTGGAAGCTGTCCTCCAAATGGGACCAGCTCATCGTCCGGGAACGGGCGGACACGGTGACCCCTCTGCCCCTGCTCAGCGCGGACCGCTTCGGCCCGCCGGAGGAGCTGGACAAGCTGCTGGACAACCTCACCGGCATGAGCCGCGCCCTGCTGGGGGTGCAGCGACCCCACGCGGTTTTGTGGCTGGACGCCGGCGGGGAGCCCCAGCTCCATCCCATTGCCGACGAGCGGGAGTACACGGAGTGCCTGCTGGCCCTGCTGTCCGGCCCCGCTCCCCTCATCGGTCCCGCGCTGGACGACTTCCCGGAGCTGCTCCACGCGCCGGACGGCCCGGTGTACCGGGTCCACATCACCCCGGAAGGAGGGGACGGCCATGGCGGATAAGGAACACCGTTTTTCCTGGACGGTTTTGATCGGGGACGCGCTGCTCCTGCTGTGCGCTCTGCCGGGGCTTGCCGGGTCCTTCCTCTCCCTGTACGGCAATCCGGACGCCCTGCCGGACGAGGCGGCGGCGCTGGACTTCTGCGCCGTGAACGGGGGCGAATTTCTGGCCTGCGCCGTGGTGTTTGCCCTGATCGTGCTGGCGGTGTGGTCCCTGCCCCGGTACCAGTATGCGGCGGCGGGAGGGCTGGCCGCCCTGTGGGCCTGCGCCCTGCTGTCCTTCTGGGATGAGGCGGCGCAGGGCGCGGGCATCACGGTGCGGGACATCTCGATCCAGTTTTCCCAGCGGGTGGACTGGGGCCGGGTTTTTGCCTACGAAAGGGAGCTTCTCCCGGAGGAGGAAGCCGCCGCCGTCCGGATCTTCCTGCTTTTGGTATTGGCGGCGCTGGCCCTGCTGGTGGGCTGGGCGGTGGTGCGGACCAGGTGCTGGTGGCTGGTGCTGGAATTTACCCTGCCCTTCCTGCTCCCCGGCCTGCTGGCGGATTTGTACCCGGACTGGCTCCCGTTTTTGGCGCTGTCGGCCTGCTGGTGCGTTATGCTCATCACCGCCCTGTGCAAATGGGCCGCGCCCAGCGGGCGGGGACGGCTGACGCTGGTGGTGTTCCCCGTTGTGGCGGGGGTGCTGCTGTGCATCACCGCCCTGTTCCCCCGGGAGGGCTATACCCGCCCCGCCTGGGCCAGACAGGCGGAGGAGGAGCTGATCAACCTGTCCAACCGGGTATCCTCCTTTTTCTCCCAATGGGACGGGCCGCTCCCGGGCGCCGTCACCTACGTGGGCGCGGCGGAGGAGGCCGACCTGGCCCACGCCGGGCCGCTGAACTACATCGGGCGGACGGTGCTGCGGGTCAGCTCCGACTACAAGGGGCGGCTGTACCTGCGGGGCTCGTCTCTGGCAGTCTACGAGCACGGGGTGTGGAAGGCCCTGCCCGAGGGGACGTATGAGGATGCATTTCCCGACGACTCCGTTTCCATATCCCCGCTGTATTTCCCTGCCATGCAGGAGCAGGACGGCGGCACGGTCTACAGCATCACCGTGGAGAACGTGGGGGCGGTGGGGGCCTGTGTGTACGCCCCCTATTTTCTGCTGCCCCAGGACGTGGACGAATCCGGGATGCTGCCGGTGGAGGACGCCTATCTGGCCCGGAGGCAGGGGCTGTGGACCCACTCCATGACCTTTGTGGAGCGGACGCCGCCAAGTGAGTGGGGTGAGGCCGTTGCCCTGCCAACTGCGGAGGACGGTGTGGTCCAGGCCGGCTTCGGCCCCGGCGCGGCCCAGAGCGCCGCGAACGCCTACAGCAGCTTCGCCGCCGAACACTATCTGGATGTACCGGAGGAGCTGCGGGAGGGACTGGAGCAGACCGTCCTCATGTGGCAGAGCACCCGGTCAACGCTGTCGGAGCAAAACCCATACGCGCCCGAGCGGACGGCGAAGGAGATCGGCGATTTTCTCGCCACCTTCTGCCAGTACGACCCCAACACCCCCGCCGCCCCGGAGGGGGTGGACCCGGTGCTGTATTTCCTGGAGGAGAGCCGCCGGGGCTACTGTATGCACTACGCCTCGGCGGTGACCCTGATGCTGCGCACCATGGGCATACCCGCCCGGTACGTCAGCGGCTTCACGGTGGAGAGCGACCCCAGGCGGCAGGTGACGGTGTCCGACCGCGCCGCCCACGCCTGGGTGGAGGTCTGGCTGGACGGCTTCGGCTGGTACCCGGTGGACGTCACCCCTCCCGCCGCCCTGGAGTTTGCCCAGCAGGGAGAGGCCGCCTCCGATGATCCCTCCGTCGAGACCCCGGAACCCACCCCGGAGCCCACGCTTCCGCCCCCGCCCACCGACGCGCCTGATTCCAGCGCCGCGCCGGACAGTAAGGACGGCCCGGGCACGGGCGGCGGAGGCTGGGCCGCTGTGCTGGGGGCGCTCAGGATATTGGCGTGGATTGCCGCCGCCGGACTGCTGGCGTGGCTGGTCCAGTTCGGGGCCAAGCGCCTGCGGGCCAGACGCATGGCGGGGCCGGACGCCAACCGGGCCGCGCTGGTATGCTACGGCTATCTGCGCCGCCTGGAGCGCTGGGGCGGCAAGCTGGACGAGCGGGCGGTGGAGCTGGCCCAGAAGGCCCGCTTCAGCCAGCACACCCTGACCCGGGAGGAGCTTTCCCTCCTGTGCTCCCTGGTGGACCGGGAACGCACCCGGCTGTGCGTGACGCCGGGCCGGGCCAAGCGGCTGTTGTTCCGCTATTTCTGGGGGATGCCCAAGCCCCGCGTCTCTCTGGCGGAGGACGATCCAGATTAGACGCAAAAAAGCTGTCCGGCCCAGCCGGACAGCTTTTTTATGTGTTGGATGCGGTCAGGCGTCCCCCCGCTCCTCCCGGAGGCGTCCCAGAAGCTCCCGCATGGCGTTCATGTCGATGGGCTTGGGCAGGTGCCCGTCCATTCCCGCGTCCAGGGCGCGGCGCACGTCCTCGGCGAAAGCATTGGCCGTCATGGCCACGATGGGGATATCCGCCGCGCGGGGATGGACGCTGGCCCGGATCCTCCGGGTGGCCTCGTAGCCGTCCATCACCGGCATCTGCACGTCCATGAGGATCATGTCGTATTTGTCCGGCTCGGCCCGGAGGAACCGCTCCACCGACAGTTCGCCGTTTTCAGCGATCTCGCACCCCGCCCCCTCCATGTCCAGCATCTCGGACAGGATTTCGGCGTTCAGCTCGTTGTCCTCCGCCACCAGGAAGAACAGCCCCTTCAGGGTGTCCTCCGGGGCCTGGGCGGTATGGCCGCCGCTCCGGGAGGGGTCCAGGTCGTCCAGCGTCTGCCGGAGGGTGGACACAAAGAAGGGCTTGGGCATAAACGCGTTGATGCCCGCCTCCACCGCCTCCTCCTCAATGTCGCTCCAGTCGTAGGCGGTGAGGATCAGGATAGGCACGTCGCGGCCCATCGCCGCCCGGAGCTGGCGGGCCGTCTCCACGCCGTTCTGCCCCGGCATCTGCCAGTCCACCAGGATGACGTTGAACTCCTCCCTGCGCTTCTGGGCGCTGACCGCCACCTCCACGGCGGACGGCCCGTCGGTGACGTAGGCCACCTGCACCCCGGTGTTCTCCATCATCTCCCGGATGTCCAGGCAGACATGCTCGTCGTCGTCCGCCACCAGGATGCGGAAAATGCCCCGGCGCTCCCAGTAATGCTCCTCATCCATCTGGTCGGGGAGGGGGAAGGACAGCTCCACCGTAAAGGTGCTGCCCTCGCCCTGGCGGCTGTCCACCTGGATCTGGCCCCCCATCAGGTCCACCATGTTCTTGGTGATGGCCATGCCCAGGCCGGTGCCCTGGATGCCGCTGGTGGTGGAGCTCATCTCCCGGCTGAAGGGCTCGAAGATATTTTTCACAAATTCCTCGCTCATGCCGATGCCGTTGTCCTGGACGGCAAAGCGCAGGTGGGCGTAATGGGGCGTGGTGGGGGCGAGATCCTCCACCAGCAGGGAGATGTCCCCGCCCCTGGGCGTATACTTTACGGCGTTGGACAGCAGATTGATCAGGATCTGGTTGAGGTGGAGCTTGTCGCCGATGAGCTGTTCCGCGGGGCGCCCGTGAACCTGGAATTCCAGGGTCTGGCCCTTGTTCTTGGCCTGGGGCAGGAGGATGGAGTACAGCTCCTCCATCAGCTCCGGCAGGCTGAAGGGCGCGATGTTCAGCGACGCCTTGCCGCTCTCGATCTTGCTCATGTCCAGCACGTCGTTGATGAGGCTGAGCAGGTGGTGGCCGGAGGCGGAGATCTTCCGGGTGTATTCCCGCACCTTCTCCGGGGACTCCGCGTCCTTGTTCAGCAGCACCGTAAAGCCGATGATGGCGTTCATGGGGGTGCGGATGTCGTGGGACATATTGGACAAAAACGCGCTCTTGGCCTCGTTGGCCCGGTTGGCCTGGGCGAGGGCCTCGCGGAGGAGGTTTTTCTGCTCCAGCTCACCCCGGGTGCCGTCATCCACGTTCCGGATGCCCAGCACCACGCCCCGGCGTCTGTCCCATACCCCGGCCCGCACGGCCTTGAGCTGGTAATACACCGCTTTATTTTCGGAAATGGCCCGGTAGTTGATGTAGCAGGTGTCCTTCTGCTCCAGCTCCTCCAGGAATTTTTCCCTGGCGCAGGCCTGACGGAAGCTCTCTTTATCGTCGGGCCACACAAAATGGTTGGTATAGTATTCCACGCACTCCTGGAGGGAGCGGCAGTCGGAAAAGGCGGTGGAGAAGGCGCTGCCCTCGCCGCCCTCCGCCCGGAGCAGGTCGCCTTTGCCCGTTTCCAGGTCGAAGTAGTACACCAGGCTGTAGTCGGTGGACAGGGCCTGGATCAGCTCCATCTGGCGGCGCTCCTGCTCATGGCGCTCCCGCTGCTCCAGCTCCTTCTGGGCGGTGCAGTCCAGCAGGAAGCGCTGGCACAAAAGCCGCCCGTTCTGCCGGATGAGCTTCACATTGCCCATGATGTACAGCATCCGCCCGTCGGAGTGGCGTACACGGTAGGCGATGCCCGTGCTGTCCCCCTCCTCCTGGAGGGAGCGGATGCAGCTGCGCAGCCGTTCCCGGTCCTCCGGCAGCACCGTGGGGGCGATGAGGTAAAAGCCCGCCCCCGTCAGCTCCTCCTGGGAGGAATAGCCCAGTATGCGCAGGGCCGCCTGGTTGATGCTGACGATGCATCCGTCGTCCAGGGTATGGATGAGGATGCCGCAGTCCATGGTGGTAAACAGGGCCTCAAGGTGCTGGTTTTTGCGGAGCAGCTCCTCCTGGAAGGCCCGCTCCCGGGTGACATCGATGCCAACCCCCACGGTGCCCATCACGGAGCCGTCTATGTCGTACAGCGGGGACTTGTAGGTGGTGAGCATCCGCTCGCCCTCCCCGGTCTGGATGACCTCCTCCGCCACGCAGGTCACCTGCCTGGACATGACTTCCCGCTCCGACTCGATGCAGGCGGGGTCGTCCTGCTCCACGTCCCAGATATAGGCGTGGCGCTGTCCCTGGACCTGCTCCCTGGTCTTTTTCACGGTGTGGCAGAAGCTGTCGTTCACCCGCTCATGGACCCCGTCCTTGTCCTTGTACCAGACCAGGTTGGGCACGCTGTTGATGGTGGCGGACAGATACTGCTCCCGCTCCCAGAGCTCCTTGCCCAGGCGGAAGCCCTCCTGCCAGCGCAGGAAGCGGAAGGGGATCTCCTCCTCCGCCGGGTCCAGCCACAGATCCTTCACCCGGGGCAGGAGGGAGGCCAGCCCGGGAAGCTGATCCCGGCCCGCCGCAGCGATCAGCTCCGCGTCCTCCCGTTTCGAGGACAGCAGGGCGCCCAGGGCCTTGGGGCCGTCCAGTCCCCGCAGGTCGGCGATGATCACATCCGCCCCCGCGCACAAAGCGGCGTCCGGCCGGGCGCTCTCCGAAAAGGCATGAGAAAAGCGGTCCAGCGGGGGCGTCCTTCGGATCAAATCAAAAAGGTCCCTGCCCTGGCCCATAAGATAAAACTGTATGTGGCACTGATACATTTGGCTGCTTCCTCCTATATGCGCGGCACACCGCCTGCCCGGTTCCGCCCAACGGCGGGGGGCACAAAATCTTCGTTACAATTTTACCAAGTTTGGCCTTTGGTGTCAACAGTTTGAGCACCCGCAGTCCCCATGAAAACCTGTAAAATAACTATTTCAGCCAGGTGCTGGCATGGTTTTCCAGCCGCGGCCAAAAAGGCCCATGGAATTGCTTCCATGGGCCTTTTCTTTCGCGCTTGAGCCGGACGGTGCAAAGCCGGATTACTTCAGCTCCACCTTGCCGCCGGCCTCCTCGAGCTTCTTCTTCAGCTCCTCGGCCTCGTCCTTGCCCACGGCCTCCTTCAGGGTCTTGGGAGCGCCCTCGACAGCGGCCTTGGCCTCAGCCAGGCCCAGGCCGGTGATCTCGCGGACGGCCTTGATGACCTTGATCTTGGCGGCGGCGTCGAAGCCGGCCAGAACCACGTCGAACTCGGTCTTCTCCTCCACAGCGGCGGCGGGGCCGGCGGCGGCGGGAGCGGCCATGGCGGCGGCGGAAACGCCGAACTCCTCCTCCAGGGCCTTGACCAGATCGTTCAGCTCCAGAACGGTGAGGGTCTTGACTTCTTCCACAAGGGCGGTAACTTTCTCGCTAGCCATGATGAAATTCCTCCTAGATTATCAATATTAAAGTATGTGTCGTCCCCTCCGGGGACAGATGCCGCTTATTCGGCGGCGGGAGCCTCCTCAGTGGGAGCCTCGGCGGCGGGCTCGCCGTTCTTCTCGGCGATGGCCTTGATGACCACGGCCAGACTGGTGATGGGGGCCAGCATCATGCCCAGGACCTGACCCAGCAGGGCGTCCTTGGAGGGCAGCTCGGCCAGGGCGTACACGTCGTCCAGGGGGAGCACCTTGCCGTCCATAAAGCCTGCCTTGATGTTGAAGCGGTCGCCCATCTGCTTGGCGTACTTGTTGACGATGCGCATGGGGGCGATGGGGTCGTCCTTGGAGATGGCCATGGAGGTAGTGCCGTTGAGCACCTCGTCCAGCTCGCCCAGCTCCACGCCGTCCAGGGCGCGGCGCAGCAGGGTGTTCTTCACCACGGCGTACTCCACACCGTTCTCCCGCAGCTCATGGCGCAGGGCGGTGTCCTCGGCCACGGTGATGCCCTTGTAGTCCACCAGGACGCCGGAATTGGCGGCCTTCAGGTCTTCCACCAGAGCGGCCACGATGGCCTGCTTCTCACTGAGAACCTTTGCGTTAGGCATTGTATAAGTTCACCTCCGGGTAATGATCGCGGCAGGTGATTTTTCTGTAAGCACAAAAAAACCGCTGCCTTCGTGTCCACACGAAAACAGCGCAAACTCAGCGTATTGGCTGCATTCTCGGCAGGACTTACGCTTCCGCACCTGCTGTCTTTGAACACGTATGGCATTATATAGGAAGGGATGCCGTTTGTCAATGGGGAAAGGGGAAATTTTTTGAACAAAGTTTGAATAAATTGGCCCGCCCCCGTTGACATCAGGCGGTGTGTCGTATTATAGTGAATAAGTGAAAAAAAGCCCATACGGCAAGGCTTCCGGCATGGGCCAGGGCGGGTAGGGCCACCCCTTCTGTTCCACAGACGGGGGCCGTTTGAGACAGTGCCCCCCGAAAGGAGGACGACCCCATGGAGATTGGGAAAAAGCTGAAGGAGGCGCGGCTGGCGGCGGACCTGACCCTGGAGCAGGCCGCACAGGCGCTGTACGTATCCCGGCAGACCATTTCAAATTGGGAGAATGAGAAAGCATACCCCGATATTGTCAGCGTCATCAAGCTGTCCGACCTGTACTGCGTCAGCCTGGACGGCCTGCTGAAGGGCGACGCCAGAATGCTGGAGTACCTGGAGGAGTGTACGGACATCGTGAAGAGCAGCCAGACCCTGATCGCGGCGGTCATCGTCAATATCGTGGTGTTCCTGGCCGCTCTGCTCACGGCGGCGCTGATGCCCCAGCGCGTGCTGATCACCGCCTGTGTATTCTGCCTGTCGGTGGTGAGCCTCACGTTCCTGATCTACCAGTTCGTAAAGGATATCTGAGGGGGGGCGTCTATGGGACCTGTTTACATCGCGGCCGCTGTCATCGGCGCGGCCGCCGCCGCCGTGGGCGGACTGTTCACCGCGTACCAGCTCTGCCTGCTGGTGCAGGCGGACGCAAAGCGCCGGGGGCTGAAGCGCCCCAGGATACGGGGGCCGTTTCCCGCTTCGGGGGGCAGCGGCTCCGGGATCCTGTTCTATCTGGTGGTGCACAAGAAATACCCCATCCTGTCCCGGTCGGCGGAGCAGACCCGGTTCATGGAACGGTGCAAGCGCAACACCGGCACAGGCCTCGCCTGTCTGGCCGCCGGGATCATTTTGTGCGTGCTGTGTGTTTTCCTGCCCGGCCTGTCCTGACGGGGCCGGGCCCGGCGCCATATACGAAAAAAGCCCAGCTCCATCCGCCGCGGATGGAGCTGGTTTTTTGCGCCCATCGCGGCGGAGCGCTTTCACCATCTCCCCATAAGATGCCCAAACGCGGATGCTCAACGGCGTATCGCGGCAAATGGCTGATTCTGGTAAGATAACTTGACCCAAATACAGAAAAAGAAAGGGGCCGGCATATGGATCAGACATATGGTTACGTACGGGTATCCACCCAGGAGCAGAACGAAGCGCGTCAGCTTGCCGCCATGCAGAAATTTGGCGTCGCGCAGGAAAACATCATCGTGGAGAAGATTTCGGGAAAGGATTTCCACCGCCCCCGCTACCAGCGCCTGGTGAAGGCGCTCCAGCCGGGGGATGTGCTGGTGGTCAAGAGCATCGACCGCCTGGGCCGGAATTACAATGAGATCCTGGAGCAGTGGGGCGCCATTACGAAAAAGCAGAAAGCGGCCATTGTGGTGCTGGATATGCCTCTGCTGGACACGCGGCAGGGCCGGGACCTGACCGGGACGCTGATCGCCGACATCGTGCTCCAGCTGCTCAGCTACGTGGCCCAGACGGAGCGGGAAAACATCCGTGAGCGGCAGGCGGAGGGCATCGCGGCGGCCAAGGCCAGCGGCGTGCGGTTCGGGGCGCCCCGCCGGGATCTGCCGGACAATTTTGAGGGGCTGCGGCGGGCGTGGCGCGGGGGCCAGATCACCCTGCGGGCGGCGGCGGCGGCCTGCGGCATTCCGAAATCCACCTTCCGCGACGCCTCCCTCCGGGCGGAAATGGCGTTGGAATAGGCTGGGGCAAGGCGGGGCAGCTGCCCCCCGGCAGAAAACGGGGCGGCAGGCCGCGCCGCCGGTTGACAAACCCTGTGCCGATACATTATGCTATACGTTAAAAAGACAGAACGATATGGAAGGAGCATACGGCATGAGCACGATGAAGGACCGGCTGCATACCGGTGAAATCTATTTTCCCAACGACAGCGAGATCATGGAGGACCAGCTCCGGCGGCTGGAGCGGCTTTACGACTTCAATCAGACCCGCCCCCTGGAGCAGGAAAAGCGGCAGGCCATGCTGAAGGAGATGTTCGCCGAGATCGGGGAGGGCTGCTACATCGAGCCGCCCCTCCACTCCAACTTCGGCGGCGGGCACGTCCATTTCGGCAAATACGTCTACGCCAACTTCAGCCTGACCCTGGTGGACGATACCCACATCTACATAGGGGACTATACCATGCTGGGCCCCAACGTCACCATCGCCACGGCGGGCCACCCCATCCTGCCCGAGCTGCGGGAGCGGGGGCTCCAGTTCAATATGCCGGTGCGCATCGGCCGCAACTGCTGGCTGGGCGCGGGGGCCATCGTCATGCCCGGCGTCACCATCGGCGACAATGTGGTGGTGGGCGCGGGCAGCGTGGTGACCAGGGACCTGCCCTCCGACGTGGTGGCGGTGGGCAATCCCTGCCGGGTCCTGCGCCCGGTGGGCGAGCGCGACCGGGTGTATTACTTCAAGGACCGGAAGATCGACGCGCCGGACTGACGGGCCCTCGAAAAAATTTAATGCTTTTGTAACACTTCAGTGCAGACTTTTGTAACGATTCTCCAGTATCCTGATATCTGCAAGCAAGAGGTATTCATTCTTTTTCATTCTATCCTCCATCCTTCAAAAAGAACCGGGGCGTAAGCCCCGGTTCTTTGCGTTTTTGTCCCCCCAAAAACCCTGTACAGCCTCTTTTGGAACACCTGCTTCCGCAAATGTGTCTATGCCTACAACCGGCGGACCGTTCTGCCCCCGGTTTTGCACGGATATTACATAGATTTTTTACAGCATTGACAGACATTACATTTTCATGCTAGAGTGGGTCAAGCTATGGTCAGGGCATTTAGAATCCGCCGGCCCAAAAACGGGCTTTGCCTTGGCTGTGGAGTTCATAGTTAAAAGGAGGCATCGATCTCATGGACATTTTTAGCGCACTCACCCTGCTGGGCGGCCTGAGCCTGTTCCTGTTCGGCATGGGCGTCATGGGGCAGGCCCTGGAGCGCCGGGCAGGAGGACGGCTCCGCGTCCTGCTGGAAAAGCTGACCGCCGGAAAGCTGGCCGGACTGCTGACGGGACTGGGCGTCACCGCGGTCATCCAAAGCTCCTCCGCCACCACGGTGATGGTGGTTGGCTTCGTCAATTCCGGCCTGATGACCCTGAAGCAGGCCATCAACGTGATCATGGGGGCCAACATCGGCACCACCGTCACGGCATGGCTGCTGAGCCTCGCGGGGATCGACAGCGGCAACCTGCTGATCCGGCTGTTGAAGCCCTCCTCCTTCACACCGGTGCTGGCCTTTGTCGGGATCATCCTCTATATGTTTGTCAAGGACGCGAGAAAAAAGGACACAGGGATGATCCTGCTGGGCTTCGCCACCCTGATGTACGGCATGGAGGCCATGTCCGGCGCCGTATCCGGCCTGCGGGACGTCCCCGCCTTCCAGCAGATGTTCATCCTGTTCAAAAACCCGGTGCTGGGCGTGCTGGCCGGGGCCGTCCTGACGGCGGTCATCCAATCCAGCTCCGCCTCAGTGGGCATTTTGCAGGCGCTGGCGGTCACCGGTCAGGTGTCCTACGGCGCGGCGGTCCCCATCATCATGGGGCAGAACATCGGCACCTGTGTGACGGCGATGCTCTCCTCAGTGGGGGCAAACAAAAACGCCAAACGCGCCGCCATGGTCCATCTGGCCTTCAATACCATTGGAACGGCGGTGTGGCTGGCGGTGTTCTGCCTGCTCCGGGCGCTGCTGCGTCCGGCCCTGCTGGACGAACCGGCCTCCCTTCCGGGCATTGCCGCCGCCCACTCCATATTTAACCTTCTGTGCACCATGCTGATGCTGCCGCTGTCCGGCTTCCTGGAGCGGCTTGTCACCGCCCTCGTCCCGGACACGAAACAGCCCGAGCTGTTTTCCGAGCTGGACGAGCGCCTGTTCGCCACCCCCTCCATCGCCCTGGAGCGGTGCCACAACGTAGCCGCCGACATGGCTGAGACAGCGGCGCTGGCCTTGATCGGGGCGCTGGAAACGCTGCGCGGCTATTCTGCGGAAACTGCCGCCGACATCCGGGAAAAGGAGGCAAAAACCGACTATTTCGAGGACATTCTGGGCACATATCTTGTCAATCTGAGCACGCGGCAGATCAGCGAGCCGGACAGCCGGGAGGCGGCGAAGCTGCTGAAGATGATCGGCGATTTCGAGCGGATCGCGGACCACGCGGTCAATCTGGTGGAATCCGCAGAGGAGCTGCGGGAAAAGGACCTGCGGCTCACCGACGCGGCGGCAGAGGAGCTGGCCGTGATCTCCGGGGCGGTCCACGACATTGTGGAGCTGGCCCTGGCCGCCTTCCTCCGGAACGACCTGGACGCCGCCGCCAAGGTGGAGCCGTTGGAGCAGGTCATTGACCGGCTGAAGGAGCAGATGCGCACCCGCCACATCCTGCGCCTGCAAAAGGGCGGCTGCTCCATTGACGCGGGCTTCGCGTGGCTGGACCTGCTCACCAATCTGGGGCGCACCGCGGACCACTGTTCCAACATTGCCGGGTGCGTGATGGATGCCGTCCATGACAACCTGAACCTGCACCAATCCCTGCGGGATATCCGGGACGGCAGCGAGGAATTCCAGTCCCGCTATCGGGAGTATACCCGCCGGTACGCCCTGCCCTGACGGGCGGGAGGAGAAGGCCGCCCCGCCCCGTCACTGCCCCAGCATCTCCGCCAGAACGGCCGCGGCCTCCCGTATCCGGGCCTTCAGCCCGCCCCCGGCCACGCCCACAATGATGTTGTCGCAGTGGTCAAAGGGGATCAGGATGCGCTTGGCGCCGCTCTGGGCCACCGCCGCGGCCATCCGGGGGGTGATCTCCCCCAGCATGGAATCCGCGATTACGATGCCGATGGGGCCGAGAATGACGTCGGTTTTCCGGCAGGCCACCGCCACGGCGTTTTCCCCTGTAGCGCCCTGGTCCGCCCCCGCCTTGAGCATGGCCGCTGTGGCGGCGCCGTTGGCGCCCACCGCCGTGATGCGGGCCTGAGGCAGCTCCTGCCGGACGGCGGCTACCAGCTGCCGCCCGATCCCGCCGCCCTGGGCGTCAATGATCAGGATGTTGGGCTGGTTCATGGCAATCCCTCCGCTGAACATTTTGATTTTATCATTTTACGCCAAATCGAAGGCCCTGTCTACAGAAAATTCACCGGCTTCACAGGAACGGCCTTTTGACGAAAACCAGTCAGGGGCACATGGCGCGCGCCCCTGACTGGTCAATGCCGGGATCTGTTTCCGGTTCAGCACAGCGCGGCCTGCCTGGGATACCGCGCCGGGATCAGCCGGGCGCGGCCCAGCCCCCACACCAGGGCGGGCAGCAAAACCAGCTGGAGCACCGCGCCGGGCAGCGTCCCCACCACATAGCTGCCGGCCCACATGGCCAGGGTGTAGCTCCGGGCGGTGGACAGGAAGAACACGGCCTGGACCACGCCTCCCGTGATCCGGCCCAAAATCATGGCGGGCACAAGAGAGCAGTACAGGTCGGCCACGGTCTTTCCGGTGTAGACCCACCGCGCCCCAAGCCCTGTCACCAGGCCGTAGACGCACAGCTCCGGCACCATGGACACCAGCTGGACCGGTCCGGGCATCCCGGACAGCACGCAGGACAGCACCGGTCCGGCCAGGCCGCAGAACAGGCCGTAGGGCCAGCCGCACAGCAGCCCGCACAGCAGGACGGGCAGGTGCATGGGGCTGAAGGTCCAGCCCAGGGCCAGGGCATGGAAGATCAGGGGCAGCACATAGCACATGGCCGCGCAGAAGGAACAGATACAGATCTTTTTTACAGTTGACATAGATAAGCCTCCCGACTCCGATTTTTTGAGCGCAAAAAAGGTATGTGCCGTCTCTCAGAGAGGGCGCATACCTTCATGGCATACTTAGAACGCGAGAATGGAGCAAAGGAATGGGAAGCGCTTCAGCGCTTCGGGCCGGCTTCATGCGGGCTGTAATTGCTTATATTGTACCGAAAAAAAAGCCCCGTGTCAATAGGAATGTGCCGGGACGCGGGAATCAATTTTTGAGGAAGAACCGACGCAGGGGCGCACATTGTGCGCCCCTGCGGGTTTGAAACCGGGTTTGACAGCATACAGCGCGCAGGGCATTGCCGCCGCCCGTTTTTACAGCCCGTCAGTCGATCTTCAAAATCAGCTCAAGCACCCGCCGGGCGCAGGCCTCCAAGCTGCCCCGGGTGACCAGGCCCCGGTCCATTGCCTGCCGGACCCGCTCGGGATAGCCGTTGGCCATCTTCAAATCATTCCCGGCCAGCAGTTCCCTGTAGTGTTCGCCCCGGGTCCACCAGTCGGACATCACCAGGCCCCGGTAGCCCCACTCGTCCCGCAGGATATCGGTGAGCAGTTCCCGGCTCTCGGACGCCCGCCGACCGTTGACGATATTGTAGGAGCTCATGATGGCCCAGGGCTCCGCCTCCCGGACGATCAGCTCGAAGGCCCGCAGGTAGATCTCCCGCAGCGCCCGCTGGGACACCCGGGAATCGCTGTATTTCCGGTTCGTCTCCTTGTTGTTGCAGGCGAAGTGCTTCACCGTCGCCGCCACGTTCTGGGACTGGATGCCCCGCACCATGGCCCCCGCCAGCCGCGCGGTGAGCAGCGGGTCCTCGGAATAATACTCGAAGTTCCGGCCGCACAGCGGGGTGCGGTGGATGTTCACCGCCGGGGCCAGCCAGACCGAGATATTGTTCTCCTTGACCTCCTCAGCCGCCGCCGCGCCCACGCGGGCCGTCAGCTCCCCGTCCCAGGCCGCCGCCAGCAGGGTGGCGCAGGGCCACGCCGTGGTGTACACGCAGCACTCCGGCTTGATGCGCAGTCCGGCGGGGCCGTCGGCGGTGGTGATGTTGGGCACACCGTATTCCGGCAGATTCCCGATGCCGAAGGTGTTGGACACGCCCACGTCGGGCTGGCCTCCCAGCAGATGGATCAGATCGCCGTCGCTGAGCTGGGCCATGAACCCGTCCAGGGACAGCCGCCCCTCCGCCACATCCAGCAGGGGCTTCGCGTCCCCATAGGGCCGGGTCAGGGGATAGCGCTCCCGGGCCCGCTGGGCGGGGGCCACCGCTTCCGCCGCGCCGCTTTCCAATGGCTCCAGGGCGTCAGCCTCCGTGTCCGCCGCCGGGGCGGCGGGCAGATCCTCATAGCCGCCGTCCGCCAGCAGGCGGCGGGGCAGATGGGAGGGGGCCAGCTTTTCGCTGAGCTGGCTGACCACCCGGGTTTCGGCCTGCTCGTAGACATAGTCCAGCCTCACAGCGTCCCGCACGGAGGCGCCCATATACAGTGCGTAGCTCCCCCGCTCCAGCACCCAGGCGGCGGGGGCGATCCTGCCCAGGTCGTCAAAGCTGGCCATCTGGTCCACCGGGAAGGACAGCGTTACCGTCTCGCGCCCGCCGGGGGCCAGCAGCGTTGTCTTTTGGAACGCCGCCAGGCTGCGGGCGGGCTTTTGCAGCAGGCCCTGGGGCGGGCAGACGTAGAGCTGCACCACCTCTTTCCCGGGGCGGCTCCCGGTGTTGGCCACCTGGACCTCCACCTGGATCCGCCCGTCCCGCTCCCCGGCGCTTGCCACGTCCAGGGCAAAGGTGGTGTAGGACAGGCCGAAGCCAAAGGGATAGCACACCCGCTCCGCCTTGCCGGGGATGGTCTCAAAATACCGGTAGCCCACGTAAATGTCCTCGGTGTACTCCACGTAATCCGGCGAATCGTGGAAGTGCTCGGTGGAGGGATAATCGCTCAGATCCAGGGCGAAGGTGTCCGGCAGCTTGCCGCAGGGGCTGGCCTTGCCGGTGAGCAGGTCCGCCACGGCGTTTCCCCCCTCCATGCCCCCCTGATAGGCCAGCAGGGCCGCGCCGACGCGGTCGTCGTCCCGGATCCAGGACACGTCCACCACGCCCCCCGCGTTGAGCACCACCGCCACCTTGCCAAAGGCAGAGCACACCCGCTCCACCATGGCCCGCTCGCTGCCCGTCAGGTAGAAATCCCCCTTGGGGAAGACGGCCATCGCTTTTTTTGGCATGACCAGCTCCTCCGGCCAGGGGTAGTCCTCCTCGATGCACAGCACCGGGGCCCGGTCCCAGCCCTCGCCGGAAAAGCGGCTGATGACGATGACGGCCGTATCGGCGGCCTCCTTGGCCTGGGCCGCCAGCGCCTCCGGAAGCTCCGGCTCCGCCATCAGGCCGGGGGCGTCCCCGGCGGCATAGCGCTCCGCCACGTAGTCCCGGTAGAAGGCCGACAGCGGTTCGCAGAGGGAGACACCCGCCTCCTTCAGCCCGTCGTACACGGTGCGGACATAGGGCGTGGTGACGTCGCCGCTTCCGCCGCCGCCCTTGACGTAGTCGAAACTGCCCTTGCCGAACAGGGCCACCCGGGCGCCGGGGGCCAGCGGGAGCAGATTGTGGTCGTTTTTCAGCAGCACCATGCCCTCCCGGGCGGCCTGGCGGGTCAGGGCGACGTGCTCGGGTCCGGCGGTCACCCGGCCGCTCTCACGCAGGGGCAGGTTGGGCTGGAATCGCGCCCGTGTCCATTTGTTCATGGCCATTCTCCTTTATTACGTCCTGTAATCACCGGATGGGCGTGCCCTCCGGCACGGAATCATCCACGAAAATCACTTTGCAGCCGCAGGCGTTGTTGGTGGCTGCCACCAGCATCCCCTGGCTGGTGACCCCGGTGAGCCGCACCGGCTCCAGGTTGGCCACCACGATGATCTTGCGGCCCTCCAGCTGGCGGGGCGTGTAGAGGCCCTTCAGGCTGGAGACGATCACCCGCTCCCCCTTGCCGTCGAACAGGGTCAGCTTGTAGTTGCTGCGGGCCTTGCGGATCTCCTCGCATTTCAAGATTTTGCACACCCGCAGGTCCATGGTGTTGAAGTGGTCCAGGCTGATGGGCGGCTTGAAATCGTCCACCGGGTCCGGGTCGCCGCACACGGCCTCCGGTTCCGGCTCCTCCTCCGCGGGGACGGGGGCGCGGGCCTTGGCGTCCAGCTCCGCCTCCTCCTGGGTCCGGGGGTGGGAGAAGTCCAGCAGGGGCAGGTAATCCCCCTTGTCCAGCGCGTCCAGGAACAGGTACAGCCGGGGGCCCTGCTCCCGGTCCAGCAGCAGGCGGTAGACGTTCCGGAAGAAGGGGCCCTGGGCCTTTTTCTTCTCCCTGGCGTCCAGCTCCACGCCCCGCGCCTCCTGGGGCACGGCGTAGATCATGGCATTCAGCTCGTCCAGGGTGTATTCGTTGTCCCGCAGATGGGTGTGGAGGGCGGCGATTTCCCCTTTCTGCTCGTCCGTCAGGGTGCTGTAGGCCTCCCAGTTCCGCCAGGTGCGCAGGGTACAGACCTGCTCGGGGGCACAGCTGTCCAGCCAG
The DNA here is from genome assembly GCA_910575695.1 of Oscillospiraceae bacterium. Taxonomy (GTDB): domain Bacteria; phylum Bacillota; class Clostridia; order Oscillospirales; family Oscillospiraceae; genus Enterenecus. The sequence goes on along the minus strand of CAJTGJ010000017.1, from coordinate 7,020 downwards.
CGCCGGGCCCGGTCCAGCCGGTCCCGGAACTGCTCATGGGTGTAGGGCGTGCCGTTTTTCTCCAGAACGGCCTCCAGGCGGGGTATGTCGAAGCCGACCACACAGCCCATCTGCGCCAGCAGGCTCATGGGGACGGGGTCCACCCGGCGTCCGCCGGTGAGGCTGGCCGCTACGATACTCTTCATCGTATCGTCGGCGGAACCGTCCAGGTACCGGGACAGCATCCGGTCGAACTCGCCGTACGCCCGCAGGAAGCCGTCGTCCAGGCAGAAGTCAAAGGCCTTCCCCGGCTCGTTTTTGGCGCACAGCCACAAAAGCACCTCGGGCTGATAGATTTCCAGAAGCCCCTCCAGGGTCAGGCCGGACTCCCCGGCCAGGGTCCCGGCGTTCCCCCGGACGCCCGGGACCTCGCAGGACTGGAGCAGAGGCGCGTCCCCGCCGGTTTCACAGGGGGCGTTCCTGCCCGCGGCCAAAAAGTCCGCCGCCCCGCGGTCCTGACAGCGGAAATCCGGCTCCATGCCCAGGGCGTGGAAGGGGCTGGGCCCGTCCCCCCAGGGCAGGTCCTCCCGGCAGAGCACAAGCTTTGCCCGCCTGCCCAGCCCCGTCAGGGCCTGGACCACGAAGTGGCTGACGGCGGCGGTGCGGAGGTCTCCGGCCAGAACCGGGCCGGAGGGGCTGACGCAGGCGGCGCAGACATATTCGTCCTTGTCCGGCCTGCGCTGAATGACTTGTTTCGCAATCTGTTCGGCCCATGTGAGCATAAGCGGCACCCCGTTTTTTATGGCAGGACGATGCCCCGGCGGGCGGGGCGTCCTGCCTTTTTGAGGGGATTATAGCACGGGCTTTCATCGGGTGTCAAGCGGGGAAGCGGGGGTTCGGCCCGCCCCTTCCGGACGCGCAAAATGGTTTTCCCCCTGAAACAAAGAACGCCCCAGCTTTTTGTTGAAGCGTGTTCAAAAAAGTGATATACTGAAATAACACAACAATATCAGTTTCGCTGCTGTGGAGGATACGGTCATGCGGCTTGCTCAACAGGCGTCAAGGACACGGAAGGAATTTCTGCAATATGTGAAGTCACACATCTGGGTTTCCCTCATCGGCACGATGCTGGTGATCTTCCTGCTGGCCGCCCTGATTTTTCAGAATTACCTGAAAAACCAGTACCTCAATTACCTGATCGACGAGACCTGGCAGACGGAAAACGCCCTGCTGTCCACCGCCGCCGTCAACCTGAACGTACAGCTCAACAGCGCCCTGAGCGCCAGCAACGAGATCGCGGTCAACCAGGATCTGCGCTATATCGTGGAATACGCCCTGGACAGCAGCGCCGACCAGCGGGTGCGCAGCCTGATGACCCTTTCCTCCAAGCTCAGCGAAATGAGCTACTACTCCTCCGACATCGTGAACATCGCGATATTCACCCAGGACGGACTGCTCCAGGAGTACGGGCGGAACTGGGCGGTGACCTACCACCCCGGCCTGTGGGCGGACGAGGAGGAATCCGCCGTCGACCGGATCTACAGCGACGTGTACGCCCGGATGTTTGACGATATGATCGGGCGGTACGTGGTCACCACCGCCCCGGCCTTTCATCAGGATTTCCCCGATATGCAGATGTTCCACATCGCCCTGCCCCTGCTGGGCAAGGCCTCCAGCCTCCAGAATGTCAACGCGGTGGTGGTGGTCTCCTTCCACCTCAGCGGCCTTGTGCGGTCCGGGGCCCTGGCCGGAGGCCGCCAGAACTACGCCTGCGGCTACCTCACCGACAGGGACGCCACCATCATCTACCATGAGCGGAAGGAGCTCATCGGCACCGACGAGAACGAGTACCTCAGCCAGGGCGGGAGCGTTTTCCTGGTCCAGCCCCTGAGCTGCTTCGACTGGGACGCCCACATCGCCATCGACACCGCCAGCCTCCACGACAACGTGAACCGGATGTACAACCAGGGCGTGGTCATCTACATCCTCATGCTCATTGTCTGCGGCGCGGTCTGGAACCTGCTGATGCACCACATACTCCGCCCCATCGGCATCATCGGCTCCGCCATGAACGAGATCCGCTCCGGCAAGCCCAACCACAAGATCCAGGTCCAGGGCACCCATGAGATCTGGCAGCTGGCCGAGCAGTACAACCCGGAGGAATACCGGGAGTGGCCCTGCTGCAAGCTGGTGCTCCAGCCCTTTGTGGAAAACTCCATCCTCCACGGATTTGAGAACATGGAATCCGGCGGGATGATCCGGATCACCGGACGCCCGGAGCAGGACCGCTTCCGGATCGAGATCCGGGACAACGGCTGCGGGATGTCCCCCAGGGTGGAGCGGGCGATCCAGCAGTCCATCCTGCTGGACGTGGCGGAGTACATCCTGAAGCCCATCACCCGGGCGGACGTGGTCAACGCCCTGGCCCGGGTGGAGCGCCGCATCCAGGGGAAGCGCAGCTATTCCGTGCCAAAGGCGGTGGAGCTGCGGGAGAAGTACCCCGACGCCCACCCCCTGATCCTCCGGGCGCTGGACATGATCCAGGCCCGCTACGCGGGAAAGATCAATCAGCGGGAGCTGGCCGAGGAGCTGGGCATCAGCCCGGAATATTTCAGCTACCTCTTCTCCAAAAACGTGCGGGAGCCCTTTTCCGCCTTCCTGCGCCGCTACCGGATCGAGCGGGCCAAGGAGCTGTACCGCACCGGGAGCTGTGACAAGCGGGAGGCGCCCTACGCCGTTGGGTTTTCCGACGCCAAATACTTCAACCAGGTGTTCCGGAAAATCACGGGGATGAGTCCCTCCGAATATCTCAGCGAGTATGGGAATTGATCCAAAGAATTTCCCCCTCCAGACGTTCCGCCGCTGTCGAGACCAGCGGCGGGGCGTCTGTTTCTGTCAAAAACGCAGAACATATTTCAGAGCAGACAGGGCTTCCTGAGCGTTTTGCCGAAAAAGCACTGGAAATTATCTTAAAATTTTGGAAAAATCTTAAAGTATTTACCTGTCAAAATAGATGGCATATTAAAAATATCGGTTAGCAAGGCCAGAAAAAAGTGTTATTATATCCATATTCCAGGCGAAAATGGTCTTCCGGCTTGTGAAAAAGAACGGAGCCTTTTGCCGCGCACACGCACACTATTTTAATAAGGAGGAAAATTGTATGAAAAAGACCCTGGCCCTTCTGCTGGCGCTGATGATGTGCCTGTCTATGGCCGCCTGCGGCGGCGGCGGTGACGCTGGCGATGCCACCGATCCCCCCCTCCGGCAGCAGCGATGCCAACGAACCCGGCAGCAGCGAGCCCGGCAGCGGCAATGCCACCGAGATCTCCCTGTGGCACTACTTTGAGAACGAAGGCCCCCTGCTGGAGGAGATGATCGCGGAGTACAACGAGCTGCAAAGCGACATCCACATCACCGCCACCTTCATGTCCCGTGACGAGCTGATGAACCAGTACACCGTGGGTGCGCTGTCCGGCCAGCTGCCCGACATTGGCATGGTGGATTCCCCTGATATGGCCTCTTACGTGGAGCTGGGCGTCTTTGAGGACATCACCAGCCAGCTGGAGGCCTGGGGCGAGCTGGACAAGGTCTATCCCGGCCCTCTGAGCTCCACCCAGGACGCGGACGGCAAGTACTACGGCCTGCCCCAGAACACCAACTGCCTGGCGCTGGCCTGCAACATGGATATGCTGGCCGAGGCGGGCTTCGACCACGCCCCCACCAGCCTGGATGAGTTCGTGGAGATGTGCGCCGCCACCACCAACACCGCCGAGGGCATCTACGGCTACGCCATGTGCTGCGTCTCCAACGAGGAGGGCACCTTCCAGCTCCTGCCCTGGCTGCGCTCCACCTACAACGGCAAGAGCGTCAACGTGGATGAGCTGACCGCCGAGTCCTCCGTCCATGGCCTGAGCGTGCTGGCCGACCTGGTGAAGAACGGCTACATGAGCAAGGAAGTGGTGAACTGGACCCAGAGCGACGCCATGAACCAGTTCATGGCCGGCAAGTGCGCCATGTTCGAGGCGGGCACCTGGCACCTGTTCAACTTCGACGAGAACAACCTGAGCGAGAAGTTCAACTATAAGGTCGTCCTGCTGCCCACCGGCGACGAGGGCACATCCACCTCCACCATCGGCGGTGAGAACCTGGGCGTGTGCACCGGCGCCGCCGACGTGGACGCCTGCGTGGACTTCCTGACCTGGTTCATGTCCGCCGAGAACCAGACCCGCTGGGCCGAGCAGGCCAGCAAGATTCCCATCCGCAGCGATTCCACCCCCTCCTATCCGTATGAGCAGGAGAACTTTGCCGTGTTCCAGGACGAGATGAACTACGCCCTGGCCCGCGGTCCTCACGCTGAGTGGCCCTCCATCTCCACCGCGATCTACACCGCCGCTCAGTCCGCCTTCGTGGACGGCGCCGACCCCGCCGACGCCCTGGCCGCCGCAGCGGCCACCATCGAGCCCATCGTGTCCGCCAATCCCCTCCCCGACACCCACCAGCTGGACTGAGCGGGATTCCGGCCCATCCGATTTACAGGCATTAGCTTCTGACTGACCCTTGTTGAGGAGCGGCCAGCTGTTCTGGCTGGCCGCTCCCGTTGTTTTCCCGCGTCGTATCGAGTTTAAGAGAGTGTGCCAGCCCGAAAAGGAGGTATTTTTTTGGAGAGCAAGTCATTTTCACTGCAAAAAAGAAAGACCATGGAAGCGTACCTGTTTGTCCTGCCGGCCTTTATCTACATTGTGGTCGTGATGGGATACCCCCTTGTATACAATATCATTCTGAGCCTGCAAAACGTCACCGTCCGGAACCTGACCAAGGGGACCGCCGACTTCATCGGCTTTACCAACTACATCAACCTGTTCAAGGACCCCACTTTTCTGCTGGTCCTGCGGAACACCTTTATTTACACCATCGTCTGCCTGGTGATCCAGTTCACCATCGGCTTCGCCTTCGCCCTGTTCTTCTACCAGAAGTTCCGCCTGTCCGGCCCCATCCGCGGCGCCATCCTGGTCAGCTACATGATGCCCATGGCGGTCACCGGCCTGCTGGGCAAGAACATTTTCGCCAACACCGGCCTCATCAACGACCTGCTGGGCAAGATCGGCGTCTCCGGCCCGGAGTGGCTGGTGGATTCCTCCATCGCCCTGTTCTCCGTCATCCTGATGAACTGCTGGGTGGGCATTCCCTTTAATATGCTCCTGCTGATCTCCGGCCTGGGCAACGTGTCCAATGACGTCTACGAGAGCGCCTCCATCGACGGGGCCAACTGGTTCGAGAAATTCTTCTACATCACCCTCCCCCTGCTGAAGGGCTCCATCATGGCCGTGCTGATGCTGGGCTTCATCTACACCTTCAAGGCCTTCGACCTGATGTATATCATGACCTCCGGCGGGCCGCTGAATTCCACGGATGTGCTGGGCACCTACGCGTATATGCTGTCCTTCACCCAGTTCAAGTTCTCCGAGGGCTCCGCCTGCGCCATGGTCCTGTTTGTGTTCCTGCTCATCATCGGTGTGTTCTATCTCCGCATGATTATGAAGGAGGATGATTGAGTATGAAATTCCTGCACAGCAAAGAGTCGAGGCGGGAGCTCATCAACTCCATCATCGCCATTATCATCGGCTTTGTGTTCCTGTTCCCCATTTACTGGCTGCTTCAGATCTCCTTCAAGTCCGACGCGGAGACCTTCGGCAGGGTGCTGACCTACTTCCCCCACGAGTTCACCATTGACCCGTGGCTGGCCAACCTCCAGGACCGGGAATTTGTGAACTCCCTGGTCAACAGCTTCCTGAACGCGCTGCTCACCATGGGCATCACGTTTCTGCTGGGCATACCCGCCGCCTACGGCATGGGCCGCTGCCGGGTCAAGACCACCAACCTGTTTCTGCTGGTGTTCCTGGTGTCCCAGATGCTCCCCGCGTCCCTGACCCTCACCCCGCTGTACCTGATCTTCAACAAGCTGGGCCTGCTGGGCAACCATTTCGCCGCGCCCATGGCCATCGCCTGCGGCTCCATCGCTTTCTGCGTGGTCACCCTGCGGCCCTACTTCAAGAGCGTCCCCGTGGCGCTGGACGAGGCGGCGCGGCTGGACGGCTGCGGCACCGTCCGGGCGTTTATGCAGGTGATGATCCCCGCCGTCAAAACCGGTATCATCACCATCATGGTCATCTCCTTCCTGAACGGCTGGAACGATCTGGTTTTCTCCCAGACCTTCAACGTCCAGCCCGAGCTGCGGCCCCTGACGGCAAACATTTTCAAGTTCCAGAACGCCTACGGCACCCGCTGGAACGCCATCATGGCCTACGGCTCCATCCTGGTACTGCCGGTGGTGCTGATGTTCATCTTCCTCCAGAAGTACATCGTCGGCGGCCTGACCGCCGGCGCGGTGAAGGAGTTGTAAGCAGTCAAGTAAAAAGGGCCAAATTACGCCACAAAGTATACCAGTTTTGGGGAGGGGTTTCGCCACAAAGTATACCAGCGGAAAAGTTAGTTAATAATGGACTGGTGGTGCTCCAGCCTGTAGCTGGAGCCGGACATGTTAATAATCTCGCAGCGGTGGATGAGGCGGTCAAGGATAGCGGTGGTAATGGTGGCGTCGCCGAGGAAGTCGGCCCACTCGTCAAACCCCTTGTTGGAAGTAATAATCAGCGACGTTCTCTCACTCATGGCGGAGATGAAGCCAAAGAAGAGATTGGCCTCGGCGGGTGAGAGGGGCATGAAGCCCACCTCGTCCACCACCACGAGGGCGGCTTTGTGGAGATACTTGAGGCGGCGCTTGCTGGCGCTGGAGATTTCAGCGGTCTTGAGAATAGTCATGAGATTGTCCAGGGTCTCAAAGGCCACGGAGTATCCCAGGTCAAGGCCCTGGACGGTCAGGGAGAGAGCGAGGTGGGTCTTGCCCACACCGGGCGGACCGAGGAAGCAGATATTAAAGGCCCGCTCCACCCAGGTCATATCGGACAGGCGGAGCATCTGCTCCCTGGAAACGCTGCGCTGGAAGCCGAAGTCAAAGGAGTCCAGCGTCTTTTCGGCGGGGAGATT
>CAJTGJ010000016.1 GCA_910575695.1 Oscillospiraceae bacterium | reverse complement strand
AATCAAACTCATCATCCGTACCGCTTTTGGCTTTCGCAACGTGGATAATCTTCTCGCTATGGTTATGCTCTCCTGCTCCAATCTTCATCCCACTCTCCCTAACCGCTGACCCGCCCACTCTTTCTACCGAAGCCTCTTAAAAGTATACGTTTCCTCCATTGGTTTCAACTGCCTGGTTACAAAACTTCCATAGAGTTATTGCAAGCGATGTCACTTAACTAAAGGGGATAAGAAAGGTTTGAAAGAACTTGACAAACTGGAAGTTGTATGGCTCAATCCCTCATCGGCCTGCTGCTGCTCGTTTATAAAGCAACCCCCCTTTTATAAGTAACAACAGAAAAGCCACTGTTACTGCATATGCTTCTCTCGCAATCGACAAAAACAAAACAGTAATAATACTAAGCCCTACAGATAAAAAAGTAATCGCCAAAAGCGATTGCCAGAATCGTAACGATTCTTTTCACTGCAATGCTTGACAGTCTACGCTGAATCTGTTCAATCAAAGTCAGCATCACACACAATACCAGTAATGTCGTTGAAGAAGGATAAGAAGCCTCCATAACTCCATTGATTAAAATCGGTCTGTAATTGATTGAGATCATTTCAAAAATCAAATATGCCAGTATCACGACAACATAGTAAACTCCAAGGATAATGATATCTGGATCCACTTTGAAGAGACTTCTTCTCTTTATTAACTGAACCGCTCCAATACCTGCAAAAATCAGGCATACAACTAAAGGAATAAGTCCCATCCAATCGGTAATCGTATAAATTGTCATATTGACACCTGCCAAACGATGAAACCAGCAATTGAATGTTGTAAATCCAATATTGGTTCCGTTCTGACCCAGCGGCTGCACGTTTACCATCTGGATCAAAGCTGTCCATACTGCAAACGCTACAATAAGTATTCCTCCAAATAATAAAACCTGTTTTCCACTTTTTTTCATCATTCTACGTCCTTTCTATAATTGGTTTGTCTTTTCGACAGTTTCACTTTATCAAAAAACGTAAAATTACGAAAGAATCGCTCTTTCACATGTGTGACACGATTCGTATCATCCCCACAAATGCGCAGTTTTCACTGTATTTTCCAGAATATCTATTCCTACAAATTCCGATTTGTTTATTCGTCCATCATGTATTAGCTATTTAGAAGTTTTGTCAAATCCTCCACGGAAGCATCCATTTTCACAGAAACTTCTTCCATGGTCATGCCGGTAGCAAGAAAACGCTTTATCACCATTTTCATATCCTCGCCAACCTCAATGATATGGTCGTCTAAATCGTAGAACCGGATTACCCGCTGGCCCCAGCTATGCTCGATCACTTCTCCCAGATATTCAATATCCGGGTATTCTTTCAACTTGTTCAGGAAACCGTCAAAATCCTGTTCCTCAAAGACGAGTTCCGCATTGTTGGATTTCTTTAATATCTTTTCTTTTGGCAGATTCACAAGCCAGTCAAAATCCTGCTGCAGTGCCAGGCCGCAGGTAAACGCTATATTCTTCCCGTAGTCCTGGTATACCTCTAATCCAAATAAATCCTCATAAAATTTTCTTGCGGCACTGATGTCCACCACCGAAATCACAGTACATGTATATTTCATAATGATAATTCCTCACTTATAGATATATTTTCGTGGCTCAACAAAACGGTGATTTAGTTATCTTTCTTTTCTGTATCACCATCATCTCGCCAGCGTTTTAATTGTGGTAAAAACTTTCGTAGTTCCTCTCTTGCCTCTTGCTCCGATAAATGTAAACCAGTTTCTTTATTCCACGCATCCAAATCCTGCAAATTATGTTCGATTTGCTCCTCGATCGTAAGATCTTGAACAAATTGTCCTTGCTGATAGCAAAAAGCACAATATTCCTCTGATTTCTGTCCGTCGCTCTCTGTACCTTTGTCACTGTCCTTTTCCAAAATTATTCCACAACATTGGCACTGTCTAACAGGATGCCCTAACAGGTAATCTACAGACACACCAAAAGTCGTTGCAATGAGATTCAAAGTATTAATATTAGGTACTGTTTCACCGTTCTCCCATCGGGAAACAGCTTGCCGTGTCACAAATAACTTATCTGCAAACTCGTTTTGAGATAAGTTTAGATTTCTTCGTAATTCCAAAATTGTATTTTTTGTTTCCATTGATATAGTCCTCCATATACATTTTATCCGCAAATGCAGGGACGTACAAGCAACCCGTTGTTGCCCCTTTGCATTTATTGGCCAGTGTGCCACAAGCACCTTGATTTTTGTTGGCCTCCTATTAAAACCTTTTTTGGCATTTGGATTGCTTGTAGAGAATTTTAACCATGAGTATATTCCCGTATATTCTGCACATAGTCAAGTTGAAATTCATCCCAAGCGCATTCGCATAAAAGCTACAAGATTACCCTCCCTTTGGTTTCTTGTAAATGCACACAATTACAGATTCGAATACCAACGTAACAAATCAGACAGCCCTTCGGATTCCAGTTTCCTGATCACATAACTCAACCACTCCTCCGGCGTGGGCATGTCACATGCTATTATAGTGGCATACGTTTCCGGAGATTGATAAGGCTAAAAACATCTTCCATGATTCTTTCGTTCTTGACATCCAGCATTAGCCATTTCTGTCCATTTCCGGTTTTTTTGTTTTTGAATACTGTTTGCACATAGTCGGAGCATAGCGGCATAAGAAGCTCTGCCTCTGTAAGCTCATGGCTTCCTACAACCACGAGGGCGATAAAATAGCCTTCCATCGGATAGAGCGTACAAAGGGACTTCCCGCTTTTCTTGTACTTAACATTCCAGCCAGCCTGCATGGAACAGCGACTGTGTTCCATGCAGGGCTTGATCTGGTAGGTGGACTGGATACGCTCATTGAAATCCGCCCATAACGGGCTATCAATATATTCTGTGACCTGCTCCCACGTTGGCGGCGTTACATTTGAATAGAGCATATTCCAATCCATCTTAATTTTCCTCCTTAGACTTGAGCATCCAGAGGCAAAGGCTTGACCCAAATTTCCATGTAGGCCATGTCCTCCACGTCCCGGTAATACTTCTCCGCAGAGAAGGGCTCCGTGGCCAGGTTGTGGTGCGGCAGCCATGTGCCCAAAAGATACTTGCTGGCCTGATTCAAAGCGACTGTTACCAAATCTTCAAATTTTTCTGCTTCAATTTTGCAAACGATGTATTCGCCTGCCGGAAGTTCTTTCTTAACGAAGCCGCCCTGCAACTGAGCTGGAACATTTTGGGCAAGACCACCCGCAAAATAGGTAAAAAGTCCCTGCGTAGTATCTTCCGTATGGGACATTCCCATTTCTACGCTGGTATCGAGATTGGCCACAATCGAGGATTTCTCCACATGATAGCGTTTCCAAAGCTGACCAGGCGCATCTACGCCAGTGCTTTCACCGACCGGAATCTGCTCGGAAATACGAACCGCAGTCTCCAGGCCAAGGCAGGTCTCCGGATTCTCCAGCAACTTTCTCTGGATTTCCAAAACGATATCTCCCGCCACAAGCGGGACCCCTTCGTCAACCAGGACGTAGTTCATGGAAACCTCCGGTTTGTCAAATGTATTGAGCATCGGTAAATCCTTCCTGTAGTCTTCGGGGGTGATCCCATACGTTTCCTTAAAAGCCCGCGTAAAGTTTGCGTGGCTGGAAAAGCCGTAGTCTAAGGCAACGTCAAGGATTCTCTGCTCGAAGTTACCCAGATTCTCGATCACCTTTGCCAAGCGGCGGAGCTTCACATATTCCTGAACCGGTTTATTTACCAGCCGTTTGAACAATCGCTGAAAATAGAAAGGGGACAGGCCGACGGTGTTTGCCAACTCCTCCGCTGAGATTTCTTCAGCCAGGTGTTCCTCGATAAAAGTCAAGGATTGTTCGATTGCTTCCCATGCGTGCATTGCAGCACCTCCTATGATTGATATTCATAGTTATGAGCAAAGCGTCGTTTGGCTCATCCCTATGATGCTCACATCATACCACGTTATTTCCGGCTGGGCTTTTCACACAATGCCCTTTTGATATGTGGCGTTATTTGAGATGGCCCTCGACCATGAGTATATTGCCGTACATTGCACACATAGTCAAGTTGAATATCGTTCCAAGACTCTCAACGCATTATTAAAGGAATGGGCCGCAAAATTACTTCATTCCTAACTGTCATGCGAATAGACACGTTCAAAGGTTTGGGTACCAGCGCAACAAATCAGACAAGCCCTCATCCTCCAATTTTTTGACCACATATTGTAGCCACTCCTCTGGCGTAGGCACATCTCCGATATGAGGAATCTTTTCCCAATGCGCCCTCCGTATAGGATCGGGATCGTTTATACCATTTTCAATACGAGCCGCAATGATGGAGCGCATTTCTTCAACCGATATGTTGCGGTCTTTGGCCAGCTTTTCAAAAAGTGTCTTATATTCAGACAAGAGTAAGCCTCCTTTCACGGCATAGATTAGTATGCCACATTTGGGTCATATAGTAAACGATTATATGGCCGCACACGGTCATGCAATGTCTACCAATCTTGACTATTATATTACCGTGTACGGGCTTAAAATAGATACAAACTCTAAATGAGCAAATCTGAAAAATAAACAAAGGTAAACCTCAGCGGAAGTGGTAAGATGTGGGATGACGAATCACCACAAGACCACAAACCCAAAGAGGAGTGCCTTATGGCAGACATTATAGCAGGCAGGAAAGCAATGAGCAAGTTTTTTTACCAGTACGGGTTTGGAGAAAAATTAAGCAGTGTACCGCAGAAGAGGCTAACGGAGATCATATGCGGCCTGGCTATGAAAGGAAACCAAAGCAGGACAACAGATTTTGCCGAACTAAAACAGGGTTTTCGGACCAGTTACGGACATTTTCTGTCCAAAGGCAAATGGGATGAGCAAAAGGTGTCCCAACAGCAGCAGACAGAAGCGCTGCGGAAAGCAGATGAATTGGCTCAGACGAAGGGTGCTCCCATCTACCTGAGTATAGATGATACGGTCATTGAGAAGAAGAAGCCATCCTCGCGAGCCACGCGGCCCATGGAGGGAACCGGTTGGCACTATTCTCATCTGGAGGGTAAACAGGTATTCGGTTATCAGGTGTTTGGCGCCAATATCAGCACGGGTGATTTTTCCCTGTGCTATTGTCTGCGCCGCTGCTGTCCAGAAAACGGCTCCAAGATCGACATGGCGGTCCAACTTCTGGATACGCTGCCCGAGACAGATGCCCGTGTTATCCTCCAAATGGACAGCTGGTATACCTGCAAAGCCCTGTGGGACAAGGCGCTTGAGAAAAACATCACCCTCATTGGCGCTATGAAAACCAATCGCATCCTTTATCCTGACGGTCACCGCTGCAGCGCCCAGGATTACGCTGCCATGTTCCCAAACGGCCAATACCACCTCGTTACAGTGGGCGGTCACGAGTATTGGATTCATCGCTATGAAGGGGCGCTCAACGGAATCGAAAAGGCTGTTGTCCTGCTCTCCTATCCCAAGGATGCATTTGGCAGCAAGAAGGCACTCCGCGTCTTCATTTGCTCTGATTTCGGCCTTTCTGATGGGGAAATTCTTTCTCATTACACCCATCGCTGGAAAATTGAGGTCATGTTCAAGCAGCAAAAAATGTATTTGGGCCTCAAATCCTTTATGGTTCGTTCTGCAATAGCCATTGACCGCCTGTTTGTCATCCTTCCCTTGGCCCATTTGTTTTTTATTGTCCTTTTTGATGCAGCTCTGCCTTTGTCTGCCGCTATTCGTCGTTTTAGGACCCTTTTGGGCAGCTTTTAATTTTGCTCATTTAGAGTACAAAAAAGGCGGTGATGAAAGATGGATGTGCAAAAGCGTATCAAAGAGTTGATGAAATTAAGAGGTTGGACAGACTATCGGCTTGCGAAAGAGGCTAACCTCTCCCATTCCACAGTCACAAACATGTTCAACCGAAACAATGCTCCAACGCTGCCGACTCTGGAAGCCGTGTGTAGAGCGTTTGGTATCACTCTGGCGCAGTTCTTTGCAGATGAGGTTGACTCAGCACAACTGACCGATGAGCAGCGCACTCTTTTTGCAAAGTGGAGTTCTCTCACCGAGCGGCAGAAGAATCTTCTGCTCGACCTCATGGAAACCATGTGAAACCCGCCGATTCTACTTATCCAGAATCGACGGGTTTTTTTGCACACCCATAGTATAACGAAATACCTAATCTTTTAACGAAACCTCTCCAAATCTTCTGGAATCAGCCAACAACATAACGATTCCTCAATAAAACAACGATTACCCCCAACAAAATAACGATTACTGGAGCCATTCAAAGGCCCCAAAACGCAAAAAAGCGCCGCCACTGAGCTGGAATTACTCCAGCCAGTGGCGGCGCTATTCGCAAAAGTGTATGAAAATAACGGGTTTATAGCGTTTTAGGGCATAAAAGTAGGGACAATAATCTCGATACCTTTGTATCAAAATCATCGTCCCTACATGGCTTGTCACTACGAAATCACTATTTTCGGAAAACATTGCGGCTCAATAATTCCTATTGGTGAGTTATTTCAACAGTGCAAATAACTGTGATACGTAGGATAACAGCTTTATAATATGCGTAACCGTCTGGTAAAAAGTGGATAAAATATCTAAAAAATTACCGAACTGGATGTTGATGAAATACATCATTATAGTGTTGCATATGAACGATACCTGCTCCCAAAACCCGGCGGATCGGCATTGCAGCCAGTCCTTGGACGATATGGTACTGGGTGGGCATATCCTCCCAGGCTGGAATGTACCAAGTAAGACCGCCGGTGCACCAAATACGACTCGGCGGCGGGAGGGGTGGGGCTTCCGCCGGGATGGGGAATGACTTAGGCGTCAGCGTTACATAAGCTGTATCTGCTGCAGTAAAGCCATCCCCGGTATGGGGAATGTACTTATAGTGCAGCAGGCCCTCGTTTTCCGGATCCAGCAGAACGGCCCGGAGGCCTTTAGGGTCTTCCGGCTGAGCTGCGGTGTCAAACCGCAGATCCAAGAACCGGAAGCCCCAAGAAGATAGAGAGGCTGAGGCTATGCCGTGCAGGGTATACATATCTTCAATGTCTGCAAAGACTTTGGAATAGCCCAGCTGCTCCCGTCCGCACAGGATGGGGTCAGCATGGTTTTCCCAGATGGCCAGCTGGTACTGCCCGCAGATGGTTTCCTTCTGTCCGCAATATGTCACAGGCACATTGAAGGTAGTCACGTTGTAGCCACGTCCAGCCAGCCAAGGCAGGTTCCGGTGCATCTTGTGGGTGACGATGATATGCGGGCTGCGCAGAAAAAATCCTTTGGGCAGGCACCGCTCCACCGCTGCCGGGGCAGTTTCATACACCAAACTGTGCTGGATGCTTTCTTGGGGACCGTCCAAGATAAAACGCTGACCGTCCGGCCCCTGCCGGGGGCCGCAGCAGGGCCCGAAATGCACCGGCATCTGGTACATCCGGCCTTCCTCAAATTGAAACACCGGCGCCGCCCCCTACAGCTCCATCTCCAGCAGGGCAGAGCTGAGCGCCTTGCCATGCTTGTCCATGGCCAGACTGCGCAGCACACCACCCCCCAAGGCCTGCTCCATCACAAAGTTCAGCGCACAGATACCGTCCACCTCGTAACGGGTAACAGTTCCCTTGCAAATCTCGGAAAAATATTCCTTTACCCGCTGGGCGGTGACTTTTTCCCTGAGCATGGGATAGTCCGCCTCATTCCAGGGAATCAGGGAGATATTGGATATATCCCCTTTGTCGCCGGTGCGCGAGTGGCAAATCTCTTTCAGTTTCATAAAAAACCTCCATATACCGTCAGGCATTCAATTGATGGGCGGCCTCAGATTTCCAAATAGGATACATGAGGCTGTACTGCGTTTCGGGGTACGAAGAAGGAGAACACAGAGATGATTTCTGAGATACGCATGGCGGCCCCGCCGCCGCCCGTTGGCCCGTTGGTGTAAATGGAGTCGCCCTCATTGGACACCTTAACGGCGTTGTCCCTGTCATCGGTGCGCACTGCCACATGGAGGCGGATCTCGCCCCAGCGCCCGTCGCTGAGCTGCTGGGCCAGCCTGTCCCGGTAAAGGGAGTTGTAACCGATGTAGTCCACCCGCGTCTCACTGTACTCCACCCCCAGCCGGTCCAGCCGCTTGAGGAACATCTCTCCAGCCAGCCGGGCCCGCTCCAAGGCGTTGCAGCCGCCATAGCTGATCTCGCAATCGGTGATGAAGGAGTCCCGGTAGCACACATTGACCTTCAGCTGTTCCGTCAAGCCTCGGCTGACTGCGCCCCAAGCAGACACCCGGTTCTCTCCATTCTGGGTGAAGCGTACTCCGGTAAAGTCCGCTATGCAGTCTGGGGTCAGGTAGGCCGCCGGATTGTGGATCTCATAGAGCATCTGCTCCTTGCAGGTGTCCACGCTCACCAGTCCGCCGGTGCCCTCTACCTTGGTGAGGATGAATCGTCCGGTTTCGTCGAACTCCACTAAGGGAAAGCCCAGGTTGTCCAGATCCGGCACCTGTTTATAACCGGGGTCGGCATAGTAGCCGCCGGTAACCTGGCCGCCGCACTCCAGCAGATGTCCGGCCAGCACACATTGTCCCAACTGCTCCGGATTGTCCAGCGTCCAGCCGTATTCGCAGCACAGGGGGGCCAGTGTGAGGGTGGGGTCGGACACCCGGCCGGTGATTACCACGTCCGCGCCGTTTTTCAGCGCCTCGATGATGCCCTCCGCCCCCATATAGGCGTTGGCGGAGACGATGCGATCCGCCCACTGGCCCACCTTGCCCTCAAACTCCAGGATGGGCTTGTCCCCATACCGGGGCAGCGCCTCATAGACGCTGTCCCCGGTGACGGCGGCAAACTTCAGCCCGGTGATGCCCTGCTCCCGGGCGATCTCCACGGCCTTGGCCACCGCGGCTTGGGGGTTTACCGCCCCCATGTTGGTGATGATCTTGACGCCATGCTCCTTGGCAGGCTTGAGCACCTGGGCCAGGCGGTACTCCAACAGGCGGCTGTAGCCCTTGGAGGGGTCTTTCAGCATTTCCTGCCGGGCCAGCCCAATGGTGCGCTCGGCCAGGCACTCGAAGATGATGTAGTCCAGGTTCCCCTGCTCGATCAGGGTGACGGCCGGGTCAACGCGGTCACCGGCAAAGCCGGCGCCGCCTCCAATGCGGATTTTTTTCATAATATTCAAAGTCACAACCTTTCTGCAGGCCCGGCCGTTACAGGATCAGCCCAAAAACGGTGAGCAGGATCAACAGAACGATGGAAAGGGGCCACACGAATTTGATGGTATAGCGCTGATGCTCGCCCAGATCCAGATCACACATACCGGTCATGAGCAGGGTGGCGGGGGTGAGCGGCGTGATGGCCCAGCCCAGAGTCAGCTGGCCCACCAGGGCGGCATAGCAGATCCCCGCGCCAGACAGGCCCATTGCGGAGGCGCTCTGGGTGAGGACAGGCAGTATGCCATAATAGAAGGTGTCCGCATCAAAAACCAGAGACAGCGGTGTGGCCAGCACACCAATCAGGATGGGCACAAACCGGGCCAGGGAGCTGGGGATCAGACTGACCAGGGTATTGGCCATGGCTGCGGCCATGCCAGACTCGGTAAGCACACCCATCAGCACACCGGCGCCGTACAGAGCGCTGACCACAAACACTGCGTTGGCACCGTGGAGACGCATGATCTTCTGCTGATCCTCCATCTTGCGGTAATTGAGCAGCCAGGACAGGGCGGTGCCGGTGAGGAAGGCCGCGGCGGGGGAGAGAATACCAGAGATCATCAGCCCCACCACCAGCACAATCAGGATCAGGTTGGGGATAACCAGGCGGGGCCGCAGCAGGGCGCGGGCCTCATCGCTGAGTTCCTGAGCCTGGGTTTCCACCGTGACGGCAGCGTAGTCAAAACCCTCCGCCTTCAGCCGCTTGGTTTCGGACAGGCCGATCAGCACGACAGGCACCAAGCCAGCGGCAATAGTGATGAGAATAGGGATCAGCATGGGCTGGAAAAACTCGGTGAGATCCATTTCCATCACAGTGGCGGCACGCAGGGTGGGGCCGCCCCAAGGAGAGATATTCATCAGACCTGCCCCCATTGCTAAGACGGCGGCCAAGTTGCGCAGGCGCATATTCATCCGCTTGTAGATGGGGACCATGGCGCCGCACACCAGCAGCACGGTGGTGGTGGCAGAGCCGTCCAGATGGCCTACGATGGACAGTACATAAGTGCCGATGCACACGTACAGCGGGTTTCCCCGGCAGCACTTGATGATGAAGTTCACAATGGGGTCAAAGGCGCCAGCGGTCATCATGCTGCCGAAGAACAAAATGGCAAAGAAGAACATGACGCCATTGACGGCTACCTTGCTGACACCCGCCGCCAGAAAGGCGGGGATATTGGCGAATTCTCCCACCAGGATTGCGCCGATCAGCGGGATCACTGACAGCGCCACCATGGTAGACAGTTTCTTGGTCATAATGGACGCGATGATGGCTATGACCACCAGGAATCCTACAATACTCAGCCAGATTTCCATAAGTTTTCCTCCCTGTTATTATATTGTGTGACAAACGCGGCCGCAAGTTCTGTCAGGAAATTCCCCTGCAAAACCTCTGCGCCCGGTGCAGAGCCGGAACCTGCCCCCCTTTCCCGTGTATCTTATGCCCATGTATACCGCAAGGAGTGTGCCAACACGAAAAAAGTTGGATAAGCGGTGTGAATCCCTTGATTTTTGGGGAATTCCGTGGTATGCTGGAGCCACTTGATGGTCTCAAATTATAGAATTGTCTCAATTTTGAGACGATTTGTGTCTCAAAATTGAGATGTTTGGAGGGCAACCTATTATGCTGCTGCAACGGCTGATCGAGGAGTATCCAAAGCAGTTTGCGGAATACGCGGAGAAGGTGCTGGACAGCTACTTTGGAAACATCTTCGTCACGTATCATAACGAGAAGATCCTGTATGTCAACCAGCGAATGGCGGCCTCGGTGCACATGAGCAAGGAGGAACTCACCGACATGACGCTCAAGGAGCTGCGGGAGCGGAAACTGTGGCTGCGCTCGGTGTCCCAGGAGCTGTATGACAAAAAGCGGGACTTCAACGCCTATAACGTCAGCAAATACGGCGACGAGCTGTTTACCCACATCGAGCCCATCTTTGACAACGAAGGACAGGTGGTGATGAGCGCCCAGTTTTCCATCCCCAAGCGGATGCTCGCCGAGTTTTCCAACTATTTTGAGCAGGAAAAGTCCGGACTGCAAAAATATAAAGATATTGCCGACTATCTGGAAGCCCAGAAGGAAGCCGATGAGATCGTGGTATGCGAGAGCCCCGCCACCAAATTAGCCTTTGCAGACGCCCGGTTCCTGGCCTCGATTGACAGCACAGTGCTGATCTGCGGCGAAACTGGCACGGGCAAGGATGTGTTGGCTAATTTTATTTTCCATCACAGCAGACGCTCTGGCCACCCCTTTGTCCCTGTGAATTGTTCAGCCATTCCGGCGGAGTTGGTAGAGTCGGAATTTTTTGGCTATGAGCGGGGCGCCTTTACTGGGGCCCGCAGTTCCGGGAAATCCGGTCTGTTTGAGATGGCAAACCATGGAACCTTGTTTTTGGACGAGGTGGGCGAGCTGCCCCTGTCCATGCAGGCCAAGCTGCTGCGGGCGCTGGAGACGGGGGAGGTTATGCGGGTGGGCGGCACAAAGCTTACCAATACAGATGTGCGAGTGATTGCGGCCACCAACCGGGATCTGAAGCGTATGGTGGACGAGAAAAAATTTCGGGAGGATCTGTACTACCGGCTGAATGTGATGCCCCTGTTCCTGCCCCCGCTCCGGGAGCGCACAGAGGATATTCTTCCCCTGGCC
Organism: Oscillospiraceae bacterium; assembly: GCA_910575695.1. Classification (GTDB taxonomy): domain Bacteria; phylum Bacillota; class Clostridia; order Oscillospirales; family Oscillospiraceae; genus Enterenecus. The sequence goes on along the minus strand of CAJTGJ010000016.1, from coordinate 79,793 downwards.
GATCAGTTTTTGGCCAGGTATAACCGGAAATACGGCCTGAGCCGGACGTTGGATCAGGATATGCGCCGGGGGCTGTTGGCCTATCGGTGGCCGGGCAATGTTCGGGAACTGCGCAATGTGATTGAGCGCTATGCCATCTCCGGACGGCTGGTTATCACCGGCTCAGGGGCAGGAGGCAGCGAGGCTGCTGGGCTGGAGGGGTTGGAGGAGGGGCTTTCTCTGCGCGAAGCCTGTGACAGATTTGAACAGGCATATATCCAACGGGCTCTGAGTAAATGCAGCGGATCTGTGGCAAAGGCAGCGGAGCAGTTAGGTATTCACCGTTCTTTGCTTTACAAAAAACTGAAAAAAGGAACAGAATGAAGGAAGGATTATTTCATAAGTTTTTAGCATTTTGACTTGATAGAATCCCCATTTGACGCTGGTGGGCAAGGATTCGCTCTCAGACTGAGTCTGGCTCATCATAATCATCTTGTCATCCATGCAAAGCATATAGAATGCCTCACAGATAGATTTTCAGCATTCTACCAGAAAAGCTTTGGCATGGCAATCGCCTTGTCGGGATAATTTGTCCGGCGTATCTTTTCCCGCTGCACGGCCTTGAACATCTCATCAGAAATAATCGCCTCATGGGAATTGGAATAGAGATACCGTTCCATGAAGCCATCGTTTTTGATTTGGGCACCGCCTGCGCTGATAGTTTTCTGGAGCAAAACCCGGCCCGTATATTTCTTGTTCGCGGTCAGCTTGCTGATCGCTTCCCGGTTCCACTTGGATCTGCCTGTGGGGGAGGGGATGCCCTGTTCCTCTAGCCCAGCGGTGATTTTGCCGAGGCTGCCGCCGTCGAGGTATCGCTCGAAAATCCAGCGGACAATGGCGGCTTCATCAGGATTGACCACCAATTCACCGCCCGATCCGACGTCATAGCCATAGCACTTGCGCTGGGCCATTTTAGAGGTGCCGTCTTGGAAGCCTTTGCGCAGACCAGCACGGATGGGCTCACTTTTTTCAATGATATTCATGGAAATCTGTCCTTTCAAAAAATGAAAGCCACAGTGATGGAAACCACTGTGACTTTCTGAATTTATAAACTTTATATATAAAGTGACAGGCCACCTATCTCGGTGGCCTGTCAACCTATCTTGGCTTGTCACTACGAAATCACTATTTCTGAAAAGCGTTGCGGGACAACAGCTTACGGATGCCCAGTGTCAAGTTTTTCAATTAGCGTGCATCAACTTCTCAAATTGTCCGATCAGTTACATCTACCTTGGTAATAATATCCCTTAGTCGGTCCCCGTCAATGGTATACTCCAACACTTCATCGGCATTGTCGCACCATTTCTCAGTTGCCTCCATATCGTCTATCAGAATTTGGGAAATTAGCATCTGGAGTGGGGCAGCAGGTGCTTTTCGCAGCTGTGGCCATATACCGAAAACCTTGCCGTGCCATTCAAACTGAACTTCTCCGCCACAGTTCACACACCATTTGAAATCACTGATGGTTTCAAATCGGTTTTCCTCTGCTGTGTTCTGGCGAATATATGAGCCCATGCTTTTTCGCCCCCTATAGCATTTAAATTCTGGTGCCCCATCAGGGTAATTAACCGGTGGCATGAGATGAGGGAAACCGCCGGACCAATCAATTGGATGGTCATGGGGATTTGTATGCGCACCCGGACTGAAATGATCTGTGCTATGCCGTTCTACGATGGCCCTCCCATCGTCGCCTATCTTTGTCAGGCGGGAATAGCCACCATGCTTTCCGCCGGCATATGAAGGCTTGATTTCCCCGGGTTCTCCAATAAAACGCTCATCTTCCGGTTTTGCTGGTTTCCATGACCCGCCATAGGCGCTTCCCATGCCTTTGCAGTTATCCCGCAGCACATAGCCGGACTTGATATGGATCGTACTATTTTCGGGTAACGGCTGTTCTCCGAGAATGTAAGACAGATATTTAGATGGGGTATAGTCCTTATTTTGGTACTTCCAAGAGGACAGCTCATAATCAATAAATACGATGTTTCCCTCCATCTCCGGGAACGGTTCATTATAGCATATGATACGCTCCGGTTCAATACGCCGGAGCATTTCCCGGTAACCTTTTAAGAAGAATTCCTTTTGGTCGGCATGATTCCCGTGCGCGCTGACCATATAAGTTGATATGGCCACTGTGCTGCCTTGGGGAATTCCATCGAAGAAAAAGTCGAATGTATTTTCATCACCCCAGCTCACTGTCGGGACGACACGGATGCCCTTGCTGGAGAAATAGGCTCCGCACCACCGGTTTCGGAATACATTATATAGTTGCATAACAGGCGCCATTTCCAGATACATACTGAAATCGGGAAACAGGATGGCCCGGTAACGCTTCAGCTTTTCCACATCCTGATCTGGATGCTTCCATATGCGCTCGAATTTGTAGTCGTAGAGGAAAAAATGCACCATCCTGTCCAGATTCCGCTCATCATCCGGCTTTGTACGGTCGTAGCCGATCAAGCGCAAGTCGTGGAACTCATCGTCAGCGAAGCTGGCTTTAGGAATAACGGGGATATGCCAGTGTCCACTGCCAGGGAATTGATTCCTAAGCATGAACGGACTTGTTCGATACAGATAATTTTCTTCTGTCATAAGCTGCGCCCTCCTAAACAAGAAATGGGTCGTTTCTTTTTTGAGATAAATCCCTTTGAAAGTTGTATGAAAGCGTGCAGCCCTGTTTCAGCTAAAAAAACATCTGCATTTTAAAAGCATTCTCTGGGGTATTGGTTCGGCGCATCTTTTCCTGCTGGGCAGCCTTGAATATCTCATCCGAAATAATGGCTTCATGGGAATCGGAATAGAGATACCGTTCCATGAAACCATCGTTTTTGATTTGGGAGCCGCCGGCGCTGACAGTTTTCTGGAGCAATACCCGGCCCGTATATTTTTCGTTTGAAATCAGCTTGTTGATTGCTTCCCGGTTCCACTTAGCCCTGCCCGTAGGGGATAGGATACCCTGCGCTTCCAGTCCGGCGGCAATTTTGCCGAGGCTGTCGCTGTTGAGGTATCGCTCGAAGATCCAGCGGACAGCGGCGGCCTCATCAGGATTGACCACCAACTCGCTGCCCGCTCCGATATCGTATCCATAGCATTTGCGCTGGGCCATCTTAGAGGTACCGTCTTGGAAGCCTTTGCGCAGGCCAGCACGGATGGATTCGCTTTTTTCAATGATATTCATAAAAACCTGTCCTTTCTTAAAACAAAAGCCACAGTGCAAGAAACCACTGTGACTTACTGAATTTATAAACTTTATATATAAAATTGACAGGCCACCTATCTTGGTGGCCTGTCAATCTATCTTGGTTGCGGGGGCCGGATTTGAACCGACGACCTTCGGGTTATGAGCCCGATGAGCTACCAGACTGCTCCACCCCGCGATATTAAATTGGTGCCGGAGACCGGGGTCGAACCGGCACGGGATTTCTCCCACGGGATTTTAAGTCCCGGGCGTCTGCCAATTCCGCCACTCCGGCCCGCTGACGTCTTTATTATACTAACACAAACCACTCTCCCTGTCAAGCCTTTTTTTGAGGCCACTAATATTACGGTGGGTTGAAAACAAAGCTGCACGCTATTGTGATTGTGGATGGACTGGGGAACCCGGTCGAATTCATGCTGTCTGCGGGGAATGACCATGATTGCGTCCATGCTGTTGAACTGCTGGAAAGGGTAGAGAGCAATGTATTGGCAGATCGCGCTTATGGGTCAAGGACGATCCGAGCTTATATCTCAGAACAGGGTGCCAGCTATGTGATCCCGCCTCAGAGCAATGTTTCTGATCCCTGGCCGGTAGATTGGTGGCTGTATAAAGAGCGCCATTTGGTTGAGTGCTTCTTCCAAAAACTCAAATGATTTCGCAGGATTGCCACCAGGTATGACAAGTTGGATGCTTCTTTTCTCGCTTTTGTTTATCTGGCCTCTATCGCTATTTTGTTGATTTTGCTCAGCCTTCTCTATTTTTCAAACAAGACCTGTTACCTCTGCGAGCAAAGATAGGAAAGCGAAGGATGAAGGGAGAAACTGGAGACAGCAGAGGGATGATGCTGTAATCTGCGCATAAATGACTGGATTTTGTGGGAAATATCTTCCGTGGTATAGGGCAGCTGTCCCGAGTGAACGGAAATTTTCAAAGCGTGATTCAAATATTCATCAGGGTTGTATTCCGGCGCGTAGGGAGGCAGGAAGAACACCTCTATCTTCTCCTTATTCTTCTCCAGCCAGGCAGCAGCAAGCTTGCCGTGATGCACCTTCAGATTGTCCAGAATCAAGAACACTTTCTGCTCTGATGTGCGAATCAGCCGCAGTTGCTTACCCCAGTCTCATCTGCCCAATAGGGGTTAGCGCCATATGGGTCCCGGGCTTTCGCCCGTATTTCCTCCGCTCCAGGGAGGCTGATCTTTCTCGTTGATACGCTGTCCATATTTCGCTCGCGCGATTCTGGCGTACACCGGTTAATTCCTCAATTTCTTTTCCCGTTTTTCCCAATTCCCTGAGCCGTACGACCTGCCTGCGTATCTCCTTGAGCCCCTCTCTCCCTGCTTTCCTCAAGTCGATGTATTCCATGCCTTCCATTTTACCACACCTGCCCCCACTTTCCTGGCTTTTTCTTCGAACGTAATAAATAGAAAATGCCCCATCGTGAAACGAGGATAAAAACAGGGAGAACGCAGCTATGCCACATTCTCCCACAAAAACAGTATGCAGTTGTCGGCTATTGCCGTTTTTCATTCCAGGGCGGGACCGGTATGCCCCGGTCAGAGTTCCGCCATCATTGAGGGCCGCTTCCCACCAGGACCTTCAGGGATTCGCTGGACATCTGCATCAGGATGGCTTCCTTCACCTGCTCCACCGGGAAACAGTGGGTGATGATGGGGGCAAAATTGATCCTCCCGTTGTTGATCATATCCACGGCCCGCTGGTGTGTGTCCGGGTTGATCATGGAGCCCACAATACGCAGTTCCTTCTGATATACGTCCTCCAGGCTCAGCGGATGGGTGGCGCCCGCCTTGGGTACGCTGAACAGCAGCAGGGTGGTCCCCCGCTTTGCCGACTCAAAAGCCTGGGCCGTGGCGGCCGGACTGCCTACGCACTCAATCACCACATCCACGCCGTCCACCCCGGTGATCTCCAGGATACAGGATTTCAAATCCTCGTGAACAGGGTCCACCACGGCGTCCGCGCCCACCTCCAGGCCGGCCTTCCGCCGCATCTCCATGGGTTCGCTCAGAATGATTTTGGAGGCGCCGGACAGTCTGGCCAGCTGCACCATCATCAGGCCGATGGCCCCGCCGCCCACCACCAGCACCGTATCCCCGGCGCGGATCTGCGCCTGGTCAATGCCGTGAATACAGCAGGCCAGCGGCTCGGCCATGGCGCCGTATTTCAGCGGGACGCCGGGGTCCAGCTGATAGCACTGGGCCTCCGGGGCATAGCAGTATTCCGCGAAGCCGCCGTCCCGGTTGACCCCAATGGCATACAGGTTGGTGCAAAGCTGCTTCTTTCCAATACGGCAGTAGTGGCATTCGCCGCAGTAGCTGTTTGGGTCCACCGTCACCCGGTCCCCCGCCTTCAGCCGCTTCACGCCGCTGCCCACCGCCGCCACTGTGCCGGAAAATTCATGGCCCAGCACCACGGGGGGCGTAACCTCCGCCGACCCTTTGTCGCCGTGGAAGATGTGGACGTCCGTGCCGCACACGCCGCACACCCCCACCTTGATTAGGACCTCCCGTTCCGCCAGCTCATGCTCCGGCATCGTCCGCGTCTCAAATTGTCCCCCGCCCAGAAAATAGGTGCCTTTCATTCCATACGCTTCCTTTCCGCCCGTTTGGACTTACGCTGTCCTTACCATAGCACAGGCCGTTTTCCCTGTCAAGACGGTTCTGTTCCGCCGCCTCTGTCCTTCATGCCGTGCTCATAGTCCGCCAGACAGCCCAGCGCCTGCCTGGACATGGGCAGGATGATGATGATATTGAACACTGTCATCAGCCCCACCCCCACGTCGCCCAGGTCCCACACGAAGGTGTACGCCGCCAGCCCGCCCACAAACAGCATGGCCAGGGCCAGCACCTTATACAGGGTCTGGGACAGCCAGTTGTCCCCGAACAGATAGGCCACATTGGACCGGGCATAGAACAAAATGCCCACAAAGGTGGAAAAACTGAACAGCCACAGGATCAGCGCGATGAACACCACGCCGAACAGCCCCAGATGGTGGTGCATGGAGGCCTGGAGCAGGTCCATCCCCTCCAGCCCCGCCACCTTCTCCGCCGGGGTCACCAGGATGATGAAGGCGGTGCAGCTGCAAATGACGATGGTGTCGATAAATACCCCCAGGGCCTGGAGCAGACCGGTCCTGGCGGGGTGTGAGGTATCCCCCGCCGCCGCCGCGCAGGGGGCGGAGCCGGAGCCAGCCTCATTGGAGAACAGCCCCCGCTTCACCCCGTTCATGACCACTGCCCCGAAGCCGCCTGCCGCCGCCTGGCGGATGCCGAAGGCCTCCTCGAAAATGCGCCGGAACACGTCGGGCAGGACGGTGATGTTCATGCCGATGAGGATGATGGTGATGATGAAATAGCACGCCGCCATGATGGGCACCAGCACGTCCAGCACCCGCACCGTGGCGTTTTTGCGCAGTACGATAATGGCGGACAGGGCCACCAGCACCACGGTGGTGTAGATGGGCGGGACGTGGAACGCGTTCTGGAAGGCGGAGGAGACGGAGTTGGCGATTACCTGGGAAATGCCGCACCAGCAGATCAGTCCGGAGACGGCGAACAGCACCGCAATGACGGAATACCGCCCCAGCTTCCCGCCCCGCTTCTCCCGGATGAAGCTGTGGATATAGTAGGCCGGACCGCCCCGGAAACCGCCGTACAGCGGGTCCTCCTCCTTGTGGAGCTGGGCCAGCACCGCCTCGATGAACGCGGTGGACGACCCGATCAGCGCCGTGAGCCACATCCAGAACACCGCCCCCGCGCCGCCGGCGGATATGGCCGCCACCACGCCGATCAGGTTGCCCATGCCCACCCGGGTGGCGGTGGACACGATGAGGGCCTGGACGCCGGAGATGGACGCGCCGTTTTTGGGGCGTTTTTCCGCCGTCACCCGGAGCATCTCCGGGAACATACGGATGGGGAGGAACCGGGTCCGGATGGTGAAATAAATTCCAGTGGGGATGAGCATCAGCACCAGCAGGGAAACCCCCAGCGCCCCGCCTCCAGGCAGGGGGATGGCAAACAGGTCGCCCCAGAGCAGGTCGTATGCGGCGGTGATGGCGTTTACAATGAGCTTCATGTCGGCCTCCTTGGGTTTACGGGTGGAATTCCGGCCCGAAATCTGGTGGTTGCGTTCTGGTCCGCTATCAGTATATAATAAAGCGTATCATTTGTAAAATTGATAAATTTGATTGGCACGATAAATAAACCAAATGATAGCGGGGAATCGGTATGGATATGAAAAACCTGCGCACCTTCATCCAGGTGGCGGAGCTGGGGAGCTTCACCAAAGCGGCCCGGAAACTGGGCTTTTCCCAGCCCGCGGTGACCTTTCAGATCAAACAGCTGGAGGCGGAGCTGGACGTGCGCCTGTTCGAGCGGGTGCGCCATACGGTGGCGCTGACGGCGCAGGGCCGGACCGTGCTGGGCTGTGCCTATCAGATGGCCCGGCTGACCCAGGAGCTGACCCGGGAGCTCCACACCGCGGGCGAGGTCACCGGACACATCCATCTGGCCATGGCGGATTCCCTGGTGGGGATGCTGGGGCGGGCCTTCCGGAACTTCTGGCGGGACTGGCCGGGGATCCGGCTGAAGATCACCACCGCCGGGACGGAGGAGATGTTCCGCCTGCTCAACCACAACGAGGCGGATTTGGTGATGACCCTGGACCGCCGGGTCTATGACGCGGAGTACATCATCGTCCATGAGGAGAAGGTCACCGCCCGCTTCGTGGCCCCGGCGGACAGCCCCCTGGCCCGGCGGGGGGCGATTCCGGTGGAGGAGGTGCTGGACGCCCCCTTCCTGCTGACGGAAAAGGGGATGAGCTACCGCCGCCTGCTGGACGAGCGGCTGGCGGCCCGGTCGCTGGAGATTGTCCCGGTGCTGGAGACCGGGGATGTGGCGCTGATCTGCCGCCTGGTGGAGCAGGGCGCGGGCTGCTCCTTCCTGCCGGACTACGCCACCCAGAGCGGGGTGGAGGCGGGGCGTTTGGTCCGGCTCCCGGTCGAGGGCTGGGAAATCGACATATGGAAGCAGCTCCTGTGCCACCGGGACAAATGGCTGTCCCCCCAGCTCCAGGCGGTGATGGAATACTGCGCCCAGATATAGTCAGATTTTGTGCGGTAAGAAGTTGACATATCCGCCCATTTTTTGTATGATGCAGAAAAAGCACAACTTCTTGCCGCAGGAGGAAATAACATGAATATACACGAGATCGTGGAAGCCCAGCACAGATTTTTCAACACCGGCGCGACCCTGCCGGTATCCTTCCGGAAAGCGATGCTCCAAAAGCTCCGGGACGAGGTGGACCGCCATGAGGGAGCGCTGGCGGAGGCCCTGGCCGCGGACCTGGGAAAAAGCGGCTATGAGGGCTTCATGTGCGAGATCGGGCTGGTGCGCAGCGAGCTCAGCTATATGCTGCGGCACACGGCCCGGCTGGCCCGGGAGCGCACCGTCCGGACGCCCCTGGCCCAGTTCGCCGCCCGGAGCTTCCAGAAGCCGTCCCCCTATGGCAGCACCCTCATCATGAGCCCCTGGAACTACCCGGTCCTGCTGACGCTGGACCCGCTGGCGGACGCCATCGCGGCGGGCAATACCGCCGTGGTCAAGCCCAGCGCCTACGCCCCCGCCGTCAGCGCCCTGCTGGCGGAGCTGATCGGGCGCTGTTTCCCGCCGGAATACGTGGCGGTGGTCACCGGGGGCAGGGAGGAAAACGCCGCCCTGCTGGAGGAGGCCTTCGACTTCGTGTTCTTCACCGGAAGCCAGGCGGTGGGCCGGGAGGTTCTGCGGCACACGGCGGAGCGCCTGACCCCGGCGGTGCTGGAGCTGGGCGGGAAAAGCCCCTGCATCGTGGACGAGACGGCCCGTCTGCCCCTGGCAGCCCGGCGCATCGTATTCGGCAAATACCTGAACTGCGGGCAGACCTGCGTGGCGCCGGACTACATTCTGTGCCACAGCGGCATCAAGGACCGTCTGGTGGAGGCGCTGTGCCAGGAGGTCCGGCGGCAGTACGGGGAGGACCCATTGCAAAATCCCCGCTACGGCAGGATCGTCAACGAGAAGCATTTTCAGCGCCTGCTGGGGCTGATGGACCCGGACAAGACCGTCATCGGGGGGCAGTCGTCTCCCGAAACGCTCCAAATCGCCCCCACCATCCTGGACCGCGTCTCCCCCGGCGACCCGGTGATGCAGGAGGAAATCTTCGGCCCCATCCTGCCCATACTCACCTTCGACCGCTTCGAGGACCTGTACGGCCTGCTGGCGGATCAGCCCAAGCCCCTGGCCCTCTACCTGTTCTCGGAAAACCGCCCCCGCGTCCGGCAGGCGCTGTCCCGCCTCCGGTTCGGCGGCGGGTGCGTCAATGACGTGGTAATCCATCTTGCCACCAGCGAGATGGGCTTCGGCGGCGTGGGGGAGAGCGGTATGGGCGCGTACCACGGCAAGGCGGGCTTCGACGCCTTTTCCCACTATAAAAGCATCGTGGACAAAAAGACCTGGATGGACCTGCCCATGCGGTACCAGCCCTATCAGGAGAAGCGGTACGGCAGGCTTTTACACCTGTTCCTGCGGTAGAAACGAGCCAGATATAACGTGCGGCACGCAGCTCTGGAAGGAGAGCTGTGTGCCGCTTTTTCTGCCGCCGTTTTGGTGGAATGCCAGAATTTACATACGAATAATTCCAGAAAAGGGGTAAAGCCACGGCTTTTCGCGGACGATTTTATAAATCACGGGGACGCCTCCGCCGCCCCCGCCCGCAATCCACCCGCAACACGGACAGAAAGGAAGATGATCCACCATGAAGAAACAGATACCCGCCCTGGCCGCCGCGCTGTGCCTGACGGTCTCCACGCTCACCGCCAGCGCCAACGCGGCCTCCTGTTTCCCGAGGTACACCGGGACCAGCGTCTCCGTCGCCGCCGCTCTGGACGCTCTGGGGGTTGATTCCTCCTACGCCAACCGGGCGGACATTGCCGCCGCCAACGGCATCAGCGGCTACCGGGGCGCCGCGGCCCAGAACATCCAGATGCTGGAGCTGCTCAGGCAGGGCGCGCTGATCGACCCCGCGGCCTCCGGAAGCCCTCATTTCCCGGCTTACACCGGAAGCTCCCCCTCCATCGCCGCCGCCCTGGCCGCTGTGGGCGCGGAATCCAGCTTTTCCTACCGCGCCCAAATCGCCGCCGCCAACGGGGTGGCGAATTATTCCGGCACGGCGGCGCAGAATACCAGCCTGCTCCAGCTGCTCAAGGAGGGCAGGCTGGTCAAGCCGGACAGCGCCTCCCTCCCCGCCCCCTACGGCAGCCTCACCGCCGCCAACCTGAGCAAGGTGTCCTTCATCCCCCAGAACAAAAACACCTGCAAGGCCACCGCCGCGGCGATGGCGGTGAATCTCGTTGTGGGCGGCAACCGGTATTCCACCTCAAGCATGATCGACAGCGGCGTTTTGTGCCGGAACCTGAACGGGGCGCTGTATAAGGGCTCCAACGGCAGTACTTACCGCACCACCTACAAAACGGACAGCTACGCGGGCAGCCTGAGCGAGCTGAAGGCCGCCGTGGAGGCGGCTGTGTCCAGCGGCCTGCCCATCGTGGTCCCTGTCCACTCGTCCTCCACCCGCCACCACTGGATCGTGATCGTGGGCCGGGACAGCGCAGGGAAGTATCTGGCTGTTGACCCGGCGGCAAGCGGCTCCGGCTCCATGTCCGCCAAGGCCAGGAGCATGGCCTCCATGGGCTATTCCTTCGGCCTGACGGATTATGCCGCGCCCCATTACGGCTATATCAGCTTCCAGCGGACGGGCTGAGACGAATAAAGGCAGGATGTGGAACGACCACCCGAAACCGGGTGGTCGTTCCACATTTTCTCGTCGCTATCCCAAAGGGCGAAGCCTTCTGAAAACCGGGCCGTTACGCCTTCCAGAGGCCGTGGAGATTGCAGTAGGCATAGACCCCCTCCACCTCGTCCCCCTTGCACAGCGCAAAGCAGGCCTCCGGCGGCTCCCCGGGCTTCAGCGGCTTCCTCTGCATACCCGCCTTGGTCTGGATGGACACCCATTCTATGGAATGTTCCTCCAGCATGGGATGCCCCGTGGCGCCCACAGCCACATGGACCGTGTTGTCCCGCACCTGATACACGGGGACGTGCTTTTCCCCGGCGGCGTCGGTGGTGTTGGGCACCAGCTCCGCCATCTCCTTCCCACAGCACACGATGGGGACGCCCTTGTCCCGGACCATGTCCACGATATTGCCGCACTGTTTACAGATGAAATACTTTTGATCCATCTCCTATTGGCCTCCATAATAAATTTTGCCGGGGAAGCCATATGCTTCCCCTCCTGATTTTACCCTTCCAGCCAATTTATATTCCCGTCACAGCATAATTGATCTGGGGAGATGGTCAGTGCTTCCCCGCCTGTTTGGGGGCCGTCCGTTTGGCCCTGCCGCCCTTCCCGGCCAGCCGGGAGAGCACCGTGCTGCCCAGCTCAAAGGCCCGCTCGAACACGAAGATCACCGACGGGGTGAGCATGAGGAACACCACGATCACCAGCCCCGACTGAAAATCCAGCGCCGTCAGGTCAAATACAGCGCTGAACTGGGTCACCGCCAGCACAAAGGCGGCGGACATCACCCCCAGCAGGGTCCACCGCTTCCAGTCCAGCGGCTTGGAGATATAGTACAGCACCAGCAGCCCCACCTCGCCCATGATGACGGTGGCCAGTGTGGACAGCGTGACCCGCTCGAAGGCAAAGGCGAAGGTAAACAGCTCCAGAAAAATCATCAGCATCACGTTGGCCAGGCCGCCCGGCAGGGCCCGCCTCAGCACGTTGGTCATAAAACGGCCCCGGACCAGTTCGTGGTTTGGCTCCAGCGCCAGCACAAAGGAGGGCGCGCCGATGGTCAGGGCGCTGATGAGGGTGAGCTGGATGGGCACGAAGGGATAGGGGAACCCGGCGAACAGGGTAATGAGGGACAGGAACAGGGACATGATGTTTTTTACCAGATAGAGGGCCGCTGAGCGCTGGATGTTGTTGATGACCCGCCGCCCCTCCTGCACCACCTCGGGCATGGAGGCAAAATTGGAATCCAGCAGCACCACCTGGGCCACCTGGCACGCCGCCTCCGAGCCGGAGGCCATGGCAATGCCGCAGTCCGCGTCCTTCAGGGCCAGCACATCGTTGACGCCGTCGCCGGTCATGGCCACGGTGTGGCCCGCCTTTTGCAGGGCCTTCACCAGCTTGCGCTTCTGGTCCGGCGTCACCCGGCCGAACACGTTATAGTCCCGCACCGCCCGGGCATAGTCGGAGGGCTCTTTCAGGGTGGCGGCGTCCACAAAGCGCTCCGCCCCCTGTATCCCCGCCTGCACGGCCACGGCGGACACGGTGGACGGGTTGTCGCCGGAGATCACCTTGACGGCGACCCCCTGCTGGGCGAAGTACCGGAAGGTCTCGGGGGCCTCCTTCCGGATGGGATTGGTGATCACGGCCAAAGCCAGCGGCTCCACCGGGCCGGTCAGGCCGCCCTCCATGGAGGCATTGCCGCACCTGGCCAGCAGGAGCACCCGGCACCCCTGCTCCTGATAGGGGGTGATCATATGCTCCAGGTCGGCGTACCGGGTTTTCATGATGAACTCCGGCGCGCCCACGGCATAGGCCCCGTAGGACCGGAACACCACCGCCGACCACTTATTGGCGGAGGTAAAGGGCACGGTGCGCTCCACCTGCCAGACGGAGGACTTGTGGAACCGCTCCGCCATGGCCCGGGCGGTGTCGTTGTCGGCGTCCGCGGCCTGGTAGTAGGCGTTGAGGATGTCCTCAATTTTTGCGGCGGGGCAGCGCTCCTCGTCCAGAGGGACGATCTCCTGCACGGTCATCTCCGGCTGGGTGACGGTGCCCGTCTTGTCCACGCACAGAACGTCCACGTGGGCCAGGGTCTCCACAGCGGCCAGCTCGTGGACCAGGGTCTTGCGCTGGGCCAGCCGCATGACGGATACCGCCAGGGCCACGCTGGTGAGCAGGTACAGCCCCTCGGGGATCATGCCGATGAGCGCCGCCACCACAGAGGGGACAGCCTCAGAAAACTCGTTGCCCTGCACCATCAGCTCATTGTAGAACAGCGCCGCCCCGATGGGGATGAGGGCGAAGCCGATGAACCGGATCAGCCGGTCCAGGGACTTCATCATCTCCGAGCGGCCCACCCCCTGGTCGGCCTTGGCCTCCAGGGACAGCCGGGCGGCGTAGCTAGCCGCGCCCACCCGGTCCAGCCGGGCGCGGCATTTGCCGGACACCACAAAACTGCCGCTCAAGAGCTCGTCGCCCACATCCTTGGTGATAGGGTCGGCCTCGCCGGTGATGAGGGCCTCGTTTACCGTCACCTGCCCGGACATCACCGGGCCGTCGGCGGGGATCTGGTCCCCTGCCCCCAGCTCCACAATGTCCTCCCGCACCAGCTTGTGGACGGGGACGGTGCCGAGCTGTCCGTCCCGCACCACCTTCACCCGGCTTTCACTGATGAGGGACAGCTTTTCCAGGGTGGCCCGGGAGCGCAGCTGCTGGATGATGCCGATGACGGAGTTGACCGCCGCGATGATCAGGAAGGTGATGTCCTTGAAATCCCCGGCCAGGATCAGCAGGCCCGCCAGCACCGCGAATACCAGATTGAAGAACGTGAGGGTGTTTTCCCGGATGATCTGCCTGGTGGACTTGGCGTTGGACTCCACCATCTCGTTGCCCAGGCCCTGCTCCAGCAGGTCCGCCGCCTGGGCGGCGGTGAGGCCCATTTTGGGGTCGGGAAAAATCCGCTCCGGCTCCCGGGAGGACCGGGCGGGCCGCTCCTCCCGGCGGCGGCTGGAGCCGGTCCCGCTCCGTTTCTGGGGGGGATCGCCGTCCCGCCGCCGCTTGGGGGGCGGGGCCTGTTGGAATTGTGGCTGCTGAGCCATAAACGATCGGCTCCTTTGCGTTTATTTTTCCATACTCTGCCAAAGCAGGCAGATTGGAAACATTATACTATAAAAAGAAGCCGGCGTAAAGCGCCGGCCCCTTAACGTTTTTTTAATTTCGACAAACCCACTCTACACGCTCCACCGCACCAGCACCGTAAACCAGCCGTCCTCCCAGCGGGCGGCGGCGGTGTGGCCCATGCGCTCCGCCAGCGCCTTGACGATGGCAAGCCCCAGCCCGGTGGACTGCCCGGTGCGCATTTTGTCGGCGGTGTAGAACCGCTCAAAGACGTGGTCCACGTCCTCGGCGGTGATGCCCTCTGCCTGGTTGGAGAAGGCGGACACGATGCACCCGCCCTCCCGGTACAGTTTGACGGACAGGGCGCCTGTGCCGTGGCGCAGGGCGTTGGTGAGCAGGTTGGAGAAGACCCGGGTCACCGCCCCGCTGTCCGCCCACACAGGGGGCAGGCCGTCGGCCACGTCCACCTCCATCTCCAGCCCCGCCTCCTCGATCTGCTCATAAGCGGCGGCGAGCTGGTCGGACAGCGTCCGGCCCAAATCCACCAGCTCCCGCTCCAGGGGCAGCTCGCCCCCCTCGATGCGGGACAGGTCGTAAAAGGAAGCGATGAAGCTCTGGAGGGTGCGGGCCCGACCCTCCACGATCCGAAAATATTCCTCCCGCTTTTCCGGGGAGAGGTCCTCCTGCTCCAGAAGCTGCAAATAGCCCAGGATGGAGGTCAGCGGCGTGCGCAGGTCGTGGGATACGTTGGCGATCTGCCGCCGGAGCTGCTGTTCCTTGCGGCGGTAGTCCGCCCGCTCCTGCTGGCGCAGCTCCAGCAGGTCGTTGAGGCCCGCCAGCAGCTGTTCCGCCCCCCTGCTGGGGCAGGGCAGGGCCAGCCGGACGGTGGTTTCGTTGGACAGCTGGGCCTTCATGCGCTGGGCGGCCTGGAGCAGGCCCCGTTCCAGAGTGTGGCGCCGGGCGGTCTGTATGGCGATGACCAGCAGCAGGACGATGATGATGGCGCTTTTCACAGAAACACCCCTTCCGTCAGATGTAGCCGAACATGATCAGGACCAGAAGCACCAGCAGGGCAATGAGGACCGCCTTGACAAACCAGGGGGAGCGGTCCCCCCGGCCCAGCCAGAGGCACAGCAGGATCAGCAGGATTGGGCCGAAAATGCCCAGCGGCCCCCCGGCAAAAATCAAAAACCATTCCATCCGAACAGAACAATGCAGAGAACGGCAAGGAATATAACGACCTTCATAAGCACACCTCGTTCAACGCGGTCCAGCCGGACCATGCGGTCCGGCTGGAGCCCGGTTTTACAGCCGTCTGCGTCTGACGGCAAACCCGCACAGAATAACTGCCCCGATGGACAGGACCAGCGCCAGCGGCATAAACTTCACCCCGCGTTTCGTTTGATTGCAATGCATCATTTAATCTCCTTTCTGTGAAAACCGTACAGGCCAATGGCGGTGCAGACCGCCAGCCAGACCGCCCCTACCAGCCACGACCGGCCCAGGAACGCCAAGCTGCCCACCGAGCCTTTGGCAGCGCCCAGTATGGGGTTGGGGAAGTAGTAGTAGGTGTCCAGCAGGAAACGGGCGGCCGGGGTGCTGCCCATCAGCATACCTGCCAGCTGGATTGTGGAATCCAGCATGAACACAAGGAATATATAGGAAAAGGAGGCCACCATATCGCTGTTGATCAGGAACAGGCACATACACAGCGCCGCCTGGGCCCCAATCCACAGGGGGATGCCGCAGGCCAGGTAATAGCCGATGATGACCAGGGAAAAGGCGTCGTTGAAATAGATGCTCATACTGTGGGGCAGGGTCACGGCGGACGCGGCAATGAAAAAGCCCATCATCACCACTAAATAGAGCACCGACAGCAGGGTCTGGGCAAGCAGCTTGCCCAGATAGATCCGGGTGCGGCTCAGGCCGAAGGACACCTCGTTTTTCAGGGTGGAATTTTTGTACTGCCCCGCGAACACAATGTCCCCGGTGAGCAGGCAGACACAGAAGCCGATGACGCCGAATTCCGTGATGATAACGATGCACTCGCCGAAGTAGGTGGTCATGCCGTGGCTGTTGTGGAACGCGTTGCCCGCCGCCAGCAGCCCCTCCAGCAGCAGCAGGACGCCCAGGGCGATATAGGCGTACTTCCGGTGGAACGCCTTGTAAACCTCCGCCTGGATGTAGTTAAGCATAATGCCCACCCCCGATCAGGTTCAGGAAATAAGCCTCCAGATCCGCGCCCTTCTGCTCCATGGCCAGCAGGGCCACGCCGTTCTGGGCCAGGGCATAGGACGCCCGCTTGGGGTCGTCCAGGCAGTCGTAGAGCTGTACCACATTGCCGGGGAGCACCTCAAATTTGTCGGTGCCCAGCTGGCTTTGCAGGACGGCGGCGGCCTTGGGGGCGTCGTCCACCTCCAGCCGCAGGCAGGTGCGGCACTTGTCGTGGAGGGCTTCCGCGGAGATCTCCTCCAGCAGCCTGCCCTGCTCCATGAAGCCGTACCGGGTGGCGATGCTGGACAGCTCGGACAGGATATGGCTGGAGATGAGGATGGTGGTCTGCCGCTCCTGGTTGAGGGAGCGCAGGATCTGCCGGAATTCCGCCACCCCCTCCGGATCCAGGCCGTTGATGGGCTCGTCCAGGATCAGGAAATCCGGGTGGTTCATCAGGGCCAGGGCCAGCCCCAGCCGCTGCTTCATGCCCAGGGAGAACGCCTTGAATTTCTTATTCCCCGTACCCGCCAGGTTCACCAGCTCCAGCACTTCGTTTACCGCGTGCCGTCCGGGGATGCCCCGCTGGAGGCGGTAATACTCCAGGTTCTCCCGGGCGGACAGGAAGGGGGAGAAGGAGGGGATCTCGATCATGGCCCCGGTGCGGGCCCGCTGGGGGCGCATGGCCTTCCCCGACGCGCCGAACAGCTCCAGCTCGCCCCCGGTGGGGAAGGACTGCCCGGTGGCCAGCCGCATCAGGGTGGTCTTCCCCGCCCCGTTGCGGCCCACCAGGCCGTAGATATCCCCCCGGCGCACCATCATGGCTGCGCCGTCCAGGGCCATGCAGGAACCATACGCCTTTTGCAGGCCGTAAGCGGCCAGTACCGCTGTATTTTCCGTCATAGCGCTTCCGCCTTTCTCTTTGAACTGACTACAGCATACCGCTGAAAGGCCAAAACTCCTGAAAGGAAAGGTTAAGAAAGGCTAAACTTGAAGCCGATGCCCCACACGGTCTTAATGTAGGCGGTGTCCGGGTCCACCTTGGCCAGCTTGGAGCGCAGATTGCTGACGTGGACGTTCACCGTGTTGTCATCGCCGATGAACTCCTCCCCCCACACCGCCTCATAGATCTGGGCCCGGGAGAAGGCCCGACGGGGATTTCTCATCAGCAGGGCCAGAATATCGAACTCCCGGCTGGTGAGGGAAATCTCCTGCCCGCCGATGGACAGGCTCCGGCTGTCGATCTCCAGCGTCATGGCCCCGGCGGTGAGCGCGTCGGAGCAGGGGGCGGAAAACTGGCGGCTGCGGCGCAGCTGGGCCTCCACCCGGGCCAGCACCTCGGCGTTGTCGAAGGGCTTGGGGATGAAGTCGTCCGCCCCCAGCTTGAGCACGTTCACCCGGTCGGACACCCCCAGCTTGGCGGACGCCACGATGATGGGCATGGTCCTTTCCCGGCGCACCTGGACGATGAACTCCTCCCCGGTGAGGCCGGGGAGCATCAGGTCCAGCACCACCAGGTCATAGTCATACTTTTCCGCCCACAGCAGGGCCTCGCTGCCGGAAAACGCGGCCCGGCAGGTATAGCCCGCCCCCTCCAGAATGGTGCATAGCAGGCGGTTGATGTCCACATCGTCCTCCACCACGAGGATATTGGCGTTCTCCATGGGCGTTCCCTCCGTTTCGTTTGTCGAGGGCAGTATATCACAAACCTCCAGACCGTTCCAGACGCCGGGATGATATTTTAGGAATTTTTAAGGTTTCACCCGGCAAACAAATCCTGGTAGACAGGCCGTTTTTGTTGTGCTATAATGATACGCGACAAAATATCCTGGGAACTGACAGGATTCTACGCTGGAGGTGCGTTTTAGATGCGGATGAAACGATTTGGCTGTGCGCTGCTGGCCCTGGTGCTGGCGGCGGGGCTTTGGGGCTGCAACGCGGCGGGGACGGCGGGGTCCGGCGGATCCATGTCCATCCAGCCCGCCCAGCTGACCGCCGAGGAGGAGGCTCTGGCCGCGCTGCTGGATGTGAATATGGATTCCTACCGGATCTTCGACTTTGTGGCCGGCACAGGAAAGGAAAAGGAGGGCGAGGGGGTACAGTCCGTCCAGCTCACCCTTTACGAGCTGGAGGACAACGAGTGGACCGTCAAGGCCCAGAGCCAGAAGGCGTTTTCCGACGCCAAAGGCCGGGTGGCCCTGAGCTTCGGCAAGATCACCGAGGGCGTGACCATGACCTTCCAGAGCGAAAACGCCTTTGATTCCATGGCGCTGGACAAAATCACGGAAGCCGGTACCGCCTCCATGTCCTATACCACCTCCATACTCACCGAGGCCGCCGGCATGGAGCTGGAGCAGGAGACGCCCCTGGCCATCCAGATCGTCACCTCCAAAAGCGACATCCAGTCCTACGGGGTGCAGTATTTTGAAATGCCCCGGGAGTACGCCAAGCACGGCTATGAGCACGTCTACGCCGTCACCGTTATGTTCAGCGGGAAAACCGTGTATGAGCTGGTGGACAATGCCGCCAACCCCACCGCCTCTCCCGAACCCTGAGAAGGAGGATATTCCAGATGATGACCAATGATTTCCAAGGGATAAGCCTGTCCCGGCTGGGCTTTGGAGCCATGCGCCTGCCCCTCCTGCCCGACGGCTCCGCCGTTGACGAGGCCCAGGTGGACGCCATGGTGGACTATGCCATCGCCCACGGCGTCAATTACTTCGACACCGCCTACCCCTACCACGGCGGAAAGTCGGAGGGGATCATAGGCCGCTCCCTGGCCCGCTACCCCCGGGAGAGCTGGTATCTGGCCGACAAATACCCCGGCCACCAGATCGCCGATACCTACGATCCCGCCGCCATTTTTGAGGAACAGCTGGAGCGGTGCGGGGTGGACCGTTTTGACTTCTACCTGCTCCACAACGTCTATGAAAACTCTATCCAGGTGTATATGGACCCGCAGTGGGGCATTTTGGACTACTTCCTGGAGCAGAAACGGCTGGGGCGCATCCGCCATCTGGGCTTCTCCGCCCACGGCGGGCTGGACATCCTGAAGCAGTTCCTGGACTACTGCGGCGACAAGATGGAGTTCTGCCAGCTCCAGCTTAACTATCTGGACTGGACCCTGCAAAATGCGAAGGAAAAATACGGCCTGCTGTCCCAGTGGAACATCCCCGTGTGGGTGATGGAGCCGGTCCGGGGCGGGCGGCTGGCCAAGCTGGCAGACGGCGGGCTGGCGCGGCTCCGCGCCCTGCGCCCGGAGGAGGACGCCGCAGCCTGGGCTTTCCGGTTCGTCCAGGGCCTGCCCAACGTCAAGGTGATCCTCAGCGGTATGTCCAGCCTGGAGCAGATGAAGCAGAACGTGGACACCTTCACCAACGACAGACCGCTGACCGCCGCCCAGCTGGACGCCCTGCTGGAGCTGGCGGAGGGGATGAAGAGCTCGGTGCCCTGCACCGCCTGCCGCTACTGCTGCGACGGGTGCCCCATGGGGCTGGACATACCCGCCATGCTGGCGGCCTACAACGAGATCAGCTTCGCGCCGGAGGGCAATGTGGGGATGCGGTTCGACGCCCTGCCGGAGGACAAAAAGCCCGCCGCCTGCATCGCCTGCGGCAAGTGCTCCCGCACCTGTCCCCAGGGCATCGACGTGCCCGCCGCCATCAAGGCGCTGGCGGATTCCATCGCCAAAGTGCCCAGCTGGGCCGATATCTGCAAGGTTCGGGCGGAGGAGGCAAAAAAAAACAACGCCTGATTTCCCGTTCACAGAAAAATACGCCGGGGCCTCTGCGGTTCGAGCAGGCCCCGGCCAGCTTATGGAAAAGCGGCCTGCCTGGGGAACGTCCAGGCAGGCCGCAAAGCTGTTTTTTACCCTTGATCCATTGGTACTGCCGCGCAGATTATTTTTCGTCAGCAAACTCCTTGATGACCCCCATCAAAGCGGGGATCATCTGTTTTTTCCGGCTGACCACGCCGGGGAGCAGGGCCATGCCGTCTTCCACCTTAGCGCCGAACGCCTGGACAACCACCTGGTCCGCCCCCTTGCCGGCCATGAGCAGCTCGGTGGTAGAAGTGCGTACGTCGGTAAACATATAAAAAATATAATCCAGCCCCTGCTTATTCAAGGCTGTCTCCAGATAAGGCCCCACCAGGGCCTGGCTGGCCTTGCGGTTTCTGTCGGACATATAGCTGCCCTGGCCCACCCCGAAGCGGACGTCTCTGCTGGCAAAAACCTTATAGTCGCCGTGGAAGATTTCATCCGCGGTCTTTCCGGTCACATCGCCTCCCGCCTCGAACATGGCGTTGGCGTACTCCTCCAGGTCCACTCCGGCGATGTCCGCCAGGGCCCGGGCCGCGTACTCGTCCGCGGGGGTGCAGGTGGGACTGTGGAACATCAGGGTATCGGACAAAATGGCGGAAAGCATCAATCCCGCAACGGAGGGCTCCGCCTCCACACCGTTCTCCTGGTACATCTGGTAGACAATCGTACAGGTACAGCCCACAGGAACGTTGCGGAAGTAGACAGGGCCGTCGGTCTCCAGGGCGTTGATGCGGTGGTGGTCGATGATCTCCAGCACCTCGGCGTCCTCCAGACCCTCTACGGCCTGGGATTTTTCGTTGTGGTCCACCAGGATGAGCTGCTTTTTATGGAGGTTCAGCAGATTGCGGCGGGAGACCACCCCCAGGTACGTGCCGTCGTTGTCCAGCACCGGGAAGTAGCGGTGGCGCACCGAGGCCATGACCTTCGTGGCCCCCTCCACCGGACTGTTCAGCGTAAAGGTCATCAAGCCGTCGGACACCATATAGTGGCGGATGGGAGCGGCCTGGGTGATCATCTGTCCGGCGGCGTAGGTGCTGTAATCGGTACGCAGAATGATGCAGTTCTTCTCCTCCGCCAGCATACAGATGGCCCGGGAAACCTTGGACCCGGCGCAGATCACGATGCAGCCTGCGTCCAGCTCAATGGCGGTGAGCTGGCCCTCAGCCCGGTTGGCCAGGATGACGATGTCCCCTTTGGCGATGACCTGCTCCATCTGCTCGGAGCTGCCCGCGGCGATGACAATATGGCCCTCGACCGACCTGCCTTCAATATTGCCCACCAGCACCTCCGCGTTCAGGGTTTCGATGATGCTTTTATAGCTGGTGCAGGCGTCAGCCAGGATGTGGGTGTCCAGCGTATTCATGTTGGCGGTGGCGATATCCTGGACTGTGATCAGCCCCTTCAGGCGCCCCTCGTCCACAACGCAAAGGGTGTCCAGCTGCTCGTCCCGCATGGTCATCCATGCCTGGCGCAGGCTCATCTCGCCGTCTACCCCGGGTCTGCGGCGGTAGTCGACATCCCGGATCTGGGGGCTGACATCGGTGTACATCCGGGGGACCTGGCGTTCAAAGTGCTTGAGGACAAATTCCGTTTCCCGGTTCAGGGAACCGGCCCGGCAGGGTTCGTAAGTATGCTTCGGATCGATCTGGTTTTTCAGGCAGCTGTAAGCAATCGCGGCGCAAATGGAGTCGGTATCAGGATTGCGGTGCCCGATGACCTTGATGGAGTGGCTCGCGGTGGTCTGGCTGATCATAGACAGTTTCCTCCCTCTAAAGCGTCTGTTGTTTTTCATATTATAACACAAAATGAAAAAAAAGCCATAGCGCAGAGAAAAATACATCTATTTTATTCCAAGACCGCCGGAGGATCACTGCGGCGAATGTTTCCCGCGGCTGTACGAAAACCGCGATGGCGGTAAGCTGTGGAGGGATGACAGGAAACAGCCTCACAATATCCGATGGTTCTCACCCCATTCGCACATATTGTCCAAAATCGGAATAAGAGACTTTCCTCGTTCCGTCAGGCTGTACTCTACCTTTGGCGGGATCTGCGGATATTCCTTCCGGTTCACCAGTTGATCCGCTTCCAGCTCTTTCAGCGTTGTGCTGAGTGTTTTGTAGGAAATGCTCCCAATATATTTCTTCATCTCGTTGAAACGCACCGCGCCAAACTCCATCAATGTGTATAAAATGGTCATTTTATACTTGCCGTTTATCAGCGACAAGGTGTAGCTGAATCCTGTGCTGTTCAGGCTTTCCTGGGAAATGCAGCGTTTGCCCATTCCAAATCACACTTCCTTTTTCATACATACTATAGTTCAGATATGTATTTATATTAACATTTCATTCTATATGAAATTATACTATTGCCGGAGCGTCAAGTCAACCCTGCGGCGAACGTCAAAGATCCCGGCAAACGGGCTGGCCAAGGGGCCGCGGCCCGCGTTGGCCCGCTGGCTGCTATGCTGCATACTGTTTTGAAATCTAGAACACATAATCTTCGTATTTTACCACAAAGAGCCAATTCAGCATTACACTTTCCTTTGAGTAAGTATCGCACTTTCATGTGCGTACTTGTTATTTGCTCCATTCGTGTTACTATGATAACACAAGCCGGGAACAGGATTGCGACGGCTGAAAAACGAACAGGGAGAGTTTATATTATGGGTAAAAAAATCGTAGTCATCACCGGAAGCCCCCGCAAAAACGGCAACAGCTTTGCCATGACGGACGCGTTCATCACAGCGGCGGAGAGCAGGGGCCATATGGTCACCCGCTTTGATGCCGCGATGAAGGAGATCGGCGGCTGCCGCGCCTGCGAAACCTGCTTTAAGACCGGGAAAGCCTGCTCCTTCGACGATGATTTCAACACCATTGCCCCCGCTATTTTGGATGCGGACGCCGTGGTATTCACCATGCCGGTCTATTGGTATTCCATTCCGGCCCAGATCAAAGGCGTTATCGACCGTCTGTTTTCCTTCGTAGTGGGCGGCAAAGATATTGCGGGCAAGGAATGCGCGCTGATTGCCTGCTGTGAAGAAGATGATATGTCCGTCATGGACGGCGTACGCGTCCCTCTGGAGCGCTCCGCCGCACTGATCAAGTGGAAAATGGTGGGCGAGGTGCTGGTGCCCGGTGTGCTCAACCCGGGCGACATCGAAAAAACAGACGGCTGCAAACAGGCTGCGGCCCTGGCGGATAAATTTTGAGGAGAACGCAACATGGCTAAAAAAATCGTGATCCTGAACGGCAGCCCCAGGAAAAATGGCAACACCTCCGCGCTGGTCCGGGCCTTTACAGAGGGGGCGGAGAGCGCCGGACATACGGTGACAGAATTTTTTCTGAGCGGCATGGACATACACGGCTGTAAAGGCTGCTTCAGCGGGCACAGCGGGCGGGAGTGCCCCTGTGCCCAGCGGGACGATATGGACAAAATCTATCCGGCGGTGAAGGACAGCGATGTGGTGGTGCTGGCCTCTCCGCTGTATTACTGGAACATGAGCGGCCAGCTTCGGACGGCTGTTGACCGTCTGTTCGCGCTGGAGGAGGGAGACGGAAATCTTCTCCGGGGAAATGACCGGGCCTCTGCCCTGCTGATGGCGGCAGAAGGCCGCGGTTTTGAGGACGCGGTCCTTTACTATGACCATTTGATGGAGCATTTGCGCTGGAAGAACCTGGGGAAGGTGCTCTGCGGCGGCGTGATGAATACCGGCGATATTAAGGGACACAAGGAGCTGGACGAAGCCCGCAGGCTTGGCAGATCCATTTGAGTTTACATGAAATCAATCAGGCTGTCCCAGGCCGTTTCTCATGCTTTACCAGGGCCTGAGCCTGCAGGCAAACCCCCATGATCACAGCGTGGGCGCTGTTGTTCACCCCCAGGATGTCTCCAGCCTTCACGTCCGGGATTGAAACGCTCCCTTTGACAGCATCCTGGCGGCAGACTGCCAAACGCCGCGGACAGGGTTCCCGGCGCGGCTGAAAAAAGACAAAAAAGCGCCCCGCACACCGGAGAAACCGGGTGCGGGGCGCTTTTTCATGTATCGGTCAGCCCAGCATATCCTGGAGCTTCGCCAGCAGCTTATCCACGTCGATTGGCTTGCCCAGATGGCCGTTCATACCGGCGGACAGCACCCGCTGGCGGTCCTCCTCAAAGGTGTTGGCGGTCACCGCCACGATGGGCACCTGGGACAGCTGGGGGTCGTCCAGGGCGCGGATGATTCTGGTGGCCTCAATGCCGTCCATCACGGGCATCTGGATGTCCATAAGGATCAGGTCGTAAGGGTCGTCCAGGGACTGGCAGACCTTGTTCACCGCCTCCGCTCCGTTTGAGGCCACGTCCACAAAATAGCCCGCTTCCTCCAGGATGGTCATGGCGATCTCTTGGTTCAGCTCGTTGTCCTCCACCAGCAGGAGGTGGCGCCCGGTAAATCCGCCCCCATGGCCGGAGGACTCCACCGCCGCCTGACCGCCGGGAGCCTCGCCGATGCGGAAAAGGAAGGTGAGGGTAAAGGCGCTGCCGAAGCCCTGCCTGCTCTCCACGGAGATCCTGCCCTTCATCAGCTCCACCAGGTTCCTGGTGATGGACAGACCCAGCCCCGTGCCCGGGATGCCGCTGACGGTGGAGGTGCGCTCCCGCTCAAAGGGCTCGAAAATGTGCTCGATAAATTTGGGGGCCATGCCGATTCCCGTGTCCTGGATGCAGAATTCATAAAAGGCGGTGTCCTCCGAGCCCCCGGGGTGCTCGGAGGCGGAGACGGCAACGCGCCCGCCCGCCGGGGTGAATTTCAGCGCGTTGCTCAGCACGTTCAGCAGCACCTGGTTCAGCCGCAGCTTGTCGCACACCACGCAGGGGTGGACCAGGGCGCTGGTATCCAGGGAAAATTCCAGCTTCCCGGCCTCCAGATCGCCGCACACGATGGATTCCAGGTTTTCCAGCATCTCGGGCAGACTGCACGGCGCCTCCTCAATGGATACCTTGCCGCTCTCAATGCGGCTCATGTCCAGCACGTCGTTGATGAGGCTGAGCAGGTGGTTGGAGGACGCGGCGATCTTGTCCAGGTAGCTGCGCACCAGGGCCGCGTCATCCAGGTGGGTGGTGGCCAGGTTGGTGAACCCGATGATGGCATTCATGGGGGTGCGGATGTCGTGGGACATATTATTGAGGAACACCGTTTTGGCCTGGGAGGCCCGCTGGGCTTTGTCCAAGGCTGCCTCCAGCAGCTTGCGCTGTTCCTGGAGCTGTTCGTCCGTCTTTTTCTGCTCGGTGATGTCCACGAACGTCCCCACGTAGGTGATGGGCGAGCCGTCCTCCCGCCGGGAGAGCTTGCCGGCGGCGCGGAACCAGCGGTAGCCCCGGTCCCGGGTCAGCAGGCGGTATTCCGCATCGTAAACGCTCTTTCCGGTGTAGTCCTCAATGGTGGCATAGTAGTGGTCCAGCACTCGGGTCCGGTCATCGGGGTGGAGCAGGTCCGACCAGGAGGACAGCTCATTGGGGAAGTCGTTCTCGTCCGTGTAGCCGATCATGGCCCGGAAATCCTGGCTCCAGTTGACGCCGACCATCCGGCCCTGCCGGTCAAATTCCATGGTCCACATACCGGATTTCAAAATCTCATGGACCAGCTTCAGCGCCGTGGCCTCGTGCTTCAGCGCCCTGAGCGCCTCCAGACGCTCCTGGGCCAGCTGGGCGGTGCGGGCGTCGTCGATCGCCTTGCGGCGGCGCTCTGTGGCATCCTCCACGAAGACGTAAAAGAGGTCGCCGTAGTCGTCCGAGCGGACAAAATGCCCGTGGTCCTCGATCCAGCGGATCTCACCGTCCCTGCGCACAATGCGGTATTCCACATAGTCAAAATTTGTTTTGTCGGAGACAATCTGCTGGTGGATGCTCTGTTCCACCTGCCGGATATCCTCCGGGTGGACCAGCCCGGGGAAGGTATAGCCGGTATACCGTTGAAATTCCTCCAAATCATCACAGCCGTACATCCGGATCAGCGCCCGGTTGGCGTAAATCAACCCCTCGTCCCCGTAGGCACGGTAGATAAAAAACCCGCCGGGCATCCCCTCTGTGATCTGTTCAATCACTGGAAAGGACTGCTCATTGAGGCTCAGGGAGCACCGCTCCATCTGTTTGTCCTTGTGCATAAGACCATCTACCCTTCCTGCTGTGCTTCACTCTGATTATAAATTCTATCATTTTTTTGCGGTCGGTTCAAGTCCGGCGCCAAAAAAAGCACAACGCCAGGGCAGGCCGGGGAGGCGGGCATTTTTTTCGTGGCAGCCCCTTGATACCTGCTTTATTTGTACCGCATTATACCACAGCCTGGGGCTTTTGTATATATTTTAACATGGGCCCGACGGATTCCCGCTTTTTAATTCTGTATAGCCAAAACACTTGAACATCGGGATCCGGTTTTCAAGACGGGCAAAGCCTGCCAGCCCATTAAAATGGGCTGTGTTCTGCGGTGACTGTAGCCCTCTCAGAATTTTGCATGATTTTGCGCTGTCCTGCAAAAAAGGTCTGCCAAACGACAGACCTTTTTCACGGGCCGGGGCAGGCCCCGGCGCTTGTTGTTCAATTCTACAGCAGCCAGTCCAGATCCAGATCCAGATCCAGCGCCGCCAGCTCGATGTCCGGCTTCACCATTTCGCCGTGGAAATCGCTGCCGCCGGTGCGGTGGAGCCGGTATTTTTCCGTGAGATGGAGGTAAAGTTCCTGCTGTTCCGGGGTGTACCTGGGGTAATAGCACTCGATGGCATCAAGGCCCCAGTCCTTGAGCTGTCCCACCAACGCGTCCAGCTCACCGTCGGGCAGGCCCATCTGGTAGGGGTGGGCCAGGGACACGCTGCCTCCGGCGGATTTGATGGCCTCCACGCAGGTGCGGGCGTCCGCCTTGAACCGCTTCACCCTGCGCCGGAATTCCTCCGTATCCAGATAGCGGTCAAATGCCTCCCGGTTGGTGGCGGTATAGCCGTGCCGCACCAGCACCTGGGCAAAGTGGGGCCGGGCGATCACATCGCCGCCCGCCAGCTCCTCTACCTCGGCCAGGTCGATGTCCACACCCTTCTCGCGAAGAAAATCCACGATCTTATACTTCCGCTCATCCCGCCCCGCCCGGAATTTTTCGCACAGACGGGCCAGCTCGGTGTCCCCGTCCTGGAAATTGTAGCCCAGGATGTGGAAATTCTTGCGCTCCTTCGCGCTCAGCTCCACCCCCCGGATCACCCGCAGGCCCTGGGCCTTTCCCGCCGCCATGGCCTCGGATCCCCCGGCAATGGTGTCGTGGTCGGTGACGGCCAGGATGGACAGGCCATGTCCCTTTGCTTTTTTGACCAGCTCCCCGGGGGTATACTGCCCGTCGGACGCTGTGGTGTGGGTGTGAAGATCGCACCGTGCGCTCATGCTCAGTCCTCCAGCGCGGCCATAAACGCCGCTTTGTTTTCCTGGGGCGTGGTGGTGGGGCGGCCCAGGTTCTCCCGTGCGCCCAGGGCGCATTTTATTTCTATAAATATGAGCTGATTCCCGGCCTTTGCCTCGTTCAGCGCCTGTTCCAGCCCGTCCGGGCTGGCCGCCGATACGGCGCTGGGGTAGCCGCAGGCCCGGGCGATGGCGGGCAGATCCAACCGCCCCGCCACCGTGGGCATACCGCCCACCGATTCGTGGGCCTCGTTGTTCAGCACCACATGGACCAGGTTGGCGGGCCGGTTGGCCCCGATCAGCGCCATGGCCCCCAGGTGCATCAGCGCCGCGCCGTCCCCGTCCAGGCACCACACCCGGCGGTGCGGCTTCTGTAAAGCGATGCCCAGCGCGATGGACGAGCTGTGGCCCATGGAGCCTACCGTGAGGAAGTCGTGTCCGTGGCCCTGCCCCCGGGCCTCCCGCAGCTCGTACACCTCCCGGCTGGCCTTTCCGGTGGTGGATACCACCGGATCATCCCCGGACGC
Source organism: Oscillospiraceae bacterium (assembly GCA_910575695.1). Lineage (GTDB taxonomy): Bacteria > Bacillota > Clostridia > Oscillospirales > Oscillospiraceae > Enterenecus. The sequence continues at coordinate 51,620 of CAJTGJ010000016.1, read as the reverse complement.
CGCCAACACGCGCCCGATGGCCTCCTCCCGGGACATGGGGTGGGGGCTGCCATAGACGGCTTTGCCGCTGTACTCCAGCGCCCCCTTGCGCACCACGAACGCCGCCTGCTTCCCCTGGGCGAACCGGACGCGGTATTCGTCCAGCCTGGCCTTGATTTGCTCCTCCGTGGTGGTTTTGTCGATGACATAGGCAGGGATCTCCAGGTTTTCCAGCAGGCTGAGGGTGATCTCTCCCTGAAATACGTGCTGGGGTTCGTCATGCACCCCCGGCTCCCCACGCCAGCCCACGATGAACAGGCAGGGGATGCCGTACACCTTTTCGTGGAGCAGGGACGCCGCCGGGTTCACAATATTCCCCAGGCCGCTGTTTTGCAGGTACACCACCGGGGTCTTCCCCGTGGCAAGGTGGTATCCCGCCGCCAGCGCCGCCGCGTTTCCCTCATTGGCGGCGATGACGTGCCGGTCTGAAATGCCGTACCGGTCGTACAGCCAGGAGCACAGCGCCTTGAGCTGGCTGTCCGGCACGCCGGCAAAAAATTCAAACTCCGCTAAGAAATCAGGTGTCATTTGGCCTCCTTCACTTTCTCCTTGAACTGGCTGGACGACACCCCCTGGGTGTACTCCGGCTCCACCACCTCGCCGCCCCATTCCGCCAGCAGGTCGATGGCCTTCTGCCGGACCTCCGCCAGGGGCCCGGTCCGCCAGTCTGTGCCGTGGACCATGATATCGGGGCGGAAACGGCGCAAATTGTCCGAATAGTCCTTGGTCTCCTGCCGCACCACCACGTCCACGTATTTCAAGTTCTCTACCACAATTTTCCGCTGGCCGTAGCTCATGTACGGCTCCGGCTTGTAGGTCCGGATGGCCTCGTCGCTGAACAGGCCAACCATGACCCGGCCCAGAGACGCCGCCGTTTTCAAAATGTTGATGTGCCCCGGATGGATGATGTCCGCCGACATGGGCACGTATACCAGCTTGGTATAGGGGAAGCCCGCCGCCTTGATGCGCTCCCGCACAGGCCAGTCCACAAAAATGTCCGGGTTGTCCGTGGCGTACTCCGGCATCAGCGGCTCCGCCGGGGACTGGCAGTGGTGGACGCAGCCGTGGCACAGGGTGCCCTCCAGGCAGTCGTCCAGGAACATCCGGCGCACTTCCTTCATTTTATCGCCGTACCAGCCCTCCCTCAGGGACACCTTGTTCAGATCCGCCACGATGAGCATATTCTCAAAGTCCGCGTTTTCCACGGACAGGTAGCCCTCGCAGGTGACGCACAGGGCATCGAAGGGCAGGTTGCAGCGGCGGAACTGCTCCTTGTCGTCGGTGCATTTGAGCTGCCAGTCGATCTCCGGCATGTAGCCGCCCTGGTTGTAGACATTTTTAAATACGATCTGGTCGGCCAGGCCGTCGAACACCTTGAAATAGTCGTCCTTCGTGTGCTCCGTGTACCGGGTGAGGATGCCCGTCAGGTAGATCTTGAAGTCCCGGCCGCTCTCCCCGCGGTACTGGTTCAAGTATACCAGATGATCATATACCTTGTCAAAGTCGTCTTTGCCGTGGATGAACTCATACAGCTTCCGCTCCGGCGCATTCACGGAGAACTTCACGCTGTCCACCCCCGCGTCCACCACCGCCCGGATCCGCTCCGGCGTGGCCAGGGAGCCGTTGGAGGTGAGGTACACGTAGGTGTAGCCGATGTCCTTGGCCAATTTGATGTACTCCGGCAGCTCGGGCACCAGGAAGGGCTCCCCGGTGGCGTACATGCCCACCTCCCGGGCCCCCAGCTCGTAGGCCTGCCGCAGGACGCTGTCCACCATCTCCGGGGCCATTTTGCCCGCCTTCCGCTTCATCTTCTGGTGGGCGCAGAACAGGCAGGCGTGGTTGCAGGCGTTGGACAGCTCCAGCAGGAAGTTGGTGGTGGGGAAGGGGGGCTCCAGGGTATACAGCTCGTTTCGATCCGCCTTTTTCAGCCGGACGCGCTCTTGTAAATCCATAATCTTGTTCTCCTTTCGGGCGCTGGCCCGGATTTTCCGCACCCCCGCCCACAGGGCGGGGGCGCCTTCTTACTCCTCCGGGATCAGCGTCAGAATTTCCTTGATGGGCATACAGTACGCCTCGTCCGCCTCCTTGGCCCGGCGGCAGCGCAGGATGGTCTCCGCCGTCTTTTGCATGGCGGGGTAGCCGCTGCGGATCAGGTGGTTGGCGTAGATCACCACGTTCACCCCCCGCTCCTTCCACTCCTCCTCGGTCACCGAGTTGAAGGAGGTGGGCACGATCACCAGTACCGTGTCCGGATCCTTCTCCCGGAAGCGGCGGCAGAACTCAAAGATCTCGTCCGGCTCCTTCCGCCGGGAGTGGATCATGATGCCCCCGGCCCCGGCCTCCACGTAGGCGGCGGCACGCTGGAGGGCGTCCTCCATGCCCTGCTCCAGGATCAGGCTCTCGATCCGGGCGATGATCAGGAACTCGCTGGTTTTCAGCGCCTTTTTCCCCGCCGAGATCTTGCGGCAGAAGTTCTCGACGCTGTCCTGGTTCTGCTCCGCCTCCGTGCCGAACAGGGAGTTCCGCTTCAGCCCCACCTTGTCCTCGATGATCACCGCCGACACTCCCAGGCGCTCCAGGGTGCGCACGGTGTAGACGAAGTGCTCCGTCAGGCCGCCGGTGTCCCCGTCCAGGATCATGGGCTTGGTGGTCACCTCCATGATCTCGTTGATGGTGTTCATCCGGGAGGAGAAGTCCACCAGCTCAATGTCCGGCTTCCCCTTGGTGGTGGAGTCGCACAGGGAGGACACCCACGTCCCGTCGAACTGCCGGATCTCGCCGTTTTCCAGCACCGCCGCCTTCTCCGCGATGAGCCCCGTCAGGCCGTTGTGGGCCTCCATGCAGGTGATGAAGCCCTTGTGCTCAATCAGCCACGTCAGCCGCCCCCGGCGCAGGTCCGGGATGGACGCCTGGGAACGGGCCGCGGCCTCCAGGCGGTCGTACTCCCCGTTGTGGGAGTAGGGGAACTCCACCAGCTCCCCGCCGTACTCCGCCAGCAGCCGCAGGCACTCCTCCCGCACCGGCTTCTGGAAGCCCTCCCGCCAGTCGTCCCCGTGGACCACGTAGTCCGGCCGCAGGGCCCGCAGGGGGGCGGCGTAGCCGATCCCGTCCTGCCGCACCACGTGGGCCACCCCCTTCAGCCCCGCCACGATCTTCATCCGCTCCTCGCAGGACAGCAGGGGGTGGCGCTTGTAGGATGCCACCACCTCGTCGGTGAGCACCCCCACCGTCAGCTCCCCCAGCGCCGCTGCCTGGTGGATGATCTCCATGTGGCCGCCGTGGATCACGTCCGTCCCGATGGACATGAACACTGTCTTTTTCTCTGCCATATCTCAGCCCTCCAAGCCCAGCGCCGCTGCCCGCAGGCGCTCCACCTGCTGCTCCGGCGTCTTGTCCCCGTTGTTGTCCAGCACCAGGTCCGGGGCGTCCGGCAGCTCCACCTGGAGGCCCACCCCGGCCACGTTGTCCGCGTTTTGGCTGTACAGCCCCTTCTGGTCCCGGCGGCGCAGGGTGTCCATGCTGGCCTCGATGTACACCTCGTAGTAGCCCGGGATGTTGGCCCGGTTCCAGGCCCGCACGCTGTGGAACATGGAGATGGTGCAGCACACCACCGTCACCCCCTGCCCCGCCAGCAGGGCGCACAGCCGCCCGTAGCTCTCCGCCAGCCTCCGGCGGTCCGCGCCGTTGAAGCCCAGCCCCACCCCGAACACGGAGCGCATCTCGTCCCCGTCCAGGAACACCACGGTTTGGCCGTTTTTCCGCAGCTCGTCCCGCCACAGGCGGCCGATGGTGGTCTTGCCCGCCCCGGACAGCCCGGTGAGCCAGTATACCCGATTTTGTCTCTCCATGGCGCTCTCCTCAGTGGTACAGCGGCCGCTCCAGCAGCGCGGGGTCCAGTTCCAGTTTGGGCATCATGTGCAGGGGCTGGCCTTTTTTGTTGATGAAGTTCAGGCCTCGCAGAAGATAGCTTACAACGTGCTCCCGGTTCTCGCGTACTCCCTCCATGCGCCCATCGCATATCTCCTTCGCGATATCCACATCCCCCAAATCAACCACTTCCCCGTCCCTGGTGATTTTCACATTTTCAAAGGTATTCATTTCCCAGGATTTTCGGATATAATAGTCCATGCGCTCGAATTTGCCCAGCAGATCCCGAATCTTACCCTCATCCACCGGCGCACCGTCGTACCATTTGAAGCCGTAGCCATAATACTCGTAGGCGTCCCGCAGAAAATACTCAATAAAATACCGCTCGGCGTCGTTGACATACTCGTCATAGGCGCGGTATACCGCCTCCGTGTCAAACCCCCGCACATTGCCTTCCAGCGACTCCGGGTCAATCTCCCCATTCAGGGAACAGTAGGTCATGCTCTCGGCGTAGGGCAGGTCCAGAAACGCCGCCAGCGCCGTAAACGTGGCCTTGGGGTTGAGCTTGGCGTCCTCAAAGCGCACCAGTACGCTGTCCATATACAGCCGGTCCTGCCAGTCCACCATGAAACTGCGGTTCATGACCCGCTGCATCAGCGCATCGTTAACTACTACCAGTTTCCCTTCTTCCGGATGCCCCTCCCGATCCTGCGCCGCCTGGTACATATATTTCACCGTGGCCCCGTGGCTGGTGGTGAACCGGCGCATCGGGGTAAAGGTCTTGATGTATTTGAACCCCTGCACCATCTGGGAGGCGCACAGGTGCTCGTACTGGGGAGAGTACAGCTCCACCTGGTCCTTGTTGTTCACCTTCATATCGTACACGATATTATGGAAATGGGGCTGGAAGAAAACGGCCGGCGCGATGCGGGATCTGTGATCCAGCCCCGTCGTCCCTATGCCGGAGCCCATGAACAGCCCGATCAGATAGTCCTTGTCCGTGCGGTCCGTCATGTTCAGCAGTTCTTCCGCCACGGCGGTCCTCAGCTCCACCAAAGACGGCTCCCAGTTTTCAATCGACTCCCGGAGGTCAGCGATGCCCGCCTCCACGCCGTCCAGTATCAAAGAGGGCAGGCAGATCAGGTTGGGATGGGCGTCAAACACCTCGTTGAAAAAGTCGCCGCCGTTGTGGCTGGAGAGCTGGGTGTGCCAGATGAGCCGGTTAATTTCCCGGATGCCAATAGGCTTGAAGGGGTACTGGCTGTAGTCGATGCCAAACCGCTCCTTGAAGTCGATGGGGTACAGCGCCAGCTCGTCCTCAATCAGGAAAACCACCTTTTTCTCCTCCGTCAGGGGCCGGAGATTCAGCACCTGGAGCCAGGAGCAGAACTCGCCCCAGTTGGAATAGTGGAGGTAAATGTGGTTCTCCCGGGCCACCCACTCGCTTTTGCGCACATTATCGTTCAAATATTCCAGTTCATACTGGGAAAAAACATCCTTGGCCAGGATGGGATTTTCCAAATCATGAAAAAAATTCCGGCTGATGATTTCTGTCCGGGGTTTTACATAATCTCCAAAGTGCTCCTTTTCCCGGCAGAAGGGCACATACCCGTTGTCGTCAAAGGGGTAAAAGCGAACAGGCAGTTCCTCAAAGGCGAGGAAATCCTTCCGGAACAGGTAAGGGTACTTGGCAAGCCGCCTGCAGTTCTTTTCATACCTCGTTTTGAGCAGCTTGACATTTGGCTGATAAAAAACCTGTGTGAGCAGCTCCAGGCAGTCCTCTTTTGCGAAACCGCTGTTATACAATTCAACAAATGCAGTATAAGCCGTCCGGTAATCTCCGCCGTTTTGCAGAAGATAGGCCGCCGCCTCCAGCTTTCCGGCGGGATCGCCGCCGCCCTCCTGGAGGACCAGCCTGTAGGCCCTCAGCGCCCCCGCAGTGTTTTCCAGCTCCGCCAGACGGCGGGCGATTTCGATGGCTGTCATATCGTGTCAAGTCCTTTCAGTGAATGTAGGGGCGCACAGTGTACGCCCGCCCGTGATAAACCGGGCGTTGGGCTGCGGGCGCACACTGTGTGCCCCTACAGGCGGACCTTATACAAAGGGGGCGGGCTTACGCCCGCCCCCGCTGTTGGGTCATGCGGTTTTTGCCAAGAACAGATTACTGCAGGAGCTGGAGCACACCCTGGGGAACCTGGTTGGCCTGGGCCAGCATGGCCTGGGCGGACTGGATCAGGATGTTGTTCTTGGTGTAGGCCATCATTTCCTCGGCCACGTCCACGTCGCGGATGGTGCTCTCGGCGTCCTGGATGTTCTCGGTCATGACGGACAGGTTGTTGATGGTGTGGTCCAGACGGTTCTGGGTAGCGCCCAGGGTGCCGCGCACGTCGGACACGGTGTTGATGGCGGTCTTGATCTTATCGATAGCCAGCTGGGCCTTCTCCTCGGTGTTGATCTTCAGGCCGTCAATGCCCAGGGAGCTGGCGTGCATATCCTGCACACCCACGTTCAGCTGGTTGAAGCTGTCGGCGGTGTCGCCGATCTGGAGGGTCAGGCCCTTGCCCAGGATGGTGCCGCCGCGCACGGTGATCTTGTCGGCGCCGTCAAACTCATGGGCGATGCCCGCGGCCTTCAGCGCGGCGCTCAGGCCCGCCATCCCGTCGCTGGTCTTGATATAGGTGGCGTTCTTATCCGAGCCCTCGCCCGCCTTGTTGAAGGTGAAGCGCTTGCCGCCGATGGTCAGGCTGGTGTCGTCCTTGGGCGTACCCTTGACGCTCTGGCCCGCCGCCAGGGCCGGGCCGGTCAGGGAGACCAGCTTCTGGAAGCCATCCTTGGTGCTCATGGCCTTCTTCATGGCGTCGGTGACGGTGGAGGCGCTGTTGCCCTGGCCGTCGGACTTCTCGGTGAGGGTAATCTTGGTCCAGTCATTGCCTCCGAAGCCCACGTTCAGGGTCTTGTTGCCGGCGGTGGCCCGGGTGATGGCTGCGGCGATATCATTCTTCTGCTGCGTGGACAAGGTGCCGCTCAGATCGCTGGCGTCCTTCACGATGCCGGTCAGGTCGATGACATTCGTCCCACTCTTATAGGCGCTGTCCTTGCCGATGGCGAAGGTGTACTTCTCCCCGGCGATGTTGAGGACGGAGCCGTCCTTGATCTTGGTGGGATCGATGGTGATCACCGTGTTGCCCAGCTTGCCGGCCTCGGCCTTCTGGTTGTTGGTGATGTTGAGGGTACCCACGTTATTGCCGTTAGCGACAGTGCCCTTGCCGTTGGCGGCGACCGCCACAGTCACGTCCAGCTTCTTGTTGGCGGCGGCGGAGCCCACGTAGTCCATGGCTTCCTTGACGTTGCTGGCGGTGATGGCCGTATAGGTGGTACCCTTATTGTAGGCGTTGACCGTAAAGGTGACGGTGCCGTCGCCGTTGTCGCTGGCCTTCAGGAGCAAGCCCTTGTCGGTGGTCGCGCCCTTGGCAAACGCACCAGCGGAGGTGAGCAACAGAGAGTTGCCAGCCGAAGTCCCCTTGAACTTGGTAGCAATCAAAGCGGCAATCTTCTTGGCATCCAAAGCACCCGTAGCGGTGCCCGTCAGGCTGGCGACGTCCACACCGCCGATGCTGAGCTTGAGTTTGCTGGCAGCGGTATCCTTGGTTACAGTTACCTGCTGGAGGTCGATGGTGAACTCACCGGCCACGGCTTCCTTACCGTCGGCATGGAGGATGGTGTTGGTGCCGGCCACGGCGGTACCGGCGGCGGTGGGCAGGATGGCGGTGTTGAAGCCGCTCACGGCCTCGGGGTCCACAGCGCCCACATTGCCGATGGTGTAGGTGTCGGTGTCCAGGCCCAGGGTGCCGTCCAGCAGCTTGATGCCGTTGAAGTTGGAGCTGTCGGCGATACGGTTGATCTCGTCCAGCAGCTGGTCAACTTCCTTCTGCATCTGGGCGCGGTCGGTGGTGTTGTCGTAGGTGCCGTTGGCGGACTGGGTGGCCAGCTCCACCATACGGTTGAGCATATCGTGGACCTCGGTCAGAGCGCCCTCGGCGGTCTGCACCAGGCTGATGCCGTCCTTGGCGTTCTTCTGGGCGGTCTCCAGGCCGGTGATCTGGGCGCGCATCTTCTCAGAAATCGCCAGACCGGCGGCGTCGTCGCCCGCGCGGTTGATCTTGTAGCCGCTGGAGAGCTTCTCCAGGTTCTTCTTCATCGCGCTGACGTTGTTGGTGTAGTTGCGGTAGGCACTCATTGCCATAATATTGTGCTGAATACGCATGACAGAAACTCCTTTTAAAAAATTTTTTATTGTGCCTGGGCCATCCATTGCCTCAGCACATAGAACCTCCGGCTTCCCGAACCCGCCTGGCCAAGGCGTCCCGTTCGTCCGGCGCGAGGGATATATTTCAACCGGCCCGGAACCGGAAGAAATCAAAACAGTTCGTCCGCGGGCAGTGCGTTTTCCGCCCACACCCATTTAATCGGCAAGATAAAGGGAAAATTAAGGGGCGTCGGAAACTTTTTTCGATTCAAAATTTCTTTGCAAAAAAGCGGGCACATAATATAAGGAGGCCGCGCGGCCTCCCGCCGCACAGCCTCCCGATTCCGCGTCAGACCTCCCGCTTCTCCGTGTGCAGGACGATGCTCTCATGCTCCACCGCGAGGCACAGGGTGTCCCCCTCCCCCAGCTTCTCGGACAGCAGCAAATCCGCAGCGGGCTCCTCCACGCTCCGCCGCACCGCCCGGCGGATGGGGCGCGCGCCCTGCTCCCGCTCGGCGCCGGGGTCGGCCAGCAGGGAAATGGCCTCCCATTTCGCGTCCAGCGCCACCCCAAGGCCGGACAGACGGCCCCGGACGCTGCCCAGCATCCGCATGGCGATGCGCTCCAGATCCCGGCGCTCCAGGCGGTCGAACAGAATCACCTCGTCCAGGCGGTTGAGGAACTCCGGCTTGAAGCGGGCCTTCAGCTCCGCCATCACCGCCTCCTTCCGCTTGTCGTCGGAACTGCCCCCGGCGAACCCCAGGGGCGGGGATTTGCTCACCAGCTTCTGCGCGCCCACGTTAGAGGTCATCACCACCACCGTGTTGCGGAAATCCGCCTTCCGGCCCTGGCCGTCGGTGAGCTGGCCGTCCTCCATCACCTGTAAGAGGATGTTCTGCAAATCGTCGTGGGCTTTCTCGATCTCGTCAAACAGCACCACCGACCAGGGGTGGCGGCGCACCTTCTCGGTGAGCTGGCCCCCTTCCTCGTGGCCCACATACCCCGGGGGCGAGCCCACCAGCCGGGAGGCGGCGTGCTTTTCCATATATTCGGACATATCGAAGCGGAGGAGGGCCTCCTCGCTGCCGAACAGGGCCTCCGCCAGGGCGCGGCACAGCTCCGTCTTGCCCACCCCGGTGGGGCCCAGGAACAGGAACACGCCGATGGGCCGGTTGGGCTCCTTCAGCCCCACCCGGCTGCGGCGGATGGCGGCGGCGACGGCGGATACCGCCTTGTCCTGCCCCACCACCCGGCGGTGGAGCTCGCCCTCCAGCTCCAGCAGGCGCTTGGCCTCCCCCTTGGTGATGGATTCCAGGGGGATGCCCGTCCACTGCTCCAATACCGCCGCGATGTCCTCCCTGACCAGCTCCCGGGCGGCGCCGCTGTTCTCCCGGGTCTGCTTGCGGTCCAGCTCCCGGCGGAAGTCCGCCTCCGCGTCCCGGAGGACCGCCGCCCGCTCGTAGTCCTGCATGGCGATGGCCTGCTCCTTTTCCCGGGCGGCCCGCTCCGCCCGGTCGGACAGCGCCTTGAGGCTGACGGGGATCTGTTCCTCCATGCGCAGGCGGGCCGCGCCCTCGTCGATGAGGTCGATGGCCTTGTCCGGCAGGAAGCGGTCGGGGAGGTAGCGGCGGCTCAGGTCCACCGCCGCGTCCACCGCCTCGTCGGAGATGGTCAGGCCGTGGTGCTCCTCATACCGCCGCCGCAGGCCCCGCAGGATGGCCTTGGCCTGTTCCGGGGTGGGCTCCTCCACCTTCACGGGCTGGAAGCGCCGCTCCAGGGCCGCGTCCTTCTCAATATATTTGCGGTATTCCTCCAGGGTGGTGGCCCCCACCACCTGGAGCTCCCCCCGGCTCAGGGCGGGCTTGAGGATGTTGGCCGCGTCGATGGCCCCCTCGGCGGAGCCCGCCCCTATTATATTGTGGAGCTCGTCCACGAACAGGATGACGTTGCCCGCCCGGCGCACCTCCGCCAGCACCTGGTTCACCCGCTCCTCGAACTCCCCCCGGTACTTGGTGCCCGCCACCATGGACACCAGGTCCAGGCTCAGCAGGCGCTTGCCCCGCAGGGGGTCGGGCACCGCCCCGGAGGCCATGCGGAAGGCCAGCCCCTCCGCCACCGCCGTTTTGCCAACGCCGGGCTCGCCGATGAGGGCGGGGTTGTTCTTGGTCCGCCGGGCCAGAATCTGAATGACCCGGCCCACCTCCTGGTCCCGGCCCACCAGGGGGTCCAGCATCCCGGCGGCGGCCATCCGGGTCAGGTCCCGGGAGAATTTGTCGGTGACGCGGGTGTCCGTCCCGTCCCGCACCCGGGCGCGCTCGTTCTGGTATACCGCCTGCGGGTCCCCGCCGCGGCCTGGGGCCGCGTCCTTCGGCTGCTGCTTCTTTTCCCAATCCATCATAAAAAAACCTCTCAAACGCTGAAAAAATGTGAGCCGTTCCATATGCCGCAACTCCCATCGCCGGATATCTTTCTTTGGAAAGGATGGGAATTTTTAGCTGAAATTATACCTCCGGCCCGGTCAAAATTTCTTATTGCATTTTTCAAAAGATATGGTACAATAGGAGATGGTTCAAAACACAATTTGCATTTGGAGGTGTATTACACATGGCTCGTACGATTGGTGACGCCTGCATTTCCTGCGGCGCTTGCGAGGGCTCCTGCCCCGTCGGTGCGATCTCCATGGGCGACGACCACATGGTCATCGACGCCGGCGCCTGCATCGACTGCGGCGCTTGCGAGGGAACCTGCCCCATGGGCGCGATTTCCGCTGAGTAACGACGGCAAAATTAAGCTCCCTGCTTCCCGACTGGAGGCGGGGAGCTTTCTTTCTGCCGCGCAGGCGTTCCGCGCCGGACGCCTCCCTTCGTCATTCTGTCAATTCTTTCTGCTCCACGCTGGATTCTTTGTCCGTCCATTGGTGAAAACGCTGATTTTGTGCAAATTTTAACATAGTTAGAAAAATTGCCGTGGAAATACGGGCAAATCTATGTTATACTCCCTACTTGGTGAGGGTTGGTTACCCCCGCCGCTATCGCCGGCCCGCGCCCCCGCTAGTTGTTCTGGGCGCTGAAAGCATACTATTGAGGAGGAAACATTTATGGAAACCTACGGTCTGGAAAAACTCGGCATTACCGGTATCAAGGAAATCGTCTACAACCCCACCTATGAGCAGCTCTTTGAGGCGGAGATGGATCCCGCTCTGGAGGGCTATGAGAAGGGGCAGATGACCGAGCTGGGCGCGGTCAACGTGATGACCGGCATCTACACCGGCCGCTCCCCCAAGGACAAGTTCATCGTGATGGACGAGAATTCCAAGGACACCGTGTGGTGGACCTCCGACGAGTTTAAAAACGACAACAAGCCCGCTTCCCAGGAAGCGTGGGAGGCCTGCAAGGCCCTGGCCGTCAAGGAGCTGTCCAACAAGAAGCTGTACGTGATGGACGTGTTCTGCGGCACCAACCCAGACACCCGCATGGCCGTCCGCTTCATCATGGAGGTGGCATGGCAGGCCCACTTCGTCAAGAATATGTTCATCGCCCCCACCGAGGAGGAGCTGAAGAGCTTCAAGCCTGACTTCGTCTCCTACAACGCCGCCAAGGCCAAGGTGGAGAACTACAAGGAGCTGGGCCTCAACTCCGAGACCGCCGCCATCTTCAACATCACCTCCAAGGAGCAGGTCATCCTGAACACCTGGTACGGCGGCGAGATGAAGAAGGGCCTGTTCTCCATGATGAACTACTTCCTGCCCCTGAAGGGCATCGCCTCCATGCACTGCTCCGCCAACACCGACATGAACGGCGAGAACACCGCCATCTTCTTCGGCCTGTCCGGCACCGGCAAGACCACCCTGTCCACCGACCCCAAGCGCCTGCTCATCGGCGACGACGAGCACGGCTGGGACGACCACGGCGTGTTCAACTTCGAGGGCGGCTGCTACGCCAAGGTCATCGACCTGGATAAGGAGTCCGAGCCCGACATCTACAACGCCATCCGCCGCGACGCCCTGCTGGAGAACGTCACCGTGGACGAGAACGGCAAGATCGACTTCCACGACAAGTCCGTCACCGAGAACACCCGCGTGTCCTACCCCATCAACCACATCGAGAAGATTGTGCGTCCCGTGTCCTCCGGCCCGGCCGCCAAGAACGTGATCTTCCTGTCCGCCGATGCCTTCGGCGTGCTCCCCCCGGTGTCCATCCTCACCCCGGAGCAGACCCAGTACTACTTCCTGTCCGGCTTCACCTCCAAGCTGGCCGGCACCGAGCGGGGCATCACCGAGCCCACTCCCACCTTCTCCGCCTGCTTCGGCCAGGCTTTCCTGGAGCTGCATCCCACCAAGTACGGCGAGGAGCTGGTCAAGCGCATGGAGCAGTCCGGCGCCAAGGCCTACCTGGTGAACACCGGCTGGAACGGCACCGGCAAGCGCATCTCCATCAAGGACACCCGCGGCATCATTGACGCCATCCTGGACGGCTCCATCCTGAAGGCGGAGACCAAGACCATCCCCTACTTCAACTTCGAGGTGCCCACCTCCCTGCCCGGCGTGGACCCCGCCATCCTGGATCCCCGGGACACCTACGCCGACGCTTCCGAGTGGGACGCCAAGGCCAAGGACCTGGCCAGCCGCTTCGTGAAGAACTTCGTGAAGTATACCGGCAACGAGGCCGGCAAGGCTCTGGTGGAGGCCGGCCCGAAGCTGTAATCAGCCCACGGCATTCCAACTGAAATAAACCTGGCGGCAGGGGCGCCGTGCTCGGGCGCGGCGCCCCTGTTCCCCCTGTTTATTATGACAATGTGGTTCAAGAGAAATTTGGAGGTGCTTCCATTTGAAGAAAAAGGTTCAGATCACGGAGACCGTGTTACGTGACGCCAACCAGTCCCTGATGGCCACCCGCCTTCCCTACTCCGATTACGCCGACATCCTGTCCACCATGGACAAGGCCGGCTACTACTCGGTGGAGTGCTGGGGCGGCGCCACCTTTGATTCCTGTCTGCGCTACCTGGGCGAGGACCCCTGGGAGCGGCTGCGCAACATCCGCAGGAATATGCCCAACACCCGGCTCCAGATGCTGCTGCGGGGCCAGAACCTGCTGGGCTACAAGCACTACCACGACGACGTGGTGGAGAAGTTCGTGGAGCTGTCCATCAAAAACGGCATCGACGTCATCCGTATTTTCGACGCCCTGAACGACTTCCGCAACATCACCACCGCCCTGGAGGCCACCAAGAAGTACGCCAACAAGCGCACCGTCGCCTCCGGCTGCATCTCCTACACCCAGAGCCCGGTGCACACCGTGGCAAAGTATGTGGAGATGTGCAAGGAGCTCAAGAACATGGGCTTCGACACCATCTGCCTGAAGGATATGGCGGGCACCATGAGCCCCTACGAGGCCGAGGGCCTCATCAAGGGCATCAAGGACGCCATCGGCGACACCCCCATTATCCTGCACACCCACTGCACCACCGGCATGGCCTATATGACCCTGCTGGCGGCCATCCAGTCCGGTGTGGACGTCATCGACACCGCTACCTCCTGCTTCTCCAACGGCACCAGCCAGGCGGCTACCGAGACCATGTTCTACGCCCTCCAGCAGTACGGCATCAACAGCGGCCTCAACGAGGACGTCATCAATAAGGTCAACGACTACTTCAAGCCCATCAAGCAGAAGTATGTGGACAGCGGCCTGATCAACCCCAAGAGCATGGCCACCGATTCCCAGGCCCTGGTGTACAAGGTGCCCGGCGGTATGCTGTCCAATATGATCGCCAACCTGAAGGACCTGAACGCCATGGACAAGTTCGACGCCGCCCTGGCGGAGATCCCCAGCGTCCGCGCCGACCTGGGCTATCCCCCGCTGGTCACCCCGCTGTCCCAGATGGTGGGCAACCAGGCCGTGACCAACGTGCTCATGGGCGAGCGCTACAAGCAGATTTCCAAGGAGATCAAGAACTACTTCAAGGGCGAGTACGGCATTGCCCCCGCCCCCGTCAGCCCCGAGCTGGAGGCCAAGATTCTGGGCGAGGGCGGCAAGCCCGTGGACTGCCGGATCGAGGACTCCAAGCGCACCGGCGAGGAGTTCAAGGCCGCCAAGGAGGCCCTGGGCGGGTTGTGCCGCTCCGAGGAGGACATGATGAGCTATATCTGCTTCCCCGACCAGGCCGAGAAGTTCTTCAAGGAGCGCCTGGAGAAAGAGGAAAATGTCGCTACCTACACCATCACCGAGGCGTAAGGGGGAAGCGGTATGAATACTCTTGCTCTTACGGCCAGAATGGGGATTGGCGACGCGGGCATCGCCGCCGTGCTGGGCTATGCCGTGGTGTTTTTCGGGCTGGTCCTGCTGATGTGCGTGGTTATCATCATGGGCAAGGCCATGGCCGGAACCCGCAATAAGAAGGCCGACGCCCCCACGCCTGCGGCTGCCGCCCCTGCCGCTCCCGCGGCCCCGTCCGCGCCCCCGGCCCCCGGCAGCGCCGGCGAGGTCAAGCTGTTCGATGTGCCCGACAAGGAGGCCGCCATGATTATGGCGATCGTGGCCGACAAGATGGGCAAGCCGCTGAACGAGCTGCGCTTCAAGTCCATTAAGGAGGTCAAGTGAAATGAAATACAAAGTGACCCTGAACGGCCGCACCTACGAGGTGGAGGTAGACGCCGGTAAGGCCATGCTGACGGACGAGTACGAGGCCTACGCCCCCGCGCCCGCCGCGCCCGCGGCCCCCGCCGCCGCGGCTCCTGCCGCCGCCCCCGCGCCTGCCGCGCCCGCCGCCCCGGCTGTTACCGCCGCGGGCGAGCCCGTGAACTCCCCCATGCCCGGCACCATCCTCCGGGTGGAGGTGGCCCAGGGCGCCGCCGTCAAGGAAGGCCAGCTGCTGGTGGTGCTGGAGGCCATGAAGATGGAAAACGAGATCCTCGCCCCCAAGGACGGCACCGTGGCCCAGGTCGTGGTGCAGAAGGGCAGCCATGTGGAGACCGGTTCGCCGCTGATCGTCCTGGCATAAGGAGGGGCTTGTATGGATATCTTACAAACCCTTTCCAAGCTGGTGAACGATTCCGGCTTCGCCGGGTTTTTCGCCAACGGCGGCTGGAAAAGCCTCGTCATGATCCTCATTGCCTGCGTACTGCTGTACCTGGGCATCGGCAAGAAGTTTGAGCCGCTGCTGCTGGTGGGCATCGCCTTCGGCGTACTGCTGACCAACATCCCCGGCGCGGGGCTGTACCACATGGGAATGTGGGACGCGTATATCTACGAATGCCCCTATGACGCCGCCTATGACTACGCCCTTTACAATAAGACGGAGGCACGCGCCTACACCCAGGAGGAGTATTACTACTATGTGTTCGCAAGGGGCTGCGGCCACACCACGGAACAGATTGAGGCGTATTTTGAGAATATGTCAGAGGCAGGCAGCGATCCCATGACCGACGCTCAGGCCCTGTCCACCTCCGCCGACCTGGACCAGGATATTGTGACCGCTATTGACGAGGGCCTCAAATCAGAGCTGTCCTTCACTGACATTGTCCATCTGGGCGGTCTGCTGGACATCCTGTATATCGGCGTCAAGGCCGGTCTGTACCCCTGCCTGATCTTCATCGGCATCGGCGCCATGACCGATTTCGGCCCGCTGATCGCCCGTCCGTCCTCCCTGCTGCTGGGCGCGGCCGCCCAGCTGGGCGTGTTCTTCGCCATGTTCGGAGCCATGCTGTTGGGCTTCACCGGTCAGGAGGCCGGTTCCATCGGCATCATCGGCGGCGCGGACGGCCCCACGGCCATCCTGACCACGTCGAAGCTGGCCCCCCACCTCCTTGGCCCCATCGCCATCGCCGCCTACTCCTACATGGCGCTGATCCCCATGATCCAGAAGCCGCTGATGCGTGCTCTGACCACGAAGAAGGAGCGCCAGGTGAAGATGGAGCAGGCCCGCACGGTGTCCAAGGTGGAAAAGGTCGTGTTCCCCATCATCGTGGCTGTGTTTGTCATCCTGCTGATTCCCTCCACCGCCCCCCTCATCGGCTGCCTGATGTTTGGCAATCTGCTGAAGGAGACTGGCGTCACCGAGCGTCTGAGCGACACCGCCCAGAACGCCCTGATGAATATCGTCACCCTGTTCCTTGGCATCAGCGTGGGCGCCACCACCGTGGCCACCCGCTTCCTGACCCTCCAGACCATCGCTATCGTGGTGCTGGGCGTCATCGCCTTCAGCTTCTCTACCATCGGCGGCCTGCTGGCGGGCAAGCTGATGTATAAGCTGTCCGGCGGCAAGATCAACCCGCTGATCGGCTCCGCTGGCGTGTCCGCCGTTCCCATGGCGGCCCGTGTGTCCCAGGACGTGGGCCGGGAGGCCAACCCCAACAACTTCCTGCTGATGCACGCCATGGGCCCCAACGTGGCCGGCGTGATCGGCTCCGCTATCGCGGCAGGCTTCCTCATCGCCGTGTTCGGCGGCTGAGTTCCCTGAGAACCAAAAAAGAACAGCCCGCTCCGGATTTCCGGGGCGGGCTTGCTTTATGGCTCAGGGCTGGGCTTGCAGGGTCACATGGATGCCCACCGGGTTGTGGTCGGTGTACTCGAACTGCAGATCCAGGGTCTCCACGCTGTCCAGCGCCACGTTGGGGGAGAGGATGAAGCCGTCGATCACATAGAACTGGTTCTCATCGGGGTCGGGGTCATAGGGATGGTTCAGCAGGCGGCAGCTGGGCACGGACAGGTCGCAGGCAAACTGCCAGCCGTCGGGGAGGATGTCGTTTTCCAGTACGCCCGGCGTCCACAAATCCGCGTCCTTGATGGGGAAGGCGTCCAGCGCTCCAGGAAAGGTCTGATTGAAATCGCCCCCGGCAATGACGTAATTGCCCTTTTCGTACTCGGCGGTGAGGAAGTCCATGAGCATTTTGGTCTGAGCGGCTTTGCCCTCGCCGTCATCGTAGGCCTCCAGGTGCAGGTTCACCAGTACCAGTTCCTTATCGCTGTCCTCCAGCGGCACATAGCTCACCAGCAGGCACCGCTTCAGGTTGGCGGTGGACACCGGCCAGGAAAAGGGGCAGGGGAGGGCGATGCGCTGGGACTTTTCCACCGGGAAGGTGCTGATGGTCTGCAAGCCGCTGTGTACCCTGCCGATGGGAGGCCAGGGGAAGGGGACAAAATTGCAGGAGTAATTCAGCGCGTAAGCGTCATAGCAGGGACCCTTTGCTCCATCGCGCATCGTACTATAGTAGTAAGCGCGCTGGTCTGCATCATAGCTGCGGTCGGAGCCGCTGTCCACCTCCTGGAGGAAGCATATATCCGGCGAGACTGCCTCGATCTGTTCCCCGATGCCGGCGACGTTGGTGTTGATCTGGTCCTTGGCGGGCTTTACGCCTGTACCGCCGTCCATAAAGAAATCGGAATCCCTGCCCAGCCCGCAGTACCCGGTGTTCTGGGACAGGATGGTCAGGCTGTCTCCCGCAGACAGGGAGCGGGCCGCTCCGCTGTCCTGGGCATCTGCAATATCCTCCACGCCGGCGGGCCGGTACTCGGTCACGGTGAGCCAGCCCACCAGCCCCGCCACGGACAGCGCCACCACGCCCAGGAATATGCCGAGCCCGATGAATACCTTTTTTGCCATGTCTGCACTTCCTTTCTATGCCCCCATTATAACCGGACGCACCCCGTTTGGCAAGCGGCCTGTCCCACGTTTTTGACAGCGGGGCAGGCTTCCCCCACCGCCCGTTTCACCCGTTTTTCCCCGGCGCATACAATGGGAGTGGAAGGGGAACGCCATACTGTCCCCCTCTGATCAACCATAAACCGGGAGGTACTACTATGGCCGATTACATCGAGCCGGGCCCCATCTGCGATACCGCCGGTATCCGCGAGGCCGTGTGCATCCACACCCGAAAGATCTTTGATTCCTGCCGCGACAAGGACTGCGTTGAGGACCTGCGGCTTTACCCCACTGTCAGCTCCCAGGCCGTCATCGACCGGGCCATCAGCCTGAAGGCCGGGCAGGCCGAGCTGCTGTACGCTTACATCGACGTGGAGCCTGTGGGCTTCAACCGCGGCTACTTCACTGTAGACGTGCGCTACTTCTACCGGGTCACCGCCGACGCTTTTGTGGGCGCGGCCCGTCCGGTGTCCATCTGCGGGCTGGCGGTGTTCGACAAGCGGGCCATCCTGTTCGGCAGCGAGGGCAGCGCCAAGGTGTTTTCCTCCAACAGCCGGGTGGACGATCTGGATGAGCAGAACCTGGCCAGCACCAACCTGCCCATTGCGGTGGTCAACGCCGTGGACCCCATCATCCTGAGTATGCGACTGTCCGACCCCTGCGACCCGCCGGTATGCGCCTGCGGCGACGGGGCGGAGGTGCCCGCGGGCATTGCGGGCTGTTTCCCCGGCGAGCTGAACATGGGCGGCGAGGGACGCCGGGTGTACGTCACCCTGGGCCAGTTCTCCATCATCCGCCTGGAGCGTGACAGCCAGCTCCTCATCCCGGCCTACGACTATTGTATGCCCAACAAGGAGTGCTCCGGCGGCGGGGAGGAGGACCCCTGCTCCATCTTCCGCCAGGTCCAGTTCCCCACCGAGGAGTTCTTCCCGCCCAACACCATCGCGCCCCCGGAGGGCTATCAGGAGACGAAAAACTACTGCACCTGCGGGTGACCGGCCCCCGGCGGCGGGTTTTCCCGGAGAAGCGGCGCGGCGCAAGCCGTGCCGCTTCTTAAATTTTCATGAAGCTATTCTCATTCCGGGGAAAACGTGGTAAGATAAACGATGAAGAAATTTGACCCAACGGGAGGCCCCCTATGACTAACTGGAACGTTTTATATGACTGCCTGCGCGCCGCCGCGCCGGAGCTGGAGCTGCGCCGGGACGAACCCATGAACCGCCATACCTCCTTCAAAGTGGGGGGGCCTGCGGCGCTGATGGCCCTGCCCTGCAGCGAGGGCGAGGCCAAAGCCGTGGTAAAGACCGCGAATGAATTGGGGATACAGCCCTTTTTCCTGGGCAACGGCTCCAACCTGCTGGTGAGCGACCGGGGGACGGACCGCTTTGTGGTAAAGCTGTCGGGACGCCTGGAGTGGGGCGACGTGCGGGAGGTCAACCGGGAGCTGGTGAACTGGGGCGGCGGTTCCCTGTCCAGGCTGGCTGCGGCCGCGCTGGACCGGGGCCTTTCCGGCCTGGAATTCGCCCAGGGCATCCCCGGCAGCGTAGGCGGCGGCGTCTACATGAACGCCGGGGCCTATGGCGGCGAGATACGCCAGGTGGTGTCGTCGGTGACGGCGCTGGACGTAGACGGCACGGTGCGGGATTTCACCGCCCAGGAGTGCGGCTTCGGCTACCGCAAAAGCGTCTTTTCCGAAAACCGGATGCTGATTTTAAAGGTCCGCTTTGCCCTGACCCAGGGGGACCGGGCGGAGATCAAGGCCAAAATGGACGATTTTGCCGCCCGCCGGAGGGAAAAACAGCCCCTGGAGTATCCCAGCGCGGGCAGCACCTTCAAACGCCCCGCCCCGGTGGACGGACAGCCCGTCTACGCCGCCAACCTCATCCAGCAGTGCGGGCTGAAGGGCCTGACGGTGGGCGGGGCCCAGGTGTCGGAAAAGCACGCGGGCTTCGTCATCAACAGGGGAGGGGCAGCCTGTGACGATATTGTGAAATTGATGGCCCAGGTGCGGGAGCGGGTATTTCAGGAGACGGGCATCACTCTGGAACCCGAGGTGCGCTATCTGGGAAGGGAGGGAGAAGGATGGAATTTTTGATCGTATCGGGTCTGTCCGGAGGGGGCAAATCCACGGTCATGTCCATTTTGGAGGACAGCGGCTTCTTCTGCGTGGACAATCTGCCCCCGGTGCTCATACCCAAGTTCGCCGAGGTGTGTCTGGCCGGTGTGGGCACCTATGAGCGGGTGGCCATGGTGTGCGACATCCGGGCGGGGGAGCAGTTCACCGGGCTGTTTGAGGCCATGGACGCGCTGGACGCCATGAAGTTCCAGTACAAGGTGCTGTTTGTGGAGGCGGACACCGCCGCCATCATCAAGCGCTACAAGGAGACCCGCCGGAGCCACCCCCTGATTACGGAGGCGGACAGCCTTTCTGAGGCGGTGGAGCAGGAGCGGACCGCCATGGAGCCTCTGCGGGAGCGGGCGGACTATATTATCACCACCACGGCCCTGCCGGTGCAGAAGCTGAGGGGGCAAGTGCTGGATATGTTCGCCCCCAACCGCAAGAGCCGGAACGAGATGAGCATTTCCGTCACCTCCTTCGGCTTCAAGTACGGCGTGCCCCTGGAGGCGGATCTGGTGTTTGACGTGCGTTTCCTGCCCAACCCCTACTACGTGGAGGAGCTCCGGCCCCAGACCGGGCTGGACAAAGGGGTGTCGGACTACGTGTTTGACAACCCCATCACCCAGGAGCTGATGGAGCATCTGCGCCGTTTCATGGACTTTCTGCTTCCCCACTTCGTGGAGGAGGGGAAAAGCGCCCTGGTGATCGCGGTGGGCTGTACCGGCGGGCGGCACCGCTCGGTTGCGGTGACCCACGCGCTGTGCGAGTATATTCAGGGCCTGGGCTACGCGGCCGGTGAAAACCACCGGGATATGACGAGGGCGTAAGTATGGACAGCAAAAAACGGCGCAAGGGCCCCGCCATCGCGGCCCTGGGCGGCGGCCACGGGCTGTCCGCCATCCTGCGGGGATTGAAACTGTTTACCGACGACCTCACCGCTATCGTCACCGTGGCGGACGACGGCGGCGGCTCGGGTGTGCTCCGGGAGGACCTGGGGATGCCCCCTCCCGGCGACATCCGCAACTGCATGGAGGCGCTGGCGGATACGGAGTCGCTGATGCGGCAGCTCCTGGCCTACCGCTTCCCTGACGGGCGGCTGGCGGGGCAGGCCTTCGGCAACCTGCTCCTGGCGGCGCTGGACGGGATCTCCCCCTCTTTTGACCAGGCTGTAGCCCGGATGAGCGAGGTATTGGCGATTACGGGCCGTATTCTCCCCGTGACAAATGCCAATGTGCAATTGGAAGCGGCCTTTGAAAACGGCTCCAGCGTCCGGGGGGAATCCAAGATCTCCGACGCCAAAAAAGAGCAGAACTGCCGCATCCACCATGTCCGGCTGCTGCCGGAGCACACCCCCGCCCTCCCCGCCGCCCTGGACGCCATCCGCCGGGCGGAGGTGATCCTGCTGGGGCCGGGGAGCCTGTACACCAGCGTTATCCCCAACCTGCTGGTAGACGGCATATCCGAGGCCATTTTGGACAGCCCCGCGCTGAAGATCTATGTCTGCAACATCATGACCCAGGACGGCGAGACCGAGGGCATGACCGCCCAGGACCACGTAGCGGCGCTGCTGGAGCACGGCGGGCCGGGGCTGGTGGACCTGTGCCTGTGCAATTCCGAGCCCATCGGCCCGGAGCTGCTGGAGCGCTATTCCGCCGAGGACGCCGCCCCCATGGAGGCCAGCTGCCAGGAGATCGAGCTGCTGGGGGCGGAGCTGGTCTGCCGCCCCCTGCTGGACGAGGACTGCGGCTACGCCCGCCATTCCGGGCTGAAGGTTGCCCAGGCGGTGGTGGACCTGTACGAGCAGCGGGCCGACACGAAAATATTTTAAGGAGTGAGAGACTGTGGCCTTTTCCGCCGATGTGAAGCAGGAGCTGTGCCGTCAAAGCGTCAGCCGCCGCTGCTGTGCCCAGGCGGAGGCCTACGGCATCCTTCTGTTTTGCAGCGCCTTTGACCGCCGCCAGGCGCGGATCGTCACCGAAAGCCCGGGGCTGAAGGAGCGGCTCCCCGTCCTGTTCCGGCGGGCGTTCAAGCTGTCCTTCGACCAGGTCCCGGAGCCGGGGGAGGGCAAGGGCATTTTCCTGCTGGAAAGCCCCGAAAAACTGAGGACGGTCTTTGACTCCTTCGACCTGGAGTGGGACGGGGCGGTGTCCATGCACATCAACCTGGCCCGGCTGGAGGAGGAGCACTGCCGCACCGCGTTCCTCCGGGGGGCGTTCCTGGCGGGGGGCTCGGTGACCGACCCCACGAAGGGCTACCACCTGGAGCTGGCCACCTCCCACTACCATGTGGGCCGGGAGGCGCCCGCCCTGCTGCGGGAGGCGGGCTTCGAGCCCAAGGAGACACAGCGCAAGGGAAATCATGTGGTGTATTTCAAGCATTCTGACCACATTGAGGATTTTCTCACCTTTCTGGGGGCTCCGGTGTCCGCCATGGGGGTGATGGCGGCGAAAATCGAGCGGGATATCCGGGGCAGCGTCAACCGGCAGGTGAACTGCGACAGCGCCAACCTGGACAAGACGGTGGCGGCGGCAAGGGAGCAGACGGCGGCCATTGCGCGCCTGCGGGAATCGGGGCGGCTGGACGCCCTGCCTGACAAGCTCAAGGAGGCGGCGCGGCTGCGGCTGGAAAACCCGGAGCTGAACCTGAGCCAGCTTGCCGCGCTGTGCGGCCCGCCGGTGAGCAAGTCGGCGTTCAACCACCGGATGCGCAAGCTGATGGAGCTGGCACAGGCCGGGGCGGGAAAAGGAGGCGGCGAGACATGAAGTGTCAGGACTGCGATTTGGAGATGAAGGCCGTTACGATGACGGCCTACGGGTTTGAGGTAATGGCCAACACGGGGGCGTTTAAGGGCAGCGGCGTGGCAGGTATGGTCTGCCCTGAGTGTGGAAGGTTGGAGCTGCGGGTCAAAAACCCGGAGCGGTTATGGAAAACAAAAGATAAATAGAGGTGGCTGGAATGGCGTTTACCCACTTACATCTGCATACGGAATATTCCCTGCTGGACGGGGCCTGCCGCATCAGCCAGCTGGTGGAGCGGGTGAAGGCCCTGGGCCAGTCCGCCGCGGCCATCACCGACCACGGCGTGATGTACGGTGTTATCGACTTTTACCGGGCCTGCAAGGCGGCGGGAATCAAGCCCGTCATTGGCTGTGAGGTCTACGTGGCCCCCCGCACCCGGTTCGACCGGGTCCACGAACTGGACAAGTCCGCCCGGCATCTGGTGCTGCTGTGCCGGAACGAGACAGGCTACCGCAACCTGAGCTATATGGTGTCCAAGGCCTTTACCGAGGGCTTTTACATCAAGCCCCGGGTCGATATGGACCTCCTGCGGGAGCACAGCGAGGGCCTGATCGCCCTGTCCGCCTGCCTGGCGGGGGAGATCCCCCGGCGGCTGAGGAACGGCGACTATGAGGGGGCCAAAGCCCACGCCCTGGAGATGCGGGAACTGTTCGGCGAGGACGGCTACTACCTGGAAATACAGGACCACGGCATCGCCGAGCAGCAGACGGTGAACGCGGGCATCATGCGCCTGAGCCGGGAGACGGGCATCCCCATGGCGGCCACCAACGACTGCCACTACCTCACCCGGGAGGACGCCGCCGTGCAGGATGTGCTGATGTGCGTTCAGATGGGCAAGCCGGTGAACGACCCCAACCGCATGAAATTCGAGACGGAGGAGTTCTACGTCAAAAGCGAGGAGGAAATGCGCGCCCTGTTCCCCAACTGCCCCGAGGCCATCGACAACACCCAGAAAATTGTGGAGCTGTGCAATCTGGACTTCGAGTTCGGCAGGTATCACCTGCCCCTGTTCAAGCTCCCGGACGGGGAGACGGACACGGACGCCTACTTTGAACGTCAGTGCTGGCAGGGCTTCGCCCGGCGCTATCCCGACGCCGGCGAGGAATACAAAAGCCGCCTGCGCATGGAGATGGGCGTCATCCGGCAGATGGGGTTCGTGGACTACTTCCTCATTGTCTCCGATTTTATCGGCTACGCCAAGGACCACGACATTCCGGTAGGGCCGGGGAGAGGCTCCGGGGCGGGCTCCATGGTGGCCTACTGCCTGCGCATCACCGATGTGGACCCCATCAAATACGCCCTGATCTTCGAGCGGTTCCTCAACCCGGAACGGATCACCATGCCCGATATCGACATCGACTTCTGCGTCCGGCGGCGTTCGGAGGTCATTGACTACGTGGCCCGCAAATACGGCGGGGACCATGTGGTGCAGATCGTCACCTTCGGCACCCTCCAGCCCAGAGCCGCGATCAAGGACGTGGGGCGGGCGCTGAGCGTCCCCCTGGCCGAATGCAACCGCATTGCCAGCATGATCCCCAACAACCCGCAGAGCCACATGACGCTGGACAAGGCGCTGGTCCTGGTCAAGGAGCTTGCCGACCTGTACAACGGGGACGAGCAGGCCAAAAACCTGGTGGACATGGCCCGGCGGGTGGAGGGGATGCCCCGCAACGCCTCCACCCATGCGGCGGGGGTGGTCATCACCCGCCGCCCGGTGTACGAATACGTCCCCCTGGCCACCAACGACGGCCAGCCCGTCACCCAGTACACCATGACCACCATCGAGGAGCTGGGCCTGCTGAAAATGGACTTCCTGGGCCTGCGCAACCTGACCACCCTGGACGACGCCGCCGCCATGATCCGGAGGGAACGGCCCGATTTCAGGGTAAGCGATATCCCCTATGACGATCCGGCCACCTTCCAGATGCTGTCCGAGGGGCGCACCTCCGGCGTGTTCCAGATGGAATCGGCGGGCATGACCAGCGTGGGCGTGGGCCTCAAGCCCAAGAGCATTGAGGATATCTGCGCCATCATCGCCCTGTACCGCCCCGGGCCCATGGATTCCATTCCAAAATTCCTGTCCTGCGCCCAGAATCCGGCCCTGGTCACCTACAAGCA
Organism: Oscillospiraceae bacterium; assembly: GCA_910575695.1. Lineage (GTDB taxonomy): Bacteria > Bacillota > Clostridia > Oscillospirales > Oscillospiraceae > Enterenecus. Next base: position 26,797 of record CAJTGJ010000016.1, on the reverse strand, counting down.
CCCCTCCCTGGAGCCGATTTTGTCCAATACCTACGGCTGCATCGTCTACCAGGAGCAGGTGATCGAGATCTTCCGCAGGCTGGCGGGCTACTCCCTGGGGCAGGCGGACATGGTGCGCCGGGCCATGAGCAAGAAAAAGGAAAAGGACGTCCAGCGGGAGCGGCATACCTTCATCCACGGCGACCCCGGCCGGAACATCCCCGGCTGTGTGGCAAACGGCATCTCCGAGGCGTCGGCCCAGTCTATCTACGACGAGATCAATGACTTCGCCCACTACGCCTTCAACAAATCCCATTCCCTGGCCTACGCCATTGTGGCGTATCAGACCGCCTGGTTCAAGTGCCATTATCCCCGGCAGTATATGGCGGCGCTGCTCACCTCGGTGCTGAAAACCCAGACCAAGGTGGCAAAATATATTGCTGAGTGCAAGGACAACGGCATTGCCTGCCTGCCGCCGGACATCAACGAATCAGACAACGCGTTTACCGTGTCCGGGCCCAATATCCGCTTTGGACTGGCGGCGCTGAAGGGGGTGGGGGAGGCGTTTTCCGCCGCCATCCTGGACGAGCGGGAGAAAAACGGGCCCTTTGCCTCCTTCCCCGACTTTTGCGCCCGGATGTACGACCACGATCTGAACAAGCGGGTGCTGGACAGCCTGATCCGCTCCGGCTGCTTTGACAGCATGGGATGCCGCCGCTCCCAGCTGATGATGGTGTATGAGCAGGTAATGGATTCCATCAGCCGGGACAGGCAGAAAAACCTGGAGGGGCAGTTCGACCTGTTCGGCGGCGGAGGCGGCGGGGGTGTCTCGACGCCCGCCGTGGCCCTGCCCGACGTCCCCGAGTTTTCCCCGGCGCAGCTGATGGCCATGGAGCGGGAGACTACCGGCCTGTACCTCACCGGGCACCCCATGGACGAATACCGGCGGCAGGCTCAGAAATACGGCGCGGCGGCCATCTCCGACATCATGGCGGCCTCGGACCAGGAGGAGGAGCAGCCCTCTCCCTACCGGGAGGGGACTCTGGTGACCCTGGCGGGCGTGGTGACGTCGGTACGCACCAAGCCCACCAAAAACAACTCCTTGATGGCCTATGTGGTGCTGGACGACGCCACCGGCACCATTGAGATGCTGTGCTTCTCCCGGACCCTCACGGAAAGCGGGCCGTATTTGAAGGAAAACCTCCCTGTGGTGGTGTCGGGGAAGGTATCTATCCGGGAGGAGAAGCCCCCACAGATTTTGGTGGACCGGGTGATCCCCCTGTCCGGGCAGAGCCGGAGCGCGGACAGGACCGGAGAGGAACAGGTGCTGTGGATCAAACTGCCCGACGGCGGCGAGCCCCTGGCCTGGCTGAAAAAGCTGATGAGTATGTTCCCCGGCGAATCCACCGCCATCGTCTACCTGGCGGACCAGCGGAAGAAGCTCCAGACCCGCTGCGTCCTCCACGAGGCCCTGCTTGCCGAGCTGCGGGAGACGCTGGGGGAGCGGAACGTGGTGCTGAAAGCAAAATAGACGCGGGACAATATCAGGTGAACCTATGCAAAAGAGAACCCAGAACCAGACAAACAAGAAAAAAAGAGTGCAGAGCAAAATCGGAAAGCTGCTGTTCCACCGCATGGGCATTGTGGGCGTGCTGATCATCGCCCAGATTGTCCTGTACGGGGCGGGGCTGATCGTCCTGCGGGACAGCACCAATTTTGCCGCTGTGGAGTGGCTGTTCCTGGCGCTGTCGGTGCTGTCGGCCCTGTGGATCGTGGGGGCCAAAACCAATCCCGGGTACAAGATCGGCTGGCTGATCATCGTGCTGGGGCTGATGCCCTTCGGCTCGGTGGCCTACCTGCTGCTGGGCGGCAACCACCTGTCCCAGTTCAACCAGCGCCGCCTGCGGTCTATGGAACGCAAGATCCGCAAGAACCTGACCGCTGAGTGCGGCCGCGCCGCATCCCTGGGGGAGCTTATGGGGGAGAACTCGGCCCGCATGGCCCATTACCTGGAGCAGACCACCCATTGTCCCGTCTATGGCAACACCCGCACCAAATACTATCCCCTGGGGGATGTATGCTACGACGACATTCTGAAGGCCCTGCGCGGGGCGGAGCGGTATATCTTCATCGAGTATTTCATCATTGAGGAGGGGAAGCTCTGGAACTCCATCCTGGACATCCTCCGGGAAAAGGCTCAGCGGGGCGTGGAGGTCCGGGTGATCTATGACGACATCGGCTCCATCACCACCCTGCCCTCGGATTACCCCGCCATGCTGGAAATGCTGGGGGTACACTGCCGGGTATTCAACCGCTTTGTGCCGGTGGTGTCCCTGCGGCAGAACAACCGGGATCACCGGAAATATATGATCATCGACGGCCGGGTGGCGTTCACCGGCGGCATCAACATGGCGGACGAGTATATCAACGTCAAGCCCCGGTTCGGCCACTGGAAGGATTCCGCCATCCGGCTGGAGGGGGACGCGGTGTGGTCCATGACCGTGTCCTTCCTGGCCATGTGGGACTTCACCAACAGTGAGGAGGAGCACTTCACCCCCTTCCGCCCCGCCCCCGCCCAGGGGGGCGCGGAGGGCTACGTCCAGCCCTACCACGACTGCCCCTGGGACAAGGAGCCGGTGGGGCAGACGGTGTACCTCAACCTCATCTATCGGGCCCAGCGTTACGTGTATATCACCACGCCCTATCTGGTAATCGACTATTCGCTGTCCATGGCGCTGACCACCGCCGCCAAATCCGGGGTGGATGTGCGGATCATCACCCCCCATATTCCGGACAAAAAGACGGTGTTTGAGACCACCCGCTCCCACTACGAGGAGCTGCTGGAGGCGGGGGTGCAGGTATTTGAGTACGAACCGGGGTTCATCCACGCCAAAAACTTCGTGGTGGACGACCTGTGGGCCACGGTGGGCACGGTGAATCTGGACTACCGCAGTATGTTCCTCCACTTCGAGAACGGCGTCCTGCTGTACGGCACGCCGTCGGTGGCGGCCATCCGGGACGATTTCCTGGACACACAGGCCAAAAGCCTGCGGGTAACGCTGGAGGACTGCCGGTCGATCTCCCTGCCCCACCGGCTGCTGCGGGATCTGCTTCAGCTGTTCGCGCCGCTGTTCTGAGCGATAGGGCGCGGGCGGGTTGGGAAACCTGTCCGTGCCCCCTTGACAAACCGGCGTTTGTGGTGTATGATACTTGGGCGTCAATAAAGATGGTGTGCTGGTATAGCTCAGTTGGTAGAGCAGCTGATTCGTAATCAGCAGGTCGTGTGTTCGAGTCACATTACCAGCTCCATGAACCCCCCTTGAACCGCAACGGTTTGAGGGGGTTCGTTTTTTGGCGCGTTTTGTCAGCGCGGCTGACAATTTCGTTGGGTTCAAATCGGAATTTGCAGCACTAAGTTCCTAACAAACAACACAAACGGCAAAAGTGACAATATCCGTCATATGTGCGCCCCCCAATAGGCGTTGATCTGCGCCTTTACCTCTTGCAGATGGGAGCGGCTGATGGGGAGGGCTGCGCCGTTTTTCAGCACGGCCATGCCTTCCTTGACCTGCGTGACGTGGATCATGTTGACGATGCAGCCCCGGTCGATGAAGATGAATTCCTCTGTGGCCAGCTCCTCATAGACCTGCTGTAAGCTCTTGCGCACCCTGGCCGCGCCGCCTGTGGTGGTGATGCTGGTGTTTTTCCCGTCCCGGGAAAGGAAAAGGATTTCCTTGTATGGAATCTTCTCCAGACGGCTGTTGGTCTGGATGGTGTAGAACTGCCCCTCCTCCAGTTCGATCAGCCGGATGGCGTCACAGATCGCCCCAGGGAGCCGCCAGGCGATGTCGTTCTTGGGAACGTACCGGAAGATGGACAGCTCAAAGGCGTCGATGGCATACTCCACATGGGAGGTAATGAAGATGATCTTCACATTGGGCAAAAAAGGCCTGATCTTTCCGGCCAGCTCCATCCCGGTGCTGCCGGGCATCTCGATGTCCAGCAGGATCAGGTCAAAGAAAAACCCATCCTCGGTGATGTCGTAGAGGAGATTGCCGCTGTGAGTATAGGCGGCGATCTCGCCGGCGCTCCCGCATTGCTTCAGGCAGTCCTCCGCGATGCCCCGGTTGGATTGAACGGTGGCGCTGTCATCGTCGCAGATGGCAATACGCAGCATGGAATGCTCCACCTCCCTTATGATTATGACAGAATATTATACTACGGCTGTCCTGCACTGGCAAGCAGCCATCCACCTGTTTGTTATGAAATGCTCTCTGAATGTCACGAAATGTTTTGCAATGGTCACTCCGAAGCGCCCGGAACAGAAAGAGACAAATATTTCTCATTTTCCTATTGACACGAAGAAGGAGAAGTGATATATTTGTCCTATCAAGAGATAAATATATCTCGTTAATTGGAGGCACTGCATGAAAAAGAATCAGGTAAAAATCTGGGTTGGCTGCGGGATCTTCTGCATCGCGGCTGTGCTGCTCTCAGTCTGGTACGCTGTTACATTTAACGACTCCCGCCTGGTCACTCCCATGGACTTTGGAAGTTACTCCTTCAACACGAAGGATCTGCCCATGATTTTATCCATCTCCCTCACTTGCGTCTATGCGCTCGCTCTGTTTATCCATCTGTTTATCAGCGTAGGAAAAAGCAAGAAGAATGTCGCAAAGACAAACATGACACGCAAAGTCAATCCTAAACTGGGGTTCCTGGGGCTGCTGGGATTTTTGGGCCTTGCGGGTTTCTGGACCTACTCCGCCACGGGCGCTGTTTTCCCCTTTGTGTTTTTCCTGTTTTTCGGCTTTTTTGGATTTTTCTACGAGGGAAAAATGTCCGGGATCTTCATGGATGAACGCTTCCGCGAGAATGCCGCCCGCGCCCAGCTCAACACTTACAAAATCACGTTCAGCATTACGCTGATTGCGCTGGTCATTCTCTGTCAGGGGAGGCTGTTCGGCAGCCTGGAATATACCCTGATTGCCATGATTATCGTACTCTCCCTCACGTTGGCCCTGGGCATTTTTCTCCCGGAGTATCTGCTTTACCGCTATGACCACGACGACCAGACGGAGGAGGGCGGAGAATAAAAATGGCCGAGTTTGAGTGCAGATTAAAAAAATACCGGCAGCTGAAGGATCTGACCCAGGAGCAGCTGGCCGCGCAGGTGGGCGTACGCCGGGAAACCATCATGCGGCTGGAAAAAGCGCAGTACAATCCCTCTCTGAAATTAGCCATTGACATTTCAAGGGCGGTTGAGGCTCCAATCGAAGAAATATTCATTTTCGATTGATGGACTCAGTCTGCTGTATCTGTTCTTGAGACTTTATAAAATGGCGGATACGCCGGATCAGTTCCGGGATGTTGACCGGGGATGCCAAATAGTCGTTGACCCCCTTGCCTGTATTGGTATTCCGCTGGCTGCGGTTTTTTCTCATAAACCGCACCTCGCTTCCTTTGGTGAGGCCATTGTAAAACGCAAATTTCACAGAACTGTCCGAAGTGCTCAAAATTCTGAAAATAAAATGACAGACCTAGAAGCATTGGGGCCATGATGTAAAGGGAATGCCGAAGGGAGCGGCCAAAAACCGCTGCCCTCCGGCATTTTATTACTGCTGCAATTTAATGGCGTCCACAATACTGTCCGATTCCGGACGTCCTGATAGACCGCTAAAACATAGCCGCTGCCGGATCTGGCCAGTTGTTACTTCTGATCCGGCATGACCCAGAACTTCATCGTGGGATAGCTGATGACCACCTGCATCAGAATGTTCACGATATTGGCCAGGGTGGGTGCGATCCCGGCGGGGATGCCGATGTTGATGAACAGCGTCTGGCTGTAGGCAGGCAGGGCGGCGGACAGGATGACCAGCACCACCGCCAGGATGATGAACTTGGGTACCGCCTTGCCAAAATTGGCGTTGGATTTGAACACCAGGTTCTTCTGCACGAAGAAATTCACCGTCTGAGCCGCCGCCGTGGCCACCAGGAAGCTGAGGAAGCCGCACATCATCAGGCTTTCCGGAGTAGTGTAGTTGAAGATAAAGAACTGGAAGGGCTGTTCGCTGAAGGATTTGAAAACGAAACCGGTGCAGACCCACATGACCACAAAATTGGTGACGGTGGCCACGTTGGACAGGATGTTGAACTTGATAAATTCCCACAGGGTAGGATGCTCGTCGATCCATTTTTTAATACCGCTCATGCTGTGCTCCTCCTTATTTCATTGCGTTGGCTGCCTTGCGCTTCCTGCCCGCGCGGAAGAAGCCGCCGATCACAGCCCCCAGGCCTTTGAAGAAATGACCGTTGACGATGGTGAGGATTCCCTCCGCCATCTCCATGGTGCACATACCGCCCGCCATCTTGGCGATGCCCCGGAAGGGCATATTATAGATAAAGGTGATGTTCAGGTCCGGTTCTCCCTTTTGGATGCTCTTGTTCAGCATATTGGTCATGATTTTGTACACCTTCCGGGCGATCCAGCTCTTGGCGTAGTACAGCTGGCAGATGGCGTCGTTCATATCCAGGGTGCCGCTCCAGTGGCCGTCGGGAATGGGACGGCCCAGCAGGGCCTCAAACTCGGCATCGGAAACACTCTTGATATCGCCGGAGAAATACCTGGCGAACTTCGCCTTATCATAGGGGGAAGCCGCCTGCGTTCCCTTGACGGAAACCGTGCCGGACAGCCTGATGTCCGCGCAGGACGCGCCAATCATCACCGTCCACGCGCCGCCCTCGGTCTCGAACCGGTTGGTCTTGACATTGAAATAGCGGAACGCCTTGTCATCCAGAGGGATGGTTACCTGCCTGGATTCTCCAGCCTTCAGGAACACCTTGGTGAAACCCTTCAGCTCCTTGGCGGGGCGGAACACATCGCCGTCCGGCTTGGAGACGTAGAGCTGGGCCACCTCGGCCCCGTCCATTTTTCCGGTGTTCTTGAGGGTGAACGTGGCTTCCTTGCCGGTGACGGTCAAATCGGAATACTCGAAGGTGGTGTAGCTCAGCCCAAAGCCGAAGGGGAACAGCACGGGCACGTTGGCTGTCTCGAAGTAGCGGTAGCCCACATACAGGCCCTCCCGGTACTCGGCGGTGCGCTCCTTGGCGGGGAAGTAGGGAGCGGAGGACACGTCCTCGTACTTCATGGGGTAGCTCTCCGCCAGCTTGCCGGAGGGGTTCACCTGGCCCGTGATAACCTTGAGCACGGAGGACGCCCCCGCCTGGCCGCACAGGTAGCCGTGGACCAGGGCCTTGCACTTGGGAAGCCAGGGCATCTCCACGGCGGAGCCCGCGGACATGACGGCCACCACGCTGGGGTTGACCGCCGCCACCGCCTCGATCAGGTCTATCTGGCTCTGGGGCAGGCGCATATGGGAGCGGTCCAGGCCCTCGGATTCACTGATCTCGTCCAGGCCGATATAGAGCAGAACAATATCAGCTTTTTTCGCCAGCTCCACCGCCCTGGCCTGCATGGCGGGGTCGCCCTTGCCGGAGCGGGGGTAGCCCGCCTCAAAGCCCGCCACATCCAGATCGAAGTTTTTGATCACGTCCATGGCGTTGTCCAGGCGTGTGGGATTGACTACGGAGGAGCCAGCGCCCTGGTACCGCGCCTTCTGGGCGAACTCCCCGATAACCGCCACCTTCGCGCCCTTTTTCAGGGGCAGGATGTTATTCTCGTTCTTCAGCAGTACAATGGACTGCTCGCTGGCCTTCGCCGCCATGGCGTGGTGTTTTTCCACGTCGAAGGGCTTGCCCTCCAGGGGCTTGATGGACTTGGTGACAGACAGGATCACGTCCAGCAGCTCATCCACCCGCTGGTCCAGCAGTTCCTGGCTGAACCGGCCGGACTTCACCGCCTCGATCAGCTCCAGGTCGGAGTCGCCGCCGGTGGTGGGCATCTCCAGGTGGGAGCCCGCCCGGACGCCCTCGGTATGGTCGTTGGAGGCCCCCCAGTCGGACACCACGAAGCCGTCAAAGCCCCACTCGTCCCGGAGGATCTCCTGCAAAAGGTGCTCGTTCTCGTTGGCGTACACCCCGTTGATCCGGTTGTAGGCGGACATGATAGACCTGGCGCGGCCCTCCTTCACGGCGATCTCAAACCCGGTGAGGTAGATCTCCCGCAGGGTGCGCTCATCCATGACGGAGTCGGACGCCATCCGGCGCAGCTCCTGGGAGTTGGCGGCGAAGTGCTTGGGGCAGGCGGCCACGCCGTTTTTCTGGATGCCCCGGATATAGCTGGCCGCCATCTTGCCCGCCAGGTAGGGGTCCTCGGAGAAATACTCGAAGTTGCGCCCGCAGAAGGGGGAGCGCTTGATGTTCAGCCCCGGGCCCAGCAGCGTGCCCACCCCCTGGGACGCCGCTTCCGTGCCCAGGTGTTCGCCGATCTCCTCTCCCAGTGCCGTGTCCCAGCTGTTGGCGATGGTGGCGGCGGTGGGGTAGCAGGTGGCCGGCAGGGAGCCGTTCAGCCCAAGCTGATCCCCCGCCCCTTCCTGCTTGCGGATGCCGTGGGGGCCGTCGGAGAGGGTCATGCTGGGCACGCCCAGCCGCTCCACGCTCCGCGTCTGCCAGAAGTCCTTGCCGGAGAACAGGTAGCACTTCTCCTCCAATGTCATTTGTTTGATGATGTCCGCGTGTTTCAAGCAGACCCCTCCTTACTGATTTCAATGCATTTGATGCCAGGAAGCACAGAACAAATCCGGGGATGAGTTCCCGGGATTTGTTCCGTGCTCCCGCGCCCCCCGCGGGGCGGGGGGCAGGGAGACGGAAGCTGTGGTTATTTTGCGTGGTTCGGGCCGTTTTACCCTCAGCCCTTCTTCTTTTTGCCGTAGTTCCGGACGAATACCACCTCGCCGGCCACCGCGGCCAGCACCACCACGGCGGAGATTACGTACATGGCGATCTCCCAGGCAGCCATGCCGCCGCCCGCGCCGTTGGCGTAGGCCCGGCTGTTGGCCGTGGTGTACAGGATGTTCTTGCAGGCCTGCCGCGCCGCCTGGAGGGAGGTGCCGCTGGTCTTGTCGGTGAGCTCGCTCACCTCAATCATCTGGGGGGTGAGGCAGAAGTCGCCGCCGTTGCGGATCTGGATGTCGGAGTCCTGGTAGCCGTAGCCGCCAAAGTAGTCGGTGAGCACCATGCCCCGGAATCCCCACTCGTCCCGGAGCACCCGGTTCAGCAGCTCGGGGTTGGCCCCGGCGTACTTGTTGCCGATGTAGTTGAAGGCGGACATGACGGCCATGGACTTGCCCTCATAGTTCTTCACGCACATCTCGAAGGGCTTCAGATAGATCTCCCGGATGGCCTGCTCGTTGGACCAGGTGCACAGCATATCGGTGCGGTGGGTCTCCTGGTCGTTGAGGGCGAAGTGCTTCAGGAAGGAGTACACGCCGCTCTCCGCCGCGCCATTGACGGCATTGGAGGCCATGGCCCCGGACAGGTAGCCGTCCTCGGAGTAGTACTCGAAGTTACGGCCGGAGAAAGAGGTACGGTGGATGTTCATGGCGGGGGCGTACCAGCCGGACACATCCATCTCGTCGGCCATCTTGCCGATGCTCGCGCCGAAGTCATGGGCCAGATCGGTGTTCCAGGTGGCGGCGATGACTACGCCGGCTGGGAAGCCGATGGAGGCCTTCTGGGTGAAGTTATTGTTGATGGAGGCGGGGCCGTCGCAGTCCACCTGCAGGGTCTTGCCCACGGAGGCGATGGCTACGCTCTGGTAGCCGCCGATGCCGATGAGCTGTACCATGTCGTCCACGGTGAGCTGGTCCAGCAGCTGCTCCCACTGGGGATCGTCGTAGTCCTTACCCCGCAGGTCGGCGATGGTCAAGCCGTTCTTAGCCCCGGTGGTGGGCACCGCGTCATTGCTGTCGTTGAACTGGGTGGGATCATAGTTGGTGTGGTTGTAGAAGCCCGCCTTCACGTCGTCGGCCATCTCGAAGCTGGCGGGGGCGGCCACGGCGTCAGAATAGTTGGCGAAGCCGTCGGCACGGGACAGGTAGGTCACGTCGCCCTGGGCGTAGCCGAACTGGCTGACGGCGGGGGTTTCATCGGAGGCGCGGCCGTCAGTGTAAGTGACGGTGGAACCCACGGTGTAGGTCTTGGAATCAATGGCGTTGTGGGAATCGCTGTTGATGGAGATGGCGTAGTCGCCGGCCTCCAGCACGTAAGCGCCCGCGCCCTGGTAATCGAAGGAGGCCATGTCCTCCGCCTGGAAGGAGATCGTTACGGTCTCGGACTTGCCCGGCTCGATGACGCCGGTCTTGTCGAAGGCCACCAGATTGGCGCTGGCCTTCTCAATGCCGCCGTTGGTATAGGGCGGGTTGTAGTATACCTCCACCACGTCCTTGCCCGCCACGCTGCCGGTGTTGGTGACGGTGACGTCAAACGTAATGGTTCCGTTGCTCTCGGAGATGTCGCCCATCTTCTGCTCAAAGGTGGTGTAGCTCAGGCCGTAGCCGAAGGGGAACTGCACAGTCTTGTCATAGTCGATGGCGTTCTCCGCGGCGGCGGTCTCATACCACTTGTAGCCCACGTAGATGCCCTCCACGTAGTTGACGAAATTGGGGGTCACGGGGAAGCCGTAGGACTCGGGGGACACATCGCCCAGGTTGGTGTACTGGAACTCGCCGATGTTGTTGAAAGCGGGGATGGCGGTCAAGTCGTACACAAAGGTATCCACGGTGCGGCCGGAGGGGTTGGTCTTGCCGCTGAGGATGTTGCCCAGGGCGTTGAAGCCGGTCTGGCCGGGGCCGGGGGCCAGGATGACGGACTTGATGGAGGGGTAGTCCTCAATCCAGCCCAGCTCCATGGCGTTGGAGGCGTTGATCACCACCACCACCTTGTCAAACTGGCTGGTGACCTTTTCGATCATGGCCAGCTCCCGGGTGGTGGGCTCCAGGTAGTGCTTATCCGCGCCCAGATCCTCGGGGTACTCGCTGAAGCGCAGGCCGGAGGCGGCAAACATGGTGCCGCTGCCATCGTCCTTGAAGGTGTCTGGAACGTTGGGGTCCAGGCTGGTGGGCAGATCGGCGCCCTCGCCGCCGGCCCGGGAGAGGACGATCATGGCAGTGTCGGAGTAGGCCGCAGCGTTGTCGAACATACCGGCGGCGTCATACTCGTCGATGGTGGGCTCGGGGCAGGTCCAGTCCTGGCCCATCATGCCGATGTTGGGGCGCTTGTCGCGCCAGTCGGTGTAGAACTTGGTCAGGTCCTCGTTGTACTTGATGCCCGCCTGCTTGATGCCCTCCAGCAGGGTGACGGTGGGGTACAGCCCGGACAGGGAGCCGGAGCCGGTGCCGCCGTACACAGGGTTGGTGGCGGACCAGCCGAAGGTGTTCACCTTGGCGCCCTCACCCAAGGGGAGCAGTCCGTCGTTCTTCAGCAGGACAAAGCCCTCGTCGGCGATGTCCTCACACAGGGCGCTGGCGTCCTGGATGCTGCCCTCGCTGATGTTGCCGCCGCCCCGCAGGGCCATGCTGACGATGCCGTACATGGGGCCGGTGAGAATCATATTGACGATGATTACCACAGCCACGATGAAGACCATCCACGCGGAGCCCCGCACCAGGCCCTTCAGGGGCTTCTGGATCTTGACGGCCGCGATGGTGGCTGCGATGGCCAGCACCAGGACCACCGCGATGGCGATCAGGTGCCCTTGCATCAAGTCTATTGCCATTTTTACGTCTTCGGGGTTGATGCCTAACATTGTTTCTTCCTCCTCATTCACATTTTGGCGGGCGGTTCCCGCCGGCTGAGGAGAGTGTAGCACATCTTTCACACCTGCGGCGTCGAATTGCGCAAACTGCGGTTTTTTCCGCTCAATCTGCATTCGGTATTGGCAGATTCGCACAACAAGCGCCCCCGCGTTTTGTCAAATCCAACAACACGGGGGCGCTTTTTCACTTTTTTTCCAGCGGGATTACAAGGCGGATCTCGAACCACCCGTCCTGATCCCGGATCACCATGGTCCCGCCGTATTTTTCCGCGGCGTGGCGGACGGATTTGATGCCGTAGCCGTGATAAACGGCGTCCCCCTTGGTGCTGACGGGCAGGCCGTCCCGGAACTGGAGCGGCTCCGGACAGTAGTTCCCGCACCGTATCACCAGGAAATCCCGCTTGCCGTACACCGCCAGGTGGATCAGCCGTTTTTCCCTGTCCTGTATGCCCAGCTCGCACTCGATGGCGTTGTCCAGGATGTTGCCAAAGATGGTGCACACATCCATCACATCCAGAAAGTCCAGCCGCGCCCCGTCCGCCACGCAGGTCAGCTCAATGCCGTGGCGGGCGCAGTAAAGGCTCTTGCCGGTGAGCACCGTGTCCAGCACTGAATTGCCCGTTTTGTTCTGGGCCTCGTAGTCGCGGATCTCCTCCTCCATGCCGTCCAGGTAGGCGGAGCGTCTGTCGGCGTCCGGCTCCGCCCGCAGCACGGCGATCTGGTGCTTCAGGTCGTGGTATTTGTGGTTGATGGCCTCGATGCTCTCCCGGGACTGGCGGTACTGGACATACTGGTTTTGCAGTACGTTCTGGATGGCGTCCAGTTCCCGGTGCATATAGAATTCGCACCGCTGGACGTGATAGGCGTACAGCATGGCCGCCCCCGCCAGATCCACCAGGGTGCGGATGTTATAGATATCCGTCAGCTCCGAGCTGGTGAAGGGGGATTCGCTGTAGACAAAGCTGAGGTTGCTCAGGAAAAAGGAGGCCAAAGCGATGAGGGTGGGGCTGGTAAGCTCCTGGGGCCGGAAGGCGGTTGCGGCACGGGGGTCGGCCCGACGGTTTTCCAGCCACCACATACCCCCAAAGACAGCGGCGTATACCGCCGCCAGAACAGCCCAGAACAGCGCTCCCCTCCGGGCCCCGGCCCCCTGCCAGCCCAGGGCGTACACGGAATAAGAATAGAGCTGCCACTCCAGCGACGCGGCGAACTCCGCCAGCACGAAGGCCCGCACCGTGCAGTACGCCGCGCTGGCGGGGGGGATGTCGCAGCACACAACGATCAGCAGCAGCATCAGCCCCACCGCTGCGGTCATGCAGGGCAGCCAGAACAGGAGGCGCAGGCCGTCAGTGAGAATCAGGAACAGGCACTGGACGGCCAGCCCCAGCCCCAGGACGCCCCACAGCCGGACACCTCCGATCCGCCGGGGGTGCCCGCTGATGTAGACCAGGCAGGCGCACCACTCCGCCGCGGCGGTGACCGCCCGGGGAATGTCGGACAGATAGACGGCGTTCACAGGGCGCTCCCTCCCACGTGGTCGGCCAGGGCCTCCAGAAACGGCCCCCGCCGGCCCCGGCTGATCAGCAGCTTGTTCCCCCGGACCACGGCGCAGCCGTCCTGGATGCCGTCCACATAGGCCAGGTTCACCAGATAGCCCTTGTTGCAGCGGGCGAACCCCCGGCCCTCCAGGGCCTCCTCCACCTGCTGGAGGGTGGCGGTGGAGGCGTGTATGCCGGAACGGGTGTGGAACATGAGCTGCCGGCCCAGCCGCTCAATGTAAAAGATGCCGTCCACCTCCAGCTTGACCGTGCCCCCCTTCACGGACACGATGAGGCAGCTGTCCTCCCGCTTTTTCACGTATTGCAGGGCCCGGCCCAGCCGCTGGGCAAAGGAAAAATAGGTTACCGGCTTCAGGATGTAGTCCAGGGCGTTCACGGAATAGCCCTGGATGGCGTACTGGGCCAGGTTGGTGACGAACACGATCACCACCTCCGGGTCCAGCCTGCGCACATAGCCCGCCGCCGTCATCCCGTCCATAAAGGGCATATCCACGTCCATCAGGATCAGGTCGAATTCCGGCCTGTACCGTTCCACCAGATCCTCTCCGTTGTCATAGTGGGTGATCTGGAACGCCCGGCCCGTCTCCCGGCCGTAGTCGCCGATGTACCGCTCCAACTGGGTAAAGCACTGGGGATCGTCCTCCGCGATGGCAATGCGGATCACTGCGTTCACTCCTCTCGTTGACGCCAAATACGGGCAGGGCGGCGTTTGGAAATATTGTATCATGGAAACCCGCCGTCCGCAACCGCTGAAAATGGACAGCCCCGGCTGATGCGAGCGCCTGTTTCCGATCAGGCCCTTGGAAAATTTATGCCGGACACAGCCGCGCCGTCAAACGATTTCCGCAATGCCCGGGCGTCCAACCGGCCTGCCGGCGCCAGGCCGGTTGGCAGCAAAAAATGTCCGACATTAACCGAAAATACCCATAATCGCCCCCCTATAATCCGAAAAACTGCTTGACAGGACGTATTCTCTATTATAGAATGAAGATGGAAAACGCCGGCAAACCCATTTTTGAGTCTCCGGCAGAATTTAACGAGAGGAGTAACTATCATGACAAGAAAACATCGGCTGCTGACAATCCTGCTGGCGCTTGCGCTGCTGCTGGGAACAGCGGCCCTGCCGGCGGCAGCGGATACCAGGGCCGAGGGAACGCCGCTCTCAACCGAGGAAAAGGCCAATGCCCTGTATGAGCTGGGCCTGTTCCGCGGCACCGGCTTCAAGGAGGACGGCACCCCGGAGTACGCCTTGGACAACACGGCGACCCGCAGCCAGGGAGCGGTCATGCTCATCCGTCTGCTGGGCAAGGAGAACAAGGCGCAGGCACAGTACACCGCCGGGGCGGTTTCCTCTCCGCTTACGGACCTGGAGTCCTGGGCCGCGTCCTCAGTGACATGGCTGTATTCCAACAACCTGACCAACGGTACGGGAAATACCACGTACTCCGGCAAAAACAACATCTCAGCCGCCCAGTTCGCTACCTTTATCCTGCGCGCGCTGGGCTACAGCGATTCCGGCGCGAAGGCTGATTTCAGCTATGCCCAGGCCCTGTCCTTCGCGGTGCAGAAGCAGGTCATCACCCAGGAGCAGAGCGCGGCCTATCAGGCGGATTTCCGCCGCGGGGGCATGGTGGAGATGTGCTACAACGCCCTGTACCTCAAGATGAACGATTCCTCTCTGACGCTGCTGGAAAAGCTCACCAACGACGGTATTTTTAAGGACAGCTATCAGAACAACACCACCGTCGCCGGGACCAAGGCCATGACCCTCACGCAGAAGTACAAGGGCGGCGGCCTGCCCGAAGGCAGCTGGTACATGGAGGAACAGTGTTTCGGCAACGCCGTGTGCGCCGACCTGGACGGCGACGGCAAAAAGGAGATCGTTTTCGGCACCTACTCCATTTTCTGCGTCAATGCCGCCGACGGCAAGCTGAAGTGGCGCATCGAGCCCCAGGGCAGCGAGCAGTCCTTGAGCGGGCGCGTTCCCTTCCAGGTCCTGGACTGGGACGGCGACGGCAAACTGGAGGTCTTTGCCATGACCTTCGCCGACCCCAACGGATACGTCAAGATCATTGACGGCGCGGGCAATATCAAGCAGTCCTGGACCATCAACTCCGGTTACCAGATCCGGGCCGGCTATCCCGCCGATCTGGACGGCGACGGCAAGTATGAGCTGGCCATCGGCATGGGCGTGGGCGCAAGCGGCGCTCCGGCGGTCTATGTCTACAACAATGACGGCACTGTGCGCAGCGGCTGGCCCCAGGTCCAGGGCTACGGCCTGTACTCCAACAGCATCACCGCCGTTGACCTGGACGGCGACGGGATGAAGGAGATCGTCCTGACCTATGACGATACGCAGATCGTGGCCTTCCGTGCGGACGGCACCCGGGTGACCGCTTCGGCCTTCGGCGCCACCTGGGATAAGGTGGACTTTTTCGCGAACTACGACAAGGTGGGGTATAACCCCGCGGATCTGGTTACCAGCGATATCCGCAACGGCCTTATGGGCACCTACGGCGGCCTTGTCGCCGACGACCTGGACGGCGACGGCAGGAACGAGATTGTCGGCGTGGCCCTCATCAACAACATCAAGGTGACGTCGGACAACATGAGCGGCGAGGTGTTCGTCAACTCCTTCGCCGAATCCGCCCAGTACTTTTCCCCCTTTATCATCAACCTGGACCGCACCCGCTATAAGAACGCGGCCAAGGGCTTCGACTGGAGCCGCGTCCCCGCCGACACCGGCTCGATTTACACGCTGTACGGGGAGGTTCTCAGCACCGGCGCCACGGTGGATTTCACAGACCCTGATTACCATCCGGTGACCGCGGACGTGGACGGCGACGGCATCAAGGAGATCCTCTACTCGTCCAACGACGGACAGGTACACTGCTTCAGCCTGGACGGCACGGAGCACGGCGCCTGGCCTTTCGCGCTGAATAACCGCAGCACCTCCGTCCCTGATTATGTCCGCTACGCCAGCCGCCCCACGGTGAAGGACATCAACGGCGACGGGAAGATGGAGGTCATTTTCACCACCTACACCCCCAGGGGCCAGACCAGCGAGCGCGGCAAGCTCTACGTGCTGGACTACACCGGCAAGAAGATCGCCGAGACCACGCTGCCGCCGATGCTCATCAAGGATGAGGATGTCAACTACGCCGACGGGTGCAGCACTTCGCCCATCGTGGAGGACATTGACAGCGACGGCCAGTATGAGATCGTGGTGGCGACATTCAACTGCGGCCTTGTGGCCTATGAGATAAGCTGACACAGGATCGAATTTGGGCAGGAGCACGGAACAGTTCCTCTGGACTGTTCCGTGCTCCTGCCTTTGTTTTCTCACGAACATGAGCCGATTTGGCTGGAACCGGTCCGGAGGTCCCGGCTGATCAGCCCAGCCTCTTGATGTACGCGCCGTTTTCCCTGGCAAAGCCCATTTTGGTCAGATAAGCGGCGTGGGCTTGGGCTGCCGCTCCCGCGAAGACCAGGGTGTGGACCCCCCTGGAGGGCAGCTTGGAGTACAGATAGGCCCCGATGGAGCAGTCACGGTAGGTGGGCGTGGAGTAGTCCAGCAGAACCTGTAATGTCCCCTGCCCGTTGTCGGTCCCCAGCAGCACCCCCGCCGGATTTCCCTTGCAGCAGACGATATAGGCCCGGTCCGCGCCGCTGTCCGCCGGGAAATCCGGGAAATAGGTCCGGATGTCCTCCCGGTAATAGTCCAGCAGATAGCGCAGAAGGCCGTCGCCCCGGGCGCCCTCCACCAGATCATAGGCCTGTTCCCTCTGGTTCAGCTTGACCAGATTGTAGATGTTGATCCCCACCAGAGCTCCATTCATCAGCGCCGTGGGATAGGAGTGGATCATCAGGGCATAGGCCGCGAAAACCCCGCTGCCTATGGTGTTGATGACCCGCAGCTTGACCACGGACGACATCAGCATGGATACCAGAACCAATATGGACCCCAGATACCCGATCATCTCGATCATAACATGAACCCCTCTCTCTATCACGCGTTTGCCCAGGCTGTCATCCGAACGGTATGGCATCTTCTCTATTTTATCATATATCTGCGGCGATTTCCACCATGATTTTGGGCAGAACGCCAAAGAAGCGCCGAGGGGGAAAGGGAGTAGCACCAGACTATCCCGCAAAATCCGGCGAGATGGCAATGGCGAACGGAAGCAGCTCAATTTGAAAGGAGGCCCGCCATGCACCCTGAAACCATCCTGACGCCGCACCTGTGCGCTGGCCGCGGGTTTTTCTTTCCCTGGAAATTCACAGGCACCGCAGGCTTTTCTTTTTCGGCGTGGCGTGGTATAATATGGTCAAAACACTTGAAAATCGGTCCCCGATTTTCAAGGCGGGCAAAGCCCGCCAGCCCATTCCAATGGGCTTGTCTGTGAAGTCTACCGCAGGCCGCTTCGCGGCCCCTGCGGCGACGATAAATCCAAAGGAGGGAAACACAATGTCTCCACAGGAACAGTTGCAGCAGTGGATTACTCAGAGTAATAATATCGTTTTTTTTGGTGGAGCGGGTGTATCTACCGAGAGCGGCATCCCCGATTTCCGAAGTGTGGACGGGATTTATAACCAGAAGTACAGCGAGCCGCCGGAGACGATCCTCAGCCACACCTATTTCATCCGCCGGACGGAGGAGTTTTACCGGTTTTACCGGGACAAGATGCTGTGCCTGGACGCCCAGCCCAACGCCGCCCATTTGAAGCTGGCGGAGCTGGAGCGGGCGGGAACGCTGAAGGCGGTGGTGACCCAGAACATCGACGGCCTCCACCAGAAGGCGGGGAGCCAGGTCGTGTATGAGCTTCACGGTTCGGTCCACCGCAACTACTGCACCCAGTGCCGGACCTTTTACGGCGTGGATTTTATTGCCCAAAGCCAGGGCGTGCCCCGCTGTCCATCCTGCGGCGGGCTGGTCAAGCCCGACGTGGTGCTCTATGAGGAGGGGCTGGACCAGGACACTGTAGAGGGCGCGGTGCGGGCCATCGCCCAGGCGGAGGTGCTGATCGTGGGCGGCACGTCCCTGGTGGTGTACCCGGCGGCGGGGATGATCCGCTATTATCTGGGGAATAAGCTGGTGCTTATCAACCGGGACCCTACGCCCTACGATGGCGAGGCAGACCTGGTGATCCACGAGTCCCTTGGCAGGGTGCTGGGAGGAATCGAGGTATGAACGGGAGAAATCCGGACCGGGCCGGGGCGGTGTTCGGCGCGGTGGGGAAGTCCCTGTGTTACGTAGGGCTGTTTCTCGGGATGCAGAGCGCGGTGATGCTGCCCGCCATGGTCAGGGCGGCGATGGGCGGCGGCCCCTATGAGATTTACGCCGCGCTGGAAGCCAACGCGGTGCTGTACACCCTGATTTCCGGGCTGCTGACGATCGCCGTAGTGCTGGCGTTCTACCTCATCCGACGGAAAAAGCTCAGCGAGGCGCTGTGGCTGCGGAGCGTGCCCGCGCCAACCCTGCTGGCGGGGGCGTCCCTGGCCCCGGCGCTGTATTTTGTGGTAGCCACGGTGCTGGCCCTGCTGCCCGAGGCCTGGACGGAGAACTACGGCGAGGCCTCCGCCGGCATTAATACAGCCAGTTTTACAGGGGTGCTGGCTGTGGTATTCGTGGCCCCCGTGCTGGAGGAATTTATTTTCCGGGGGCTGGTCATGACCCGGCTGGCCCGGGCGATGCCGGGGTGGCTGGCTGTGCTGTTGTCCGCCGCTATGTTCGGGGTGTGCCACGGGGAGCTGGTGTGGTTCTGCTACGCCTTTCTGCTGGGGGCGTTTTTTGGGTTCCTTGACCTGCGGGCGGGGTCCGTCCTGCCGTCCATCCTGGGGCATATGGCCTTCAATGGCATTGGTCAGATTCTGACCTTCGTGCCGGAGACGGAGGAGGGAACGGAGCTGGTGATTGCCATGGGTATCCTGCTGCTGGCGGCTGTTATACTGCCGGTTGTCAACCGCAGGGGAATTTTCGGACTGTTTCGGCCCGCGCCTAAAGAGATGCCTGGGTTGGATGAGTGGGCGATGCCCACCGAGCCGGGGGTTTACGAGTACGACCCCTGGGAGGAATAAAGAATACCGCGTCGGGAAGCCCCGCGCCGCCATAGGCGGTACGGGGCTTCGCTGTCCCTTCGTTTTATCGAAAAACAATAAAAATTGCTTGACAAACGATAATAGTCGTGGTAAGCTCATTGGCAAGAGGTGGTTGAAATGGAACAAACATCCGTGCAGAAGCTGGCCCGGGTCCTGCGGGTGCTGGTTGTCATTACGTTCGTGTGCAATCTCATTGTGCTCTATTTTGTGCCCACTCTGGCGGCGATGCAGGCGGAGAACCTATGGGATGGGCAGATGATGGAGCGGGTTTTGTCAGGCCGTCTCGGATTTTGGCTGAGTTTTTCCCTTCATGCCTGGCACCCGGTGGTCTGGCTGATGGCAATAACTGCGGAGGAATTTTATTGGCCGGTGCTGTCCCTGTTCCTGCTGTTCTCCGGAGTTTGCACCGCTGTGATCCTTTGGCAGGGCAAGCGGGTCCTAGACACGATCCTGATTGGGGACCCCTTTACCCTGGCCAACGCGGCCAATCTGAAACGGGCGGCAGTCTGCTGCTTCGTGATCTCCGGCGCGGCGCTGGTCCGGCTGATCTGGGGGATCGCCACCTATCAAAGCATTCTCCCGCTGCTCACCTACAACGCCCTGTTCGTGCCCATCTTCCTCATGGGCGGGCTGCTGTTCATGGTCATGTCCGCCCTGTTCCGCCAGGCGGCGGAGCTGAAGGCGGAAAACGATCTGACCATTTAGGGGGCGGCGTATGGCAATTATGGTCAACCTGGACGTGATGATGGCCAAGCGGAAGATGTCCCTGGGGGAGCTGTCCCAGCGGGTGGACGTCACCATGGCCAATCTGTCCATTTTAAAGAACAACAAGGCCAAGGCGGTGCGGTTTTCTACGTTAGAGGCTATCTGTAAGGCGCTGGACTGCCAGCCGGGGGACATTTTGGAATATCTCCCAGATGAAGAAACATAAGGAGGAAGCTGATATGGTATTTTCGATTGCGGGGCTGACGCTTGCCTTTGGACTGTCCGCATGGGGGTTTGGCTTGGCGGCGCTGCTGCTGAGCCGGAAACAGAATGCTGCACAGATGTGCGGGCTGGGCAGCTTCGCCTGCTGCGCCGCCTCTCTGTGCATGGTCGTATTTGAGCTGGCCCGCTATGCGGATATTGAGGACGTTTCCGCGTTTTTGGACACGGCCAATGCGTTCCGCCTTGCTTCTGGGGTGCTGCTGGCGGGGACGCTGGCGCTGAACGGGTTGGCGCTGGCGCGCAGGTGGAGGAGAGAGGCCACTTAGGCCCAGCAACAAACCAAAAAATTAACCGTGTGACCGCTTCCGGCCATGGGGGCGGTTTTTGCGGCCCATTTTTGAAAGGAGACAATACGATGAAACGTTTTTTGACCCTCACGCTGATGGCATTGATCATGCTGTTCACCCTGTCCGACTGCGGCTGTGACAACGATATCCAGGCGGACCTGGTGTTTGTCAACGATTCTCATGCCGCCATTTATGCCGTTGTGGCGGACTTAGCCAACCAAACCGTGGGGGCACAGAAGGCCGACAGCAGCCCCTTGAAATTGGGTGAAACCTTCGGTTTCGAGGTGGGGGAGTACCCGGTGACGGTGGCGGTGTACGATCAGATCGCTGGTGATTTCACACAAAGCGGAATGCTGGCCCAGATCGTCATCCCCAAGGCCCCGCCGGAAGGGGAGCGCTGGTATGTGACCGCCCGCGACAGTGGGAGCGGCCTGGCCCTGAGCGCAGGCACCGAATGGCCGTCGGGGGTGTGAGGGATGGCGGAATATCTGTCAGCCCGAATACTGGGAGATCTTTACCTGATTATCTTCCTGGTGTTTCCGCTGTTGGAGCTGGCGGCGCTGTGCGTACTGACGCTGGACAATCTGCCGCCCCAGCGCCGGAGGGGCCTGCTGGCCCTGTTTTCCGCCCTGCTGGCTATGGCGGCGGCGCTGTTCGGCGGGGCGCTGCTGCTGGGGAGAAACGGCCTTGCGTGGCGCACCTGGTTTCAGGAGGGGCTGAGCCTGCTCTTGTGGCTGACAGGGCTGGCCACGGGGCTTGTGACGGTGGTCTGCGCCGGACGCTGGCTGTCCCGGCACAAGGGACTGGTGATCGGTTTTTCCGCGTTCTGTCTGGCCAGCGCCATGTTTACGGGGACAGTGCTTGGCGGTCTGTGGGCCCTGGGACCCAGTGAGCAGGTGGTCACGTACAACGGACGCAGGATGATTTTGGGTAAATGGGTGTGGCTGGACACCAGCTATGAGCTATACGAGTACCACGGGCCGCTGATCCGGGGGGCTGAACCCGCCATGGCTGATTGGGACTGGTCCCTGGTGGAAGGGGCGGTTATTGAAGCGGGGTGAGCCGCTGAGGCTTGCGTTTTGCCGGCGGACGCGATATAATAAATAATACAACATCTTTGGAAATGAGGTGCGTCCATGATCGCGGACGAGAGACAATTCCACATCAACTGCAAGCAGGGGGACGTGGGGCGCTACTGCATCCTCCCCGGCGACCCCGGGCGGTGCGAAAAAATAGCCCGCTATTTTGACGACCCCGTCCATGTAATGACAAACCGGGAATACGTCACCTATACCGGCACGCTTTTGGGGGAAAAGGTGAGCGTCACCTCCACCGGCATCGGCGGGCCCTCCGCCGCCATCGCCATGGAGGAGCTGGCCAACCTTGGCGCGGACACCTTCGTCCGGGTGGGCACCTGCGGCGGCATCAGGCTGGATGTCGCCAGCGGGGATATTGTGGTCGCCACCGGGGCCGTCCGCATGGAGGGGGCCAGCCGGGAATATGCCCCCATCGAGTTCCCCGCCGTGGCGGACTATGAGGTGCTCACGGCGCTGGTGGACGCGGCCAGGGCGTCCGGTAGGCGCTGGCACACCGGGGTGGTTCAGTGCAAGGATTCTTTCTACGGCCAGCACTCCCCGGAGCGTATGCCGATATCCTATGAACTGCAAAACAAGTGGGAGGCGTGGAAGCGGCTGGGTGTGCTGGCCTCCGAGATGGAGAGCGCGGCGCTGTTTACCGTGGCGGCTCACCGCGGTGTGCGGTGCGGCTCGGCGTTCCATGTGATCTGGAACCAGGAGCGCAACGCCGCCGGGCTGGACCAGACCCGGGACGAGGATACAGAATCCGCCATCCGGGTGGGCATTGAGGCGATGAAGCTGCTCATTCAGCGGGACCGGGAGAAAAATGGCTGAATTTATCCTGATGCTTCATAAAACGGCGCAATCGTTTTATGGGGCTGCGGAATGCGGCCCGGCGGCGTCTCAGGAATAGTATTACATTATAGTCAAAACAAGGCCCGTGCCAAGCAGAAAACGCTTGGCATGGGCCTTGTTTTTGCATTTTATACCCTGCCGGCGCTCTGTCCGGCCAGCGCGGCGAGAAAGGCGGACCGGCAGCGGCGGCTGATGGTCAGCTCGTGGCCCGCCGCCACCACCACGTCCTTTTTGACGGCGGTGACATGGTACAGATTCACCAGATACCAGTAGTTGCAGCGCACGAAGCGGCATCCCTTCAGCTGCTGTTCCGCCTGCCTCATGCTGCCCCGGAGGATATACTCCCCCTGGTCCGTGTGGTAGTGGAGGTGGCGGTCCTGGATCTCCACGTAATAGATCTGCCGGACCTCCAGCTGCACCGCGCCCCCCGGCTGGGCCAGGACGATCCGCTCGGGAGGCCGCGCCTGCGTCAGTCGGACTGCCCGGTCCAGGGCGGCGGAAAGGCCGGGGTAATCCGCCGGCTTCAGGAGGAAATCCAGCGCCCCCACGCGGTAGCCCTGGATTGCGTACTGGGCCAGATGGGTGAGAAAGATGATGGCGGCGTTCTGGTCCAGCTGGCGGATGCGCTCCGCGGCCGCCACGCCGTTCATCCCGGACAGCCCGATTTCCAGAAAAATGACGTCGTAAACCGGGCGGTAATGCTCCAAAAGCTGTTCAGCCTTCCGGAAAATGGAGACCCCGGCGGAAATGCCCCGCTGGTCCTGGTATTGGGCGAGAAGCTGTTGGAGCCGTTCCAAAGCGGACGGATCACCGTCCACAGCCGCGATGCGAAGCAAACGGACCGCCCTCCTTTTTTCTGCGTCAAATGACCTGGTGCTCCTTCCATTTCCCCCGCAGGAACCGGGTCAGGAAAACGGCAGCCCGGACCACCCAGTCGGCAAACATGGCCATCCAGACCCCCAGCAGGCCCATACCCAGTCCCATGCCCAGCAGATAGCTCAGGCCGATGCGGCAGATCCACATGGACAGCATGGAGACGGTCATGGTGAAGCGGACATCCCCCGCCGCCCGGAGGGCGTTGGGCAGGGTGAAGGACATGGGCCAGAAAATGATGTTGAACACCGCGCACCAGCGCAGGACCCGCATGGACAAAGCGGCGGTGGCCGGGGTCAGGTTGAACAGGGGCACCAGCACCGGCGACGCGAAGAACAGGAACAGGCTGGCCGCGCCCATGGCGGCATAGCTCACCTTCATCAGCTTTTTGGTGTAACCCACCGCCTGCTGGTGTTCCCGGGCGCCCATGCACTGGCCCACCACCGTTACCATGCACAGGCCGGTGGCCTGCCCGGGGACGTTGGTAAAGCCGGCGACGGAGTTGCAGATGGCGTTCGCCGCCACCGCGGAGCCCTGTACCACCAGATTCGCCCCCACGTCAAAGGCGGTGATCAGCCGGAGCACCATCAGCTTGCCGATCTGGAACATCCCGTTCTCGATCCCGGTGGGTATGCCGATGCGCAGGATGGAGCGGATCATGTGCCGCTGGAGCCTGGGGTGGAACAGGTCTTCCGCATAGACGGGAAGGGTGGGGCGGGTGATCATGACGCCGATGATGGCCGCCGCCGCGACCCGGGAGACCAGGGTTCCAATGCCCGCCCCGGCGGCGCCCATGCCGAAGCCGTAAATCAGCACGGCGTTGACCGTGATATTGATGGCGTTGACGATGAGGGAATTGACCATGGACACGTTGCTGTTGCCCATGGCCCGAAAGAGGGCGGCTCCAGCGTTGTAGACGGCGATAAAGGGGTAAGCGGCGGCGGTGAGCAGGAAGTAGATCAGGGCGGAGGCCATGACCTCCTGGGAGACATCGCCGAAAATCAGGCGCAGGATATGCTCCCGAAGCAAGAGGGCCAGCCCCATCAGGGACAGGGAGACGATCAGGGCCACGTAGATGAGCTGTTTGGCGGCAAGGCGGGCGTTGTCTGAATCCTTCCGCCCCAGATACTGGGCCACCACCACCGTCCCGCCGGTGGATAGGGCGGAAAATACGTTGATGATCAGGACGTTGATGCTGTCCACCAGCGACACGCCGGACACCACGGCCTCCCCGGCGGTGGTGACCATCATGGTGTCGGCCATGCCCACCGTCATCAGCAGGAGCTGTTCAATGACCAGAGGGACCAGCAGACGGGCCAGGGCCTGATTGGAAAAAATAGGCTTTGATATGGGAACTGTGGCTTCCATGGGGGGAACACCTCGCTGTGCTTGATCGGTGCGGAGCTTTGCGTCGCCCGACACTTCCTGGACCATTTTAGCACGGTTTTTCCCCGGTGGATATGGTGTTTTCTCACAAAAATAGGGGCGGTTTGCGGGGCTTTGCTGGTATGCTGGGGGGATCAGAGGGTGACGGACGGGGCGGTCCCGTCACGAGGAAAACCGGGAGAACACAAATTGGCCGGATTCGGTGAGCTGGTCCTGCCCCCAGGGGCCGTCCTGGGGAGCGCCGGGACGCAGGGCGGCGGAGGTCTCGTCCTTGTCGCACAGGGACCAGTTGCACCAGCTGATGCCCCGTTGGTCCAGAAAGTCCAGCCAGACCCTGGATTCCTCAAGGAATACCCCGCCGCTGCCGTCCGCCCGGCTGGTCCCCCACTCGGAGATGAACACGGGCAGGCCCTTGGCCATAGCGCCGTCAATGCGCTGGCGCAGCTCCGCCCCGTGGGTCCCGGCGTAGAAGTGGAGGGTATACATGAGATTTTCCCCCTCCAGGGGGTCGGCAGCGGCCAGATGGATATCCTGGCTCCAGGTGGGGCTGCCCACCAGGATGACCGCCTTGGGCGAGTTGGCCCGGATGGCGCTGATCAACCGTTGGGCGTAGGGCTTCACATCGCCGCTCCAGCTCACGTCCCCGTTGGGCTCGTTGCACAGTTCATAGAGGACGTTGGGCGTGTCCTTGTACCGCTGGGACATCTCGGTGAAAAAGGCCAGGGCCTCGTCCACATGGGACATGGGGTTGCCGGCGCTGAGGATGTGCCAGTCGATGATAACATACAGATCGTTGGCGATGGCCGCGTCCACCGCCGCGGTCAGCTTGGCCTTGATGGCGCTGGGCTGGCTGAGATAGCCGCCCTCCCCGGTGTACATAGCCACCCGGAACAGGTTCGCGCCCCAGTCCGCCAGGCTGGAGACAGCGCCGGAGCCGGTGAACTGGCTGTACCACTGGAGGCCGTGGCTGCTCATGCCCCGCAGGACCACCGGCTCGCCCGTCTCACTGCAAAGCTGGGTCCCCTTCACCTGGAGCCAGCCGTTTTGGGAGACGCCGCCCTGGCGGGCCTGGACCGGATCGGGAACGGCGGGGTCGGTGGGCTGTACGGGCTGGGTGGGCTGTGCGGGCTGGACCGCCTGGGCGTTTTGGAACAGGGTACACGCTTCCGCGCGGCTCAGGCCCGCCAGGGGGCGGAAGGCGCCGCTGGTGTCGCCGTGGACGACGCCGGCGGCGTAAGCCGCCAGGACTGCCTCATAGTAGCGTCCGTTCAGGGTGGAAAAATCCTTGATTTTCACCGATTCCGTATGATAATCTCCCCGCACGTCGGGGAGGAGGGCCCGCATGAGGATCTTCACCGCCAGCTGCCGGGGGATAGGCTGGTCGAACAGCTCGCCAGTGGGGGGAATCTCGTCCCAGTCATACCATCCCGCCTGGAGCGCGGCCTGCATCTGCCCCGCCGCCCAGTGGGAGGTCTGGTCCTGGACCTCGGACAGCCCGGCCAGACGGGCGGTGATGGACACGAACTCCGCCGCCGAGATGGTCTGGTTGGGGCGGAAGGTCCCGTCCGGGTAGCCCTTGAGGGCCCCGGTCTGGGTGAGCTGGGTTATAGCGCCCTCGTACCAGCTGCTCGGGGCCACGTCCCGGAAATCGGCCCGGGCAGGCAGGACGGCCAGCGTCAGGCACACTGCCAGGACCAAAAGGGGCGCCAGAACTTTTTTGGGTAATTTCACGTTGAATCATCCTTTCCCGCCCGCAGGCTGTGACGTCAGATCCTATTTTATCACAAAACCCCCGGAATGTATAGCGCGGTTGTGAAAATCTGACCTTTCCAGGGGAATAGCGGAGCGGCGATTTTTCTGCAAACGCATAATTTCATCTGTGATGTGATGTGGTACAAAAAAAGTAGACACCTCGAACTCACGGAAAAGGAGTAAAATAACGAGAGAAAGGAAGGTGCATAAAATGGCGCAGGAACAAAGGAA
>CAJTGJ010000015.1 GCA_910575695.1 Oscillospiraceae bacterium | reverse complement strand
CTGGCTGGCTGGCTGGCTGGCTGGCTGGCTGGTAAAAGCATACCTGAGCGTCATTCCCTGTCAACCCCTTTCTGTGAAAAAATTGCAAAATAGGATATGTCTGTCTCGACGTATAATTTGACCTATGCCATTCTACCAAAACGGCCCATTTTTTGTCCACTCTATAACCATATAGTTTCAATGGTTTTTTCCTAATTATTTTTGAAAAACGGCTACGGCGGGAAATTTTTCTCACCATGAGACACATTTTTTACCCCGCAATATCCCATATTATGGGATTTCGTGCCGCGCGGTATTAACTATCTCAAGCCCCTGCCTTTGTGCGTATTGAGCAGTGTAGGCGGTCCCGCCACGCTCCTTTGTCAGATAGCAGACGCATACCCCGCTGTGATCCACCAAATGGCGGTTGCGCTTGAACATACAGCCAGAGGCATGTTAAGCGATACCATTCCCGTTTCCACATAAGGCGCAGATTTACGATCCTGGCGTAGAAACAAGGGATTTCCACAATCCCACATCACGATCCGCTGTCATGCCGCGCAGAAAAAAGCCGAAAGCAAAAGAGACTAAAAGCAATGCGGTAATCATCATGGCTTTCATAATATCCCGCCAACAACTGTGGAATGTTTTATCCTGTCTCTTTAACCATGTTTTCAATGTAGATTACTCCTTGCTTTTGATTTTTACAAATTCAATAGCCAAAATATTGTGGTCATGTGTCGCTTCTCTTTGAGGTAGCTATATAAGGACTTACTATATGGTGAGTTATTAAATGCGTTCCTATTATATATAATAAGGCTATCTAAGTAAAGAGGGACTTTGTTATGGATTACGGAGCATTGACGCTGAATATTGAGCGTATTTTGAAAGCGCGCGGAATCTCTAAAAATCAGATTTGCAAGGATTTGGACATTCCTCGTGCCAATTTCAATAGATATTGCCGTAATGATTTTCAGAGGATGGATACTGGGCTTATTTGTAAGCTGTGCTGGTATTTGAAAGTAGAAGCGGGAGAGTTGATCGAGTACAAACGACCGGAACAAATGAAGGATAAAAATGTGTCTCATGGTAAGATTTGATTCCCGACAAGAATCGTGTCTCACCATGAGATTTATTTTTTAGTCCATAAAGGCCAGCTTGCCCACAACGGTAAAGCCGGAGGCGGAAAACTCGGTGATCACGATGTTATTCTGCCCGCTGGCACAGTGGCACACCAGCAGCTTCCCCGCCTCGTTCCGGCCCACCACCATGCCGATATGCGAGGCGTCCGGGTAGAGGGCAAAATCCCCCGGCTTGGCGTTGGCGGTCGATACCGCTGTCAAATTTCGGTTGACATACCAATGCCCGTCGCTGGGCAGGCCCACGTTTTTCAGCACCCAGTCCAGGAACCCGGAACAGTCCAGGCCGAAGGGCCGATAGGTGCCGCTGGTGTCGTTCCCCGGCGCGGTCACTTTCATCAATGTGCCCCAGCGGGGGTCCCAGCCGATGGCGCTGCTCTTGCCGCCCCAAAAGTAGTTGACCTTGCCCACCAGCTTACAAGCCGTTTCTACCACAGCCCGCCGTTCCGGGGAAAGATCGTCCGGCAAACGTTGGAGGACCTCTATCACCTTTTCGTCCGATATGCCCAGGTTCGCCAGCAGGCCGCCGATCACGTCCAGCTCGTCCAGCAGCTCCGTCAAGGTGCTGTTTTGGTCGGCGGAGAACGCATAGGCTGTGCGCATATCCTCCGCGCTCTTGGCGGTGATGGTGATGTGCAGTTTTTTCTCTGTCCACGCCTCGGTATCATCCGTGGCCGGGTGGTCGATGGTCTCCACGCTGGACGAAAGGGCGCACATATCCCAAAAGACGGCTTTCAGCCGCGCCACCCTGTCCGGGGTGAAGGCGGCCACGTCCACGCTGTCCGCTCCCATGGCGGTCTTGCAGGCGAACACCGCCGCCACCTCCCGCCAGTCGGGGGCCGCTCCCTGGATGTCGATGGCGCTGTAATCCCCTGTTTGCAGGGCGGCCAGCCTGTCGGACAGCTCCATGTTGATCTGATTGACGGCGGCGGCCAGCGGCACCGCCCCAGGGGACGGCTCGTTGGCAAAGAGGATGCCGAAGGGGGACGCGATCACGGCGGCCACCAGGAAGATCACGCACATGGCGGCGGCCAGGGTGCCCCCGCCCACCAGGGCGGACAGGGCGCCAATCAGCTCCTTCACCGCCTTCACCGTGGCCTGGGCCGCCCGTTTGGACAGGTCGGCGGCGGCCTGGGCGGTCTGCCTGGATTTCTGGAGCA
Organism: Oscillospiraceae bacterium; assembly: GCA_910575695.1. Classification (GTDB taxonomy): domain Bacteria; phylum Bacillota; class Clostridia; order Oscillospirales; family Oscillospiraceae; genus Enterenecus. The sequence continues at coordinate 91,088 of CAJTGJ010000015.1, read as the reverse complement.
TACCCCATTGGGCCTCCCGCTGGGCCTTTTTCCGGGCCCGGTCAGCGATTTTCCCGGCGGCGGCCTTCCTCCCCGCGGGGCCGGGGACGCTGGCGGGAGCCGCCCGTGTCCGGGCGGCCTGTTCCACCGCTCGGCGATTCTTGGGCCGGATGGCCCCCGCCGTAGGTTTCTCCTTTAGTATGTTGGAGCACCGGGGGCGCTCTTTGATGGATGGATAGATAGATCGATCCCCGGTGGGGGAATTTTTTGTGGAAGGGCCGGGGGAAAGCTGGGGCCCGCCGTAGTGGGGGGAGGCCGGGGCTGTCCCCTGAGACGGTGTACCCGCCCTGGGGCGGGTAAGCTGCTCCTTCCGCTGGTCTGCCGCCCGCTGGCGCATACACTCCCCCGGTGTTGGGGGTGGTGGAGTAGCGGAAGTGCCCGGCGCAGAGCCCTGATGGGGCGGTTGGCCGGATGGGGTGTCTGCCCCATGGCCGCCAGGGGCCGGGGTGTCCGGGGGCTGGCCCTGAGCGTCCGGCTGGCGCCGCCGCTCTTTGACCTCCCGGCGCTTCTGCTTCACCTTGGACGCAGCCAGGGCCGCGCCCCGCTTGGCGGCGCGGCCCACATCGACGGCGGCGGCCTGGGCGGTCTGCTCCACCTGCTCCACGGCCTCGGCGCCGCTGTCGGCGCTGGCGGAGCCGGTGGCGGTGGTGCTGGCGGTATCGGTGAAACTGCCGCGGGGTATCTCGGCGGCGGTGTTGCCCCCGCCCCGCTTCCGCTGGGCCAGCTCCTTTTTCAGCTTGGCCGTCATGACGCGGCGGGCGCTGGCCTGGGCGGGCTTACCGCCCTTTTTCTTGCCTTTGACCTTATCGGTTTGGTTCCGTTCCTTTATTTTGGGTATGGTGTTCCCCTCCTTAAAAAAGCAGCGGGGCGCGCCCATAGCGGACGCGCCCCTGGATTTATGGGTCAAGTACCTCTTTGATCCCCGCCATGATATAGTCGGCGCAAGGCAGGGCGATGGCGTTGCCCAGGGCCCGGTAACGCTGGCCCGGGCTGATCTCCTCCCCCTCCGCGCCGTATTTCGTCCACCCATCGGGCAGGCCCATCAACCTCTCACATTCCAGCTCCGAAGGGAACCGCACACAGCCGCCCAAAGGGTCGTCGGCAAAGTAGAACGCGAAGGGGTAGACCGTCCCCGCCAGCAGGGTGGGAAAGGGATCGTTCAGAAAGCCGAAGCTGTCCCGGAACTGGACGTGGTAGCGGTCGTTGGCCGCCCCCCTCATTCGGAAAAGCTGGAAGGGCCGGATGATGGGTACACGCCCCCCTGCTTCAATAACAGGGCCTCGATGAACCTGGGCGGCGGGCACCCCGCCTTTTCCGCCAGCCGGAGATACTTGGAACATTGGGCGGGGCTTAAACAGTATTCTGTGAGCACGCCGCCCTCCAAAATCGGCCACGAGGAAGATGCGCTGCCGTCGTGCCAGCCGGGGAACTGCCCAATATTGGGCGTCCATAAGCCGCCAGCACAGGTCAACCCCAGGGCCTCGCACCATTCCAGCGTTTGCCCACCGTCCAGAAGCAGGAATTGGAATACTGGCACCTGTGAACGCCCGGAGCACTTCCGCATAGTCCAGCCGGTGTTTTGACGAAAGGCTTCCCATGACGTTCTCCCAAACAGCGATAATTGGATATTGTTTGTCAGTAGCATCCCTCATTTCTTTTATGATCCGTATTGCGTGAAAAAACAGGCTTGATTTTACCCCGGCCAGCCCTGTCCTGTTGCCAATTTGGGAAAGATTCTGGCAGGGCGAGCCGAAGGTAAGCACATGGACGGGGGGTATCTTCCCCCCGTCCAGCTTGGTGATGTCCCCCAAATGCTCCATGTCCGGGAAGTGGCGCCGGGTGATGGAAATGGGGGCCTTTACGATCTCGCTGGCCCATACCGGCACGATCCCGTTCCGGCGGGCCGCCAGCGGGAATACGCCGATCCCGTCAAATAAGCTCCCTAACGTGATTTCTCCCATGTGGTCAAATGCGTCTCATGGTGAGATTTAATTCTCGCCGGGGGTGGTGGACAGGGTGCGGTAGAGCTCGGTGTCCCTGGGGATGGTGTTGGCGAAGGGCACCAGGGAGCCGCCCATTTTCAGCAGGCCGTGGCCCGGCTCGGCGTTGGTGATGTAGCCCATCTGCGTGTCGGAGATGTGCAGGAGCCGCCCCAGCTCGGCCCGGTCGGTGGCCGCCTGGTTGAACAGCAGCAGAAATTCGCTGTTCGCCAGCATGAGCCGGGCCGTTTCGGATTTCAAACATTCCTCCACGTTTTGGGTGGCGGCGGTCATGATGCCCGCGTACTTGCGGAACCGCTTCCAGGCCCGGTAGAGAAATTCCCCGGAATAGTGGTACTTGAAATACAGATACACTTCATCCAGGAACACCCAGGTAAACTTGCCCCGCTTGCGGTTCTCCATCACCCGGTTCTGGATGGCCTCCAAAGTCACCACCAGGGCGGTGGGGCGAAGCTGCTCCCCCATCTCATACAGGTCGAAGGTGATGATCCGGTTGTTCATATCCACGTTGCCGGGATGGGCGAACACGTTCAAGCTGCCCTCGGTGATCAGCTCGGCGGCCAGGGCAATTTCGCGGGCCTCCGGGTCCACCTGCCGCATGACCTCGTTGCGCCAGTCTGTCAAAAGGGGCATGGGGGCTTTGCCCCGGCTGCTGAAATAGTTTTGGTACACGTTGGCGGTACAGCGGTCGATGATGGATTTATGGCTGCCGGACAGGCGGCCCACCCCCATCTGCTGCTCCAAAATGCTGGTGATCAATTCGGATTTCATGGCAATGGGGTTTTCCCCGTCCACATAGTCCAGCGCGACTTCCAGGGGGTTGATATGGTGGGGGCTGTTGGGGGATATCTCCACCACCACCCCGCCCCGCGACCGGGTGATGGGGCCGTACTCGCGCTCGGCGTCGATGATGATCACCTCGTCGTTGGTAGAGAGGATCACGTTGTCGGTGGTGGACTTCATGCCCACCGATTTGCCGGAACCGGACACGCCCAGGTAGAAGGCGTGGGGGGAGATCAGCCGCTTGCGGTCACAGATCAGCAGGTTCTTGGAAATGGCGTTGATACCGTAGGACAGGCCGCCGGGGTCCTGAATCTCCTGGACGCGGAAGGGCATAAGGACGGCGGTGCTCTCGGTGGTCAGGGTGCGCATGGCCTTCACCCGGCGCAGGCCGTAGGGCAGGACGGTGTTCAGCCCGTCCTCCTGCTGGTAGCGCAGGACGGAGAATTGGCACAGGTGCTCCCGCCCGATGGAAAGGAGTGCGTCGGTGTCCGCGTCAAGCTGTTCCAGGCTGTCCGCGATATGCACCAATGTCACCACGGCAAACATCATCCGCTGGTCCCGTTCGGTGAGGTCGGCCAGAAATTCCTTGGCCTCCCCCCGGAGCTGTTCCAGGTCATAGGGGACCGTGGCGGTGAAGTTGTTCTTGTCGTTCTGCCGCTGCTGCCAGCGGGTGATATCCGTCTCGATGCCCATGATCCGGCTTTGAATTTCTCTCACGGCCTCGTCGGTGGGGATGGGCAGGATGTCGATGGACAGCATGAGGTTTCGGGGGAAGTCGGACAGGGCGGATATCATGCTGTCCTTGATGTAGCTGGCGTAGTCCTTGAGGAACAGGACGCGGCCCACCTTGTCCCCCATCTCAAAATAGCTGGCCCGGAACCGCATACCGTCCGGGCAGATCAGGTCTTTGAAGTCCAGGCCCCGGCGGATGGCGGCGGTTTGGTCGAAGGTGAAATACTGTTCCTCGCCGGGGCGGAAAAAGTCGTGGAGGATGCGGAGCCGGTCATGGTTGGGCACGGGCCGGGCCCCGCTGTCCAGCCTCCCGAAGCTCTTGGACAGGTTGGCGTCCACCCGCCGGAAATAGGCGCGGGATTCCTCGATCTTCCGCTGGGGGATGGACAGGGTGATGTACTTCTCCTGGACCAAATTATTGCTCTCGGCGGCCCGCTGGGTGAGGATGCGGTTGGATTCCCTGCGGTACTCGTCCAGGCCGTCCCCCCGCTCCTTCATCAGAATGGAGCGTTCAAAGTCCACGGGGTTGAGGCGGCGGTTGATGATGGTGACTTTGGCGGCGGCGTCGGTGGGCAGGCTGTTGAGCACCCCGCCATAGGACAGGAAGATCCCCCGCTGGTCATCCTCGGAGGCGGCGGCGTAGTTCACGTCGGTGAACCGCCATGTCCGGCTGTGCTTCCGGCCCACCTGCCAGATGCCGTCCCCGTAGATGCGCTTGACGGGGATAGACTGCTGGACGCTGCGGGGGATGGTGAACTTGTCCCGTTCGCTCCTGTTGGCGGCGGCAAGGGCCTTAATCAAAATCATCACGCCCCTTTCGGCGGAACAGGTCATAGTAGAAGTTCTCGGACATGAAGCGCCGCTCCCCGGCGCACAGGAATTCAGATTTGATGAAAGCCCACACAAACTGCTCCAGGGTCAGGCCGTTGTAGTGGAAGAACCCGGCCACGGCCACGGGCGCGGCAGCCAGGATGCACACCCAGCTCGCGGTCTCCTTGCCCAGCATGGGACCCAGCAGCAGGTAAACGCCCACGGCCAGTCCCACCGCGAACAGGGCGCAGAAGAACTGCCGGGCGGACAGGCCGAAGAAAATGCTTTCCTTGTGCTGGCGTACTTCTTTGGGAATTTTGATTTCGATAATGGATCACCTCAATTTTAGTGTAGTAAAACTTGTTGTTGAATTTTACAGCGGATTGGCGTATACTGTGAGATAGAAAGGGGTTGAATCGGATGCCGAACATCAAACCTATCTCCGATCTGCGCAATTACAGCGAAGTGCTGCACGATGTAGCCGTGGGTTCCCCAGTCTTTCTGACAAAGAATGGCCGCGGCAAATATGCCATTTTGGATATCCAGGACTACGAAAAAACCCAGGCCACGCTCAAACTGATGGGCGAGCTTGCCGTGGGGCGGAAGTCCGGGGAAACTGAGGGCTGGTTGACACCGGAAAATGTGCGGGCACACTTTGAGGAACGGGCCCATGGGGAGTAATATCCGCTATTCTACACAGGCGCTCCACGATTTGGACGATATTTGGGAGCACATTGCCCACGAACTGCAAAACCCGTCTGCCGCAAAGCGTGTGGTGGACAAGATCATGGACGCGGTGGATCAGTTGAAGATGTTCCCGGAGATGGGTTCTCCCCTGTCCGCGATTGCCGGGGAAAATGCTGGCTACCGTTTTCTCGTGAGCGGGAGCTACATGGTTTTCTACCGGCCCCATGGCGGGGATGTCTATGTGGATCGTGTACTATACGGCCGCCGGGACTATCTGCGTATCCTGTTCGGAACCATCCCTGGAGAAGATACATAGACCGGCAAAAACCGCCAGCGAATATGCGGGCGGTTTTCTATGTCTCTACCCAGTCAATGGTGCTTTCCACTTCATTCCCCCACACGTCCCAGCCGGGGGCGGGGCGGCGGGCGAACAGCTCTACCCTGGGCACATCCCCCATCAGGGCCTCAATGCGGCGGCGGGCCTCGTCCGGCTTCCGGCTGTGCTCCTGGACGTGGGAGATGATGACTTGGTGGACGTTCCGGGCCCGCCGCTTGGGGCGGCCCCTGGTCGCCAGAAGGCACAGCTCCGCGTTGGCCCTGGTCCAGTGGCCCGGCCCCCAAAATACCGTATTGGATTTCCGGCTCAGCTTCACCCAGACAAAGGCGGCGGTGACAAAGCGAAAGCCCCATGCCTCCATCACCCCCCACGCCTCATGGAGCATGGGCATGGTGATCCAGAGGAACAGGGCGCAATCCTCGGCGGCCAGCTCGGGCACGGGCAGGGCCTTGATGTCCTCAATGGGCATGGTGGGGTAGTGCCGGTCCGCAGAGTGCCATGTGCCGTATTTCCATGGCGGGTCTGCGTAGATGATGTTGTATTTCCCTATAGCCCCAACATCTCCTTTACCACCCTGTCGGCCCCCTTCACCAGCCCGGTCAAGATAAGCATATTGAAGATGAGTTGGCCGATGTACTGCCATGCCATGGTGACGGCGGGCAGGCTGGCGTCGGCGGCCGGGGTGCTGCTGGACAGGAACGCGGAATAGATCAGGCAGGCCAGCACGATCACCGCCCCCTCCATGCACACGCCGATGTAGTTTTTGAGGAACGCTTTCCCGCTGGCGGCGGTGCCCTCCCCGGCGAAGGACGCCAGGGGGAGCGGGGCCAGGGCGGTGAACATATAGAGCCGGAAAAACCGCCCGTACACTGTCAGCAGCAGAATGAACGACATGACGGTGATGAACAGGCTGCCCAGCAGGGCCACCAGCCAGAGGGGTATGCTCTCCAGCAGGCCCAAGCCCTCGATGGCAGTCACGATCTCGCCGGGCAGGGTGGCCGCCGTGGACATCGAGCCGCCCATGCCGGACATGACGGTGGCGACCACGCCGCCGCACACGCTGAAAATGGCGGTCATGATCTCCATGCAGCTCCCCACGGCCACCTTTGCCAGCACGAAGCGGATGAAGTGGCGCAGGGCAAATTCCGGGCGCTGGAAGTCCCGGAAGCTGGCGGCGCTCTGGAACACGCCCATGGCGAAGAACAGCACCAGCAGGCCGTAGCCGATCCCCACCATGGCGGTGTGGATGCCGGAGATCACCGTCCAGATGTCGCCGCCTTTGAAACTCTGCGGCGTCTGGGTGAGCAACGTCCATATCTCGGACAGCTTGCCGTTCCAATCCGTCAGGGCGTTTTCCAGGATATTGACGATCCAGTTGTCACTAATGGTCATTCACCCCCATAGGGGAGAATCGCGTCTCATGGTGAGACGCGATTCTCTTATTTGTTCCGGCCCGCCTCACAGCGCGCCGATGGTGGACAAGATCTCCTTGCTGAACGCGATGATCAGCCCACCGAACACGCACAGCATACCCTGGCTGCGCTGGCTGGCGTCATGGGACTGGATGCTCATGCCGAGCTGGACGATGCCCCAGCCCAGGATGATCACGCCGATGGCCTTGATGCAGGAGAAGATGAAGTCGGACAGGTTGTTGACGATGGACAGGGGATCGCTGCCGCCGCCGGGCGAAGCGAAGGCCGGAAGGGTGAACAGGGCCAGGGACAGCACCAGGGCCGTCCACGCCGCCATACAGCGTCGGGCCTTGGCGCGGGAACGGGTCAGGTCATGGTTGTTGTTATGGTCATTTTTCATGGTCAGATTCCTCCAATTCGTCGATGATTTCGGTTTCTTCCAGGGATGTAAAGGTAAAGTCCAGGTCGCCCGCGTCATAGAGGCACTTGGCGTTGTGGACGTAGGGAATGGCCCCGCCGTCCCCGGTGTACTTGAGGTTGGGGTGCCGTTCCAGGTCGTACTTGGCGTCCATCACCGGGGCCTCCCCCCGGATCAGGATGATGGAAAGCCGGTTGTCCAGCATACGCACTTCATCGGGAGTCAAGAGCTCGCGGCCCGCCTGTTGAAAATTCTGGCTGTAGGAACCGTTGCGCCCCTTGCTCTGGCTGCTGGTCTGGGTCTGGATCGTCTCCTTCCCCAACAGCTCGGAAACATATTTATGGGTGGATTGCTCGTTCCCGCCCAGGTAGATGAAGCTGTCCGCGTTGCCGATGATGCCCTCCCAGTCGTCTTTGAACAGGGACTTTAATTGTGAAATGTTCTGTAGTATAATGGTGGCCATGATGTTCCGGGAGCGCATGGTGGCCTGGAGCCGGGCATAGCCGTCCGGCAAAGCTACATTGGCGAACTCGTCGAACATCAGCCGGACCGGGACGGGCAGGGCGCCGCCATGCACCTTGTCCGCCTGATAGTAGAGCTCCTGGAACGCCTGGGTATAGAGCATACCCACCAGGAAATTCAGCGAGGCGTCGTTACTGTCCGGGATGATGCAGAATACCGCCTGTTTCCGCTCCCCCAGCTTGTCCAGCTCCATGGTGTCTTTGCTGGTGATCCGCTAGGTGAAGGGGGCCAGACGGACGGAGGCGGTGATCAAAATGCTCATGGCGGTTTCGCTGGGGGCCTGCTTGAACACCTTGTACTGACGCAGGGCGATATGGTTTGGGTTTTCTTCCTCCAACGCCTCAAACAGCAGGTCCAGGGGCGATTGGTAGTCCCCGTCCCCCTCCTTGGCCGCCCCGTATTCCAGCATGGTCAACATCATTTCCATGGTCTGCTCCTCCGGGGGCGCCTCGTGGAGCAGATAGAGCATTAGGGCAGAGTCCAGGGCGATCTCGCTTTTCTCCCAGAAGGGATCGTTGGAGTGGGCCCCCTTGGGTGTGGTGTTGCGGATGAAATTGGCGATCAGTTTAAGCACGTCGGCGTCGCTGCGGATGTAGTGGAAGGGGTTATAATGGTCGCTGTGGTCCAGGTCAACAAGGTCGATCACCCGGATCACATACCCCTCCCGCAAGAGCAGCGGGACGGCGGCGCGGGCGAGCTCCCCCTTGGGGTCAGTCGCGATATAGGAGGCGTTGGCCTCATAGATATTGGGCTTCACCACATACCGGGTCTTGCCGGAACCGGAGCCGCCCACCACGATTTGCAGCAGGTTTCGGAAGTGCTTCCGGCCATTCAAGCTCATGTGCAGGTTTTGGGACAGGATAACGTTGTTGTGCAGGTCCTTGTCCCGGTATTTGCGGTCAAGCTGATGCACGTTCCCCCAATGGGCGGAGCCGTGTTCCTCCCCAGGGCGGCGGTTCTGCCTGCCGGTCAGGTACATGGTGACGGCAAAGCCGTAGGCCACCAGCGCCCCCAGCACAAAGCGGGGGGTGTGGGCCGTCCACCCGATGGCAAAGGGATGCTCCATGGCGGCGGCGAAGCGTGGCAGGAGTTCAAACACATTCATGCCGTCCTCATAGGCGTAGGCCAGCACCGCCCCCATCCATAGGACGGGCAGGGCAAGGAATATCCATTGAATATAGCCGCTGTCAGTCTGTTTTTTCACCGCCCACCCCACCTTTTTGCCGGGACGCTCCACCGCTCCCGTTTGCTGTGGATGGAGCGCCGAAAGGATAAGCTGCTGCGAACAGCCTTGAAATCGTCTATTGTTTTCGCCTCCTTCAAAGGGGCCGGAAATGCGTCTCATGGTGAGATTTAATTCCGGCGCGAAGTAAGTGATCGAAAATAGGTGCTGCCGCTTATGCGCGGGGGCGCCCGGGCCTTTGATATGCTGGCCCTGCTCAACGTTTGTGGCCTATGTGCTTTTTCGGCCTCTGTGTCACCGCCTTGATCTTTGCCAGATCAAAGCCCCAATCCTGGGGGCGGATTTCCTGGAGCGTCCCGCCCCACGCCACAACGTTACCGGGCCTGGAACGGTAGCCGTCCTGCACCTGTTCAAACACGCAGTATTTCATGCCCTTCCCGGCCCCCGCAGGGGCGACGGCAAAACCATGGGCCTGCGTCTCGTCAATGATGTAATAAGCGGGGCCGCTACCCGCTTCACTGGCCGCGAAGAAATATTTGCGGTAGAACTCCATATCCCGGATGTAGTCCAGCGGCGCGTATCTTGCGCCGGTCTGCTCCATGCGCTCGGCAAATTCACAGATATGGTAGCACCAGCCCCCAATCTCTGTGTGGTACTCGTCTATGAAGCGGCACACCCGGTCAGTCTGCCGTCCGTCAGGGTAGGTGATCCTGACGCGCCCGCCGTCCGGGAGGTGGAACAGGGTCTTGTAGTCGCTGTTGATAAAGCGGATATACTTTTTTTCGGGCATATTTCCCTCCTATTCAAAGGGGGAAATGTGTCTCACGATGAGACACATTTCCCCGGCGGTTTTTAATAGCCGGTTTTGGGCAGGGTGGGCACGATGGGTTTCCCATATACTTTTGTTACCCAGCGGGTCACGGCCTGCTGCCAGATGCCGTTATAGGTGCCGCCCACGTCGGCAACGTTGACGAAGCTGCTCCCAGGGGCCAGATTGGACAGGGCCACACAGTACACCATGGGGGCCTCCACCTGGGAGAACCCGCCGGGGGCCTGCCCGAACACGAACATGATCTCGGTGACACGCTGGTTGGATGCCAGCCCCAGGGCCACGGGGGACGCGGCCAGAGTGTAGTTTTTGCTGGTGGACAGATTATCGGCCAGGGTGCGGTAGTCCCCCGTGTTGTTCACCTTATAGACAATCTTATAGGTGCCGGGGAAATTGTAGGTGCCGGTCACAATCTTGTCCAGCTTTACGGCGGCGGGCAGCGTATCCCTCCAATAGAAGGATTCCAGGGTCACGTTGCTGGTGTTTCCGATATGGGAGAACACATAGCGCACAGGCTGGCCGGACATGGCCTCCTTGGGCCCGGTCTTTTCGATGGAAACCCCCGTGGACACGCTCTTATTGGTGATCTCCAGCTTCACGATCTGGCCGCTGTGTTCCAACACGGCGGTAAAGGTGTCGGCGGTGGCGCCGTAGTTGGCCGGGGCCTTGGTTTCCTTGATGGTATAGCGGCCCAGGGGCAGGGCCTTGGAGGACGCCAGCCCGTTCCTGTCGGTCACGATGGTGTCCACCTTGTTCCCGTTGCGCTCGTTGTAAATCTCAAAGGTGGCCCCGGCCAGCGGCGTCTCGGCGGGCAGGCCGTTGGTGGGGTTATAGTCGGCGGATTTCTTCACGATCTGGATTTGCCCCCGGACGGCGGTATTGGGCCATGTGATGGTGGAGCAGCCGCCGTACTGGATGTAAATTGTTTTGGGCTGGGTGTCCAAAATGTAGCCGTCCGCACATTCGATCTCCCGGATGGTGTACTTGCCGTCCGCCAGCTCCTTGTCGATGAACACATAACCCTCGTTGTCGCTCTGATAGGTGCCGATGGGGTTGCCCCGGCTGTCGGACACCAGGAAGGTGACGCCAAAAATCCCCTCGCCCGTCAGGCTGTCCACCTTATGGATCAGGGCGGAACCGGCCTTTCGGTTGGTCACTTCCAGCACGGCCTGCTGGCCGTCCTTCACCTCAATTCGGTGGGGGGTGGCGTCCAGGCGGTAGCCCTCGGCGGCCTTGCGCTCCACCACCTCATACCAGCCCTTCTCGGCCTGGGGAAGCTGGATCATGCCGTTGCTGTCGGTGGTGAAGGTGCCGATGATCTCCCCGTTCAGCTTCCGCACCTCCATCTGGACGTTGGGGATTCTCTCGGAGGTCTGCTCGTCCTTTTTCACGATGGTCAAGCCGCCCACCTTTGTGTTATACACGGTGATGGTCTGCGTGTCCGAAGGGTTCACTTTCACGGTCTGCGTCCGGGTGCCCTCGTCCATCACATAGCCGGGCAGGGGCTTTGTCTCGGTGATCACCAGTGTGCCGGACACGCCGGAAATTCTGATCTCGCCGTTGCTGTCGGTCTTATACAGGCCCTTGCTGGACAGGTGGCCGTAGTCGTCGTCCAGGTAGCGGCCATCGGAGTAGACGATCTGGAACTCCACCCCGGCCAGCGGCGTCAAACTGTTTTGATCCAGCTTCCGTACCACGATGGAACCCAGCTTTTTGTTATAAAAGCGGAGGTACTGCACTTCCCCTTCTTTGATTTTGATGGACTTGGGCTGGCCGTCCAGCTCGTAGCCCTCCACGGTTTTGATCTCGCGGGCGGTGATGGTAGTCCCCGGTTCCAGGCCCTCCAAAACGATCCGGCCCGCCTCATCTGTCACAAACTCGCCGTTGCTGGTGCCCACCACCGCGCCAACGCTACTCCGTATAGGTAGGGAATTTATGAAAAGCCGGAAGCACGTTTTTCTGGAGTACGAACCGTCGCTGGAGGCTACACCCTATCATCCTGCCGCCTACCGGGAAATCAGGGATTGGGTATTGCAGGAGTATGGCCTAAAAGCGGCTTCCTGGCACGTCACCCAGGTCAAGCGGAAGCATGGCGTCGTTACCCAGGGAGGCCAGAGCCGACCGCTGCCGGAGGGCGTGGAGCCGCCGCAGGTCCCACCAACGATGGAGGCGGCGGTCGAGGCCGCTCTGCGGCACTTCCACATGATTTGAGGATGGAAGCCCGCCGCTTCGGAAAGAACGACATAAAAAGGACCGCTCCATTGCATTTGGGAGCGGTCCTTCATCATGGAGGGAAAAGCTATGCTAAACCGAATTATTGTCATGGGCCGTCTTGTGCGGGACCCAGAGCTCCGCCGCACTCAGAACGGCATTCTTGTCGCGTCCTTCTCCGTCGCCTGTGAGCGGGATTTCAAGGACGCCAGCGGCGGCAAGGTCACGGACTTCATCGACATTGTGGCCTGGCGCAGCACCGCCGAATTTGTCAGCAAGTATTTCACCAAGGGCCGCATGGCCGTGATTGACGGACGGCTCCAGCTCCGCGACTGGACAAGCCGGGACGGCGGCAAGCGCCGCAGCGCGGAAATCTTAGCCAGCAGCGTCAGCTTCGGCGACAGCAGGCCCAAAAACCAGGCGGCCCCCAGCGCCACATAGCGGCCATGAGATTAGCCATTATCGCCCGGCCACGCCCGCCCCCGCTGCTTTGCAGCAAAAAACACGGCCCGGACTGCCGAACCGTGAAAAAACCTGTTGCAATATTTTTCGACATGATATAGAATAAGAAGCGAGATAACAAAAGCATAAGGCAGGCCTTGGGGGGCGGCAACCCCCCAAGGCCCTATGCAGGAGACACTCCCTCCCACACAGCAAAAAGATATTGCGCCCAGCGTCAGTATACCCTTTTTCCAGTCAGTTTTCAAGGGGGGAAATGGCGTTTGCGTGTGTTATCGGCGGTGTAGGGAATTATCATGCCCTGCGCCGCTTTTGTTGTCTCAACGGGAACGCCTGCGGGGGCCGGGAATGGAAGTACCACCCCCAAAGGTAAGTACCCGTTGAGAACAGCAGGGACAGCCGCGACGGTTTGTCCCGCTAGAAAGAAGGAGAGACCATAATGAAATTCAAGACGAAGCACAAATGTACCAGCGTTTTGTCCCTGTTCCTAGCGTTTGTTCTGAGCGTGTCGGTGCTGGCCCCAACCGCCGCCGCCGTCCAGTCCCCGGCCAACGCCGTCGCTTCCGTGGCCGCAAGCACTTCCAGCACGGCCAAGACCCGCGTGGCCTACGGTACGACTAAATATCCCAGCCTGACCAATATCAGCTACGATACGTTCCGCAAGCTGGACTACCAGGAGAAATCCGGCAAGTACACGTACTTCTACGATTTCCGCGACACCTGGTACGCAGGCTGCAACGCCCTCGACGGCAAGTACGTCAATGAGATCTATACGGATCGCCAGGGTTTCTGGGGTATCCGCGCCAGCATCGAGGGCAACGTCCTGACCTATGAGGCATTCTCGGACCTGGACAACGTGGAGGTCTATGCCGTCGAGTTCCGGACGTACGACGACGCCGAGAAGATCGTGCTGGACGCGACTGCCAACACGGAACACACCGCGAAGACGACCAACTTGAAGAACGGCCCCTACGCCTTCTGCGTGTGGTTCGACTTTACTCATGAAGATGGCACTGTCGAGACCGTCAGCGCGTGGCAGACCGTCTACGTGAGCGACGGCGTCGGCAAATTCGCGGATCGCGAGCTCCAGGCCAGCGACCAGGCGATGAAGACGTGGCTGACTGACAAAAAGGACAGCCTTACGATAGATGATATCTTCCAAGCCTGGGTCGCCAAGCAGGGCGGCAACGACCTGGAGAAGGCCGCCGACGTCACGGTTATTCATTACCCGTTCAAGTCCAACACCAGTCGTTATCCTGACAACAGCGGCAAGTGGCGCGGTCTTGCCCACGAGATCTGCCCGGACGAGGACGCCAGCGACTACGCCAATGCCTACGCCCTCTTCGCCTGGATGAAGAAGAACATCGCCTATGACAAGGACATGGCCCCCGCTGACTGCGACTACCGCTGGGCAACTGCCGCGGCGTCCGGTTCTGCCAAGGGCTACACCATGTGGGACTCCCATCTCGGCATGTGCAAAGACTTTTCCAACGTGTACGCCATCATGTGCCGCGAACTGGGCATCCCCTGCCACGTCATGGGCACTTTCAGTCCTAATCATGCGTTCAACATCGTGTACCTGAACGGCCGCTGGGAAATCGTGGACGTAAACACCGGCCTCCGTAATGCTTATGTCGGCACGGACAACAAGACCTACGCGGCCAACGTGAAGGCCTACTGGGCGAAGCAGAAGACCGGCGACGACTATACCACTGTCGGCCCGTTTTGCACCACTGCCTACGGCACGTTCAAGGTCAGCAGCTATGAAGCGGACGAGTATGCCGGCGTTGTGGACAAGTTCAACAAGACCGTCGACAAATTGAACGTCTGCCTCCACGATGCCGCGTATTACAACCTGCGGCGCGGCACTATCTACGGCCACTAAGCTGTATCTCATCACCTCCACCGTCGCCACGGGCGTCGGTGGAGGTTTTTTGTTCCCAGTTGTTCCTCCGTGGCGTTACCCTCGCCATCGCGGCTCCGCTGACCCAACACCGCCACCCTTGCTACCCCGCATTACAACAAGAATCCCCCGGAAAGGCCACGAACCTTCCCGAGGGATTTTTACTTTATTTCCCGATAAATCGGACATATTTACAGTCTATCTCCATTAACGCAGAAATTCCCGTTTATAGTGGCTACCCCGATAGGAATCTGATCTGCCAACTGGTGATCAAGTATCAAGCGACCTTTGACAATCAGGTTCTTTGGCCATTTCACCTTTCTGCCCGAAACATCCAGATCGCCGTTAACGGTCAAATTGTCTGGAAGCTGGAGAGGCTTCCGTGGGTTGCCCTCCTGCCGAGTGTCACCTCTGAGGTCGAGACCCCCATTCGTCGTGTAGCCTGCGGGGATATTCAGATCCATGTCATATGCATAAATATTTCCGCGCACGTCCAAATCAGCCGGAATTTCCTTGATTTGACTGCCGTCTAGGAGAAGATCGCCGCCTACAAACATTTCCGCAGGCAGGGCCGTGAGGTTAGGACAGTGCAGGATTGCCATATCGCCTGTAACGATGAGCTTTCGAGGAAGCCAAGTGATTTGCCTACCAACCAAATTCAGTTCTCCGTAAATGACGGGAGGGTCCGGGGGTTCTGTGCCTTTTGGGTTGTCTCCAACAAAAGCATATAGTTCATTGAGCATCATAGCATGTTCCTCCATTTCTTCTTTTGACTTTTCATACTAATTCTATACCATTTTCTAAAGAAATGCAATACTTTTTCGGATTTATTTTGCGATTTTTGGAGAGGAGCAAAACCTCTGATATTTCGACCGTTTTGTGCTATATCAAAGCAAAAAATTATAAACGCGGGGCCAGTGGCAATGGTGCGGCCAGGTCGGCGATGGGGTGCCCATGGGCCCCCGCCCATCCGACGCAGATCCCGTAGTGATATAGGCGGCGACCCCACCACCACGGGCGGACGAGGGCCGCCATGGCCCCGTCCGGGTAGGAGGGAACGCAGTCGTATGGCCCCGGAGCGGGACGGCATGGGGTCGGGGCGGGATACGGGAAGCGCCCGTGCCGGGGCTGCCGGGACCGTCCCACGCGCCACAGGCGCGGTGGGCCATACGTGGGCCACAGACCACCAATCGCCCATCACCACGGTGCCAAAAGCGCCGTGGCCCAGGCGTGACACGAGCCGCTATGGCGGTGGGCCAAGGAGGGTATTGGGCACCATGGGAAAACGACGTACGTGGCCCACGTGGGCCACCGATGGCCCACTGAAAAAGCGGCAAGTGGGCCATCGGAAAGCTATGAGCGCCTTGGCAAAGCGGTGTTTTCGACATAAAATAGATAAAAATCCTCGAAAACCATTCCAGGGCATAAGGGGGGGCGTCACGCCGGTCGCTTCGCGCCCGTCGTGGTCGGCACAGCCGACAGCCCTGGACCCTCCGGGTCCACCCCTCCCTTCGGTCGGGGCCCTTACTGCGCGTCCAAGGGTGGTACTGCCTACCGGCAGCACCCGTCCCCCTGTCCGCTTGCCCTCGCTCCGCTCGGGTGCCCTGTGCGCGGACGCCCTGCGGGGCGTCCTGCTCCGAGGCCTCCGGCCACGCTTCCATCCCCGTACCAGAATTGACAGGCCGGGGAAAATCCGATAAAATGACATATCTTCCCTCTGTACAGACACGCCCGGTTGAAAACCGGGCGCAGCGGCGGAAGAAGGGAAACCAGTAAAAGCCAGCCGCCAGCCTTGACAAACTCCCCCGGCAATGATGGCCGGGCGTCCCCCGACGGCGACGAACTCAGGAACAGGCAGGTTTCCAAGCCGTCGGGGCGCGGCATTGTATCATTGCCGTTGGCGCTTGTCAAGGCCGAGCCCCTTCGGGGTGGCTGACTTCCCCCCTCGGGCTCGGAATCTAAGAACAGGCTGTACCGCGCGGCAGCGGCCTTTTCCCGTTGTACACCCTAAAATCTTATCAGAAAGGGGGCAAGAGCTGTGCCAGCTTCCAAAAAGAAACCGCAATGCTACATCTACACCCGAGTATCCACCCAAATGCAGGTGGAAAAGTACTCCCTTGACGCCCAGCGGGAACGGCTGTGCCGGGAGGCGGACCACCGGGGCATGACCATAGCCGCCGAATTTTCCGACGAGGGCAAGTCCGGCAAGAACACGACAGGACGGCCCCAATTTACGGAAATGCTCCGGCGCATCCAGACCGGCAACCCGGACGGCGTGTGCTATGTCCTGGTTTTCAAATTGTCCCGGTTCGGCAGGAACGCCGCCGATGTGCTGTATAATCTCCAACTCATGCAGGACTACGGCGTCAATCTCATGTGCGTTGAGGACGGCATTGATTCCGCTTCCGCCGCTGGGAAGATACTTTTTCCCGTTCTGGCCGGAGTAGCGGAGCTGGAGCGCGAGAACATCCAGGCGCAGACCATGGCCGGACGCTGGCAGAAAGCGCGGGAGGGCAAGTGGAACGGCGGACAGGCCCCCTACGGTTACAAGCTGGAAAAGGGCGAGCTCTCGATTGAGGAATCCGAAGCCGGGTTGATTCGCGTCATCTTTGAAAAGTTCGCACACTCCGACCTGGGCTACTCCGGCGTTGCGAAGTGGCTCAACACGAATGGCTATACAAAGAACACTCGCCAGAACAACCTGTACAGCCGTATCACAGAATCCTTTGTCAAGGCTGTACT
Organism: Oscillospiraceae bacterium; assembly: GCA_910575695.1. Classification (GTDB taxonomy): domain Bacteria; phylum Bacillota; class Clostridia; order Oscillospirales; family Oscillospiraceae; genus Enterenecus. Next base: position 74,021 of record CAJTGJ010000015.1, on the reverse strand, counting down.
GGACAACCCGGTTTATACCGGCAAAATCGCCTATGGCCGACACAAAAACGAGAAAATCGAAGGCACCCGCAACGAATATCACAGCGTCAAACAGGCCGAGTATGAGCTGTTCGACGGCAGGCATGAGGCGATTATCCCGGATGAGCTTTGGCAGGAGGTACGCCTCAAACGTCTTGTGACCGGCATAAAGAAAGAGGCCCGCCACGGCCCGAAGAATACCCATATCCTCTCCGGCCTTATCAGGTGCCCGGACTGCGGCGCGCCTATGTTCGGGGCGGTCCAGCGCAAGCCCAAGAAAGACGGTACTGGATTTTATTCGGATATGCGGTATTACATCTGTAAAAACACCAAGATTGCAGCCGGAAAGAAGTGCAGCTATTCCCACCATGTCAGGCAGGACGTCCTGGACGCCCAGGTCCGCGCCGTGGTCCAGGAGGCCCTGCGGAATGTGGATTTTACGGAACGGATTATGGCGGCTATGGGTTCGGCGGACAATTTAGACGCATTGAACGCCGAGCTGGACACTTTGCAGGCCGCCCGGAAGAAGGAGCTGCGTCAGAAGACAAAGCTGCTGGGCAAGATTGCGGAGCTTGACGCCGATGATGACCTGTATGATTCCATGTACGAGGATTTACATTCTGTACTGCGGCAGCGAGCTCAATCTATCGCCGAACTTGATGATAAAATCGAGCAGGTTTCTATGGCGATTCACAACGCAGGCAGGCAAAACCTCACGGCGGAGCAGGTCCGCACGATTGCCAGCACTATCTTTAATATGATGGATATGATGCCCGCCGAGGATGAAAGGACCATCATGCACGCTTTGGTGGACCGCATTCAGATTTACCCGAAGCCCCTGCCAAACGGCTTAATTTTGAAGAAAATCCGTTTTCGTTTTCCTCTGGAATGCGATTTGTCTATGGAAGGGCCTGATTTCGGGGACGATGATGGCAGCAATGACCCGCCGTCTGGCGGGGGCCGTGCGCCTGATAAGGATTCCCCAACTGGCAGCAGCGCTCAGACAGACGATGACAAAACGCCTGATGGCGATTTTTCTTGTGCTGAAAATTCCCTACCTATTCAAACAAGTGTCCCGGAGCTGTCGGTGACAAGGAAGGTAACACCCTTGATGGGTGTGGTGGTGCCCTCGATATACTTCTCGATTACAAGGGTAGTCGCGGCCTTATTGTAAAAATAGAGGGTCTGCGTGTCGTTGGGCCGCACGTCCACGGTCTGCGTCCGGGTGGCCTCGTCGATGGTGTAGCCGGGGATGCTCTTTGTTTCGGTGACAACCAGCGTCCCCACTACGCCGTTGATGGTGATCTTGCCGTCCCGGTCAGTGTAGTACAGGCCGTTGGAGCTGATGCGGCCGCTGGCGTCCGGCACAAATTCCCCGGTGGAAGTGGTCACTTTGAACTCCACCCCCTGGAGGGGCTTGCCGTCCGTGCTCTTTTTCAAAATGACGAGCGAGCCCGCCTTACTGTTCTTCACCACAACAGTCTGCGTGTCGCCCCCGGTGCCAATGACGACATTAACGCTGGGGCTGTCCATCACATAACCGTCCGGGGCCTTGATCTCATTTATGACGTAAGCGCCGGGGGCAAGGTTGGTGATGCGGATTTCACCCTGGGCGTCGGTTCGGAAAATGCCGTTCTGCGTCAGGGTGGACGTGCCGATCACGCCGTCCAAACCGACCTCACAGCCCGCCGCCGTCGTGATGCGGAACTCGGCCCCGCTCAAAGGCTGGTTGTCCTGGCTCCTTTTCTGGATGATCAATTTCCCGCGGGGCTGGTTTTTGAAGGTCAAACTGACGGTGCGGCCCTCTTTCGTCTGGATGGTCTGGCTCTGGGTGTCCAAAATAAACCCGGCGGGGGCGCGTGTCTCGGTGACGACCACGCTCTTTCCCGGTTTCAGCCCATCAATACGGATTTCCCCGTTTTCATCGGTTCTGAAAATGCCGTTGCTGTCCCCGATCAAAGTGCCATCGGAGTACATCACTTTGAACTCGGCGTTCTGGAGGGTGACGGAGGGGTTGGTGGCGCACACCTTACGGATCAACAAACTGCCGTCCGGCGAATTGGAAAAGCGGACGGTGACAACGCTCTGCTCCCCGCTGTCCGCCAGGAAAACCGTTTCGCTGGACTGGATGATGGAATAGCCATCGGCGGGGTCTACTTCTTCAATGACGTAGGTGCCCGGCTCCAGCCCCGTCCACATGGCGATGCCGTTTTTGTCCGTTACCTTCTGGCCGATGACAGTGCCGCCTGTGCCGCTGGAACCGCCCAGCCAGCGAAGCTGGAAGGTACAGCCGGGCAGGGCCTCATGGGTGACATTATCGTACTTTTCGATTATAATGGCATTTTTAGGGGTGTTCTGGAAGCGGACAACATGGGTTTCCCCGGCCTTCAAATAGATGTCCTGGGTGTCCGGCTGCTTGATGGTATAGCCGGGGGCGGGCTCCAGCTCCTTCACCCTGTACCAGCCCGTTTCCAGCTTCTCTAACAGGATTTCGCCGTTTTTATCCGTGTAGAAGGTGCCCAGGTCGTTCAGCTCCCCGGTGATGGTGTCGTCGCTGCCCCGCCACACTTGGAATTTGACGTGCTCAATGGGGCTGTGGGTGATGCTGTCCTCCTTCACAATTTTCAGATCGGGCTTGCGCAGGTTGGTCAACTCCACGATACAGGTGCGGTTTTCTTCCAGGTAGACGGTCCTGGGGGTATCGTCCCCCACATAACCGGGGGCGGGCTTGACCTCGGTGATGGTGTACGCGCCGGGCCGCAGGCCGTCCAGCACGATCAGGCCGTCCTTGTCGGTCTGGTGCTGGTCGCTGTAGCCGCCGTTGACTTCCTCCACTAAGAAGGTAGCGCCCTGGATGGGCTGGTCCGTCTGCTGATCCCGTTTCAACAGCCGCAGGCCGGGCCGGGTGCTGTTGCGGAAATCCGCCACCACGTCCTGGTCTTTGGCGGCGTCGATCCAGACGGTCTTGCGGTTGTTGGCGTCCAGCAGGTAGGGGGCGGGCACGTCCGTCTCGGTGATCTCATAGCACCCGCTGGGCATATCGGACAGGGTAACGGTGCCGTCCGCCCCCGTCACCACGTCATTTTCATAGCCCAGGTTTACGCCGTGGATATGGAAGGAAGTGTTGGGTACGGACGCGCCCGTCTCCAAATCCCGCTTGGAAATGGTGAGTGCCCGCTTGTGATGGTTCATCTTCTCCACCACAATAGTCTGCTCCCCCTGCAAGTCCTCGGCGTTGACGTGGACGCCCACGGGGGAACGGTCACAGTCAAAGCCAGCGGGGGCGGACACCTCCCGGAACTCATAGTAGCCCTCAGTGATATGGGACACGGTGATGGTGCCGTCAGCCTGGGTTTCCTCGGTGGCGATCACCTGCCCGTCCCGGAGCACCAGGAAAATGGCCCCGGCCAACGGCTGGCCGCTCTCGTCCACCTTTTTGAGCTGCACCTTCACCTTGGCCGAGTTTTCAAAGACCAGGGACACATCGGTTTTGCCGTCCCATACAAAGGGCTGCTTCACTTTGGCGACATCGGAACTGAGGATGAAACCCTCGGGCGGGGTGATCTCCTCGGCCAGATATGCCCCGGTGGGCAGCTTGGAAAAATCCAGATCTTCCTTGGAAATGTAGCCGCCGTCCTTGGTGATGTACTCCCCGAAGAAACTGCCGCCATCGTCCAGCTTGACGGAGGTAATGCGGATGACCGCGCCGGGGATGCCCTCGGTGGGGTTGTCCGCATTTACCTTGCGGATGGAGCCGTCCCCGCCACCCGGCTGGTCAGGCACATTGAAAAAGGTGAACACACTGTTGGCGGCGCCGTTGGGCAGGACGGTGACGAGCTGGGATTCGGTCTGCGCCACATACCCTTCCGGCACAGCTTCCTCGGTGATCAGATATTGGCCGGAAGTGAGGTCGTCCGCCTCTTGGGTCAGGGTAATGGTGCCGTCCGCGCCGGTGGTGCGGGTGACGGAAAAGGCGCCGGGGTCAGTCGCGTTCTCAATTTTGAAAGAAACCCCGGCCATCGGCCTGTTGGTGCCCGCCTCCAATTTTTTCACGGTGAGTTTTACCGTGCCGGTGTCGATCTCCTCCTCGTCCGGCACAGCGATCAAAAGGCGCTGCATGGGAACCCCGGACTGGCCCGCCAGCTTCCACGGCTGGCTTTTATCCCAGTCGTACATCCACAGGTGATAGTTGTGGAAGTATTCGGGATGATTCATCACCAGATTCACGCCGATGGCGATGTAGTCATAGGCAGAATTGCCCGTCTTGCCGCCGTCCGAGCTGTCGATGATGGAATGGGTGCCGATCTTGCTCCAATCCTTGATCCAGGAGGACTGGCCGTAGGTGTCATGGTACAGCTTCATGGCCGCTACAAATTCCTCGGCGGCCTGCTCAATGAAGCCGTCCCGGTTGCTGTTCACGTCCAGGATGATCCCATGTTCATAGTACCAGCTCATGGCCTGGGCAACCATGAACCAAATGTCCGACCAATACTGCGTCCAATGCTCCAGCCCCCGGGCGTTGCCCGCGTCGGTGAAGTCGCCGTAGGTATGGGAGTAGATGTAAGTGAGCAGCACTTTCAAAGAAGCGTTGTTCACTTCCTCTTTGAAGTTCCATTTCTGACCGTTGGCGGCAGGGCCCAGGGTGCCTTTCTGATAGGCGCACAGGGCGCGGGTGGAACCGTAGCCCGGTACATCCACCTGCTCGTCAAAGACATAGGGCAGGCCCACGTTGTTGATGGTGGTGCTGGCGGCCTTGTAGCGGACGGACTTGCCGCCGATCTTCATGTAGTCCGAGGACTTCTGCGTGATGGAGCCGGGGGCCGTGGACAGCCCGGCGGCGAAGGCGGACAGGGGCAGGACGCCCATGACGCACACCAGCGCCAGCAGCAGGGACATAACGCGGTTGATCATTTTATGCTTCAAACTTTTACCTCCTTCAAAGTGGGGCGGGGCCAAACCGCTTTCACGGTCTGGCCCCGCCAGTGATGGAAAGAAGGGAAATAAATCTCATGGTGAGATTTATTTCCCTTCTATGGGACAAATCAAATTTTACTGCGGGTAGCGGGTTCTGATAGAATAGCCCGGCTGTCCTTCCAGCCACCAGCGGGGATATTGGGCGCTCCATAGCGCCTTGTTGTGCGTGCCGCTCTCCGTCACGGTCACAGATTCCGCTGTTTTTTCCAGTACCACGACAGCGTGGCCGGAATAGGAGTTTTTATAGACGATCACATCCCCCGTCCGTATGTCCTCCCATCGTGGGCTGTCCACCCGCCGCCAGGGGAGATCACCGAAAGCGGCGTCGGAACACAGCATGGCCCAGCCCGCGCAATGGTCGCAGTTGTCAAAGGGCCTGTCCAGGGAATTGTTGGGGCGGTAGGGAGTTTCATAGACCGTGCCATGGGGATAGCGTTCCCGCAGGCTTACGATAGCGGCTCGGACGTTTTCTTCCGTCAGGCCGGAGGGGGCGGGCGAGGTCTGTGCAGGTATGGTCGCCTCCTGTTCGTAGTGGACATTGGGATCGATGTGGACGCTGTTGGTGGAGCCGTCATAGGTCACGCCGAAGTCAACGGCCTGCCCGATGTCCCGCAGCTTCACAAAATTATTGCCATGGATCGCGTATGCCTCAAACTGGACGGGCTGGCCGCTGAGATAGAAGGTCTGCGTGCTGGGGCTGGCGGTGAGATAGTCCGCCGCCGCTGCCGTGGTGCCGCACAGCAGGCCGCCCACGATCATGCCCAGGCCGAATTGCAGGTATTTGTTCCTCATTTTTGATGCCCCCTATTTGCGATTTGTGGGATGTATTTCCCACTATTATTGTATCAAAAGTGAGGAATAGCGTCAAATTTCCGTCCTATCCGGTCACAGCCCGGACACACCAGCGGTAGGCGGGCTGGTCCTCCACGCAGGTGAAAAGCGTGATGCAGTTGTCGGAGGTGGCCTCCAGCATGGAGGTGTCCGTGTAGCTGATCTTGGACACGCTGGTAACGGAATAGGAGCGGGAACCCAGGGGCGTTGTCAAACTGATGGTATCGCCGGTGCGCAGGGTGTGTATCTTCCCGAAGTCGTTGCGAACCCCCCGGTTGTGCCCGGCCACGCAGTAGTTCCCATCCCAGGCGGTGGTGCCGGTGAAGTGGCCCGCGCCTTTCAGCAGGGGGGCGCTGCCGGTGCCCTCATACACTTTCACGGTCAGGCCGATGGACGGAATTTTGAGGGTGCCCAGGCTGCCGTCGCTGTTATAGAGGTCGGGGGTCAGCTCGGTGAACCCGGTGACGGGCCCGCTGGCGGTGGGATAGTTCACCGTGGGATAGCCGGTGCCGGTGGAGCCGCCGCCTGTGCCGGGTGCGCCGGGGAGGGTGGCCGCCCCCACAGTGCCGGGGATCAGGTTTCCACCGTTCAGCGGCCCGCCCGCCGCGAGGTTGGGAGTCAGGAACTCCCCAAAATTGGGGAGGTAGCTGGACGGGGTGCCGAAGCCGGGCGGGATGAGGGCGCTGTTCTTGCTCCTGTCCACGTTGGGGTCGGTCCACTCATAGATGGTATCATCGCTGGTGGGGGTGCCGAAGTCCCCGGCGGAGGGGGCCTTAAAATTGTAATCCTGGGCGTGGGCGGGCAGGGCCAGGGCCGCCAGCAGGCAGAAGCCCGCCGCAAGGCCCGTCAAACGTTTTTTCATTTCACATAACCTCTTTTCTTGTCCTTGATGTAGTTCACCAGCTTCCAGCCGCCGAACCCGGCCAGCCCCAGCAGCAGCGCGGCGGGGATCACCAGGATGGCCCAGTTGACGCCCGCGCTGTCCGTGTCGGCCGGGGCGTCGGTCGCGGCGGGGGCCTGGGTGGGCTGGGGACTGTTCTCGGAATGTGTCTCACCATGAGACGCGAAAGTGGCGGTGTAGAGCACCGTGTCACAGCTCGTCCGGGACACCTCCCCCTTATACTCCACCGTGGCGATATAGCCGGTGGCGTACTTGCTGCTGGCGGTGCCGCTGTAGGTGGCGCTGGCGTTGTAGAAGCCCCCGGCCTCCTGCCATTGCACGTCGGCCAGGGTCAGGGTGCGCCCGCCGTCCTGGATGGTCCGGGGGATCAGGGAGGCGTCGGCATCGGACAGGTTGGGGTAGGAGCGGGTGGCGGTGACGGTGCGGGAGCTGGTCTTGTAGCCCTTGGCCTCCACGGTGATGCCGGGGTAGTCGGGCATGAGGGTGCCGCTGTAGCCGTCCTCGGTGGTGACTTCCATAGACAGCTCCAACTGCTGGATGATGAGGGCCATGTCCTTGGTGTCCGTCTCCAGGGTGACGACCTCGGAATAGTCCTTGGTGTCGGTGTCGCTCTGATCCGTTTTCACCACGTCCAGCAGGACATAGTGCAGGCCGCCCCGGTCAAAGTCCTCGGTGGGGATGTCCTTGGGGTCGTCGCTCCTGGAGAGCTGGTACACCTTGTCGATGCGCAGCTCGTCAAAGGGGCCGTAGGTGTATTCCTCCACGGAAATGGGATAGAAGCTGGCGGCATGGGCGGGCAGGGCCAGCAGGCCCGCCATGAGCGCGGCCAGCAGAAGGGTGCGTACTCGTTTCATCACGTAGTCCTCCATATCATATAAGGTAGGCGGCCAGCGCCGGACGCCGCCGGTCAAGGCCCGGCCAGTCCTCAGACTGGCCGGCTCGCGGGCGGTTGTGAAACAACCGCCCGGCCTTGACTGGGGGTGGCCGGTGGCGTACCCTCCGCGGGGGGAACACACCGCTGAATAGTGCCGCCTGATGGCGCCGCTTTACCGGCTGTGGCGGCGGTTCTGACTGCCCCGCTCCTGCTGGCGGGGGCTGATGGCCTGCTCGATGCCGTTGCCCATGTTCCGGGCGGCGTCCCGCACCTTTTCCAGCATTTCACCGCAGACGGAGGGCGGGAGGCCGTTATAGCTGCCGCCCACGTGTTTTGCCATTTCCGGCTGGGGGCACTCCACCCCAAAGCGGCGGCACACCATGTAGCCCGCGCTCTGCGCGTCCAGGGCGTAAAACTCCCGCTTGAAATTCCCATTATAGCCCCGGTCATGGGCGCGGGCCAGGGGGATTTCAGCGGCGAGGGCGGCGAACACCGCCGCGTGGCTGTAGTCCGGGTTGATGAAGATAGTAAGCCGCTCCGGGTCATAGAGGGCCGGGGCCTCGATCTCCTTGCTCTCGGCCACCGTTACCGGGGACTGGTCCATCAGCGCGGCCAGCGCCGCCTCCATCCGGGGCCCCTTCCCCTCCAGGGGGATCGGGTCGGGCAGGGGCTTGCCCGTGGTCTGGCTCACGTCGTAGTAGCTGCCCATGAAATAGCCCCGGTACTGCTTGTTGCGGGGCGGCACGAACACCGTGGCCCCGGCGTTGATGGCGTCATCCCGGACATAGCGGCCCAGGCTGTGCCAATAGCTGGTGGTGCCGATCTTGGTGGCCCCCTGGAGCTGGGCCATGGTGAGGGCCACGTTGCCCACGCTGCAATGGATGTTGTCCGCCTGCAAATCCAGGTACTGCTGGTAGTGCTCCGGGCTGCCGGTGATCATGCTGAGGGAGCCGTCCCGCATGGCGGACAGGCTCTCCCGCTCCATCTGGCGCTGCTCGGTGCGCGCCTGGTCGCGGGTGGTCTTGTTTTTGATGATATCGCTGATACTGGGCGTAAAGATTCCTCCTTTTCAAGTTATCGGGTGTCTTTGCCCCGCCTGTGGGTCTTTTCCTGGGTTCTGCCCTGGGTGCGGCCCTGCCCCGACATGGCTTTCAGCCCCTCCAAACGGGCCCGCACGGATTCCTTCAGCTCGGCGGGCACGTCCTGTTCAGTAGCCGCACTTGCTGTCGGGGAGGGAGTCGAGCCAGTCCCGCGCTCTGGCGAGGACTTCTCTTGTGGAACACGGGGGCTCGCTTTTTTTGGCGCGTTTTCCTCCTGGGCCCGCTGGGGGATGGGATAGGCCATAGCCTCCATCACGGCGTTAAGCTGGGCGGCGTAGTTTTGGTTGGAAACCACATTCACATAGCCCGCCGTGCTCCCTTTCTGCTGGGCGATGAAGTACAAAATGCCGTACTCCTTTGCCAGCTTCTTGAACCGCCCCCGGTCCTCCCGCTTCAGCGGGATCACAACGGCGGGGGCGGGGTCGCGGGCCAGCCGCTTGGCGCTGGTCTTGCCCACCACCTTGTTGTCCTGGCGCTTCAAGGCCAGCAACAGCGCCGCCACATTTTTCAGCGCGGAGCCTGCCAGCTTCACCGCGCTCTCGGTGGCCTGGATGCCCTCCTTCACCACCAGATCGGCGGCCTCGGCGCTCACGTCCATTGGATTCACCTTCCTTTCGATGTTGGATTTTACCGGGCGGGGCCATGGGAACGATCCCGATCCGGGTGGGTCCGGCGCTGTTTCTCCTGTTCCCGGTCTGCCTGGAGCTGGCCCCGGATGCGGGGGATATCCGCCGCCACCCGCCCGCAGGTTTTCAGATCACGGCGAAGCGGGCGAAGGCGGGCGTTGATAGCAGCGATCAACGCCTCTACGTCCTCGCCCGCCCGTTTTCTGCCGTACAGCTCCCGGCGCTGGTCCGCCAAGGCGTCGATCTGGGCTTGCAGGGCCTCCCCCAATGTGGTAAGCTGGTAGTCGGTATCTATGCGGTACTCCCGCAAAAGCCGGTACTGCCGCTGGTACTGGCGCAGCTTCTTCACATCCTCCCGGACGGAGAAGGGGACGGGGCGGCGCTGTTTGGGCCGGGGCCCGCCCAGCAGGTATAAGTAGTACACATAGAGGGCCCGGAACCCATGGAGCTTTTCCCGGGGCGTCTGCCGGATGCTGCCCCGCCGCACCCGGTAGCGCCGGGGGATTAGGGGCGGCGGCGGGGGTAATGGTGCCCTTCCGAGCGGCGGCCAGCCGCGCGCAGATGTCGGCCTCGGTGTAGCCGTCCCCCAGGCTGTCCAGCCGGAAATTCCGGCCAGCGCCGGGCGGGGCGACGGCGGTATGCTTGATATTGGGGCCGTGCTTTACTGTGTAGCCCTGACGCCGGAGGACGGCTAAAAAGCCCTCGAAGGTGAAGCTCTCCCGGAGGGCGGCGTCGATGTCCTGGCGGATGAACCGGGATATATCGCCCCGGCCCGTCCGTTCCGCGTCCCATTGGGCGTAGTGCTTCCCGTGGCCGTCCGGCTCGATGACGGATAGGCCGAACTCCCGGCTGACCTCGTTTGAGGTGTTCCGCAGGGTATCAAAATAGCTCTCAAAATCGCTGCGGTATTTTCTGCCGTCCATAAAGGAAACAGAATTGAAAACGATGTGGCAATGCAGGTGCTCCCGGTCTATGTGGGTGCATACCACGGCTTCATACCGCTCCCCCAGCAGGCGGCGGGCGAACTCCACCCCGGCGGCATGGGCCTGTTCGGGGGTGGTCTCGCCGGGGGCGTAGGAGTGGATGATGTGGTAGCCCAATATGCCGCCCTTCTTGTCCCAGCGGCGCTTGGTGGCCTGCATATCCCGGTAGGCACAGTCTGGGCCGCAGTTGATCCCCGTGACGAGCTGGCGGGCCTTGGCGGGGTTTCCCGCGTAGGACAGGGCGCTTTCCAGGCTGGTCTTTTCCTCGTTCAGCGCGTAGTCCACGCAATGATCCAGCCGCCACGCCTCGTACACCAGGGCGGCGGCCCGCCGTATATCGGCCTCGGACACGCTTTTCTGGATGTTGGCCCAATGCGCGATCTGATTGGCGTTGTTGCCCAGGGCGGACAGCTCCCGGAGCAGGGCGGCGTAGGTGTCGGGCGGGCGGGGGCGGAGCTGGACGCCCAAAACAAGGCTGCGGATGAAGGGGTCCATCCCCAGGCCCGCGATCCCGGCCTGACGCTTCAAGTGCCGGTATTCCTGTTCGTTCATCCAGACACTTACATGGCGGTTTCGCTTGCGCACAAAAGCCTCCTTTCATAGATTCGCGTCTCACCATGAGACACATTTAATGTGCCGCCTGTCAGGTTCCGCGTCTCACGGTGAGACGCATTTCGGGCGGGGGTATTAGGTGGTCTCCCCCCTAACAAGGGTCATTTGTGCTACCAAATGACATACTTGCTGGGACAGCGCCGCAAGCGGCGCTGTCTTGGCAGGGCTACCGGGTTGGGGGCCTCTTAGGGCGGCGGGATCGCTGCTTTGGGGGATGGCGCTCCGCATAGAGCAGGGCGTCCAGTTCCCCCTTGTTTTCCGGCTGGTAATAGGTGGCCCCGATTGGACCGAAGCGGCGTATCAATTCGCAGGAATGGCTGGAATAGTCCGCATAGGACATGGCGCGTGTTTCGCCACATTCAAACGCGAGCGTCACCTGATGGATGGGCAAGGCCAGCCGCTTCACACGCTCTACCTGCTCCCGGTAGTTCAATGGCTGGATCGCGCCCGGCACAAGCGAGCTGGGGCCGGGCTGTCCGGGGTCTACCGTGATACGGTATGCTTTGATTTGGTCTGCCTGAGCGATGTACTCCGGGTAGGTCCAGGTGTTGTGCGCTTCGGTGTCCCGCAGGTACACCTCCCATTCCCAAAAGCACCATGTCCCGCAGGGACGGCACATCCAGAGAAAAACGCGGTTTTCCGGCACAGGGTCCCGCATGGCGGCGCTCAACTGCCCCACGTCCATGATCAGGTCGTCCTGGTAGTGCTTGGTATGCTCCGCCATGATCCCCTCCAAAATGGGGATGATGTCAGCTTTCTTTTCCATACCGCTCCGCGCTGGCCCCGCCGCCGTAGTCCGGGGAGAGGTACTTTTCCTCAAACTCGGCGGGGGTGTAGTACCCGGCCCCGGTGTCCATCACCAGCTCCCCCGGCTTCAAGTCGCGGGGGCCGTCCGCCAGGACGGGGATAGGTACGGGGGTGAGGACGGATGCCAGAAACCGGCCGTCCCGCCCCTGGAGCTCGTAGAGGGACATTCCCGGATGGATGGCCTCCGGGTCGATGGGGGTGTTGGTATACAGCGCGGGGACGCCAAAAATTTCGATCTCCCGCATACGTTCGGGCATAGTGTTGGGGTCGTCCATATGGTCAGCCTCACTTTCGTTTTGCTTTTTTGGGTTTTTGCTGGCGGCCCTGCTGTGGGGCCTGGGATAACTCCTGTCCCTGCCTCCGCTGGGACGGCTGGATGGCGTTGATGATTTTCCCGGCGGTGGAGTGGATGGTATCAAGGGACGCTTTCAGTTCAGCCAGCTCCCGCCCCCGGCTCCACCCGGCCACATAACCAAAGGAATAATCCGATGTGTCGATGCCGAAGTGCTGGCACACCACAAAGGCCACGCTCTCGGCCTCTACCTCCGCTTCGCCCCTTAGCTTGGGCCCATCCCCGGAATGATCCGGGGCATGAAGTTTCGCGTGGGTGATCTCATGGATCAGAGTTTTTAGGGTCTGCACCTGGCTCATGCCCGGCCTTACCACGATCCGGCCCTCGTCAAAGCTGCAATAGCCCTTGGCCCTTCCAGACACCGCCTCAAATACGATGGGCAGCGGCGACAGGGCGGACAGCCGGGCGGATATGTCCTCAAAGCCGGTGACTTCCCCGGAAAGCTCGGACACGCTGATATTGGGCAGTTCCCGGCCCTCGGTCTGGCTCACGTCGAACACGGTGACGATGCGGAACCGCGTGGCCCGCACGAAACCCGGTTCTTTGACCGGCTTCCCATCCGCGCCGTACAGCGTTTCCCCGGTGGCGGGGTCCTTCTTCTCCACCATGGCGGCCCGCTGGTAGGGGCAGGGGGCCAAAATCTGGATGCCCTTCTCGCCCCGCTTCACCTGCCTGTCAAACACATTTTTCCAGGTGTTGTACCCGGCCACATTGGTGGCGGTGGGGCATTGGAACAGGATCAGCAGCGCGTTGCCGTAGCTGTAGCTGTGGAATTTGGACATGGCGGCCAGATAGTCCGCATACCGCCCGCTGGCGTACAGGTCTTTGATCCCGCTTTCCAGCCGGTCCGTCAGCTCGGCCAGCCGTTCTTCCGATACAGGCGGCATGGCCTACCGCCCCGGCGTCTTGGGCGGGCGTTTGGGCTGTTCGGGCGGCGTGGCGGGCCGGGGGTCCACCTTCAGCGTGATCGGGGTGTTGCCTTTGGCGCCCACCAGGATTTCCGCTTGGTGGAATTTCTTCTTGAAACGCTCCATCTGCTCCGGGGGGAGGGAACAGAAGTCCTCCTCACCCAGTCCGCAGACAAAGAACGTGCCAAAGATGCCGCCGTAGCCGCCCTCGACGCTGCGGTTGAACGGCATACCTTCCAGGATGCTCTCGTCATTGCTGACGATGGCCACCTGTTCCTCGTAGGGATAGATAACGGTGATCAGGCCGCCCACCGTAGCCTGCATTTCCTTTAACCCGTTGACCTCCTTTTCGTAGGGGGCCATGCCGGGTTCGACTACCAAAACGTTCAAATATCCAGCTCCTTCCTGTCAATGTTTGTGTGGTCTGCGCCTTCTCCGGCATTTGGGCTTCATATCGCTGAACAAGCATAGCTCCCGGTCCTCGGCGGCAAACCGTTCCTCAAGCGCCGCCACCGTCCAGCCATCTTTGAACCGGCCCAGCGGCGTGTGCCCAAACTGATCCAGGGCCCGCTGGTCAAGCTCCATCAGCTTGGCCCACAATTCCGGGTGGTGGCGGCGCAGGTTCCGCAGTTCCCCAATTTGCTGTAAGGGACAGCACCAGCAGGAGCAGCGGTGGTAAATCTCATACAGTCCGTCCCAGTCAAAGCCCCGGTCATAGCAGATTTGAAGCGCCTGGGCCTCGGTGATGTCCCATCTTACCAGCGGATAGCGGAGGTGTTCGTTTATCTCACAGCGGTGGTCCTCGTCAGAGGCGATGCCAATGAATTGAAATATCTCATGGTCCTTTTTGAGCCGTGACAACGCTTTATTGATCTGATGTATTTTGAGCTGGCCCGTACACCAGCGCACTTGTGAGCTGGGCCAGCCATTTCCATAGGGCGGAACACCCTCCCGTTCCCGCCGCTCCAGGGCGGACAGCTTTTCCTTTGGCTGGTCGAACATCAGCCACTCAAAGCCCTTTGGATGGCGGAGAATGGTCAGCTTCAAGCCCCGTTCCCGGTATAGGTGCCGGGCCAGCCTATCCCAATGGCGGTACATCTCCGGGAACTCAAGCCCCGTGTCCGCCACCAGCACCATGTCGATGGGCATACCCCGCTCTATCATTAGCAGGAGCATGGCCGTGGAGTCCTTGCCGCCCGAGCAGGAGGCAACAAATAGTGGTTTTTTCACCATTTCCACCCGCTTCCGGGCACAAAAAAAGCGCCCTCATGGGCGCTTCCGCTTGGGGCTGTCTCGGCTCCTGTGGGAGCGGGGCACAGCGATCTTCTGCTGGACGGGGTACTGGAACACCTTGTACTGCTCCGGGACGTGCTGGCCGTCATAGACCTTCTGAAACGGGTCGGGCCCGGCCAGCATATACCCGCGGGAAGTGAAGGTGCCGCCCTCATTGATGGCGGTGGCCTCGCCGTAGGCTTCAAAGTCAAAATAATCCCGTGCCTGTTCCGGCAGTTCCATGGCCGCCAGCTCATCTACCAGCCAAAGGCCGTATTCCTCCGCGTTCTGGACGGGGTATAGCTCGCAGCGATCCAGGTTATAGGTCAGGTTGATCAATTGCTCCGCGCTGCCAGCATATTCCCCATGCTCCACGGCGGCAATGAATTTCCCCATATCCTCCGGGTCAAGGCCCTCTAAACGGCTGGCGAGGTAGTTCAGCTCGTCGATATGGGTGTACTCGCCCAGGGCTCGCGCCACCCCTTTGATCCCGATATTGTAGTCCAGGATGACAATTTCGGAAGAAAACAGGCGGTCTATTCCGATTTCCCCCAGGGCTGCTTGCACCTGCTCCGTGGTGGCGGGGAAGGACAATGTGGTATCGGCCAGCACCCCGGCGTTGTATTTGCCCAGGTTGGCGATATGGGCGGTAAACTCGGCCATTTAGTGCTTAGACCCCCGTTTGGGGGAAATGGTCAGCTTCTCCTTTTCCTTCTGCTGGCGCTGGCGGCGTTCCTCCAGGGCTTCGTAGATGCTTTCCTCGATCTCGCGGGGCGTCATCATCACGTCCGGGAAATACTTCCGCAGGCGGTCCCCGGCCAGCACCACCTTTGTGTATTCGGGCCGCTCCTGTTTGCCGTCAACGGGCTCCTGGCCCTCGGCAGGGGGCGCGGACGGGGCGACGGGCGCGGGCCCCTCCGGGGCCTGTCCAGGTTGTTCGGCGGCGGGCGCGTCCGATGCGTGGGCGGGCTGTGCCACGTCCGGGGACGGGGGGATGGTGGCTGCGGCGGGGGCGCTGGGCTGGGGCTGGTCAGGCTGGGCCGCCTCCTGTTTGGGCGGGTCCAGCACATTTTTGCCATCCAGGATGTCCCGGATGGTTTTCTCGTTCAGTTTGCCCGCCTTTTCCGTCCTTTTCATGTACTCCACTCGCTCCACGGGGACTTTCGCACCCAGGTCGATCATAGTGAGCACCTCGTCCTGGTTCTCCGGCTTCAAAAAAGAAATAGCATGGGCCAGGGACAGGTTGAGGGAACCGTCGTCCACCCGGTCGCAAACGTCCTTGGTGGCCTCGGACAGCCGGACCAGCCGGTTCAGCTTACTGACGGGCATACCCATTTCCCGGGCCAGCTTTTCATCGCTGTAAAGTTCCTCGGCCTTGAAACTTCCCTTTTTGCGGCGGCCCGCCTTCTGCTTCATGCCCTCCATCTTCATCCGCAGGGAGCGGGACAGATCGTAGGTGGAGATTTTGGGCCGGTGGAGGTTTCCGTCCGCCACCAGGATTTTGGCGTCGGCGTCGGAAATTTTCTGGATGATGGTGGGGACGGGGTAGTTCAGTTCCGTGGCGATCATGTGGCGGCGCTGGCCGGAAATGATCTCCAGGGTTCCATTGTGCCCAAATCGGGCCAAAACCGGGTCTTTCACGCCGTTGAGCTCAATGGATTTTTTCAGTTCCTGATAGTCCTCGCTCTTGGTGTCCACGGAGATGGTGTTGTACTCCGATTTCACCAGATAGGAGGGGTGAAGTACGACAAAGATGGATTCGCCCTCCTGGGGGGCGGGAAAGTCCTTTTTGGCTGCCTCGTCCGGGGGCGAAAGCCGCTCTGGGAGCGTTTGGGCGATGGCAGTACCAACGGGGCCCTTGGCGGCGGGGCCGGTGACAGCGGGGGCGGGGGCTTGGGCCGGGCCCTTCTCCTGGACGGGTTTCTCCTGGCCCTGCTCCTGGGCGAGCTTCTCCAGCCGCTCAACATCGGCAATGATCTGCTGGATAAAGGGGTTGGTGTCCAGTTTGGCCGGATCGACCACCTCGCCATTCTCGATGCCGTACTCAGCGAGGGCGGCGCGAACGGCGGCGGGGTCAATGTCCGAGAAATCGTCGCCCTGGGCGGGGGGCTTGGCGTCCTGGACGGGTTTGGCCCCATCCTTGGCCTTATCGCCAGCGGCGGGGGTGGGGGCCTGCGCCGGGTCCTTCCCCTGGGCGGGTTTCTCCTGGCCCTGGGCGGCGGGCTTGGGCTCTTGGGCAGGCTGGGTCCCGTCCTTGGCCTTATCGCCAGCGGCGGGGGCCTGCGCCGGGTCCTTTTCCTGGGCGGGCTTCTCCGGGCCCTGGGCGGCGGGCTTGGTGTCCTGGGCAGGCTTGGCCCCGTCCTTGGCCTTGTCCGCAGCAGCGGGGGCCTTCGCCGGGTCTTTTTGCTGGGCGGGCTTCTCCTGACCCTGGGCAGGGGTGTGGGTAGTCGGCTTTTCCGGCCCCTTGAGGTCGGCTGCCTGCACTTTTTCGCCCTGGCCGGGGGTCGGGACCGGCTTGCCGGGGATCGGGATGCCGGGCTGGTTCTTCACCTGACGGTGATAGTTCAGCGCGGAGGACAGGGACATCTCGTAGACCAGGGCGGGGATGTCCTTCACCTTCGCCAGCTCACACGCCCTGCGGCGGCGGTAGCCGGTGACGAGCTGGTACTCGCCGTCCTCCCGCAGACGGAGCACCACCGGCTCCTTCACGCCGCCCGCCTGGATGCTGGTGACGAGGCCGCCGTAGCTCTTGTCCGGCTGTCTGCTGACCGCCGCGCCGGGCAGGTCGTGGATTTTGGACAGCGGGATGGCCTGGGGCTGGGGGGTCGGGGTCTTGCTGGGTTCGTTTGCCATTGAATTACCTCCATTTTGATTTATTTGCTAAAAATCATGTCTCATGACGAGACACGATTCTTAACACAAAAGTTAGGATTTCCGGCTGGAAATGTGTCTCATGGTAAGTAATGCCATTAAGTTAACCAGAAATAGCCAAAAAGCAGTAATGAGAGAGGGAGATTATCGAGAGGGGACATACATAGGAGAAATACGGTTTTCGGCAACGATGGGACGTGGGAAGCTGCGGTCTGGTCGGCAGGGCAGGAGTTTTCGTTCCAAGAGGGGCAGCACGTCAAGAGACCAGCCCCGCAAAGTTTGGCAGCAGAGATAGACCGCATCAGAGAAATTGACGCGGCGTTTATATTTGGAGCAGCCCCATGCGGTGTCAGCCTCCCAGGCAGCAGCCTTTGTAAAGTTGAAGATGATAAAGGCGGAAAAGATCTCCTGAAGGAGCAGTTCTGGCCGCTTGGAATGGAGGTGGACCATTCCTCCGATTCCTGACCGTAGAAATAGTCCGATAAAATGACTTCCGGCATGATGGTGCCTCCTTTTGGGCATTAAAAAAAGCGCGATTCAAAACCGCGCTTTTTTGCATATATTGCTGAAAGATGTTATAATATTATTGAAATATGGTGAATTTGTTGAAATATCTCTATCAAAACTCTTGACAAACTCTCCCCTTCCTATTGATGGATTGTAGACGCTATGATACAATACTTCAAAATATATAACATAATGAGGTGACACAAATGAAAATCGACGGACAATTCGTAATCTACTCCCGAAAATCCAAATTTACAGGGAAAGGAGAAAGTATCGAAAACCAAATCGAAATGTGCAAGCAGTATATCCGTATGCAATTTGGAAATTCCGCCGCCGATGATGCCCTGGTCTATGAAGATGAAGGTTTTTCTGGAGGTTCTCTGGAACGCCCAAAGTTTAAGAAGATGATGGCCGATGCCCAGGAGCATAACTTTCGGGCCATCGTAGTTTACCGCTTGGATCGAATCAGCCGCAACATTGGAGATTTCGCAAAATTGATCGAGCAGTTCAATCAAATGAAAATCGACTTCATCTCCATCAAAGAGCAGTTCGACACGTCCTCCCCCATGGGTCGGGCCATGATGTATATTTCCTCGGTCTTTTCCCAGTTGGAACGGGAAACCATAGCCGAGCGTATCCGGGATAATATGCACGAGTTGTCCAAAACCGGGCGCTGGCTGGGCGGTGTGACCCCTACCGGCTATGCCTCGGAAAGTGTCTCC
Source organism: Oscillospiraceae bacterium (assembly GCA_910575695.1). Taxonomy (GTDB): domain Bacteria; phylum Bacillota; class Clostridia; order Oscillospirales; family Oscillospiraceae; genus Enterenecus. Next base: position 55,663 of record CAJTGJ010000015.1, on the reverse strand, counting down.
CACGTAACGATAGATGGCAAAACCCGTAAAGCCTGCAAGCTGAAGCCCATCCCGGAAGAAATCAGCATGATAAAGCTAATCTTTGAAAAGTTCCTGGAAACCAACTCTTTGACCAAAACAGAAACCTTTTTATTGCAAAATGGATTCACAACCAAAAACGGGAAAGACTTTACGCGCTTTGCCCTCAAAAATATTCTCTCCAACCCCGTCTATCTGATTGCGGATGATGCCGCCTATCAATACCTGACGGAAAACAACGTAGACCTGTTTTCCGAGCAAAGCGATTTTGACGGCATTCATGGCATTATGGCCTACAACCGTACCTTACAGCAACAAGGCAAGGCCAATCAGGTCAAGCCCATGGACGAATGGATCGTATCAGTGGGAAAGCACCCAGGAACTATTGACGGCAAAGCCTGGGTAAAGGTTCAGCAGCTTTTGGAACAAAACAGGTCAAAGAGCTATCGCAAACCCAGAAGTAATGTTGCCCTGCTCTCCGGCCTCTTGATCTGCGGCAACTGCGGCGACTTTATGCGTCCCAAAGCCTCTCAGAGACTGAACGCCAAAGGGGAAACGATTTACACCTATCTGTGTTCCATGAAAGAACGGAGCCGGGGCCATGTATGCAGTATTAAGAATTGCAGCGGAAATATTATGGACGCGAACGTCATAGAACAGCTAAAATCATTGAGCGAGGACGGTTCTGATTTCCTTCAGCAGCTTGAACACAGTAAAAAGGTACTGACGGGTGACCGCCAGAGCTATGACGACCAGCTTGCCAAAATTGAAGCTGATATCACCGCCAACGAGGACGAGATCAAAGGGCTGGTATCTACGTTAAGCAAAGCGTCCGGTACCTCCGCAGAAGCCTACATTGTAAAGCAGATCGATGAGCTCCACGACAAAGGCGAAACCTTAAAGCGGCATTTGGACGAGCTCAAGGAACTGACCGCCAGCCATGCCTTGGCCGATATTGAGTATGATCTGCTGGCGCAGCTCCTTGCCTCCTTCAAAGACAGCGTAGACGGAATGACGATAGAACAGAAACGCGCAGCTATCCGCACCTTCGTCAAGGAGATCATATGGGACGGGACACAGGCCCACGTCATCCTGTTTGGCTCAGAGTATGCGTTTGAGTTCCCGGAAATTCCTGTTGGCATGGCGAACGCTGTAACATCGTGTAAAAATACCGAAAATTTTGAAAAATCGGCAGAAAGTGGCGATATAGAGCCGATAAGAGTGCATAGCAAATGAGATCCTCATGTACTTCCGCTCCCAGCGCAAGCTCCAGGGAGAGCTGTCCCTCTCCGATTCCCTGGACAACGACGGCGAAGACGGCTCCCTGTCCCTCATCGACGTGGTTCGGGTGGACGACAATATGCTGGAGGAGCTGGACCTGCGGGACGCCTGCGCCAAGGTGCGCCGGTGCGTTGATGCCTGCCTCACCGGGCGGGAGGCCCACATCATCCGGCTGCGCTACGGGCTGGACGACCGCCCTCCCCTCACCCAGCGGGAAATCGCGTCGCTGTGCGGGATCAGCAGAAGCTATGTCTCCCGCATTGAAAAAAAGGCCCTGGAAAAGCTTCGGGTCGAATACGAGAGGGGCTGACAAAATCACAGGAGCGGCAGGGCATTTCCCCTTGCCGCTCCCTTTTTTGCGCACAACAAACAATGCTCCGCCCGCAAACCGTCACACTCCACCTTCCAGCTCCAGCAGCCTGCATTTCACCTCAACGCCGCAGGCAAAGCCGGTGAGGCCGCCGTTTTTCCCCACAACCCGATGGCAGGGAGTGAAAATCAGCAGCGGATTATCATGATTCGCCTTCCCCACCGCCCGGGCAGCTTTAGGACGGCCCACTGCCGCCGCAATTTCCCCATAGCTCCGGGTCTGCCCATAGGGAATGTCCCGCAGGGCCTGCCACACCGCCAGTTGGAACGCCGTCCCATGAGGTGACAGCGGCACTGTAAAACAATTCCGACTGCCGGAAAAATACTCGTCCAGCTGGGCCGCAGCCTGAAATGTCAGCGCCGTCTCCCCTTCCGGGAAATCGTACTGCACCCCCTCCCGCCTGAGAAACACCCGGCTGACGCCCAGTCCGTCGTCCATCAGACCCAGCGTGCCGATGGGGTAATCCCGATACAAAACCGGACCGTACCGCACCGTCTCTCCCCTGCTCATTGCGGATTCATCTCCAAATATTTCTGGTCAATGTGGCTGTCCACCTGCATGGAAAACTCCAGCGCCGCATTATAGCCCATCTTCTTGTTCCGGTTATTCATGGCCGCAACTTCAATAATTACCGCCAGATTCCGCCCAGGCTTCACTGGGATGGTCAGAGTGGGCACGCTCACATCCAGCAGCGAGGTGAAGTGCTCGTCCGCTCCCAGCCGGTCATATACCTTGCCATCCTGCCACATCTCCAGTTGAATTTTCATGTCGATAGCGCTGTCGAATTTAACTGCGGACATACCGAACAGCCGCCGCACATCCACTACGCCAATCCCCCGCAGCTCGATATAATGCCGGATCAATTCCGGCGCGGTGCCCACCAGACCGCCGTTGGGACTCCGGCGGATCTCCACCGCGTCGTCCGCTATCAGCCGATGGCCCCGCTTCACCAGCTCAATCGCCGTCTCGCTCTTGCCCACGCCGGATTCCCCCACCAGCAGCACACCCTCGCCGTACACCTCCACCAGCACGCCGTGGCGGGTAATGGTGGGCGACAACTCCGTGCGCAGATAGGCGATCATGGTGCTCATAATGGTGGCGGTGTTCTCCCGGGTGCCCAAAATCACCTGATTGTGTTTTTTTGCCATTTCCATGCACTCCGGATATGGCTGGAGCCCCCGGGCAAAAATCACCGCAGGGGTATGATAGGAAAACAGCGTATCAAATACCACCGCACGCTTGGTGGATGAGATCCCCTCCAAATAGGAGATCTCCACCAGCCCCAGCAGCTGCATACGCTCCTTGTCAAAATAATCAAAAAAGCCCGTCAGCTGAAGCCCCGGCCGGTTTACGTCCTCAATGGTGATCCTCCGGTTCCGGTAGCCCTCCGGACCGTAGATCACAGTCAGATGAAACTTGTCGATGATGCTGCCCAGCCTGATGCCCATTTTTTCTGCCATAGCGGACACGCCCTCCCTTCCGTATCGTCTCCTATTTTAACACATCCCTCTCCTGAAAAAAATAGGGGATTGCGCAAATTTACACTTGATTTTTGGTGATTTCTGTGGTAGCATAATGAAGTTATCGTGTGCTATATTCCATGCAGCAAGGAGGTTAGTCAATATGGCCAAATGCGAGTTCTGCGGCAAGGGCGTGAATTTTGGTATCCAGGTTTCCCACTCCCACCGCCGTTCCAATCGCCCCTGGAAGCCCAACGTCAAGCGCGTCAAGGCTGTGGTGGACGGCACTCCCAAGCACGTCTATGTGTGCACCCGCTGCCTCCGCTCCGGCAAGGTCACCCGCGCCGTGTGATTCCATAGGAAGCAACTTGAACCCCGTGCTGACGGCACGGGGTTCAACCTTTTTCCGGAGCCAAACCGGCTGTCCCTGCGGGACAGCCGGTTTGCCGTCAGATCCAGCTCTCCTCCGCCTCCGGCTCATCCCGGCGCTCCCGGGACATGAGCCGGTCCAGCACCTGCCGGGGATCGCGTCCCCCGTACAGCACATCGTAGGCCCCGGCGGTGATGGGCATCTCCACCCCCGTCCTGTCGGCCAGCTCCTTGGCGCTGGCGGCGGCGTAGTAGCCCTCCACCACCGAGCCGCCCAGCTCGGCAATGGCCTGCTGGGGCGTTCTGCCCTGACCGATCAGGATGCCCGCCCGCCGGTTCCGGGAGTGCATGGAGGTACAGGTGACGATCAGATCGCCCACCCCCGCCAGTCCGGCGAAGGTCTCCTTCCGCGCCCCCAGGGCCACGCCCAGACGGGCGATCTCCGTCAGGCCCCGGGTCATCAGCATGGCCTTGGTGTTGTCCCCGCAGCCCATCCCGTCACAGCAGCCCGCGCACAGGGCGATCACATTTTTCAACGCCGCGCCGATCTCCACCCCCACAATGTCCGGCGAGGTGTAGATCCGAAACTGGCGGCTCATGAACAGATCCTGGGCCAGCAGGGCGGCGCGCCGGTCCTCACAGGCCACCACCACCGCCGTAGGCACACCCCGCCCCACCTCCTCGGCGTGGGACGGCCCGGACAGCACCACCACCGGGCATAGTCCGCCCAGCTCCTCCTCCACCACCTGATGGAGCAGCAGGGATGTATCTTTCTCAATGCCCTTGGACACCAGGATGACGGGGGTGCCCGGGTCCAGCTGTTCCTTCAGCTGCCGGGCCGTGGTGCGCACCGCGAAGGACGGGGTGGCCAGCACCACCGCGCCGCGCCCCTTCACACAGGCCAGCTCTGTGGTGAGCTCCAGACTTTCAGGCAGCGCTATGCCGGGAAGCATGGGGTTCTCCCGTTTATTCCTCAGTACCGCGCTCTCCTGCTCCGTGTAGCTCCACAGCGCCGTCTCATGTCCGTTGTTCAGCAGCGCCAAAGCCAGCGCGGTGCCCCAGGCGCCGCTGCCGATCACAGCCGTTCTCATGCGTTATCCTCCTCCTCCGTATCAGCGGCAGATTTTTCTGCCGATTCGACAGAGGCTTGTCCCTCTGCCTGGTCCGGCACAGCCGCTTGGGTCTTTTTGTGGAGGGTAAACTTGGATTCGGTGCCCTTCACGATACGCACCATATTCCCCCGGTGCTTCCATAAGATCAGCCCGCCCACAAAAACGGACAGCAGAAGGAGCGGCATATTCCGGTATACAAACCAGGTCGCGAACGGGAACGAAAAGCCCGCCCAGCAGGACCCCAGAGAGACATACCGGGTAGCCGCAGCCAGAACGATAAAGCCGCCCCACACCACCGCCGGGATGCACCAGCTGTACGGATTCCCGGCGTCGATCCCCATCATGATGGCGATGGCGCCGCCGGACAGGATTCCCTTCCCCCCTCTGAACTGGAAGGTGCAGGGATACATATGCCCCAGCAGGCAGAAGGTGCCCGCCCAATACTTGGCCAGGGGGACCAGCGCCGGCGAGATATGCGACGCGATGAACACGGCGAACAGCACCGCCAGAATGGCCTTGACCACGTCGGACAAGATCACCGCCAGCGTCAGCGGGCCGCCGAATACCCGGTAGAAATTGGTCAGTCCGGCATTCCCGCTTCCATGTCCACGGATGTCGTTGCGCAGGATATACCGGGACACCACCACCGCGCCGTTAAAACAGCCCAGACAGTACGACACTACAGCTATCCCCGCCGCAGCCAGGGCCAGCCAGTTCGGGGCCACCCCCAGAGATTGAATCCAAGACAGCATTAAAACGCCTCCTTATCTCCTTTTTGCCGAATGGTAATGCGCACAGGGGTCCCAGTCAGGCCGAAGGTGGCCCGGATCTGGTTTTCGATATAGCGCTGGTAGGAGAAATGGAACAAATGTGCGTCATTGCAGAAAATGACAAAATGCGGGGGCTTTACCCCGATCTGGGTCATATAGTAGATCTTCAGCCGTTTGCCCTTGTCGGTGGGCGGCTGTACCCGGGCCTGAGCGTCCGCCAGCACCTGGTTGAGCACGCCGGTGGGAATGCGCATAGCCGCCTGGTTCACCACGTTGTCAATGAGGCCGAACAGCCTGTCCACCCTCTGCCCGGTCAAGGCGGAGATAAACAGCACCGGGGCATAGGTCATGTAGCTCAGGTCCCGGCGGACGTCCTCCTCCATGCGCTGCATGGTTTTGCCGTCCTTCTCAATGGCGTCCCACTTGTTCACCACGATGATGCACGCCTTGCCCGCCTCGTGGGCCAGCCCCGCCACCTTGGTGTCCTGCTCGGTGACGCCCTCCTGGGCGTCGATCATGATAACGCACACATCACTGCGCTCAATGGCCATGGTGGCCCGCAGCACGGAGAATTTCTCCACCCTGTCGTCCACCTTGGACTTTTTCCGCATACCGGCGGTGTCAATGATGAGGTATTTCCCCCGGTCATTTTCAAAATAGCTGTCCACCGCGTCCCGGGTGGTGCCCGCCATGTCGGATACGATCACCCGCTCCTGGCCCAGGATGCGGTTCACCAGGGAGGACTTGCCCACGTTGGGCTTGCCGATAATGGCCACCTTCACCACGTCGTCCTCGTTATCATCCTCGTCCTCCGGGAGGAAGAACTCGAAGCAGGCGTCCAGCAGGTCTCCGGTCCCGTGGCCGTGGACGGCGGACACGGGATAGGGGTCGCCCAGCCCCAGATTGTAAAACTCATAGATATCCGGGTTGGTGTGCCCGGTGGAATCCATCTTGTTCACCGCCAGCACCACCGGCTTCCGGGAGCGCTGGAGCATTCCCGCCACCTCCTGATCAGCGGCGGTCATTCCAGTGCGGATGTCGCAGACAAAGACGATCACGGTGGCAGACGCAATGGCGATCTCTGCCTGCTCCCGCATGAAGGACAGGATCTGATTGTCCGTCCCCGGCTCGATGCCGCCGGTATCCACCAGATCAAAGGTACGGCCCCGCCACTCCGCCTGAGCGTACAGCCTGTCGCGGGTGACGCCCGGCGTGTCCTCCACAATGGACAGCCGCTTGCCCGTGAGCTTATTGAACAGCATGGACTTTCCCACATTGGGGCGGCCTACAATGGCCACCAGGGGCTTTGCCATGAGACTCCCTCCTATCGGCCCGGGCCCGGGTTGATTTTCCAACGCCGTCCGGTACAGTGTAAAACTTCAAAATCAAAGGTAGTATATCAGAGTTTCCCCAAAAAAGATAGGGGGTTTTTGTAAAAAAGCCGTTTTATCTGCCATTCATTTTGTCCACATATTCGACAGGTTTTGCCGTCAGCTCCACCCACGCCGGGTGGTAGCCGCACCGCACCGCGTTCCGGGCCGACTTCACATTGGACCATGCACAGCAGTAAAAGGGCACCTTTCCCCTGTCCAAGATCTCCCGGGTCAGCCTTGCCGTCACCGCCGAGGCCGTCCCCTGCCGCCGGTACTCCGGCAGCACGTCCACGCCGATCTGCCACATGGTCCCGCAGTCCGCCGAGCAGCCCGCGAACCCCACCAGCTTCCCCCGGTCATAGGCCCCTACCCCCAGCACATCCAGCTCCTTCCGCTTTTCGCACAGGGCATTGCTCCATTCCGGCCTGTACAGCGCCGGGAAATCCGCCTGGGTGAGCAGGCGCAGTTCATAGGGGCAGTCCTGCGCCCGCGCCTTGTCCACATCCGGCAGCCAATATTCCGCCATGAAGCAGACCAGCTGTCCCCTCTCCCGGAGCCCGTCGTTGAGCACGTGCAGGTTTGGCGTCTCAAAGCAGTGCTCCGCCGGAAAGCGGTTGATGTAGTCCTCCGCCAGCCGCGCGTATTCCGGCTGTACCGAGGCCACAATATTGCTTCCATAGGACACCAGATTGCAGGAAAACGGCAGCTCCAGGTACTTGCGCGCCCCTTCCCGCTTGCGGGACAGCACTACTTTGTTTTCCGACGCCAAAAAATCCGCCGCTTCGCAGTTCAAATCTATTGCGGACTGCGCCATGGCGGTTTGCAGGATCTCCCGGTTTGTCATTGCAGGTTCCCCCTTCAAATTCAGCCCTGTGTCTGCCGCGGACTCCAAGGCTGTACAGTAAAAATCCAGCCCGTCCGGCTGAAAAAGGAACTGTGTTTTACCCTTAATAATGTTAATATTATGTAATTTGATATTTTTTTACAAAAAACCCTTTACAAGTCAAAAATCGTTTGCTATAATATACAACAGAAATAAACAAGGAGGTGATGACAATGAAGGTCATCTACAGTAATGTGCCCGTTGATATCGACGAATTGATCTTCGCAGGAGAGATTACCGTTCCCAGCGACCGCTGAGCCCGACGGCAACCTTCCAACCGAAAAGAAGATACAACTCGTCCCGGTGGGGCGTTTTTATTTTACAAAAAATCCGGCTGCAATACGCAGCCGGATTTTTTGTCGGGCTTATCTGCGGCTGTTCTTGCCCAGGAACCGGAGCAGATACAAAAACAGGTTGATGAAATCCAGGTACAGCTGGAGGGCGGAGAAAATGGATGCCTTCTGCAAAATCTCCTCATTGCCATAAAAATACTCGTAATTTGCCTTGATCTTCTGGGTGTCATAGGCCGTGAAGCACAGGAACACTACAATGCCCACCATGCAGATGATCCGCTCCAGGGCAGTGAACTGGATGACGAACATACTCAGCAGGCTGGCAATCACCAGGAAAATCAGCCCGCCGATGAGCAGTGGGCCCAGCTTGGACAGGTCGGCCTTGGCAAACCGGCCATAGAGGGCGAAGCCCCCGAAAAACAGAGCTGTAAGGCCGAAAATAAAAATCAGGTTCGCCATTTCGTACACCACAAAATAAAACGAGAACACCATTCCGTTGATGATGGCATACAGCGTGAACAGCATCCGCGTAACGCCCACCGAGCGGTTCTGTATGTTATGGGACATAATCAACACAACAGCCAGTTCCGCTATCAGCAGGATATACTGGATGCCCGGGATAGCAAACAGGTAAAATACCGTCCCGGTAACGGCCAGCGCCGCCGCCAGCACAAAGGTGACCATCAGCCCCAGGAACATCCACCCGAAGGTCCGGGCAATGTACTGGTTCAGCGTCAGCCCCGCGCTCGCGTACTCGCTGTCAAAATCATAGCGGTTTACATTGCGTTCTTCCATAATCAACTCTCCTTATCCACTTGCTTCATTTGCTTCAGGTTGCCGACTTTCTGCGCCCGACGGTCCAGCTCAACCAGCACATCGCTGATGGGAATGTCCTTTTCCGCCATCATCACCATCAGATGGTAGATCAGGTCGGAAATCTCCCCTACTGTGTCGGCGGGCACGTCGTTTTTCGCCGCGATAATGGTCTCAGCGCACTCCTCCCCCACCTTTTTCAGGATCTTGTCCAGCCCCTTGTCAAACAGGTAGCAGGTATACGATCCCTCCTGCGGGTTTGCCCTGCGGTCCAGGACCACCTGGTAAAGCGCCTCCAGCGTACTGTCCATATCATATCCCTCCTGAACTCTCTTCAGCCTATTATAACGCAATCTGATTGAAAAAGCAACTGGTCTTCCCCGTGTGGCAGGCCGGCCCCTTCGGCGCGCACAGACACAGCAGGGTATCCGTGTCGCAGTCGGCATAAATTTCCTTCACATACAGGAAATTACCGCTGGTTTCCCCCTTGTTCCACAACTTCTGGCGGCTCCGGCTCCAAAACCACGCGGTTTTGGTCTGGATGGTCAGCTCCACCGCCTCCCGGTTGGCATAGCCCAGCATGAGCACCGCCCGGCTTTCCACGTCCTGAATAATCACCGGGATCAGCTCCGATTTTTGAAACAGCAGGCCAAGATCAAACATATCCGTCACCTCACCGTGATATTCCTGCCTCGAAGGAACTCCTTCACCTGGGGCACCGTCAGCTCGCCGAAGTGGAACAGGGACGCCGCCAGGGCCGCGTCGCAGTCCGTCTCCTCAAACACCTGGGCAAAGTGCTCCAGACTGCCGCAGCCGCCGGAGGCGATCACCGGGATGGACACCGCTTCCGTCACCGCCTGGGTCATGGCCAGGTCAAAGCCCGCCCTGGTGCCGTCGGCATCCATGGAGGTGAGCAGGATCTCCCCCGCCCCCAGCACCTGGCCCCGCTTGGCCCACTCCACCGCATTGATTCCGGTAGGGGTGCGGCCCCCGGCGGTCACCACCTCATACCAACCCTCGGACCGCAGCCGCGCATCGATGGCCAGCACCACACACTGGGAGCCAAACCGCTGGGCCGCACGGGCTATTAAGGTTTCATCCTTTACAGCGGCGGAGTTGACGGAAATCTTGTCCGCTCCCGCCCGGAGCAGCCGCTGGAAATCGTCCAGGGTGCGGATGCCGCCCCCCACCGTCAGGGGGACGAACACTTGGGCGGCGGTTCGCTCTACCACGTCCGCCACGGTATCCCGGGCGTCGCTGGTGGCGGTGATGTCCAGAAAGACGATTTCGTCCGCCCCCTGGTCTGAATAGTATTTTGCCAGCTCCACCGGGTCGCCCGCGTCCCGAATATTCACAAAGTTAATCCCCTTCACCACCCGGCCGTCCCGGACGTCCAGGCAGGGGATAATTCGTTTGGCTAACATAAAAGCCCCTCCAAATAGCGGTCGATCTCCTTTTGGCTCTTTAAAACGGTCACTTTATCAAGGTGTTTCTCCAAGCCCGCCGCAAGCCATTTTTTCTTCTGCGTCCTGCGGCCCTTCCACAGCAGCCACATGACAAATTCCGGGTCCATCTTCTCCGGGCATCCCTCGCCCATATCCGCCCTGGTGCGGCCCCGGTTCTGAAAAAAACGTTTCCAAGCCCGGAATAAGCAGGCCAGACAGGGAAAATCGAGAAAAATGATGCGGTCTGCCTCCGCCATCCGGCGTTCATACTCAAAATTTGTGTAGTTTCCATCTATTACCCATTGGGGGTTTTCCATGAACCTTTGTACCATCTGATGGGCTTCCGCCCTGTCCCGCTCCTGCCAGCCGGGCGCCCAGTGTACCCGGTCAAAATGCAGCACCGGAATGCCATACCGCTCCCCCAGCGCCCGGGCCAGAGTGGACTTCCCCGCCCCGCAGTACCCGATCACCGCGATTTTCATGCCTGGGGCCCCGCCTCCCGGACGGCTTCCGCCAAGTCCAGGGTGCCCGCATAATACGCCTTGCCGATGATGGCCCCGTACAAGCCCATGTCCCTCAAACGCTTCACATCGTCCAGCGTAGTCACGCCGCCGGAAGCCACAATATTGCACTTCACCGCTTTTTGCAGAGCGGCAAGCTGATCGAAGCTGGGGCCGGACAGCATCCCGTCGGTGGCAATGTCGGTGAAAATCAGGGTTTTGACCCCCTTTTCCTCCATCTGACGGGCCAAATCCAGATAATTCACGCCGGAATCCTGCTCCCAGCCCGCCGTGCGCACCCGGCCGTCCAGGCAGTCGATGCCCACCGCCGTCCGTTCCCCATACTGCTTGACGGCATACTCCACCACTTGGGGATTGGTCACGGCGGCGGAGCCGATGACAATCCGGCCCGCTCCCGCCTCCCCAATGGTAATGACATCCAGCTCGCTTTTGATGCCGCCCCCCAGCTCCACGGACAGGCCGGACTGCTGGATCACCTCGTAAATGATAGGGAAATTCTGCCGCACGCCGTCCCGTGCGCCGTCCAGGTCCACCATGTGAACCCACTTTGCCCCGGCGTCGGCAAATGCCTGGGCCGTGAGCAAAGCGCTGTCCGCCACTTGGCTGGCGGTGGAAAACTCCCCTTTTTTCAGGCGGACGCACCGCCCGTCCTTCAAATCAATGGCCGGTAATAAAATCATCGGTTCAACTCTCCAAAATTCTTCAGGATTTGCAGTCCGGCATCGCCGCTCTTTTCCGGATGGAACTGACAGCCGTACACCCCGTTATGCGACACCGCTGCCAGAATCGAAGGACCATACTGCGTGCGGGCTGTCACATCCTCCTCCCGCCGCGCATGGCCGCAGTAGGAGTGGACGAAATACACATAGGTCCCGTCGTCCAGCCCCAGGAACAGCGGGGAATCATTCTGGAAGGACAGGCTGTTCCAGCCGATGTGGGGCAGCTTGAATCCGGTTTGAATTCGTTCCACACTTCCGCTGACAAGTCCTAAGCCTTCACAGCACTTCCCTTCCTCGCCCCGGTCGAACAGCAGCTGCATCCCCAGGCAGATGCCCAAAATGGGCTTGCGCCCCGTCTGGGCCAGCAGCACCTTGTCCAGCCCCATTTCCCGCAGCTTTTCCGCCGCGTCAGGAAACGCTCCCACACCGGGCAGGATGATCGCGTCCGCCCGCTCCAGCTCACCGGCATCCCCGGTCACCAGCGTCTGCTGGCCCACATATGCCATGGCGTTGGCCACGCTTTTCAAGTTGCCCACGCCGTAATCTACAATTGCGGTATACTTCATCACAACGCTCCTTTGGTGGAAACGACACCGTCTCCCTCCACGCGGACGGCCTCCTTCAGCGCCAGCCCCAGGGATTTGAACAATGCCTCGGTGATGTGGTGGGCGTTGTCTCCATACTCACACCTCTGGTGTAAAGTAATTCCACCGTTCACCGAAAACGCCCGCATGAACTCCACCGTAAGGCAGCTGTCATAGCCGCCGATCACAGGCTGGGGCATGGGCGCGTCAAACACCAGACAGGGCCGGTTGGAGCAGTCCAGCACCGTCCGGCACAGTGCCTCGTCCATGGGCACGAAAGCCGTACCATACCGCCGGATGCCCTTTTTGTCCCCCAGCGCCTCCTTGAACGCCTGCCCCAGCACAATGCCCACATCCTCCACCGTGTGGTGGCCATCCACGTGGAGGTCTCCCAGGGCGGACAGCTCCAGTCCGAACCCGGCATAGAAGGCCAGGGCGGTGAGCATATGGTCAAAAAAGCCGATGCCGGTGGATATGTTCACCTCTCCCCCGTCCAGGCAGAGGTCGGCACTGATATCCGTCTCTTTTGTGGTGCGTTGGATTTTCGCTTGCCGCATAGGGACATCCCCTCCTTACTCAAAACGGACCTGGATGGAATTGGCGTGGGCGGTGAGCTTTTCCGCCTGAGCCAAGGCGATGATTTCCCCGGAAATGGGCTCCAGGGAGGCCCGGTCGAACTCCAAAATGCTCATGGTCTTCAGAAAACTGTCCACGCTGAGGGGTGAGAAGAACCGCGCTGTCCCGCTGGTGGGAAGCACATGGTCCGGCCCCGCCAGGTAGTCCCCCAGCGGCTCCGGCGTGTACGCGCCCAGGAACACCGCCCCCGCGTTTTTCACTTGAGGCAACAGTTCTCGGGGATTTTTTGTGACGATTTCCAGGTGCTCCGGCGCGATTTCGTTGGCAATCTCCACACATTTGTCCAAATCACCGCACACGATGGCACAGCCAAAATCCCGCAGGGACGTCTCCATGATCTCGCTCCGGCTGAGGTATCCGGTCTGCCGGACAATCTCCGCGTCTACCGCCTGGGCCAGCTCCATGGAATCGGTGAGCAGGACGGCAGAGGCCAGTTTGTCGTGTTCCGCCTGACTGAGCAGGTCGGCGGCCACATACTTGGGGTTGGCGCTCTCGCTGGCAATCACCAGCACCTCCGACGGCCCCGCCACCATGTCGATGTCCAGCTGCCCGTAAGCCAGCCGTTTCGCCGCCGCCACATAGGCGTTCCCAGGTCCCACCAGCTTGTCCACCCTGGGGATAAAGCCCGCGCCGAAGGTCACCGCCGCCACCGCCTGGGCCCCACCTACGGCAATCACCCGGTCCACCCCGGCGATCTTCGCCGCCGCCAGCACCGCGTCGCTGAGGTTTTCCGTGGGCGGCGTAATCATGACGATTTCCTCCACCCCGGCCACCTTGGCGGGAACGGCGTTCATCAGCACCGAGCTGGGATAGGCGGCGGTACCGCCGGGGACATAGATGCCCACCCGGCTCAGCCCCCGGACGATCCTGCCCACCCGGCCTCCGTCGGGAGAAGCCCATTCCTCCGTTCTGGCCAGCAGCTTTTTGTTGTAATCCCGAATGTTCCGGGCGGCGTGCTCCAGGGCGGCGGTCAGCTCCGGCGGACAGGCGGCATACGCCTCGTCCAGCCGCTTCTGGGACAGCTCATAGGGCACTTTATGGTCAAACTGGCGGGAATAACGCTCCACCGCAGGCAGGCCCTCCTGCCGCACGTTCTCCATGATGGCTTTGACAGCCAGCTCAATGTCCGCGTTTTTTTCCGCCGCCCGCGCCCGCATGGCGTCCAGCTGGCGGCGCTCGGCGGATCCGTCAGCCTTGATGATGGTAATCATGCCTTTCCCCCCAATTCCCGCTCCACGCGGGACAAAAAGTCTGTGATCTCGTTTTTGTACAGCTTCATGGACGCGGTGTTCACAATCAGCCGGGCCGACACCTGGGCCACATCCTCAATAGGCTCTAATCCGTTTTCCTTTAAGGTGGCCCCTGTCTCTACAATGTCCACGATGCCGTCCGCAAGATCCAAAATCGGGGCCAACTCCACACTGCCCTCGATCTTGATGATGTCTACGTCCATTCCCTTGCCCTCGAAAAAAGCCCGTGTGACGTTGGGATATTTGGACGCGATACGGCGGGTCTTGTAGGTGCCGTAAAAGTCACTGCCCTTTTTCACCGCCAGGGCAAACCGGCACCGGCCGAAGCCCAGATCCAAAACCTCATAAAAGGCCCCGCCCTTCTCCAAAATGGTGTCCTTGCCCACCACGCCCAGGTCACACACGCCGTGCTCCACATAAGTGATGACATCGGGTGCTTTTGCCAGCACCGCGTCCAGCGGGTAGTTGGGCAGGGCGTGGATCAGCCGCCGCCCCGGGTTTCGCACCGGAGAGCAGTTCAGCCCCATGGCCTCGAACAGCTCCACCGACTTGTCCTGCAAGCGCCCCTTGGTCAGGGCAATTCGCAACCGTTCGCTCATATAGCCATCCACCTCTCTCCCCCGCCGTCCAGCACCAGCACACGGGCCGCGCCCTTTTCCCGTGCCAGGTTCATGGTGCTGTCCAGCGTCCGGCAGGGGGACAGCTCACAGCTCCCCGCCGGACGGCTGTCCACCACCGCCAGGGCCTGGGCCAGCAGGCCGGGGCCGTAGTGGATCACCGTCTCCAGCTCAGGCGTCTCCACCGTCAGACAGGCACCCACCGCGTCCACGTCCACCGCAAAACCGGTGGCCTCCGCCTTCCGGCCAAACTGCTCCATCAGGCCGTCGTAGCGGCCCCCGGACAGCACCGGGGCGCCCGCGCCCTCGGCATAGCCCCGGAACACCAGTCCGGTGTAATAGTCCAACTGATGTACCAGCCCCAGGTCGAAGCGCACACAGTCCCCGTACCCGGCGGCGGACAGCTCGCTGTACAGCCGCCGCAGGTGGTCCAGGCTGTCGCAGGACCCCGCCAGGGCCTCCGCCTCGTCCAGCACCTCCACCCCGCCGAACAGGTACGGCAGGCGGCGCAGGGCGGCACAGGCGTCCTCGGCCCGGTAAGGCTCCAGCAGGTCGTTGAGCAAGGCGAAGTTTTTGCCCTCGATAGCCCCGCGCAGGCGCTCCAGCTCATCCCCGGGCATTTTCATCCGCCCCGCCAGCGCCCGGTAGAACCCGGCGTGGCCCAGCTCAATGTGGAACTGCCCCAGCCCGCAGGCCCGCAGGGCGTCCACCGCCATGGCTACCATCTCCAAATCGGCCTTGTCCCCCACCGCGCCGATCATCTCCACGCCGCACTGGGCAATCTCCCGGCTTCCGCCCTGGTGGGCCAGGCGGTCGCGGAACACGGTCTGGTCGTAGTACAGCCGCTGAGGCAGGGCCTGACGTTTCAGCTTGGTCGCCGCCACCCGGGCGATGGGGGCGGTGCAGTCGGGCCGCATGACCATGATTTTCCCCGAGCGGTCGATGATTTTCAGCATGGACTCCTGGGGGATGGGGTTGCCGGACTGGACGAACAAATCGTAATATTCAACCTCCGGGGTGATGACCTCGGTGTAGCCCCGGCGGCGGAACAGCTCCACCAGGGCAGACTGCACCTGGCGGCGTTCCAGGCACTCGGAGAACAGGCGGTCCCGGGTGCCCTCGGGGGTATTGATATGGATATTCATTGGGTTTTCCTCCAGATTCTTTAGCTCGCTAACGTGATGAATGATACCACATCCCCGCCGCTGTGTCAACCCCGAACCATTGAACTTGCTATTTCCAGCAGTCCAGCAGCCGTTTATCAATGGGAGAAACCGGTTCGCTCCCGGCAATCGTACTGAGCAAAGCCACTTTTTTGATTTCCTCCCGGTCTGTCCGCTGCCGCTCGACCGTCTGCAAATATTCCTCGGGCAGCGTCACCCCATACAGGCCGCCATATTCCTCGTGCCATTCCGGATTAAAATACCCAGGGGCCAGACGGTAATGCGCCAGCCCAAGGAAATGAAACTCTATGCCGTCAAGCCCCAATTCCTCCCGGCACTCCCGCAGAATGCAGTCGCGGAGCGTCTCTCCTTCCTCCCGGCAGCCGCCGAAAATCTCCCAGTCATGCCGGTAATTATTCCACCCCATCAAATAGTCGGTCCCAATCCTCACAACCAAAAGGCAATGGGTTATGGGGACATAGCCTGAATCCGCACCAGCTTCCTCACATACGATTACATCAAGAAGCTCATTGCCTCTGTCATCTTTTAAAATCATACCGCAGGTTTCCTCCAAATTCTTAGCTTGCGAATGTGATGAACGATACCGCATCCCCTGACGCCGTGTCAACCCCGAAATAATTTCTCAATGAAAGGAGCAAAAACTATCTATACTATCATGATTTATCCCAAAAACCGGGAATAAGCACGCCGTACCGCTCAACCACCTCGCCTAAACCTTCCCAAAGTTCTGAACGCGTAAACCCTCGTGCGTTCAATTCATCATCAGACATCGTATTCGCTTGCTGATAAAAATCAATGGCTACAGCTAACATGCTTATATCAGTCTCATCCAACTCAAAAAATAGCAAGTCCTCCGCTTCGCCTAACCGTCCTTCTTTGAACAGGGCATCTAACTTCTGTTTTAACTCAGCAGATTGCTCCTGCTTCAATTCTTCCTTCAAACCATGTTCCTTGCTGTCTTTGCCAAATAACAGCTGGGCAATAGCCATCGTCATGATCTCAATCTGACGCATAAGCCAGTCTTGCTGCATAAACATTTAAATCACCTCAAAACAGGCAGAACTGGCTGCTGTCCGGCAGATCCCCAAACGCCCCCGCGTCCTTGAGCTGGGCCAGATGAGTGGTTGACACCTTGGTACACGCCAGGGAAAATTCCTCGATAGACAAAAAGTCCTTCCCCTGCCGCTTGTCCATGATATCCCAGCCCACTGTCTCGCCCAGCCCCGCCACCGACGTGAAGGGCGGGATCAGCGCCCCCTTCTCCTCGTCCACCAAAAAGTTGACGGCGTGGGAGCGGCAGATGTCCATCCGGGCAAAGCTGAACCCCCTGAGATAGAACTCATAGCACACCTCCAGCGTGGTGAGCATATCCTCCTCCACCGCCGACGGCCTGTCCTTCTTCTCCTTGGCGTTCTTTTTGGCGTTGATCTCCGCCATTTTGTGCTTCACCACGTCCATCCCCCGGCACATATACTTCTCGTCGAAGGCCTTGGCCCGGATGGAGAAATAGGCGGCGTAAAACGCCAGCGGACGGTGCACCTTGAACCACGCGATGCGGAAGGCCATCATCACGTAGGCCACCGCGTGGGCTTTGGGGAACAGGTAGGCAATTTTTGCCAGGGATTCGATGTACCACTCCGGCACGTTGTGCTCCTTCAGGGCCTCCTCCCAGCCGTCCTGGAAGCCGCCCTTCTTCACCTTCCCCTTCCGCACCGCCTCCATGATTTTAAATGCCACCCTGGCGTCAATTCCCTTGGAGATCAGGTAGATCATGATGTCGTCACGACACCCCACGCACTCCTGGGCGCTGGCCGTCCCGCTGAGGATCAGGTCCCTGGCGTTGCCCAGCCACACGTCGGTGCCGTGGGTAAAGCCGGAAATCCGGAGCAGCGTATCAAACTGGACCGGCTGTGTCTCCTCCAGTACGCCCCGGGTAAAGCTGGTGTTGAACTCCGGCACCGCCACCGCCCCGGTGGAGCCGAGGATTGGGTCGTCAATATACCCCAGGTGCTCCGAGGTGGTAAACAGGCTCATGGTCTTGGGATCGTCCAGGGGAATTTTTTTTGCGTCCTCCCCGGTGAGATCCTCCAGCATCCGGATCATAGACGGGTCGTCGTGGCCCAGCATGTCCAGCTTCAAGAGGTTGGATTCCATGGAGTGGTATTCAAAATGGGTGGTGATAATGTCAGAATCCTTGTCGTCCGCCGGGTGCTGGACCGGGCAGAAGTCATAAATCTCCTTGTCCTGGGGGATGACCACCATGCCGCCGGGATGCTGGCCCGTGGTGCGCTTCACCCCCATACAGCCCCGGGCCAGCCGCAGTACCTCCGCAAAGGGCACGTTGACCCGCCCCACCTGCTCCAGATACTTGCGCACGTAGCCGATGGCGGTCTTTTCCGCCACCGTGCCGATGGTGCCCGCCCGGAATACGTGCTCCTGGCCAAACAGTTCAAAGGTGTATTTGTGGGCGCTGGACTGGTACTCGCCGGAGAAATTCAGGTCGATATCGGGCACCTTGTCGCCGCCGAAGCCCAGGAAGGTCTCAAAGGGGATGTTAAAGCCATCCTTCTCGTAGTCCGCGCCGCACACCGGGCACTTCATGTCCGGCATATCCGCCCCGCATCCGTAGGGATGGGCGGGGTCCTGGGCGTAGTCGAAGTCGGCGTGCTTGCAGTTGGGACAGCGGTAGTGGGCGGGCAGGGAGTTCACCTCGGTGATGCCCGACATGAACGCCACCAGCGACGAGCCCACCGAGCCCCGGGAGCCCACCAGATAGCCGTGCTCCAGGGAGTTCTGCACCAGCTTCTGGGCGGACATATAGATCACGTCGTACTGACAGCCGATGATGTCCTTCAACTCCGCATTGATGCGGTCGCACACCACCGGGGGCGGATTGTCGCCGTACAGGCGGTGGGCCTTGCCCCACACCAGGTCTTTCAGCTCGCCGTCGGAATTTTCCAGCTTGGGGGCAAACAGCCCGTCGGGCAGGGGCTGGATATGTTCGCACCAGTCCGCAACCAGTCTGGGGTTGTCCACCACCACCTCATGGGCCTTTTCCTTCCCCAGATAGGAAAACTCCTCCAGCATTTCATCGGTGGTGCGGAAATAGAGGGGGTTGTCGCTGTCCGCGTCCTCAAATTCCTTGGCCGCCAGCAGGACATGGCGGTAAATTTCTTCCTCCGGCTCCATAAAGTGGACGTCCCCGGTGGCGCAAACAGGCTTGCCCAGCCGTTCCCCCAGCGCCACCACCCGGCGGTTGAAGGCCCGCAGGTCCTCCATATCCCGGGCGATCCGCTTGCCCTCCTTGTCCGGGCGGAGCATATAGGCGTTGTTGGACAGGGGCTGGATCTCCAGGTAGTCATACCAGGACGCGATACGCTCCAGTTCCCGGTCCTCCTTCCCCGCCGCCACCGCCCGGAACAGTTCCCCCGCCTCACAGGCGGAGCCGATGATAAGCCCCTCCCGGTTCTCGTCAATGAGGGACTTCGGCGTGATGGGGAAACGATTGAAATGCTCCAGATGGGCTTTGGACACCAGCTTATACAGGTTGCGCAGGCCAGTCTGGTTTTTTGCCAGGATAATCAGGTGGTAGGCGGAGCGCCGTCCCCGTCCCCCCCGCTTCTGCCCAGCGAACGCCGCGTTGATGGCGGCGGCGCGCCCGATTCCCCGCTCTCGGAGCTGCGGAATCAGCGCCGCCAGGATCAGTCCGCAGGTCTCCGCGTCGTCAAAGGCCCGGTGGTGCTGGAACGGGGGCAGGCCCAGGGCGTTGGCCACCGTATCCAGCTTGTGGTTGGGCAGCTTGGGGCACAGGTACTGGGCCAGAATCAGCGTATCGAAGTACAGCGGGTCAAACCGCCGCCCCGAGCGGGCGCAGTATTCCCGGATAAACCCGGTGTCAAAGGCGGCGTTGTGAGCGCACAGCGGCGTCTCCCCCACCCAGTCCAGAAAGGCGTCCACCGCTTCCTCCGGGGCAGGCGCGCCCTTGAGCAGTTCGTCGGTGATCCCGGTGAGGGACACGGTTTTCGCGCTGAGGGGGTGCCCCGGCTGGGCAAAGGAGGCGAACTTGTCCACCACCTTCCCATCCCGGACCCGCACCGCGCCGATCTCGATGATGGCGTCCGAGCGGGCGTCCAGACCGGTGGTCTCCAAGTCAAAGGCCACAAACTCCCCATCCAGGGGCATATCCCCCGGCCCGTGGACCGCCGCCTGCTCGTCCACGTCGTTCTGGTAGTACGCCTCCACACCGTACAAGATCTTGATTTTCTCCCCCCGGCCCGAGGCGCTGTAGGCATCCGGGAAGGACTGCACCACCCCGTGGTCGGTGATGGCGATGGCGGGGTGCCCCCACTCAATAGCCCGTTTCACCACCGTTTTCGTGTCACACAGCCCGTCCATCATGGACATTTTGGTATGTAAATGCAGTTCCACCCGCTTGTCCGGGGCGGTGTCCTTCCGGCCCTCGGGCCTGGGCGCCTCGTTGATGCCGTAGGGCTCCAGCACCAAATCGTTGTTGTCGAACCTCCCCAGGGTCAGCCGCCCCTGCACCTGGAGCCGCTGGCCGTTTTTCACCTGGGCGATGATGGGCTTGGCCTCCTCCCCCTCCATGAAGCGGGTCACCCGGATGGAGCCGGTCAGATCGGTGATATCAAAGCACACCACCCACGCCTTGCGGCGGGGCAGCTCCCGGTGCTCTACATTAAATACCTCGCCCTCCACCAGCACGCTGCCCATATCCAGCGTCAGCTCGCCCAGGGGGCTGGGACTTTTCCTGCCGCTGATTTTGCCGTAAATCTGCTTTATCCGCTTTTTCCCGCCGCCGGAACTGGGGGCGTCCGTGCGCATCACCTTCCGGCGCATAGCCTCCATCTGGGCCTCCAGCCCCTGGGGCTGTTCCTGTTTGGACGGTGCGGCGGGCGTTTTCTCCGGCACAGGCACTTTCGGTGCTGGCGGCTTCTCCTCTGGAGCGGGCGTTTCCGGTGCTGGAGCCTTCTCCTCCGAGGCGGACGCAGGCGGCTCCAGCTGAACGGCTTCCGGCTTTGGCTCATCCACCGCCACCGTGGCCGCGCTGAGCCCAAAGGTCCGCTTCAGCATTTCCGCCGCCTGGGACAGGATTTCCTTGGGAACGGCGGCTCCGCTGACCGTCGCCTCCATGGCCCGCTGGGCTTTGTGTACCCGCACCTGGACCGGATAACTGCCAAGAGCGGCTAAAACCCCTTCCGGGAAGGGGCAGTTGGCAAAGGTCTGTTGAAAGGTTGGCATCGTTTTGTCTCGCTCCTTATCTGTCGCCGGCCTTGAGGACATAGCGGGCCATGTCCACGACGCCCTGGTTGTTTTTGCCTGCCTTCTCCTGCACACCGTCAAAAACCATGCCGCATTTGCGCATGACGCCGCCGGAATGGGGGTTATTGGTGTCATGGAGGGCCACAATTTGCTCCACCCCCACCCGCTCGAACAGGAAATCAAGCACCGCGCCCAGGGCCTCGGTCATAATCCCCCGGTGCCACCAGCGTCTGCCCATGCAGTAGCCAATCTCCGGGGTATCCCCGTTCTCATGCCAGTGCGCCACATTGATATTTCCCACGGGTTCCGGACCGTGTTCCTTCAAGACGATGGCCCAGTTGTAATAGATATCGTCCCCATACTGGGACACCCACTCCCCCAGGATGCCCTCCGTCACCGAGACATCGGCGTGGGTGGGCCAGGTGAGGAACTTCGTCACCTCGTCGTCGCTGGCCCAGTTGGCGAACATGGCGGGAGCGTCGGTCAGCGCAAACTGCCGCAGGATCAGCCGCTCCGTCTCTATGTACTGCGTTCCAATATGCTTCATGTCCCTTTCCTCACAATTCCTCAATCAGCTTCATCAGCCCTGGCACCAGCTCACGCTCCGGCACCCTGGCCACGATCTGGCCGTGTTTGAACAATACGCCCTCGCCCTTGCCGCCCGCCAGCCCCACATCGGCATGGCTGGCCTCGCCGGGGCCGTTGACCACACACCCCATCACCGCCACGGTGATGGGCTTGTCCACGTCCTTCAAAAGCTCCTCCACCTGTTTCGCCATGGGAATCAGCTCGATCTGCGTCCGGCCGCAGGTGGGGCAGGCAATCAGCTCCGGCCCCTCCCGGCGCAGGCCGACGGCCTTCAGGATGTTCCGGGCGGCAAAGACCTCCTCCACCGGGTCTGCGGTGAGGCTCACCCGCAGGGTGTCCCCGATGCCCAGAGCCAGCAGGCCGCCGATGCCCGCCGCCGCTTTCAGCTCGCCGATTTCCCGCGTCCCCGCCTCGGTGACGCCCAGGTGAAGGGGATAATCGTACCGTTCCGCCATGAGCCGGAAGGCCCGCATGGTAACGGGAACCGAGGACGCCTTCAGCGACACGCAGATATCCTCAAACCCATACCGCTCCAGCAGTCTGATGTGCCCTAACGCGCTTTCCACCATCGCTTCCGGCGTGGGGCCTCCGTATTTTTCCAGCAGATGTTTCTCTAAAGAGCCTCCGTTCACTCCAATCCGGATGGGAATGCCCCGCTCCTTACAGGCTTTGGCCACCGCCTCCACCCGTTCCGGCGCACCGATGTTGCCGGGGTTGATACGGATCTTGTCGATCCCCTGCTCCGCCGCCTCCAGGGCGAGGCGGTAGTCAAAATGGATATCCGCCACCAGCGGCACCGGACTGCCCGCGCTCAGCGGGCCGACGGCCTTAGCTGCCTTCATATCGGGCACCGCCACCCGGACGATATCGCACCCCGCCGCCGCCAGCGCCCGAACTTGGGCCAGAGTGGCCTCCACGTCATGGGTGGGAGTATTGGTCATGGACTGGATGGAAACAGGGGCGCCCCCGCCAATGGGGACGCCTCCTGCGTTGATTTGCCTGGTCATGGTCCGCACCTGCCTAAACAAAAATATTCCAAATATCGTGGAGGGCCACCACCGCCATCAGCGCCAGCAGCAGCACAAACGCCCCAGCGTGGACATAGCCCTCATACCGCTCCGGGATGCGCCGGCGGCTCACCGCGTAGACCAAGCCGTTCAGCAGGACAAAAAACACACGCCCGCCGTCCAGCGCCGGGATGGGAAGCAAATTCATCACCGCCAGGTTGACGGAAATCAGGGCCATGAAGTAAAACACGTTCTGAACCCCCGCCGTGATGGACGCCGACTGGGTCCCCACCTCGGACACCACATCCACCACGCCGATCACGCCGGACAGCTCAGACACCGCCACCCGGCCCGTCACCAGATCGCCCAGGCTCATCCAGACGATACGCACAAAATCAAAGGTCTGGACCGCGCCCTGGCAGATGCGCTCCGGGATGGACAGGTCGTCTATCTCTCCAAAAATCAGGCCGAAGCCGTGGTAGAGGCCGCCCTGATATTCATAGTCATAGCGGCCCATGGGAAAATCATTCAGGGTGATCCGCTTTCCGTCCCGCACCACGATCAGGTCCACGCCATGGCCGTCATTGCGGGCAAGATAATTCTGTACGTCGGCATACATCCAGATGCCGTGGCCGTCCACGCTGACAATGCGGTCGCCCTCCATCAGGCCGTCCGCCCCCCGGTGCTGGAAGCCGTCGGCAAACTGGGTGACCACCGGCGTCCGGGCCTGGGTAATGCCCAGGAACAGCGCCACCGTGATCACCAGCCCCAGCACGAAGTTCATGAACGCCCCGGCACACAGGATGATGATCTTTTTCCATCCCGCCTGCCGCGCGAACGCCCTGGGGTCGCCGGTATCCTCGTCCTCCCCCTCCATAGCGCAGTAGCCGCCAACAGGGAAAGCGCGCAGGGCGTAAAGGGTTTCCCCTTTCTGCCTGCTCCACAGCGCAGGGCCCATGCCGATGGCAAATTCGTTCACCTTTACCCCCAACAGCTTGGCGGTAAGGAAATGCCCGAACTCATGGATGGCAATCATCACGCCAAACAGCAGGATCGCCAGCAAAATATACAGAAGTCTTACCAAAATGTGTTCACCTCACAGCTTGTTCAACCGCCTCACGGGCGGCGCGGTCTGCCTCAAAAATGTCCTCCAAACCGGGGGCGCCCGCCACAGGCACCCGCTCCAGCGCCCGCTCTACCAGCCGGGCAATGTCCAGAAAACCGATTTTGTCCTCCAAAAACAGGGCCACCGCCGCCTCGTTGGCGCCATTGAGGATAGCGGTGGACGTGCCGCCCCGTCTGGCGCACTCCAGGGCCAGCCCCAGACAGCGGAATGTCTCCGGGTCTGGCTTCTGGAAGGTCAGCGGAGGGCACTCCAGCAGGTCCAGCGGTTTGGCTGGCCCCGCTGTCCGCTCCGGCCAGGTGAGGGCATATTGGATTGGCAGGCACATATCCGCGCTTCCCAGCTGGGCCAGGATGGCTCCGTCCTCAAACTCCACCAGAGAATGGATGATGCTCTCCCGATGCACCACGATCTGGATGCGCTCGGGGGGCATGGCATACAGCCGCATGGCCTCGATCAGCTCCAGCCCTTTATTCATCAGAGTGGCGGAATCAATGGTGATTTTCGCCCCCATGGTCCAGTTGGGGTGCTTCAGCGCCTGTTCTTTAGTGACAAGAGAAAGCTCTTTATAGGTTTTCCCGAAGAACGGTCCGCCGGACGCGGTGATGATCAGGCGGCGCACCGCCCCCCTGTCCCGGCGCCCCTGGAGGCACTGGAAGATAGCGGAATGCTCCGAATCCACGGGGACGATCTCCGCCCCCTTCTCGCGGGCCCGGGTTATCACCAGCTCCCCGGCACACACCAGCGTCTCCTTGTTGGCCAGGGCGATGCGCTTGCCGCCGTCAATGGCGGCGAGGGTGGGCCGCAGGCCCGCCACCCCAACGATGGCGGTAACTACCGTATCCGCCTCAGGCAGGGACGCCGCTTCCAGCAGCCCTTCCTGCCCCGGCAGGACCTTGATATCCGTATCCGCCAGCCGCAGGCGCAGGTCAGCGGCCGCGCTTTCGTCCACCGCCGCCACCAGCCGGGGATGGAACTGCCGGGCCTGGGCCTCGGCCAGCTCCACGCTTTTGTTCACTGTGATCGCCGCCACTTCGTGGCCGCAGGCCTCCGCCACCTTCAGCGTCTGCCGTCCGATGGAACCGCTGGAGCCTAAAATGGATAATGTCCGTTTCATGCTTCAAACCTCAAAATACCGGCAGGAACCGCACGATAAACAACACCACCGGGGCACAGAACAGCATACTGTCAAACCGGTCCAGCATCCCCCCGTGGCCGGGCAGAAGGTTTCCGTAGTCCTTCACGCCGTACTGCCGCTTCACAAAGGAAAACGCCAGATCGCCCACCTCAGTGGCCAGCGCGCCGAACAGCCCGCAAAGCCCCAGGGACAGCAGGCTGGCGGGCATCCGGGCCATTTCCGTGATTACCAGGCCGTAAATCAAGGCAAAGGCCACACCGGCCGCAAAGCCGCCGATATACCCCTCCACGCTCTTGTTGGGGCTGACCTGGGTGATCCCCCGGTGCTTCCCCAGGAACACCCCGGCAAAATAGGCCCCCGCATCGGTCACAAAGGCCAGAAGCACCGCGAACAGCACCAGATATTTCCCATACTCCATGCACCGCAGGCCCACCAGAGCCGACAGGGCCAGGGGGATGATCACCCCGCCGAACAGGCACACCAGCACTTGGAAAAAGCCCACCAGGGCGCTGTGTCCGTCATAGGCCCGGATGGCACACCAGAAGCACACCGTCATCATCACGAAGGAGCACAAATTCACATAGGCGGTGCCCAGCTCTGCCCAGCTCCCCAGAGGGAGCACGGCGGCAGACAGAATGGTCACCAGCTGCATGGGCAGGGTAATCTTCCCCTCCCCCGTGGCCCGCATCAGCTCATATGAGGCCGCAGCCGAGATAAAGCATACCACTGCCGTCCAGGCAATGGATGGCAGGAGCAGCATCACCACCAGCAGAAGCGGCACAAAAATCACCGCCACAAGGATCCGTTTTGCCATGTCACACACCTCCATACCGCCGGGATCGGCCCTGGTAAGCCGCCATGGCGCGCAGAAAATCGTCCTTGGTAAAATCAGGCCAAAGCACGTCCGTCACATAGAACTCCGCGTAGGCCGACTGCCACAGCAAAAAATTGGACAGCCGCATTTCCCCGCTGGGGCGGATGACAAGGTCCGGGTCGGGCACCCCGGCGGAATAGAGATAGCGCCCAAATGCCTCCTCGGTCAGGTGCCCCGGGTCCGCCCGGCCCTCCGCGCAGTCCAGCGCAAAGGCCCGCGCCGCCCGCATCAGCTCATCCCGGCCGCCGTAATTGAGGCAGATGTTCACCTGACAGCCGTCATAGCCCCTGGAGATCTCCTCCGTCTTCCGGCACAGGGCCTGGAGATGGGGGGCCAGCGGGGACAGATCGCCGAAAAAGGCCATTTTTACCTTGTCCCTGGCCATAGTCTCGATGGCCTCGTGGAGGTACTTCTCCAGCAGCTTCATGATGGAGGACACCTCGTCGTCAGGCCGTTTCCAGTTCTCGGTGGAAAAGGCGTACACCGTCAGGTAATCCAGCCCCAGCTCCTTGGCGAAGGTGGCAATGGTGCGGAAGGTCTCAGCCCCGGCGGCGTGGCCCGCTTTCCGGGGCAGGCCGCGGCTCTTGGCCCAGCGGCCGTTGCCGTCCATGATGATGGCCACATGGCAGGGCAGATGCTCCAGGTCCACCTTTGGCGGCCTGGCCTTTTGTCGGCGAAAGAAAGCCATATTGCACGCATCCTAACATATTGATAGTGTTGACAAAAAAGAACCCGCTCATAAGATCATAAGCCGGGACCGCCGGGGACAGACAGCATACAAGCGGGGGCGTGCCCCGCTTGCGCAGCTATGCTCTGCCATGGCTCAGACGGCCATCAGTTCCTTTTCCTTTGCGGCGGTGAGGGCGTCGATCTCCTTGCACCGCTTGTCGGTCAGCTCCTGGAGCTCCTTCTCATCCTCTTTGCGGTCGTCCTCGGTGATCTCCGACTTTTTCTCCAGGGCCTTCAGCTTGTCCATGGCGTCCCGGCGGATATTGCGGATGGCTATCTTGCCGTTCTCGCCGTACTTGCGCACCTGGCGGGTCAGCTCCATACGCCGCTCCTCCGTCAGCTGGGGAAAGGCCAGACGGAGCACCCGCCCATCATTCTGGGGGTTGATGCCCAGGTCGGAGCTCTGGATGGCTTTTTCAATGGCCTTCAAAATGCTGGCGTCCCAGGGCTGGATCTGGAGGGTGCGGGGGTCCGGGGTGGAGATGCTGGCCACCTGCTGGATGGGGGTGGGGGTGCCGTAATACTCCACCTGGATGCGGTCCAGCACGCCCGCGTTGGCCCGGCCCGCCCGGACGCTGGCAAAGTCGCCCTTTACCGATTCGATGGTCTTGCCCATTTTCTCGTCGTAGCTCCTGCAGAAATCGTTCATTTTACTTCCTCCTTCACAATGGTGCCGATCTTCTCCCCGTGGATCACCCGGAGGATGTTCTCCGGGTCCTTCAGCGCGAAGAGAATGATCGGAATATTATTGTCCATACACAGCGAGGTGGCGGTGGAATCCATTACCCCCAGGTGGCGGGCCAGCACGTCGTCATAGGTAATGCTGTCATACTTCACCGCCTCGGGGTCCTTCAGCGGGTCGGCGCTGTACACCCCGTCCACGTTCTTAGCCAGCAGGATAATGTCCGCGCCGATCTCCGCCGCCCGCAGCACCGCGGCGGTGTCGGTGGAGAAAAAGGGGCTTCCGGTGCCGCAGCCGAAAATCACCACCCTGCCCTTCTCCAGGTGCCGGACCGCCCGGGAGCGGATGTACGGCTCAGCGATGGATTTCATTTCAATGGCGGTCTGCACACGCACGTCCACGCCCTTGTTCTCCAGCACATCGGCCAGGGCCAGGCAGTTGATGGAGGTGGCCAGCATCCCCATATGGTCGGCCCGGGTGCGGTTGCTCATACCCTTGCCGTCCTTCAGCCCCCGCCAGAAGTTGCCGCCGCCCACGACGATGCCCACCTGGGCACCCTCCGCCGCGCAGCGGGCCACAACGTCGCACACCCTTTCGATGACGTCGAAATCCAACCCCCGTCCGGCCTCGCCCCCCAGGGCCTCGCCGCTCACCTTTAACAGAACGCGCTTGTATTTCAGATCTCTCATAACTTCTGTCACGCTCCCATCCCAATTTATTGTGTTTCTATTTTAATACAAAACCTTCCACTTGCATAGGGGCAAATTGAAAATTTTCCGTGTATTTTCCGTTTATCTGCGTTTTGCCCACAATGTATAGTGTCACAAGCCCTCCTCATACACTGATACCAACTGTGGAAGGAGGGTATACTATGGTCTGCCGCATTGCCGAGCTGCAATATAAAGAGGTGATCGACATCTCCGACGGCACCCGGTACGGATTTGTGGAGGATGTGGAGCTGGATCCGGAACGGGGCGCCATCGAGAGCATCGTGGTGGGCGGACGGTCCCGGCTGTTCGGCCTGCTGGGGAGGGATCCTGACCAGGTGTTCCCCTGGCCGTCCATCAAGCGCTTCGGGGAGGACATCATCCTTGTGGACGGAAAAGAAGCCCGCCGCCGGGACAGGGTCCGCCGGTGACGCTTTTTTCTGAAAAAATTGCAAAAAGCCCTTGCGTTTCCCGGCCGCGCGTGATAAAATACCCGGGCAGTCCGCACGAGAGCTGATTTTTCGTCCGGTGTCCCCCTGCGGGATAGACGAAAAAAACGACGCTCCCGGAGGTAAAAACCAATTTTAGGAGGAAGAAACAATGGCAGTCGTATCTATGAAGCAGCTTTTGGAGGCCGGTGTCCACTTCGGCCACCAGACCCGCCGGTGGAACCCCAAGATGGCCACCTACATTTACACCGAGCGCAACGGCATCTATATCATTGATCTCCAGAAGACCGTGAAGAAGCTGGAGGAGGCCTACAACTTCGTCAAGGACCTGTCCGCCAACGGCCAGTCCCTGCTGTTCGTGGGCACCAAGAAGCAGGCCCAGGAGGCCATCAAAGAGGAAGCCGGCCGCTGCGGTATGTTTTATGTGAACGCCCGCTGGCTGGGCGGCATGATGACCAACTTCAAGACCATGCGCACCCGTGTGGACCGCCTGAACCAGCTGAAGAAGATGCAGGAAGACGGCACCTTCGATATGCTCCCCAAGAAGGAAGTCATGAAGCTGCTGGGCGAGATTTCCAAGCTGGAGAAGTACCTGGGCGGCGTGGTGGAGATGAAGAAGCTCCCCGGCGCACTGTTTGTGGTGGACCCCCGCAAGGAGCGCAACGCCATTAACGAAGCCCGCAAGCTGAATATCCCCATCGTGGCCATCGTGGACACCAACTGCGACCCCGATGAGATCGATTACGTCATCCCCGGCAACGACGACGCCATCCGCGCCATCAAGCTGATCTCCTCCGTCATGGCCAACGCCGTGCAGGAGGGCCGTCAGGGCCAGGATGCCGCCGCCGAGACTGCGGAGGCTCCCGCCGAGGTGTAATCAAATATAAACGCAGAATCCTGCAGGGGGCGGCGCCCTCGCCGCCCCGCCAGCAAAACGGGCCGCCGAGGGCGGCGGCCCCTGCTGCGTGTATCAATTTATACTGGAGGAATATTATTATGGCAATCACTGCTCAGGATGTAAAGGCCCTGCGGGAAATGACCGGCGTGGGCATGATGGACTGCAAAAAGGCCCTGGCCGCCTCTGACGGCGACATGGACAAGGCCGTTGAATGGCTGCGCGAGAAGGGTCTGGCCGCTTCCGCCAAGAAGGCCGGCCGCATCGCCGCCGAGGGCATGGCTTACGCTGGCGTCATTGACGGCGTGGGCGTGGTGGTTGAGGTCAACGCCGAAACCGACTTTGTGGGCAAGAATGAGAAATTCGTGGACTTCGTCAAGGGCGTGGCCGCCACTGTGGCCTCCTGCGCTCCCGCCGACATGGACGCGCTGATGGAGTGCAAGTACAACAACACCGACCTGACCGTCACCCAGCAGCAGCAGGAGATGGTTCTGGTCATCGGAGAGAACATCAAGGTCCGCCGCTTCGCCCGTTTTGCGGACGGCGTGTCTGTGCCCTATATCCACGCTGGCGGCAAAATCGGCGTGTTGGTTAACCTGGAAGTCACCGGCGGCATCGATGCCACCGAGATCGGCAAGGACCTGGCCATGCAGATCGCCGCTTTGAACCCCCGCTTCCTGGACAAGGCTCAGGTCACCCAGGAGGTGCTGGACGAGGAGAAGAAGATTCTGCTGGCTCAGATGGCCAACGACCCCAAGATGGCCAGCAAGCCCGACAAGGTCAAAGAGAACATTGTGGCCGGCAAACTGAACAAGTTCTACGCTGAGAACTGCCTGCTCCAGCAGGCCTTCGTCAAGGACGGCGACGTTACTGTGGAGCAGTACGTGACCGCCGCCGCCAAGAAACTGGGCGGCGCCGTTATCCTGAAGGATGCTGTGCGCTTTGAGAAGGGCGAGGGCATCGAGAAGAAGCAGGAAAACTTTGCCGAGGAGATTGCCAAGCTGGCGAAGTAAGCCTCATTGTCCGCATAACTCGGACGTCAAACAAAGTCCTCTCGAATAACCGGCAAAAAGGACTCGTGGATTCCCCTCCACGGGTCCTTTTTCATGTTCAAATAGTTCTTGGCCCCCCATTTGCCCTCCGGGACAGCGGTTTCACCCAAAAGCCCTGGCTGAATTCCGGTTCCAGCTCAGGAGCGCCCAAACAAAGCTCGATTTTCTCTTATTTCCCCTTTTTTATGCAAAATAGCAGTCTTTCCTCCGAAAATCCTCTCATATATTTAAACGACGGCTCCCGCCGTTTCCGGACGCTTTCCATGATGAGGGGATGGCGGGGGAAATGGTTGGGTGATTTTTCGTGCGGCGTGAACATAGTACCTCTCAAAAGTTCCCTCAGAGCGAGTAGCTTGGCCCATGTGCCTGCACCCAATAAACGGTCTGGAAAGATAGAAATCTGTTTATAACATGGAAGAAAATCATTGCTCCATTGGATTACAGTACGATAAAGCCCGCATGGATGCCGGAAGCTGGCAGCAGTCACGCAAGGCTAATGCCAAACAGTGGAAACCAGCTGGAGCGGACATATCCCCTCATTTCAGCACCGCCTTGCCGCCCAGCCCCTGCCGGGAAACAGCAGTTTGTTCAGTACGGCCTTCCAGTTTTCCATTTTGCGCGCTCCTCTCTGCCTGTCTGCGGGAATTATACGGCACTTAAATCTGCGTAATGTTTTTAAACCGTTTGAGAATTGTTCATTGTGGCTATGGCGTTCTTCGCATAACCGCCAGCCCCCTGCCCGGAGGTTGGCGTCATTTTTTCAAAAGTTTGCTGAATTGAGCTGATCCAAGGCAAAAACTATTGACAGGGCAACTTTTCAGGTTCTATAATGGACACAACCCCCATAAGGAGAAATGCGAACCCAGTACAATCATGTTGAGGTGGAACGAGATGAAAAGCATTCGTAAAAAAATCACAGTATGTTTAATGGCAACCGTCTTGACCGCATTGATTGCGGTGGGTATGGCCAGCAGCGCCCTGAGCTATCGGAGCACTGTCGCCACCGTAGACCAGATGATGAGTGAAACGGCGGTGCTGGCGGCCCAGCGTATCGAGCAGGAGCTGACCGCATACAAAAATGTGGCCATGGACACCGGCTGCATCCCGCAGCTGTCTGACGGCAGCGCCACGCTGGAGGAAAAGCGCGCCATCATCGACGAGCGCATCGCCATGCACGGCTTTCAGCGCGGCAATATTGTCGGCGCCGACGGCATCAGCATTTTCGACGGCAACGACTACTCGGACCGGGAATATGTGAAGCAGGCTATGCAGGGCAATGTCTATGTCTCCGAGCCGCTGGTCAGTAAAATCACAGGGGAACTGTCCATCATGGTGGCCGCGCCCCTCTATGCCAACGGGAGCCATGGGTCTGATATCGTGGGCGTGGTCTATTTTGTGCCCCAGGAAACCTTCCTGAACGATATCGTGTCCTCCATCCAGATCGGGGACAACTCCCGGGCCTACATGATCAACAAATCCGGCGACACCATCGCCGATATCACCCTGGATACCATCACCACCCAGAACATTGAGCGGGAGGCCCAGAGCGATCCCTCCCTGAAAAGCCGGGCGGCCCTCCACGCGGCCATGCGCCAGGGCAAGACCGGCTTCGGCTCCATCAGGGCCGACGACGGCCCCCGTTTCCTGGCCTACACCCCCGTGGGCGGCACTGACGGCTGGAGCCTGGCTGTGGCCGCGCCCAAATCCAACTATCTGGCGGATACATACTTTGGCATCCTCATCAGCGTGCTGG
Organism: Oscillospiraceae bacterium; assembly: GCA_910575695.1. GTDB lineage: Bacteria > Bacillota > Clostridia > Oscillospirales > Oscillospiraceae > Enterenecus. The sequence continues at coordinate 23,688 of CAJTGJ010000015.1, read as the reverse complement.
TGATCGCGGTTTCCATCGCAGCGTCTATCATAGTGGCCCTGAAGCTGTCCAGCAACATCAGTGTGCCCATGCGGGCCTGCGCCGCGCGGATGAAGCTGCTGGTGGAGGGCGACCTGAAGTCCCCCGTCCCCCAGGCCACCGGCCAGGACGAGACTGCGGAGCTGACCCGCTCCACCGCAGCCATGGTGACGGGCTTGAACACCATCATCAATGACATCGGCTATCTGCTCAGCGAGATGGCCAACAAGAATTTTGACATCCAATCTGCCCACCGGGACGCCTACGTGGGCGGATTCCAGAGCATCCTCGTGTCCATGCGCACGCTGAAGCTGGAGCTGAGCGGCACCATGCGGCAGATCAATTCCGCCGCCAGCCAGGTCTCCTCAGCCAGCGGCCAGGTATCCACCGGCGCCCAGACGCTGAGCCAGGGCTCCATGGAGCAGGCCAGCTCCGTAGAGGAGCTGGCGGCCACCATCAATGAGATCTCCGCCAGCGCAAAGAAAACCTCCACAGCTGCGGAAGAGGCGGGCCGGTTCGTGGGTCTGGCCGGCGCTCAGCTCGGCACCAGCGTGGAGCACGTCAAGGAACTGAACTCCGCCATGGAACGCATATCCAGCTCCTCGGAAGAAATTTCCAAGATCATCGCGGCCATTGAGAACATCGCGTTCCAGACCAATATCCTGGCGCTGAACGCCGCCGTGGAGGCCGCCCGCGCGGGCTCCGCCGGAAAAGGCTTCGCGGTGGTGGCCGACGAGGTCCGCAACCTGGCCTCCAAGTCCGACGATGCCGCCAAAGCCACCAAGGAGCTGATCGAGAGCTCCATCGCGTCCGTCTCGGAGGGCAGCCAGGTGGTGAACCTGGTCACCGAATCCTTAGAGAGGACCAACGAGCTGGCGGGCAACGTATCCATTCAAATGAACACGGTGGTGGAGGCTGTGGAGAACCAGACCATCGCCCTGGTCCAGGTCACCGAAGGCATCGACCAGATCTCCTCTGTCGTTCAGACCAACAGCGCCACCGCCCAGGAGAGCGCCGCCGCCAGTGAAGAGCTGTCAGCCGAGGCAAACAGCCTGAAGCAGCTGGTGGACAGGTTTACTCTGGCTTCGGATTGACCTGCCGTATCTTTATTATCCGCATAAGGCATGACAAAATGACAGGCCGCCCATGGCGGCCTGTCATTTTTGTATATCGTGCCGCAAACCACGGCGGTTCCTTTTCATTTACTGAAGGCGCTCCACGATCCCTGGGGCATCAGTGGAGCCGCTTGACGAAAAATAGCTGTCGTGGTATGATTTGCCCATCAGCACCGGAATCGCTGTAGGCGGATCATGGAAAACACAAAGAAAATCGCAGACCATTTCTGGATCACAGAGGATGACGGCGGCGCAGAACTGCACCCGCCGGACGGCGGAGCTTCCTCTTTTATCAGGGGTAATAACTGCCCCTGCCCCGGCGCACCAAAATAAGGAGGCCGAACCAATGGCAAACCGTACACAGAGCATGACCCAGGGCAGTCCCGCAAGGCTCATCTTCACCTTTGCCCTGCCCCTCATGATGGGCAATGTTTTCCAGCAGCTTTATACCGTGGTGGACACCATGGTGGTGGGCAAATTCCTGGGCGTGGACGCTCTGGCCGCCCTGGGCGCCGCCGACTGGCTGAACTGGATGATGCTGGGCATTATCCAGGGCTTTACCCAGGGCTTCGCCATCCTCATGGCCCAGGAGTTCGGCGCGGGGAACTACAGCCGCCTTCGGGACGTCATCGGCAATTCGGCCATCCTCTCCGCCCTCTTTTCCCTGCTGCTGCTGGCGCTGGGCCAGGGCGCGGCGCGGCCGCTGCTGGTCCTGCTGCAAACCCCCGGGGACATCCTGCCCAACGCCCTGCTCTATCTGCGTATCATGTTCCTGGGCGCCCCCATTGTCATGGCCTACAATCTGCTGGCCTGCATCCTGCGCTCCCTGGGGGACGGCCGGACGCCGCTGGAGGCCATGGTGGTGGCTTCTGTCACCAATATCGTCCTGGACCTCATCTTCGTCATGGGCTTCCACTGGGGGATTGGCGGGGCTGCCGCCGCCACCCTCATCGCTCAGATGGTCTCCGGGCTGTTCTGCCTGTACCATGTCGGAAAACTGGAGATCCTGCGCTTACAGCGCTCCAACCTCCGCCTCCAGGCCCGGGAGGCCCCCCAGCTGCTGGCCCTGGGCTCGCCCATGGCGTTCCAGAACTGCATTATCGCCATCGGCGGCATGATTGTCCAGTTCGTGGTCAACCGCTTCGGCGTGCTGTTTATCGCCGGCTTCACCGCCACCAACAAACTCTACGGCATCCTGGAGATCGCCGCCACCTCCTACGGCTACGCCATGATCACCTATGTCGGCCAGAACCTGGGGGGCCGGCGGTACCGCCGCATCCGCCAGGGGATGCGGGCCGCGCTGGCCATCGCCCTGGGCACCTCCGTGGTCATCGCCGCCGCCATGCTGCTGTTCGGACGGACCTTCCTGAGCTGCTTCATCTCGGGCACGCCTCAGGAGGTGGAGCAGACCATGTCCGTGGCCTACTTCTACCTGGCTGTCATGAGCGTATGCCTGCCGGTGCTCTATATCCTCCACGTGGCCCGCTCAGCCATCCAGGGCATGGGCAACACCGCCCTGCCCATGCTCTCCGGCGTGGCGGAATTTATCATGCGCACATCCACCGTCCTGTACCTGCCCGCAGTCGTGGGCGAGGTGGGCATCTTTTTGGCCGAGCCCGCCGCGTGGCTGGGGGCGGACCTGATCCTGGTGACCAGCTATCTGTTCGTAGCGCACCGGACCCTGCGGGAAAACGCCCGGGACCCGGACGAGCCGCCCGGGCAGTAACGCAGCCGCTCCCACTCAGCCTGAGTGGGAGCGGCTCTTTTTCCGAACTTTCACCGGGCTCCGCCGGAAGCGTCCTCCATCCAGCCCGGTTCCTCCCGGCCGGACGGCGTTTCCGCCCCGCTCCGGGCCTGCACGGCGACCCCGCCGGGGATCCGGGACGCGGACGTCAGGCCGTCCATATGGGTGCCGATGCCCGCGCCCGCGCAGCCCAGCACCACCGCCAGCGCCACCGCGATACCCAGCAGCTCCCAGCGGGGCGGGACGGGGCCCTGGGCGGGCTCCATGCCGGAAATGGGGGCAAAGTCCGAGTACGCCTTGGGGATGACGATCCTCTTCATCTTGCCGTTCCCCAGGGAATAGGCGCATTTCCAGCACCACCGGTTCTCCTTGACCACCTGCAGGCCGGCCAGAGGCAGCACCGCCGCACCCAGCAGGCTGCCCGCCATAACCTGGCCGCTGCTCAGCAGGGTGATGGCCCGCATCACCGACGTTTTGGCCCGCTCCTGCTCCTCCTGGTTGAGGATGTCCCAGCGGATGGCCCGCACCGCCCCCGTCCGCTTGGTAAACCGGTATGTATCCGCGCTGTTCAGCATGGGAAGGTTCACCTTCCACACCGTCCCCTTGACCCGCACCAGCAGCTGCGTGGAATTGGTACACAGCTGAATCTGGGGCAGGACCACGCATATCATCACAAAGGTGCTGACCATGCATCCCACCGACGCCATCATCCAGACAAAGCTTCCGGTAATGCCGGCAAAGGCCAGCACGACCATGGGCACCACCCCCACCAGCACAGACACCGCCGCGCTGATGCGCAGCGGGCGCATCCACGAAAGCTGCCCTGGGTAAAAGGTTGCGTTGACAGGCTCCCCCTCCCGGGCCACCGGAGGCGCAACCTCGGCGAAGTCCGGCAGGGACGCGGCCCGGAGCCCGCTGATGATGGTGGGCACCGCGCCCAGCAGGGTGAACAGGTACAGCATCGCCAGATCACCCCAGTAGGCGGGGCCCTCTATGGCCCCCTCCTCCACCAGGCCCGGGACGGCCTGGAAACACAGGAATACATCGGACATACTGAGATTCAGAGCGGACACCAGGGACACAGCAAAGGTGAGCCTGTGGGCCAGATAGGTCATGGCCACCACCAGGATGGACGAGATCACCGCGCCCTTTTTGCTCAGCTGGCCTCCCAGAAGCTCATAGCCCTTCAGCGCCCCTACCGCCATGATCAGGCCGGACACCGAGGCCACATACCCCATCTGTCCGATGACTACGGTACAGACCACGCCGATCAGCGAGCCCAAAAACGCGCCCACCAGACCTGTCACTATATTTTCCCGTTTCGTTTTCTTCTCCTGTTCCATTGGAACGGCCTCCCTTGCAAATCCATTCGCGCCAACCGGCGGCGTACCCATATTATAACATCTTTTTCCCCTATAATAAATACCATTTTTTCTCCTTTTTCCACCTGGCCTGAAACCCCCGCGCCCTCCGGCAGGGGGCGGACGGCCAAAGTGTAAACATTTTTCGGATAAAAGAATTTTTTCTTGCAACCTGGGACATCCCATGCTATAATATCTGCATTGCGCATATTGCTTTCTATGCGCTTTCCACTGATAATATTTGAGAGGATTGATTATAATGAGCGCATCCAGAGAGAAAAAGCAGCGCCAGGGCGCTACTTCGGAAAAGAGCCTCCAGGCCCAGCAGCAAGAGGCCGCCCGCAGGAAAAAAACCGTAACCTACACCATTGTGGGCGTGGTGATTGCGGTTTTGGTGGCCGCGCTGCTGATTTGGAACTCCGGCTTCTTCCAGGCCCGGGCCACCGCCGCCACCGTGGGCGATACCAAGCTCACCGCCGCGGAACTGAGCTACTACTACTATGACGCCCGCAACAGCTACGCCAGCTATATGTCCTACTTCGGCGGTTTCGACTCCAGCACCCCCGACGACGAGCAGGCCCATCCCTCCGATGAAAGCCTCACCATGCGGGACTACTTCCTGGAGGAGGCCCTGTCTACCGCCAAGCGGTACGCGGCCCTGTCCGCCGAGGCTTTGAAAAACGGCCACACCGAGGCTGAGGTGAAGGAGGATCTCGACGTTCAGATCGAGGGCATGAAATCCGCCGCCGCCTCTTACGGCTACAGCTATTCCGCCTACCTCAAGGCCACCTACGGCCCCTATATGACCGCCGGTGTGTTTGAGAAGATGTACCGCCAGTACCTGCTGGCCAACCTGGCTTACGCCGACAAGAGCGAGGAGCTGGACGCCAGCTACACCGAGGATGATCTGAAGGCTTATTACGAGAAGGACGACAACGCCGATACGCTGGACACCTTCGAGTACTCCTACCTCTACTTTACCCCTGAGGAGGTGGAGACCAAGGACGCCGACGGCAACGACATCGACGAGGAGACCGTGAACCAGCAGAAGGCGGAGGCCCTGGCCGAAGCCAAGGAAAAGGCCGAGGAAGCTCTGGCCAGTCTGAAGGACGGCGGCAGTATCGCCTCCCTGGCCTCCAAGTATGATCTGGCCGACAACGCCCACGCCGACCACACCACCACCGTCGGCTCCAGCAGCATCAACTCCGTGTTCCGGGAGGACCTGCTGGCTCTGGACGAGGATGAATCCGCCCTGGTGGAGAACAGTGAATCCGGCTATTATGTCATCACCTTCCATGGCCGCACCCTGGTGGAGGACCCCACCAAGGACGTGCGCCACATCCTGGCCCGCGCCGAAAGCACCACCGACGAGGACGGCAAGCTGGTGGCCCCCACCGACGAGGCCTGGGCCGCCGCCAAGGAGAAGATCGACGCCATCCAGGCCGAGTTTGAGGCCGGTGACATGACCGAGGATTCCTTCGCCGCCCTGGCCAACGAGAAGTCCGACGACGGCGACGGCACCACCGGCGGCCTGTACGCCAAGATCGCCCCCAGCGACGGCTATGTCACCGAGTTCCTGGACTGGATCTTTGAGGACGGCCGTCAGCCCGGCGACACCGGCGTTGTCCAGCACTCCGCCGATGAGGGCAGCACCAGCGGCTATTACGGCTACCACTTCATGTATATGGTGGGCGACAATGAGCCCGTCTGGATGCGCAGCGCCCGCAGTTCTCTGACCACCGAGGCCAGAAACGCCTGGATGGAGGAGCTGGAAAGCGGCTATGAGACTTCCCTGACCGACGGCGCCGAAAGCGTCGGCAAATAAACAAATGAAGAGACAGGGGCCGGATCTTCCGGCCCCTGTTTTTTAGGAGTGAGCAAAATGGACGAACAATTGATCCGCACCCAAATGCTGCTGGGCAGGACCGCCATGGAGCGTCTGCGCGCCAGCCACGTGGCGGTGCTGGGACTGGGGGGCGTGGGCGGCTGGTGCGCCGAGGCCCTGTGCCGCTCCGGCGTGGGGGAGCTGACCCTCATCGACCAGGACACGGTGTCGGTGAGCAACATCAACCGCCAGTGCGCCGCCCTGCACTCCACCGTGGGCATGGAAAAGGCGCAGGCCACCGCCCTGCGCCTCCGGGATATCGCTCCTGACTGCGTTCTCCATCCCCTGTGCACCCGGTACGAGGCGGACCGGCGGGAGGAGTTTTTCGCGGGGCATTATGACTACATCGTGGACGCCATCGACCTGGTGAGCTGTAAGCTGGACCTCATTGAGACGGCCCACGCCCGGGGCATCCCCATCATCTCCGCCCTGGGCACCGGGAACAAGCGGGACGCCCAGCAGCTCCGCATCGCGGATATCTCCCAGACCGAGGGCTGTCCCCTGGCCCGGGTGGTGCGCAAGGAGCTTCGGAAGCGGGGCATCCCCCATCACAAGGTGGTGTTCTCCCCCGAGCTGGCCCGCTCCGCCGAGGACGGGGACGAGGCCCCTCCCCCGGGACGGCGCTCCATCCCCGCCAGCGCCATGTGGGTCCCAGCGGCGGCGGGGCTGCTGCTGGCCCAGGCGGTCATTCTGGAGCTTTCTGGAACCGGGGGCTGAGGCGTTCCCACGCCTTTTTCACCACCCATGCCCCCAAAAGGCCGCACAGCGAGCCGATCACCGCCCCCGCCAGCACGTCGCTGGGGAAGTGGACGCCTACGTACAGCCGGGACAGGCCCATCACCACGGCGGCGCACACCGCCGCGACCTTCAGCCATTTTTTTTGCGCGGACACACACACCGCCAGCGCGAAGGCAAAGGCGGCATTGGTGTGCCCCGATGGGAAGGAATTGGGGTCGTGCTCCGGCACCAGGTTCACAAAATCCTCGATCACCAGCCACGGCCTGTCCCGCGCCACCAGCGGCTTGATGGTGAAGTTTACCACAACCAGCCCGATGAGCATGGCGCACAGGGCGGAAAAGCCCGCTTTGCGGGTGGGTTTGAACAACAGCAGGACCAGCCCCAGCACGATGAACAGCATCCCGCTGTTGCCCAGCTGGGTGTAGAGCTTCATAAGCGGGTCCAGCAGGCCGCACCGCAGGTGCTCCGCGATCCACACCAGCGCCTGCTCGTCAAACTGCTGAATAAAATTCGGCATTCCTGTCCCTCCCCTGCCTTGACCGTGCCGCCAAAGCAATGTATAATAAAATTTACCACTTCTGATTCTAACCCATTTACTGCCGTAAGGCAAGCCTTTTGGAGGTCAAATATGAAAGTCATTCATCTGATCAGCGGCGGGGACACCGGCGGGGCCAAAACCCATGTCCACACCCTTCTGCAGGGGCTGAACAAACACATACAGGCGGATATGGTGTGCTTCACCGACGGGCCCTTCACCCAGGAGGCCCGGGCGCTGGGCATCAAAACCGACGTGCTGTCCGGCAGTCCCCCGTCGGTCCTCAAGGCCCTCCGGGCCAGAATCCGCCAGGAGGGCTATGACATCATCCACTGTCACGGCGCCCGGGGCAACCTGATGGGGGCGCTCCTCAAGCGCTCCACCGGCCTGCCCCTGGTCACCACCGTCCACAGCGACCCCAAGATCGACTACATGGGCCGTCCCCTGTCCGCCCTCACCTTCGGCACCCTGAACCGCTGGGCGCTGAAGCGCATCCCCTACCACATCGGCGTATCCCAGCCCATGGTGGAACTGCTCATCGGCCGGGGCTACGACCCCCAGGCGGTGTTCGAGATCCGCAACGGCCTGGATTTCTCAAACCCGTCTTCCCGGCTCACCCGAGGGGAATATCTGGCCTCCCTGGGGCTGGACTGGCCGGAAAACGCGGTGATTGTGGGCATCGCCGCCCGCTTGAACCCGGTGAAGGATATGAGCACCCTGCTGCGGGGCTTCGCCCTGGCCCACGGGGAACAGCCCCAGCTGCGCCTCATCATTGCCGGAGAGGGCGAGGAGGGTCCCATGCTCCGCCAGCTGGCCCAGGAGCTGGAGGTGTCAGACGCTGTGTGCTTCGCCGGATGGGTATCCGACACCGACAGCTTCTACCACGCCATCGACATCAACACCCTTACCTCCCTGTCTGAGGGCTTCCCCTATTCCTTGCCCGAAGGGGCCCGGTTTGCCCTGCCCACCGTGGCCACCAAGGTGGGAGGCGTGCCCTCCCTGATCCAGCACAATATCACCGGCTTTCTGTTCCAGCCCAAGGACCACCAGACCCTGGGGCGGTATCTGGCGGAGCTGGCCGCTGACCCGGCCCTGCGCCGCCGCCTGGGGGACCGTCTGCTGGAGAAGGGCCGGGCGGAATATTCCATCGAGACCACCGTCCGCCGCCAGCTCGACATCTATGAATCCATGCTCCGCCGGGAGGCCCGGAGGGGCCGGAAGCGGGACGGCGTCATCCTGTGCGGGGCCTACGGCCAGAACAACGCCGGGGATGAAGCGGTGCTCAAGGCCATGCTGGCCGAGTTCCGCTCCATCGACCCGGATATGCCCCTGTGGGTGATGACCCGGAAGCCAAGGGAAACCCGGCAGTCCTGCCAGGTGGGAGCCATTTACACCTTTAACGCACCCGCATTCTGCCATCGTATGCGCAAGTGCAGATTGTATGCCAACGGCGGCGGCTCCCTGATCCAGGACGTCACCAGCCACCGCTCTCTGTGGTTCTACCTGTTCACCCTGGCCGCCGCCAGGTGGGCGGGGTGCAAAGTGATGATGTACGGATGCGGCATCGGCCCCATCCAGGACCCCGGCAACCGGAAGCGGACCGGAGCCTCCATCAACAAAAACGTGGACCTTATCACCCTGCGGGACCAGGCATCCCGGCAGGAACTGGAGGACCTGGGCGTCACCCGGCCCCGCATCGTGCTGGCGGCGGATCCCGCCGTCTCGCTGCCCCCCGCCCCGACGGAGGAGGCGGAGGCCATTTTGGAACAGGCCGGACTGCATCCCAACGAGGACGAGCGTTATTTAGGCATCACCGTCCGCCCCTGGCCCAGCTTCGAGGACAAGCTGTCCATCTTTGCCCAGGCCATCGACTACGCCTACGAAACCCTCGGCCTGCATCCGGTGTTCATCCCCATCGAGAGCCGTCAGGACGCCGCCGCCGCCCAGCAGGTGTCCGCTCTGCTGAAAAAGGCCCCTGCCGTCATCCTCCCCCCCTGCGCCAGCTCCGAGCTGGCCATCGCCCTGTCCGCCCGGATGGATGTGGCCCTGTCCATGCGCCTCCACGCGCTGATCTTCGCCGCCGCCCGGGGGGTGCCCCTGGTGGGCGTGGTGTACGATCCCAAGGTCAGCGCCTTTCTGGACTGCATGGAGCAGGATTTGTACGTCCATCTGGACCAGCTCACCGCAGACGGCCTGTGTAAACTGCTGGACGCCGCCGATGCCCGGGGACATGACCGTGCCCTTCTGGAGGCCAAAACCGCCCGGCTCATCCAGCTGGAGCAAATCAACCGCCAGCTCGCCGCCCAGCTGCTTTCCGAAGACGAAGGGAATGCTCTATGAAGCAGATCCTCTGCCTGTCCTACGCTCCCTGGCGGGCCAGGGGCGCCCGCGCCCAGCAGCTCCTGGCCCGGATGGCCGACGCGCAGATCCTCTTTTTCGAGCCCGCGCCCTCCAAGGGCGCCCCCACCCCAAAGCAGGGCCGGCGGGTGCGCTCCCACATCACGGTGTACACCCTGCCCGCCCCCCTGCCCGGCCCCGGGGAGCAGTCCGTATTCGCCCGCCGGAGGCTGGACAAGACCACCAATTTCATCCAGCAGACCATGCGCAAGCACCATTTCCGGGAGCCTGTGCTGTGGTGTACCGCCCCCACCCACGCCCATTTTCTGGACAGGCTGGCCTACCGGGGGGTGATCTACGACTGCCACCGCTTCTGGGACGAGGCGTTCCTGGACATGGAAAGCGATCTGACCTGCCACGCCGAGGTGGTGTTCGCCGCCTCCAAGGGGCTGATCAAGCGGCTCTCCCCCTGCAGCGATAACATCGCCCTGCTTCCCAACGGGGTCAACCCCCTTCTGTTCATCCAGCAGGAGCAGTCCGCTGTCCCCTCCGTGATGAGCGGCCTCCCCGGAAAGCTGATCCTGGGGCGGGTGGGTGCCGTCACCGGCAAGGTGGACCTGAAGCCCCTGCTCCACGCCGCCCGGCAAAGGCCGGAATGGACCTTTGTGCTCATGGGCTCCGCCACCCGTCAGGCGATCCAGACGCTGAAGGACCAGGACAACATCGTGCTCACCGGGGCAGTCAACTCCCTGGATCTGCCCGATTATCTGGCCCGGTGCGACGTGCTGTTCGATCTGTTCCGCATGGACCGCCAGGGCAGCGATGTGGTCCCGCCTACCATCTACGAATACTTCGCCGCCGGAAAGCCGGTGGTCACCGTGGCCGACCCCAGCGTCCCAGACCCCTTCCCCCAGCTGATCCATTCCTCCTACGACGGGGAGGGCTTCCTCCGGGCCTGCCGGGAGGCGCTGGAGGAGGACGCCCGGTTCAGCAGCCAGCGCAGGGCGTTTGCCCAGCACTCCTCCTGGGCAAACCGGGCGGATCAGGTGGCCTCCATTTTCCAGGCCACCGGGCTGTTTTGAAATTTTAGCCATGGACAGCCCGTTCCCGGAACTGCGGATTGTATAAGCCTACGAAAATAAAAAAGCCCCTTGATTTCTCCCTTTTTCTTAGCTAAAATGAAGATAACATCTTGGAAATGAGGTGTCTGCCGTGATACGTTCCCTCCGTGTCCATTCGGGTTTCCGTCTCCACGGCGTCATTGCGTCCAAATTCTGAACGTAACATAAAACGGGCTGTCCGAACCTGCGGACGGCCTGTTTTTATTTCCCTGAAGGAGGATCTACGGATGAAAAAAGTTGCAGTTATCATGGGCTCCGATTCCGACTGGCCGGTGGTCAAGGGGGCCTGCTCCCAGCTTGAGGAGTTCGGCATCCCCTATGAAGCTCACATTCTCAGCGCCCACCGCACACCCGCCGCCGCCGCGGACTTCGCCCAAAACGCCAGGAAGAACGGCTTCGGCGTGCTGATCTGCGCGGCGGGAATGGCGGCGCACCTGGCCGGGGCGTTTGCCGGGAACTCCACCCTGCCCGTCATCGGCATACCCATGAAGGGCGGGGCCATGGACGGATTGGACGCCCTGCTGGCCACCGTGCAGATGCCCAGCGGCATCCCCGTGGCCACCGTGGCCATCAACGGGGCCAAGAACGCCGCCGTGCTGGCCGCGCAGATTCTGGCCGTGGCCGATGATGGGCTGGCCGCCAAGCTGGACGCCGCCCGGGAGGCGATGGCCGGGCAGATCGCGGAGAAGGAAGCCAAGCTCCAGGCGGAGCTGAACGGCTGAGAAGGGGGCGGGGCCAATGTCTCAGGAATTGTCCAGGGAGGAGCTTATCGAGCTGGTCGAAACCATACAGACCGTCTTTGATAAAAAGACAGGAAAGTATTTGACAGAGGAAGAGCACACCGCCCTGGTGGTCAAATTTAAGCAAAGCATCAGGCATCCCGGCGGAAGCGACCTGATCTATTACCCCGAGCTGGTGGAGGGGTATCCCAAGGACCGGGAGCCCACCGTTGAGGAGATCGTCGATATGGCGATGAAGGGAATTTGACAAACATACTACGATTAAGGAAAGGTTGATTTTATCATGGAGAAGAAAGAGCAGCTTTACGAGGGCAAGGCCAAAAAGGTATTTTCCACCGAGGACCCCAATCTGGTCATCGTGTCCTACAAGGACGACGCCACCGCCTTTGACGGCCAGAAGAAGGGCACCATCACCGGCAAGGGGGCCATCAACAACCAGATGACCAACTTCCTCATGCAGCAGCTGGAGAAGGCGGGCGTCCCCACCCACTTCGTGGAGGAACTGAGCGAACGGGAGACCGTGGTGAAAAAGGTGGACATCGTCCCCCTGGAGGTCATTATCCGGAACATTTCCGCCGGTTCCTTCGCCAAGCGGTACGGCGTGGATGAGGGCATCGTGTTCGACGCCCCCACGGTGGAGTTCTCCTACAAAAACGACGACCTCCACGACCCCCTCATCAACGACCACCACGCCGTGGCGCTGAAGCTTGCTTCCTGGGAGGAGATCGAGCAGATCAAGAAGTACGCGTTCCAGGTCAACGACTTCCTGAAGCAGACGCTGGCGGAGTGCGGCGTCACCCTGGTGGACTTCAAGCTGGAATTCGGCAAAACCGCTGACGGCGCCATTGTGCTGGCTGATGAGATCAGCCCGGACACCTGCCGTTTCTGGGATTCCAAGACCGGCGAGAAGCTGGACAAGGACCGCTTCCGCCGGGATCTGGGCAACGTGGAAGGCGCTTATCAGGAGATGAGCCGCCGCCTCATGGGCAAGTGACCGGGAGGCGGACACATGGGCGGTTTTTTTGGCGCGATCTCCAAGCGCGACGTCACTCTTGATATCTTTTTCGGTGTGGACTACCACTCCCACCTGGGCACCCGCCGGGGCGGCATGATCATCTATGACCAGCAGGACGGCTTCCAGCGGCAGATCCACTCCATTGAGAACACCCCCTTCCGCACCAAGTTTGAGAAGGATCTGGAAAAATTCCACGGTGCCTCCGGCATCGGCTGTATCAGCGACACTGATCCCCAGCCCCTGTTGGTACGCTCCCATCTGGGGGTGTACGCCATCTCCACCGTGGGCATCATCAACAACGCCGAGGAGCTGGTGGACGGCTATTTCAACGGACACACCCGGCAGTTTATGGCCATGAGCTCCGGCAAGGTCAACGCCTCGGAGCTCACCGCCGCGCTGATCAACCAGAAGGATTCCCTGGTGGAGGGCATCCAGTATGCCCAGCAGGTCATTGACGGCTCCTCCACCATACTCATCCTCACCCCGGAGGGCATCGTGGCCGCACGGGACAAGCTGGGCCGCCTGCCGGTGCTCATCGGCAGAAATGACGAGGGCTGCTGCGTGTCCTTTGAATCCTTCGCCTGCACCAAGCTGGGCTATGACAACGCCTACGAGCTGGGCCCCGGCGAGATCGTCCGCGTCACCCCCGAGGGCTGGGAGACCCTCTCCCCCGCCGGGGACAAAATGCGCATCTGCGCCTTTTTGTGGACATACTACGGCTATCCCAACTCCAACTATGAGGGGCAGAACGTGGAGGTCATGCGTTGCCGCAACGGTGAGATCATGGCCCGGGACGAGGTGGCCCGGGGCCAGCTGCCCAAGGTGGACTATGTGGCGGGGGTACCCGATTCCGGCGTACCCCACGCCATCGGCTACGCCAACCGCAGCGGCAAGCCCTTTGCCCGGCCCTTCGTGAAGTACACCCCCACCTGGCCCCGGTCCTTCATGCCCGCCAGCCAGGATGTGCGCAATCAGGTGGCGAAAATGAAGCAGATCCCGGTCCCTGAGCTGATCCAGGGCAAAAAGCTGCTGTTTGTGGACGATTCCATTGTCCGGGGCACCCAGCTCCGGGAGACGGTGGACTTCCTGTACGGCGCGGGGGCGGAGGAGGTGCATATGCGCTCCGCCTGCCCGCCCATCATGTACGGCTGTAAGTACCTGAACTTCTCCCGGAGCAATTCCGACATGGAACTGCTGGCCCGCACCATCGTCCAGGAGCTGGAGGGCGACGAGGGACAGGAACACCTGGAGGAATACGCCGATTCCAGCACCCAGCGGGGCCAATGCCTGCTCAAGTCCATCTGTGAAAAAATGGGCTTCGATTCTCTGGGCTACCAGTCCCTGGACGGCCTGCTGGAGGCCATCGGCATCGACCGGGACAAGGTATGCACCTATTGCTGGACGGGTAAGGAATAATCCCCCATGGGCGCATATCTATGCGCCCCCATATCAGCCAAAGAAAGAGTGAGGAACACAATGAACAATTCCCATTCCGCATCCTACGCCGCCGCCGGCGTGGATATTGAGGCCGGGTACAAGGGCGTGCAGCTCATGAAAAAGCACGTGGAGCGCACCATGATCCCCGGCGTGGTCAGCGGCATCGGCGGCTTTGGCGGGCTGTTCGCCCCCGATCTCGCCGGCATGAAGGAACCCATTTTAGTCTCCGGCACCGACGGCGTGGGCACCAAGATCCGCATCGCCCAGCTGATGGACCGGCATGACACCATCGGCATCGACTGCGTGGCCATGTGCGTCAACGACATCGTCTGCTGCGGTGCCAAACCCCTGTTTTTCCTGGATTATATCGCCATCGGCAGGAATGATCCGGAGAAGGTGGCCTCCATTGTGTCCGGCGTGGCGGAGGGCTGCGTTCAGGCGGGCTGCGCCCTCATCGGCGGGGAGACCGCCGAGCACCCCGGCGTCATGGACCCGGACGACTATGATCTGGCGGGCTTTTCTGTGGGCATCGTGGACAAGGGAAACATGATCGATCCCAGCCAGGTAAAGGCCGGGGACGTGATCATTGGCCTGAGCTCCAGCGGCCTGCACTCCAACGGCTTCTCCCTGGTGCGCAAGGTGTTCGACATCGAGCACACCGACCTGTCCAGGCCCCTGGACGAGCTGGACGGGAAATCCCTGGGGGAGGAGCTTCTTACTCCCACCAAAATTTACGTCAAGCCCGTGCTGGCCGCCATCCAGGCCGCCCGGATACACGGCGTCAGCCACATCACCGGCGGCGGATTCTTTGAGAACATCCCCCGCTGTCTGCCCCAGGGGCTTACCGCCCGCATCGGCAGGCCCGCCCTTCAGATTCCCCCCATCTTCTCCCTGCTCCAGCAGAAGGGGGATATTCCCGAGCGGGATATGTTCAACACCTTCAATATGGGCACCGGCATGGTGCTCATTGTGGACAAGGAGGACGCGGTCAAAGCCGTCACCGCCCTGGACGCCGCGGGCCAGAACGCCCGGGTTATCGGCGAGGTAGCCCCCGGCGACGGAGGCGTGGAGCTGTTATGAAAGTCAAGCGCATCGCCGTGCTGGTGTCCGGCGGCGGCACCAATTTACAGGCCCTCATTGACGCCCAGCGCCGGGGGGAAATTGTCAACGGGGAGATCGCCGCCGTTATCGCCTCCAAGCCCGGGGTCTACGCCCTGGAGCGGGCAAAAAAATCGGGCATCCCCGGCTATGTGGTGGCCCGGAAGGACTACCCCTCCAATCAGGCCATGACTATCGCCCTGGTGGACAGGCTGAACGAACTGAACATTGATCTGGTTGTGCTGGCGGGGTTCATGGTGATCCTCACCGGGGAAATGGTGCGGGCGTTCCCCAACGCCATTTTGAACGTCCACCCCGCCCTGATCCCCTCCTTCTGCGGGGCGGGGTACTACGGGCTCCACGTCCACGAAAAGGCCCTGGAGTACGGCGTCAAGGTGTCCGGCGCCACCGTCCACTTCGTCAGCGAAGAGTGCGACGGCGGGCCCATCGTCCTGCAAAAGGCGGTGCCGGTGGAGGAGCACGACACCCCGGAGGACCTCCAGCGCCGCATTATGGAGCAGGCCGAATGGGTGATCCTGCCCCGGGCCGTGTCCCTGTTCTGCCAGAACCGCCTGCGGGTGGAGGGCCGCATCGTCCGGATCTTAAAACCGCTGAATCTTTCAAAGGAGTGTCTGCAATGATCGACCTGACCGAGTATTTACAGAATAACCCCTACCCCGGCCGGGGCATTATGCTGGGCCGCTCGGCGGACAGCAAAAGCGCCGTCATCGCCTATTTCATCATGGGACGCAGCGAGAACAGCCGCAACCGGGTCTTTGAGGAGACGGATGACGGCATCCGCACCAAGGCGTTCGACGAGAGCAAAATGACCGACCCCTCCCTTATCATCTACCACCCGGTGCGGCGGATGGACAACGGCATCACCATCGTCACCAACGGCGACCAGACAGACACCATCCGGGACAACATTTTGCAGGGCCACTGCTACCGCCACGCCCTGAACACCCGCACCTTTGAGCCGGACGGCCCCAACTACACCCCTCGGATCTCCGGCGTGGTGAAGCCCAACGGCTCCTATAATCTGTCCATTCTCAAGAGCCTGGACGGCGACCCGTCCTGCGCCTGCCGGTATTTCTACGAATATGACGCCCCCAAGGCAGGGGTTGGCCATTTCATCCACACCTATCAAAGCGACGGCGATCCCCTGCCCTCCTTTGAGGGCGAGCCCCGGCGGGTGGCCGTCACCGCCCCCGACGCGGAATCCCTGGCAAATGACCTGTGGCTGGCGCTGAACGAGGACAACAAGGTGTCGCTGTTCGTGCGGTATATTGACCTGGAAACCGGGGACAACGAAACGTCCATCATCAACAAGCACTGGTAAGGGGCCGCAGCTATGTCAACCCCGAAAGAATTGGCACAGGCCTACTTTGACGGCTTGCGGGACGCGTACTGCCGGGAGGGCGGGCAGGCGATGTGGGACCACTTCGCCTCCATTGCCCATGGGGCAAGCCAGGAGGATTTGGACAAGCTTCTGGAGGTCTATCCCGACGCACCGGAAAGCCTGCTGGAGCTGCTCAAGCTGGTGGACGGCACCTATTACCGGGAGTACCCCAAAGGAAAGGTGTGCTTCTACTTCCTGGGCTCGGACATGGAGGGCTGCCCCTACTACCTTCTGTCCGTCCGACAGATGGTCAAAGCCAAAGGCTATTTCGCCCAGTGGGGGGACTATCTCATCAACCGGGAATACGACGACGAACCGGTGGACGAGGGTGTCTGCGACGATATGGACAAGCTGGATTTCCTCCACTTCTCCGACTGCATGAACAACGGCGGCACGTCCCAGCTGTTTATTGATTTCTCCCCCTCCGCCAAGGGGGTAAAGGGGCAGGTGCTGCGCTACCTCCACGACCCGGACGAGATGGTCGTTGTTGCAGACAGCTTCGATGAATACCTGCAAATGCTCATAGATGAGGAGTACGATTTTATCAACGAGGACACTGTGGACGAATAGACAGAAAGGAGCGCACGATATGACCGAACTGGAACTGAAATACGGCTGCAACCCCAACCAGAAGCCCGCCCGCATCTTTATGGAGCGCGGAGAACTCCCCCTGGAGGTGCTCAACGGCAAACCCGGCTACATCAACTTTATGGACGCGCTGAATTCCTGGCAGCTGGTCAAGGCCCTGAAAAAATCCACCGGCCTGCCCGCCGCCGCCTCTTTCAAGCACGTCTCCCCCGCTGGAGCGGCGCTGGGCCTGCCCCTCACCGACGTGGAGCGGAAAATCTACTTCGCCCCCGAGGGGGAGCTGTCCCCCATTGCCTGCGCTTACATCCGCGCCCGTGGGGCCGACCGGCTGTGCTCTTTCGGCGACTGGGCGGCGCTGTCCGACGTGTGCGATGCGGACACCGCCCGGTTTTTGGCCCTGGAGGTGTCCGACGGCGTAATCGCCCCGGGCTACACCGACGAGGCCTTGGAGATCCTGAAAACCAAGCGCAAGGGCGGCTATAATGTGGTGAAGATCAACCCGGATTACCAGCCCGCTCCCATTGAGCGCAGGAGCATTTATGGCATCGTATTCGAGCAGGGGTACAACGATCTGGCCATTGACGGCGCCATGCTGGAGAACATCGTCACCGCCAACAAAAACCTGCCCGAGGACGCCAAGCACGATATGCTGCTGTCCCTGATCACGCTGAAATACACCCAGTCCAACTCCGTGTGCTATGTGAAAAACGGCATGACCATCGGCGTGGGCGCGGGCCAGCAGAGCCGCATCCACTGTACCCGGCTGGCGGGGAACAAGGCGGATATCTGGTGGCTGCGGCAGCATCCCAAGGTGCTGGGCCTCCAGTTTGTGGACGGCATCCGCCGTCCCGACCGGGACAACGCCATCGACCTGTATATCTCTGAGGAACACGACGACGTGCTGGCCGAGGGAGTGTGGCAGAACACCTTCCAGGTGCGCCCGGAGGTGCTCACAGAACAGGAGAAAAAGGACTGGATCGCCCAGATGTCCGGCGTGACGGTGGGTTCCGACGCCTTCTTCCCCTTCGGGGACAACGTGGAGCGGGCGTTCAAGTCCGGGGCGAAGTATATCGCCCAGCCCGGCGGCTCCATCCGGGACGATCAGGTGATTGCCACCGCCGACAAGCACGACATGGTGATGGCGTTCACCGGGATGCGGCTGTTCCACCACTGAGATAAAGGGCCTTCTTCTTTTTTCTTGAAAGAAAAAAGAAGTAGCAAGAAAAAAGAACTTGAAACTACGTTCTCTTTTAGGAGGATTTTCATGAGAGTTTTAGTCGTAGGCGGCGGCGGCCGGGAACACGCCATCTGCTGGAAGCTGGCCCAGTCGCCTGACGTAACGGAGCTGTACTGCGCCCCCGGCAACGCGGGCATCGCCCAGATCGCAAAATGCGTCAACATCAAAGCCACCGATGTGGACGGCATGGTGAACTGGGCCAAGGACAACGCCATGGAGTTCGTGGTGGTGGCCCCGGACGATCCCCTGGCCCTGGGCATGGTGGACGCGCTGGAGGCGGCGGGCATACCCGCCTTTGGGCCCCGGGCCAATGCCGCCATCATCGAGGCCAGCAAGGCGTTTTCCAAGGAATTGATGAAAAAATACCACATCCCCACCGCAGGCTACGAGACGTTCACCGACCTGGACAAGGCGCTGGCCTACATTGAGGCGCAGGGCGCTCCCATTGTGGTGAAGGCGGACGGGCTGGCCCTGGGCAAGGGCGTGGTGGTGGCCTCCACCGTGGACGAGGCCAAAACCGCCGCCCGGGAGATGATGGCGGACAAAAAATTCGGTGAATCCGGCTCCACCGTGGTTATTGAGGAGTGCATGACCGGCCCCGAGGTGACGGTGCTGGCCTTTGCCGACGGGGAGCACGTGTCCACCATGCCCGCCAGCCAGGACCACAAGCGGGCCTATGACGGCAACAAAGGCCCCAACACCGGCGGCATGGGAGCCATCTCCCCCCCGCCCCAGTACACGCCGGAAATCGCCAAGCGGTGCGTGGATGAAATTTTCCTGCCCACCATCCAGGCCCTTAAGGCGGAGGGACGGCCCTTTCATGGGGTGATCTACTTCGGCCTGATGCTCACCCCCAGCGGCCCCAGGGTGGTGGAGTACAACGCCCGGTTCGGAGACCCGGAATGTCAGGCAGTGCTGTCCCTGCTGGACAGCGACCTGCTGGAGATTTTCCTGGCCTGCCGGGAGGGCACGCTGGACAAGCTGGATATCCGGTGGAAGGGCCAGTCCGCGTGCTGTCTGGTGCTGGCCTCCGGCGGCTACCCGCTGGACTACAAAAAGGGTTATCCCATCTCCGGCCTGGAGGAAGCTGGCAAATCCGCTGTGGTGTTCCACGCAGGCACCGCCCAGCAGGACGGCCAGACCGTCACCAGCGGCGGGCGGGTGCTGGGCGTCACCGCCCTGGGCGGCACCCTGGAGGAAGCCATCGCCAACGCCTACACCGCCGCCAAGCCCATCTCCTTCACCGATATGCACTTCCGCACCGACATCGGCCGCGCGTTCTGATCCTTTTTCTCGAGAGAAATAGGATCCAAAAACAGCTTTAAGCTCACTACCAGCCGTCTTTGTCACTGTTGCGTTTCCGCCCGACAACGTACAGCACGCAAACCAGCCGCAAAAAAAGTCCCGCCCATTTTGTAATTGGGCGGGACTTTCTTAACCCCAAACCAGATAAACAGGATACCCAGCTTAAAGTTCTTTTTCTTGCTTCTTCTTTTTCTTTCAAGAAAAAGAAGAAGGCCCTTCGGCTTCCGTCTCCCGGAAGCACCGGCGCAGGCTGAACAGCGCCGTCATAACGAGCAGCGCGACAATGCAGGCCGCCACGGCAAGGGCCAGCGCCACCATTTCCCGCCACTCCCCCAGCAGTCCGGCGGGCACATCAAAAATCAGGGCTGTGGCTGTGACCAGCACAATATAGGCTGTCCGGCGGCGGCGCAAACGCTGGTCCAGGGCGTCCCCCTCGGCCTGGTACTGCTCCGCCAGCGCCGCCATATCGGTGAGGAATTGAAACTGGAAGTACAGCCCCGCCGCCGCAACCAGCAGATCCAGGAATAAAATATGCCCGTCTACGTCCCCGCCTGCCCAGGACACCAGCCAGTCCAGACCGCTCCACACCGCCAGCAGCATCGTCAGCGGCCTTAACAGCGCCAAATCCCGCCGCTCCCCGGACAGCTTGTCGATGGCGGACAGCAGGAGCAGAAACCCCACAAACCGGGGGAATATGCTCACCGTGTTGAAATTAAAGTCAAAATTGAGGAAAAAATACCCCCAGGCGGCGTGGGACAGACCGCTGTAAATCTGCTCCCTGTCAGCGTTCAATCCACTCGCCCCCTTCCTCCGGCAATAGGGTCAGCTCCGCCGCAAATTCTCCGTTGAGATACAAATCCACCGCATAGGCGGAGGGCAGGCCGTATGTCCCCAGCTCGTCCCCTGAGAGGCCTCCCCCGCCGCCGGAGAGAAAAATCCAATCGTCCCAGCCATGTTCCAAAATATTGGTGCCGGAGCTGCTGCCGTCTGAACTGCTGGAGCTGCTGTGGATGCCCAGATGGATCTCGTCCAGAGCTTCCAGCTCGGGCCGCTCGTCCGAGCCCCCATAAAGAGGGAGACAGGACACACTGATGCTTGTGTACTCACTCTTTTTATCCTGGTCTCCGTTGTAGACCGCGTAAACCATATAGCTGCGCTCTACCTGGCCAAACTCCCCATGGGGCTTTGGGTTAGTATCAAAGCTGGACGACCATTCGTTATGTCGAACTGTGCTGTCGACGCAGGCGGTGGTCTGCCACTGTACGCGGATGGTGAAATCCCCGTACTGCCCCTCGTACACCCAGGCGGGCAGGCCCAGGTTGCCGCCGCTCCGTTCATCCCCCTGCACCGCCTGGAACGGCCCCCGGGGCAGGATCACCCAACGCTCCCCCTCCTTCTCCGCCCGCAGGGGCTGGACGGCCAGCCAGCGGCCGTGTACTGTGCTGTCCCACTCCTCCCCTTCCGGCGCGTCCATCAGGGTCAGCACCAGCAGGCCTTCCCAAACGTCCTCCCCCACCTGGGTGAGGTTGTAGATGGTATACCCCGGATAGAGCCACGGGATATCGTCCAGCCCAAAATACGCCCAATCCGAGCCTGAGAGATCCTCCCGGAAAAGCTCCGCCGCCAGCTCATCCTGCTGGGACAGGGGCGCACACATGGCCCAGGAGGAGGGGTTCCCCAGCAAAGCCCCCTTGGCGTAGGCATCGAAGGCCCCGGCATACGTGGTACACCAGGCCGTCCGGGCCGAGGCCATCGTCAAAAAGCGGTTGCCGGTCCTGGGAAGCTCCTCCGCCCGCGCCCCCATCAGCAGCGGGAACGCCAGCACCAGCGTCATACACACCGACACCAGCGCCATCCCCGCTGGGTAGCGCTTGAACCGGGCGATGGCCTCGATCCGCCACCGGATATTCTTCCCGCCGTTGGCGGCTGATGAGGTGCCGGGGGCATGGGCGTATTTCTCGTCCGCCATGGACAGCAGGATGCGGCCATAGTCCCGGCGCTCCTCCCCCTCCAGCCGCTCCAGCACCCGCTGGTCGCACAGGGATTCCAGATCGTTCCCCGCACGGTCGGCGCACAGCCAGATCAGCGGATTGCACCAGTGGACACACCGGAAAAAGCAGATCACCCAGCCCCAAAACACATCCCGGTATGTTAAATGGAGCAGCTCGTGGAGGATCACCCTTTCGTCCGTCTCCACCCCGGCAGGCAGGGCCAGCACGGGTCTGAACAGACCGCAGATGAACGCCGAGGGCAGGCCGTCCACCTCCACCGCCGGGCAGACGGACAGGCTGTACCGCTCCGCCGCCGCCTTTACCCGTTCCGCCTGGGCGGGCCGTCCCCGCCTCAGCGCCCGCCGCAGAACCACATAAGAGACAATATACCGCGCCAGCAGGACTACAACTCCCGCCAGATAAACCAGATACAGCCAGTCCGCCAGCGTCCCAGGCGCGGCAGAGGACGGCAGCGGGACCGGCGCCGTCACCCGGGTCAGCGTCCCGAACTCCCCCGTGGCAGCGGACTTCACCGCCTCCACCAGCATGGGCCAGTTGAGCAGGACATACCGCCCGCCCCACCCCGCCGGAAGGAGCAGAATCACCGCCAGTATGCCCCAAACCCCAAACTGCCACCGGGGAGACAGCTTGTCCCGAAACATGGCCTTGACCGCCAGCAGAAGCACAGCCACACCGGACGCCGTCAGCGTCTGCAATAACAACGACCAAATATCACTCATAAAAACAGCCTCCCCAAATACACAAACTATGTGGCCGACGCAGCATTTTACGATACCCACCAGGACGGAAACGAGCTTAAAGTTCTTTTTGCTTACTTTTTCTTTCAAGAAAAAGTAAGTCAAGAAAGAGGAACTACACCTCCATGTCGTCCAGGAGGCGGCGCAGTTCGTCTCGCTCCTGGGCGGAGATAGGTTTCTCCCGCAGGAACGCCGCTATCAGATCCCTCGTGGCCCCCTGGTATACCTGCTGTAAAAAACTTTCCCGGGCCTGGGCGCGGCAGTCCTCCCGGCCCAGCGCCGCCCGGTACCACCGGGGATATCCCTCCTTGTCAATGCTTACCAGCCCCTTGGCCTCCATCCGGGTCAGGTACGTCAGCACCGTGTTCCGGCTCCAGCCCGTCTCACCATACAGCCCTTCGGTCAGCTCGCTGAGGGTCGCTCCGCCACTCTCCCACAGCTTACCCAGCACCATCCACTCCCGTTCCGACAGCTTTGCCATATGCACCTCTCCTACAGTTGTAGTTTTTCATCTGCTATTCTACACCTGTAGTACATTCTTGTCAAGAGGCAAAATTGACGGGCAGTTATCCAGTATGGATAACTGCCCGCTAAACGTCTCTTCAGATCGGGACGCCCAGGACCCATAAACCCCTCGGTCGGCTCCCTGTCGACAGCACGATCTCACCAGTCTCCTCGCACCAGCTATCACCTTCTCCGATGTACTGGCAGTACGGACACACGTCAGGATTGCAAAACACCGCGCTCAACATCCGTTCCATTTTCCACCGGCATATCGCAGGTGTTGCAGTAGCCGTCATAGAACACGGCGGCCAAACCGGTGTCCGTAGAAGGCATCAATCGGGCCCGTGAAGACGGTGCAGTTGGATGTCCTCTCTGCGTCAGTATGGAAGAAGTCTATGCGAGACCCCTGAGAAGCGCCTCAAAAAAGCTGTTGCAGCCGCCGATGGGGACGCCCTGGAATCGGGAATTGAAGTATTACTCCCGAATTAAAACATAGGAAATCAGATTGTGATGAAAGAAAGCGGAAACCTTATCAGGGCAATGTTGTAAGGATCGCATATTGAACCCGAGTTCCCCTTAGTGTTTCCAGGCCCGGCAGAAAATTTTGTGTAAAAGGAGACAAGCTGTAGTCAAGGAAACAGGAGCAAATCAGAGGATTTCCCAGGCTGGACACAACCCGGCTAAACTCGGCTTATCCACCTGTGTTCCGAGCGGAGAGACGGTATGCGCGCGCAGCGTGAATGCCGTCTCCCCGCCCGG
>CAJTGJ010000014.1 GCA_910575695.1 Oscillospiraceae bacterium | reverse complement strand
AGCTGATAGAGATTGTCTTTCCCGAATACGAAGTGCGCTACATTGCCATTAACGACGGTGTAGACACAGCGAGGGAAGATAACGAGTTTACCCCTCTGCGGAACTGGTTCAACGAGTTTTACGCCCGCGACACTTCAAAGAAAATCCGGGCAGTCAAACAGGCAAAGGCGCAGAAAGGCGAGCGCGTCAACGGCGAAGCCCCTTACGGCTACCTTATCGACCCGGATAACCGCAATCATCTGATACCCGACCCGGAAACGGCACACGTCGTAAAACAGATTTTTGCAATGTATGTACGGGGCGACCGTATGTGTGAAATCCAGAACTGGCTGCGGGACAATGAGATATTGACCGTCGGGGAACTGCGCTACCGCAGGACAGGGAGCAAACGCCACCCCCGCCCACAGCTCAACGCATGGTACAACTGGCCGGACAAGACGCTGTACGACATTCTGACAAGGAAAGAGTATTTAGGGCATACCATAACCGGGAAAACCTACAAGGTATCTTATAAGTCGAAAAAGACGAAAAAGAACCCGGAGGAAAAACGGTATTTCTTCCCCAACACTCACGAGCCTTTGATTGATGAAGAAACCTTTGAACTTGCACAGAAGCGGATTGCCACCCGGCAACGCCCGACAAAGGTTGATGAAATCGACCTGTTTTCCGGGCTGCTCTTTTGCGGGGACTGCGGCTACAAAATGTATGCGGTACGCGGAGCCGGGACGCTTGAACGGAAACACGCCTACACTTGCGGCAACTACCGTAACCGGGCAAGAAATGATATGCTCTGCACTACGCATTATATCCGCAAAAGCGTATTAAAAGAACTTGTCCTTGCAGACTTGCAGCGCGTAACGTCTTATGTGAAAGAGCATGAACAGGAATTTATTCAGACCGCCAACGAGTGCAGCGCAAAGGCAGTACAAAAGACACTGACGCAACAACGGAAAGAGCTTGACAAGGCGCAGAACCGTATTAACGAGCTGAACATCTTATTCCGCAAGCTCTACGAAGATGTATGTTGTAAAGGGTAAGGTTATCACCTTGCCAAATACAACATAGCTGCGGCTCATTTGTGGCAAAATGGCATAAGCAGTTGTGAGAAAGGCGGTGATACCGCAAACTTTGTCGTTTCCTTCAACTGCATCCATATCAACCACGAATGGAGGACACATCATGGAATTGACCTACACAAAAGTCGGAGACTACTACATCCCGGACCTGATTCTGGACGATCAGCCGGACAAACCCCTGGGGCGGTATGGCCGGATGCGCCAGAAGTTCTTGGAGGAACACCACCCCGGCACCTATAACCGGCTGCTGCTCTCCGGCAAACTCTGGACGCACCTGATTGACACTGATACCGCCTGCAATGAACGGATGGATCGGCTTATCCCCGTCATGGCACAGCGCGAGGGCGTGACGGAGGCACTGAAAGCCGCGGATCAGATGGAATGGGTAAGGCGTATGAACAGCATCCGCAATCGGGCGGAGGAAATAATCCTGCACGAATTGGTCTATGCTCTATGAGAAAGTGGGGGAAGCGTGGTGACTGCCACGCTCCCCCGTATTTTTTGTATTATTCTTTCCCTCTGCTCTTGTAAACATTATAGCGGTTCTTGCATTGAGGACTGCAAAACTCGGCGTTGGGCCGACTGGCGGTGAAAATCTTGTTGCAGTGCTTGCAGGCTTTCAGCGTGCTGTCCGTATCTGTCAGCATAAAACTGAACATCATTTGCAGGCACAGCAGCAGGGAATGAAAGTCCCATATGATGGTCGGCCTGTCCAGCAGGGCAATGTGGTAGGTCGGCGCGATACCGCCAAATGCCGCCATACCTTGCCGGTAAAGGTCGCGGGTCATTTCATCCAGTACATCATAGTCGTTGTAGTAGAGAAAGCTGGAATAGAACGAAAATGCCAAATCCTTAAACTGCCGCGCCAGCCAGTCATACCGCTCGGCATACTCCCGCTGAAAGCTCATACTCACCGCCTGGGGCGCGTCCTGCATGGTCAAGGCCAGCGCCATCATTGCTCTGTCTCCTGTCAGATTCCATTGGGATTGTTTTCCCTTCTTCTGAATATCCAGCTTCTCAAAAGGGAAAAACAGCGCCAAGTAGTCTTGGGTCGGCATGGATTCCTCCCGGATAAAATGATTCTTCGGCAGATACACGGCCTCATAGTCCATGAAAGACGGCGTGGTGGGCAGGGCAGTCAGAAACCCCAGCAGCCCATAGCGGCTGACAAACCCCATAACTGCCTCCCGGACCTCAGCCTCTCCCTTGCGGTTCATCTGCAAAGCCCCTACATTCAGCGCGTCCAGCACCATCCGCTCCGCATCTTTCAGCGGATCATAAATCTCTGGTTTCGCTCCCGCTGCCGGAATGATATAAAAATGACCGTCTCCGGCTTTCTTGTATTCATACTCGCTGTATCTCACCCAAGGGGAGCTTGCCTTTTGAAACAGATTCTTCATCCCGTCCCTCCCATTCTGTAATCTATGTATCTCAAAATCATATTACCATCCGTCCTTGCCATCGTCAAGGACGGATTTTTTATATTCCTCCAGAAAAGTTTTCTCCCACAGTATCAGGGACCGTCCTCTGCTACTCTGTTCTGTTATATGCTCGAACAACTTCTTTTGAAGCCGTTTCAGCAGCCTTGCCCACTTCTTTCGGATATTCCGGTCCGACTGGCTCAGTACAGCACCCAGTTCCAAGCTGCTATACCGCCGGAGGATCTTGTAATAGAAAAGCTCCTTGTGATCTTCCTTCAACTCAAAAATCATCTTTGAGAGAAAATCGTCCGCCAGCAATTCGTGCATCTCATAGGGACAGTCAAAGATGATGTTGAGGAAATATCCGCTGCAAAGCTCCCGCCAAAAAGGACTGCAAAGGAAAACCGGAAAGATGGTTCCCTCCTGCACAGCGCCGTACTCCAGCGGCACATCTCCGCGCAATACCTCATGGTCCCGCTCCCGCCGTTCCCGGTTTTCGTCCAGCTTGTCCCACCACGCTACCACTTCATCAAAGTCCGTCTGTGTCCTGGCG
The DNA here is from genome assembly GCA_910575695.1 of Oscillospiraceae bacterium. Lineage (GTDB taxonomy): Bacteria > Bacillota > Clostridia > Oscillospirales > Oscillospiraceae > Enterenecus. The sequence goes on along the minus strand of CAJTGJ010000014.1, from coordinate 91,433 downwards.
GCTTCTTCCAGACGGGTCAAGGCCTCCCGCCGAAGCTCACGCTTCAGCTTCTTCTTTCTCGGAGGCTCCTTCGGTTCCAAGGACCGCCGCCGTGACCGTTCGTCTTGCCTGAGCTGGATTTTCAAAGCCTGCTCACGCTCATCCTCCAACTCTGCCGCGATACGTTCCTCCTGCGAAATTTCAAATTCCATGTCGTTTTCCCTGTGATACACCGCCGGTCCACCCCCTCCGAAAAAATATTTTCTTGATTTTCTGAAAATGGTTCCGCTTGACCCCCTGTTTTTCTCCTATCAGTGAAGGGGTAATCGAATTGCTGTGATAAAGATTACTTCCGACAACCTGCCATGACCAGGGAACGTAGCGGGCCTCTATCTTTTTATGGAACGAGGGAGAGCGCAAAACAATTACATTGAGCAGGAACAGTCCACATTATAACACGGGTTGCGGCCTATCCGCAAGAAAGGAAGGTAACTATCAGTACAATTCAGAAAACCAGCGAGAACACCGCCGTCATGTACCGGCGTATCGGCTCCACCACCTACAAGGTGACAGTCCACTTCGATGATGCTGAACGGGAGACGATGACGGACAAAATTGTGCGGCTGATCGGCAATGAGGCTCTGGACAAAAGCCAGGAGTGTGGTATAATTGAGATGCCACAAATGAGCCGTCAGCCTGAAAGGAGCACCCTATGAGCAGCGGGCAGACGGAGAAGATCACCGCATTATACGAGAGACTTAGCCGCGACGATGAGGCCGCAGGGGACAGCAACAGCATTGTGAATCAAAAAATGCTGTTGGAAAGCTATGCGGCCCAGCGCGGCTTTACAAATTGTGTCCATTATACGGATGATGGATGGTCCGGGGGTAACTTTGAGCGCCCGGATTGGAAGCGGCTGATTGCCGACATTGAGGCCGGGAAGGTCGGCTGTGTTATCGCCAAGGACATGAGCCGAATCGGACGCGACTATCTCCAAACTGGATTTTATACCGAGGTCCTCTTTCGGGAGAAGGGCGTCCGGTTCATCGCTATCGGTAACAGCGTGGATAGCGCGGACCGCAGCTCGGGAGAATTTGTGCCGTTTCTTAATATCGTAAATGAATGGTTTTTACGGGATTGCAGCCGCAAACAGTGCGCGGCGTACCAGGCGCGGGGCAATGCTGGCAAGCCCACAACCAACCATGCGATCTACGGTTACCGGAAGGACCCGGAGGACAAGCACCACTGGCTGATCGACGAGGATGCCGCCGCCGTTGTACGGCGTATTTTTCATCTGAGCATGGAGGGCCACGGTCCCCATGAAATTGCCAGCATCCTCCGGGATGATAGAATTGAGCGGCCCTCAGTCTATATGGGTAAGCGGGGACAGGGGACGCAGAGGAACAGCTACGATGACAGCCGCCCCTACGACTGGAGCGGCACGTCTGTCTCGAATATCCTCGCCAAGCCGGAGTACATGGGGCATACGGTCAACTTTCGTTCCTATAAGGAATCATACAAAGATAAACACGCCATCAAGCGGCCTCCAGAGGAATGGACGGTTTTCCTTCTGTAGATAAAAAAGATGCACCTGGGTAAGCGTTGCAGCGCAAGGAATTCAGGCACATACTGCCAGCCTGCGGCGAATTGTGGCTTTAACGGAAAAGAGTCCGGCAGGGCGGGAACAAGTTCCCGCCCTGCCGGACTCTTTTCACAGTTTAAGTTTAATGATTTGTTCGTAGAGCATCACATATTTCTTTTCTATGACCATATCCTCGTGGTAGTGTCCGAAAAACCAGTATTTGAACCGGCACCGTTGGCGTACCTCATCAAAGAACTCTGTTAGGGCGTCCCTCTGATAAAGCCCGCCGCTGAATATGTCCTGCACACTGGTGGGACAGCAGTGGGTGAGGATGTAGTCCACCTCCCAGCCCGCTCTGTCCAGACTGGCTCTGGTGGTCTGGTACTCATCCTCGCTGGGCAACTCATTCTTCCACCAGGACAGGTGGTTCACCCGGTACATCGCGCCCCTGGCGTCCAACTCCCTGCATTTCTTCTTAAACAGAGGATCGTCCGGCTCCAGGATGCCGTCCTGAATGTCATGGCTGCTGGCTCCGCCCATGGTGAAGAATCGTTTTCCGCCCAGGTCAAATATTTGGCCCCGTTCCAGCAGGATCACCGAGGGACGGATTCGCCGGATGCTTCCGCCTCGCCACTCCGCCAGCGGATATTTCCGCAGGGCATCGTAGTTTTCGTGGTTCCCGGTCACAAAGGCCGTGGTGAAGGGCCGTCCCTCCAGCCAGTCCAGGCCCTCGTCATCCCGCTCATCGCCGTGCCACACACAGCCGAAGTCACCTGCCACCAGTACGAGGTCCTCTTTTGTAAGGCCCTCCTGCTCGTAGAAGATTTCCGGTTGGAAGCGCCGGAGATCTCCGTGGAGGTCTCCCGTGATGTAAATTTCCATGGTGTATTCTCCTGATTATGTCCTGACAGCCCTGTCGATCTCAACATCGGTATATCGGAACTTGATGCGGATGGTTTCGGCATCCACAACGGTGATCCTCTCCACATACCTGCGGGTGATAGAATCATCGTACTCGGCAAATTCGGACTTCTGCTTCTTCAGCCACTCCGCCAGCTCCCGCAGTCTGGCCTCCTGACCGGCCCGCTGTTCCTCGTCCTGCTGGAGTGCGCCAAGCCGCCCCAGGATTGCCTGTTTCTCCTCCATGGTCGCCTTGAGCTGGGCGTTCAGTTCCTCGTTCTCCATGTCCTCCAGGACCTTGTCCAGCAGCTCCGCCTGCTGGGCGGTCAGCGCATCCAGTCGGTTGCGCAGGGTCAGCGGGTCGATGCCGTCCGCACTGCCGCCCTGCTGGACGATACTGGCGAGGTCCAGCAGTTCGTCCCCAAGGCCCTGCCCCGCCTGAACAAATTCGTTGATGCCCTCCAGGATGGCCTGATGCAGCTTGTCCTCATCCATGCTGGGTGAGTCGTGGCAGTATTTCGTTCCGAACTCCAGCCGGGAGACACACCGCCAGACGATCCGCTTTTTGCCGTTTCTGGCCCAGGTACATCGCTTGTACGGTGTACCGCACTCTCCGCACACCAGCAGCTCGGACAGGGCGTATTTGGCGGAGTATTTGCCCTGCTCGGTCTTACCTGTTTTCTGCATCACCTTCCGCTTGCTGGCCCTGCGGGCCATCTCCTCCCGCACCTGATAAAACATAGCCTTGGAGACGATGGCGGGGTGGTTCCGTTCCACATATACCATGGGGCGGTCACCCTGGTTTTTCTTCACCGTCTTGCTGATGCAGTCGGTGGTGTAGGTCTTTTGCAGCAGGGCGTCGCCAATGTAGCGCTCATTGGTCAGGATATTGCGCACCACCTGATACGTCCAGCCCTGGATGCCGCTGGCGGTGGGTACGCCGTCCGCCTCCAGCTCCCTCTTGATCTGTGCCAAGCTGCACCCGTCCAAGTAGCGGCGGTAGATGCGTTTCACCACCTCCGCCTCCGACCGCACGATCTCCGGCTGACCGTCAGGCCCCCGCCGGTAGCCCAGCAACTTCGAATACTGGAAGGGGACGTTCCCCGCCTCCCGGCTCTTTTGAATGCCCCAGATCACGTTTTTGCTGATGGACTCGCTCTCCGCCTGGGCAAAGCCGCTGAACAGCGTGAGCAGGAACTCGCTGGACTCAGTCAACGTATTGATATTTTCCTTTTCGAAAATCACGCCGATGCCGTTGGCCCGGAGCATCCGCACCACCTCCAGGGAGTCCACCGTGTTCCGGGCGAAGCGGGAGAGGGACTTGGTCAGGATCAGGTCGATTTTGCCCCGCTTGCAGGCGGCGATCATCTTTTTGAACTCTACCCGCTTCTTCATGCTTGTGCCGGTTATACCTTTGTCTGCGAAAATACCGGCCATCTCCCAATCAGGGTTCTCATCGATCTTCTGGGTGTAGTAGGCTTTCTGGGCGGTGTAGCTGGTGAGCTGCTCCTCGCTGTCGGTGGACACCCGGCAGTAGGCGGCCACCCGCTGGCGGCGGCCAGAGGCCCGTCCGGGGGCCGCAGCCTGTTTTGTGGCGGGGATGACGTGTATCCGCCGCTCCTGCTGTACTGTCTGTTCCATGCAGTCTCCTTTCCTTGTCTGTTTTTGCCTGATATTGAAACGCTATAACCTCCGCCACACCGGATATATGAGGTTTCGGGTAATGGTTTCACTCTCTTTCCGGGCAAATTCGCAGCACATGGAGAGAACCACCTCGCCGGATTTTTCGAAGGTACTGATGCCCTCTTTTTCAAAGATCACACCTACACCGCAGGCTTTCAACATTCGTACTGCCTCCAAACAGTCCACCGTGTTCCTGGCGAACCGGGAGACCGACCTGACGATAATGATGTCGATGCCGCCTTGTTTGCAGGCGGTGAGCATCCTTTTGAACTCCTTCTGATTCTGTCGGTCAGCGCCGGCGATGCCCCTGTCGGCGTAGATGCCAGCCAGCTCCCATTCCGGGTGCTGGCCCACCATCTCGGTGTAGTACGCTTCCTGGACGGCGAGGCTGGCGGAGTGATCCTCGCTGCCGGTGGCGACCCGGCAGTAAACGGCCACCCTCTGCTTTTGTACGGTTTGTTCCATGATGACTCCTTTCCCAATCGTCTTGCCAATTACCTGAAGGTCACTGTCACCGCGTTCTCCGCGGTGATGGTGATATATCGAATGGCCTGATCGTAGTCTTTTTCTCTGATCAGACGCAGAATATCTGTTGCAGTCATCTGTGTTGGGAAGCAGGCGTACCGGGCAGAGATACCCTGCATGATCAGGGCAGTCACCTCCTCCGGGTGTTCCGGCTTCTCCAGACCCCGGTTGATGGCGTTGGTCAGGCGGACGGAGTCCTTGGAGGGAGCATAGCCCGGAGAGTCCGCTGGAGGCGTGTACTCCGCCGCTTGCCGCTCCACCTCCGACAGCAGGTCCGCATCGGGAATGGTGACGCTCATGCCGCACCCGTCACAGTGGAATCGAAGGGTATCTCTCCAGTAGTTGTTTGTGATCCGGCGCAGGCTGTGGCCGCAATGACCGCAGTGAAGCTTTGGGGTCAGGCACAATGCTGGATGATTTCCCCGCTTGCGGGTCCTTTTTTCTTTCATTGCCTGTGCCATGCGGAAGGTCTCATCAGCTATAATCGCTGGGTAGTCGTGCGCTCCCATATAGCGTGGATTTTCAAGCGCCTGCCTGACTCGGTTTTTATCCCACTTGGGGCTTTCCGCACTGTAACAGTAGCCCTCCGTATTTAAGGCGTCCGCAATCTGATCCCGGCTTTTTCCCGCGAGGTAGAGGGAAAATATCCGTTTTACGCCCGCTGCTTCCTGGGATTGAGTAACAATCATCCCGTTCTGTATCTGATAACCGTATGGCATTTTTCTGTTCATCTCGTTTCCCTCCAGAGCGGTTCAGCCACATCAAAACCGCCTCTCAGGCGGAACCGCAGAACATGGTCGGTATCCACTGTGATTTTCTCAACCATCTCGTTGAACAAATCCTCATCGAACTCATCCATCTGTTCCGGCCCTTGATGAAGTGTTTCCACAGTCTGACGCAGGGCATCCGCCATTTCGCTGATGTCATCATTCCTCAGCAGTCTCCGCCGTTTGGCCCGGAGCTGGGTCAGCTGTGCGTCCAGGGCGGCCAGCTTGGCGGCACAGGCGTCCGCGTCCAGCAGACCGCTGGCGCGGAGTTTACTGATCTTATAGTTCTGCTCGGTAGCCTGGGCGATGGCCCGATTGACCTCCAGCATGGCTGGATTCTCCCGCTGCACAGCGGATTCCAGAGCCTCCATCTGGTCAAGAGCGGGCCGCAGGATGATGCCCTCATGGAGCCGCAGCTTGTTGTACATCCGAATAAAGGCCGTGTAGATATCTCTCTCCCGGACAGACAGGTTTGGGCAGGCGCCCTTCCCATTCCTATTGCCGTCTTTGTGGCCTGAACAGACCCAATTATTTGCCCCGTGCCGGTCAACAGTGCGGTAAAATGTTGCGCCGCACTTTCCGCAGATCATTTTCCTCGTCAATGGGAATTTGGACGGCGCAGAAGCGGGCGCTTTTTTCTTCTTTCGGAGGGCCTGCACTTTGTCGAATATTTCCTGGCTGATGATAGCAGGATGACTGTTTTCTATATAGAACTGATCCACTTCGCCCCGGTTTTTCACGCTGATGTATGGAAATCCGGTTGTAAAAGTTTTCTGACAGAGGGTATTGCCCGTATATTTTTCGTTTCGCAGCCAGCAGGCGACAGCATACGGTATCCATGCTGCCTCTCCATGTTTCTTGGGAACACCTCTGCGGTTCATTTCTTCCGCGATTGTGACGATGCCCTGTCCGTTCAGATAGGATTCAAACACCCAGCGGATCACTTCCGCCTCCTCCGGCACGATCTCCAGCCGTCCGCCTCCCGCGTTCCGGTATCCATACGGTGGGCTGCTTGCTATGAATTCACCCCGTTCCATTCTCCGGCGATACCCCATGCGGATATTCTGCGAGATGGACATGGACTCCTGCTGGGCCAGAGAACTGGAAACGCTCACCATCAATTCTGTGGTGAGCGTTCCGGTGTCGATATTCTCTTTTTCAAACTGAACGGTCACGCCCAGCCGCATCAGCTCCCGCAGAGCGGCAAGGCAGTCCTTGGTGTTCCGGGAGAAGCGGGAGATGGACTTCACCAGCACCCGGTCGATCTTGCCCTTCCGGCAGTCGGCCAGAAGACGGTTGAAGTCCTCCCGCTTGTCCGTTTTCGTGCCGCTGGCCGCCTCATCGGCGTAAATGTCTACCAGCTCCCATCCCTCATGCTGGCTGATCAGTTCGGTGTAGCTGCGGATCTGGGAGGCGTAGGACGACTCCTGTTCCTCCAGCGCGGTGCTGACACGGCAGTACGCCGCCACCCGAAGAACATCGGGCCTGGCCTCGCTGGGCGGGATGATGGTGATGTTTTTGCTCATCTGGCGCGGCCTCCTTTCCTCTGGGTACCGACAACACTACCACACCTTGGCGGGAATAGCTATCACTATTCCCAAACAGTCTGGGGGCGGTATTTATCCCGCGCCAGCCGTTTGGCGGCGTACAGTTCCTCCAGGGTCAACAGGCCAGCGGAGGCGGCCCTTTCCAGCAAGCGGGTCAGCAAAATATACCGCAGTTCATTTTTTGTGTCGATCATGCGGATGCCTCCCGGAAATAGTCCGGCCCTTTCACCGACTGGATAAATTTCGCCACGTCCTTCAGGCTGCCGGTGACAGGCATTTCCGGCAGAGCGGCCAGCACATCCTTGCTGTAGCGCTTGCCCTTGGCGGCCCGCTCATCCAGGATGGCCACCACGCAGGTATCTGTCTCGGTGCGGATGGCTCTGCCAAAGCCCTGCTTCAGCTTGATCTGCATCTCCGGTACCACCACCGCCCGGATGAACAACCGGAGGGTGGGATGGTTCTCCCGCTCTTTTTCCTTCAAAGCGTCTGGCACGGCAAAGGGCAGGCGGGGGATGATCAGCAGGGACACACAGTCGCCGGGGAAGTCAAAGCCCTCCCAGGCGGCCCCCGCCGCCAGCAGCATACTGCCTGGGCTGGCCTTGAACTGCTCCGTGGTATGGATTGCGCTGCGGCCCATGGTGAACAGCGGATAGCGCAGACCGTGGCCCGGCAGACGTTCTTTCACCGCCGACATGGCGGCATAAGACGTGAACAGCGCCAGGGCGTGACCCTGGGCCGCGTCCAGCAGGGCGGCGATCTCCTTTGCCAGCTCGTCATAATAGGCTGCGGCCTTTTGCTTGGGTGGAACCTGCGGTAAGTATAGCAGACAATTCTTCTGGTAGTCGAAGGGTGAAAGTGCGACCGACTCTGTGACACGGCTGTCGGTGAGCAGGCCCGTTTCTTCTTTGAAGCGACGAAAGTCCTCGCCCACAGCCAGGGTGGCAGAGGTGAGGATGGCGGGCCGCTCCTGCCGCCAGAGCGTCTGGCGGAGCTGGGCGGTCAGATCGGAAATGGTGGCACACAGCATGGTGCCGCCGTGAGTATCTTCCTCCGTGTAGAAAACCATATCCGGGTGGCCCTGGTGGAATAGGGACACCGTAGAGGACACGCTGTTCAGCCGCCTGCGGGTGGCAGGCGTGAGCAGGCCGTGGAGCTGCCGGGCGATCACCGTCAGGCTCCGCTCCGGTGCGGCCAGCGATGTTTTGTAGTGGACGAAGGGCCTGTCCTCCGGCGGGCGGTCCAGCTTCCGCAGCAGGCCCTTGGCGCTGTCGTTCAGGACTTCTGCAGCCAGCAGGAAGCGTTCCCCTCGCAGACTGTGGGTGAGCGCACGGATGTCCTCCGCAGCCAGGGTCACCCCGAACATCTGGCGGGCTGTCTCCGGCAGCTTATGGGCCTCGTCCACGATGAGGGCGCAGGTGTCCGGCAGGATGGGCTTTCGCCCGCTGCCCCGGTGGATGGCGTCCGCCAGCAGCAGGTTGTGGTTGCAGATCTGGAAAAGATACCGCCCGGAATCGCACTTCTCCAAAAAGAAACGATACCGGCAGGTCTCCTGCGAACAGTTGCAGATCTGGGGGACGCAGACACGTTCCCGGTCATAGTGGCTGAGATGGGCGATCTCGTCCATGTCCAGCTCATTCCGCAGCGCAAGCAGGGCATTCCCGGCCCTCCAGTTTTTCTTTCGGAGATCCAACTGGCCCAGCCGCCGTTCCAGACGGTCATCGCAGACATAGTGGGACTTTCCCTTGCGGATCACCGCCTGGAGGGGCTGGACGATCATGCCGTCCTCTGTCAGCACATTGGACAGCAGGGGAAGGTATTCGTCCCGCGCCGCGGTCTGGAGGGCGATGCTGGAGGTGGAGACCAGGATGGGCTTCGGCCCCAGCCCGCAGGCGGCCCGGAAACGGCTGTACACCGTTCCGGCCACCAGATAGGCGTAGGTCTTGCCGATCCCCGTCCCAGCATCGCACAGGGCGATGCCGCCCTCCAGCATGGCGTTGAGCATTTGGTGGCAAAGGGCCACCTGGGCGGGACGCTCCGCCATGTTCCGGGTGGGGAGAAGGTCTTTGAATATGTGGTCGATCTCGTTATGGGCGTTTTGCCTGTTATTGTCGTAATTCATCCGTAAAATTCCCCTCGTAATGGTTCATTTTCTCATAAGTACTCATCGTATTCTCAGCTCGACCCCCGATGAGATATAGGGAACAGTAACGGATAAGGCTTGGCGGACCTTCACGGACACATTCCAAGGGTCTCTACTGCTTTCAACCCATTGGGATGACGGGCAGCCTTGCCTTGGCTGCCCCGCACAGGCTTTATCGCGGCCCGGAGAGAGCTTCCGCTCCCTCCAGGCCATGGCGCGCACTGTGCGTCTGTCCGTGTGGTGATCCGTACTGCTGGTGTTCAATTTTCAAGGTGCAGAGGCTCTCGCCGTGGTTATATTCTAAAGGGTGTGGCTTTTCTTTTTTAGAGAGGAATCAGCACATTCCTGTGCTAATTTCGAACATTTTCTTAGATGCTCCTTTTGAAGTGTTCGAGCTGCCGGATGAGATCTGCGATGGATTCCCTCAGATGTACAGTTTCTTGGCTTTGAACCTTGCCAAAAACCAGAAAGTCCAACGAGACTCCAAAAAGGCTGGCAATTTGGGCAAGGAAATCCACTCCGCAGACATATTTACCGGCTTCAACACGGCTCAGGACGCTCCTGTCCATGTTCAGCTCCTCTGCAAGCCTTTCCTGTGTATAGCCGTTTTGCTTGCGGATCTGGCGGATACGCGCTCCGCACTTTTCTTGGTCATAAAACATTGTTTGATCTCCAATCTCAAATTTTAGGGGTGATCGGTTTGAGATTTGGTGATTACGGGTATTTCGCTATGTAGGGCTGCCATTGATACTGCAGCACCAGAAAATCCGACCAAAACCGACAAAGCAGAACGCCAGATAGTCTTTGTGACCGTCTGGCGTTCTGTTGGTTTATATCAGTATGTGCATTTAAGTGCCGACTTGACCTAAATAATAGTGCCGGTTTCTTTCTAAAGTTGTACCGTGAAAATGCTGTAGTTTTTTTGAGAAAATATTCTCCTTAATCAGTAAATAGCTCACGATACTCCTTTGTAACAGACCTTAGCCGATGAAATGGATTCAGTCAGGCTCATCTTGAGGGGAACGAAGTTGCTCCGCTAAAAAATGAAGGGTTTTGAGCAGTATTTCCTGGCTCTTGGGGTCGCATGACTTGAAATTCTCAATGAAGTCCTTCATCTCCTCAGTTGGGGTAATGGTTTTTGAATGAAACGCCGCATCAGGGGACATTGCAAGCCGCTCCATTAAGCGCGCTAAGGTTTCATAAGATGGATTTTTACGCCCTTTTTCTATATCTTGAACCGTTTTGACCGCTAATCCGGTTTGATCTGCCAGTTCTTGCTGAGTAAGACCACATTCTTTTCTGGCTTCACGAATGCGATTACCCAAACAAACTAAGTCCAACCCCAGCACAATGCTCCCTCCCCCAGTATATTTTTGGATTATAATAAAGGAAGGCGGCAAGGGCAGTTACTTCCCTTGCCGCACTTGACAGGCGGTCTTATGAAAAGCACTAAAATGGTTTTCCCTCATTTTTCTTTATTACATCGAAATTCACATTCCACACAATTGCCGTTACAGCTCTTTGCGCTGGTACTTTTGGAACAAACAATAGACACCGCAAAGAGGCCCACAACGATACAAAGAATGATAATGCTCGCTAAATTCATCTTAAATCTCCTTATACACGGCCAATCAGCAGCCCTACACTGCGCATAGCAAATGCTATGCTCTGTGTAGTAAAGACACACTATGAATTGATGTTACCACCTATCGCTGCCCTTCTTCTCCGGGATAACCTGCTTCAGGGCCTCAATGGCCACCTCGATCATGGAGTCGTCCGGCTCATTTGTGGTGAAGTTCTGCATCCAAAGGCCGGGGGCGCGGAGGGCGCGGCAAAGGGCGTTGCTGTGACGGCCCACATAGCGGTTGAACTCCCAGGTGATGCCCACGATCAGGGGCAGAAGAAGCAGGTGAAGGCCCATGCGCAAAAATGTATTTTCGATTTGCAGCGGGGTGAAGATGGCGATGGAGAAGAAAATGGACGCCATAATGACCACGAACAGAAAGCTGGTCCCGCAGCGGGGGTGATGCCGGGGCTGGGGCCGGACGTTCTCTATCGTCAGTTCCAGGCCGTTTTCATAACAGAAGATGGTCTTGTGTTCTGCCCCATGGTAGGAAAACACCCGCTTCATCTCCTTCATCCGGGAGCAGAGAATCAGATAGCACAGGAAGATCGCCACCTTGAGTACGCCCTCGATCACGCTGCGCACCCATAGAGGTATGGTTTTCCAGACCAGACCAATCAGTCCCGTCAGGGCGGAGGGCAGCAGAATGAACAGCCCCACGGAGAAGGCCAGCCCCACAATCATGGAGACGGTAAGGGCAATAGATATTGCCTTTTCAGTGGAGAAACGCTTCTCCAGCCACAGGTCGAACTTAGTCGGCTCCTCATCCGCCATCTCATCGTCACCAGCCACTTCCGCCGAGTGCATGAGGGCCTTGACGCCGTAGGACATGGAGCCGATAAAGCCCGCCAAGCCTCGCAGGAACGGGACGGTCCAGATTTTTTTCTTCGGTGGGATGGCCTCCACGGTACATTCGGTGGTCCCATCTGGTCTGCGTACCACGATGCAACGTTTCTCCGGACCCTGCATCATGATCCCCTCGATGAGGGCCTGACCGCCGCAGGTGGTCTGGAAGGGTGTGTCGCAATACTTTTTAGGCATAGGTATCTAATCTCCTTATACAAGGCCAACCAGCAGCCCCACACTATGCACAGCAAACGCTATGATCCATGCGATAGCGCACTGAGCAATTACCGTTCCAACTGCGGCCTTGGTTCCGCCCATTTCCCGTTTCACAGTAGCTACTGCCGCAACGCAGGGGGTATACAGCAGTGTAAACACCAAGAAAACTATCGCGGTGAAAGGCGTAAACAGGCTTCCCAGCAGAGATACATCCCCGCCCAGCAGAACAGTCAGGGTAGATACAACGTTCTCTTTTGCGGTAAAGCCGGTAATCAAGGCGGTAGAAACCCGCCAATCCTCAAAGCCCAGCGGGATAAACAGCGGGGCAATCACTCCGCCTAACAGCGCCAAGATGCTCTGGTCGGCGGAAGCGGCTACATTCAGCCTCACATCAAAGGTCTGCAAGAACCAGATCACAATGGAGGCCGCGAAAATGATAGTAAACGCTTTCTTCGCAAAGCCCTTGGCCTTTTCAGCGATCAACTGCCATACGCTCTTTGCGGAGGGAAGCCGGTAGTTGGGAAGCTCCATCACAAAGGGAACCGGCTCGCCGCGGTATTTCGTCTTTTTCAAAATCAGCGCATACAGAATCCCACAGAGGATTCCCAGCGCATACAGTCCCACCATAGCCAACGCCTGATACTGTTTGGGGAAAAATGTGCCGATCATCAATGTGTAGATTGGCAGCTTGGCGGTGCAGCTCATAAAGGGCGTCAGCAGGATAGTCATTTTGCGATCCCGCTCACTGGACAGCGTTCGGGTTGCCATGATGGCGGGTACGGAACATCCGAAGCCCACCAGCATGGGAACGATACTCCTGCCGGAAAGACCGATCTTCCGTAGGAGCCTGTCCATCACAAAGGCTACCCGTGCAATATATCCGGTGTCCTCCAGAATAGACAGGAAGAAAAACATGGTCACGATGGTGGGCAGCATACTCAGGACGCTCCCCACGCCTCCGCAGATACCGTCAATCACCAGGGAATGGACAATCGGGTTGACCTGGACGCTGGTGAGCAGCCGGTCTATCAGCGAAACGACCGCATCGATCCCCGCTCCCATCCAATCTGACAGGGCCGCTCCAATCACATTAAAAGTCAAAACAAAGACAAGGGCCATGATCCCAGCGAAGCAGGGAATGGCTGTGTATTTGCCAGTCAATATCCGGTCGATTGCCATGCTGCGCCGGTGTTCCTTGCTCTCATGGGGCCGCACCACTGTTTTCGCACACAGGGATTCAATGAACGAAAAGCGCATATTGGCGAGGGCAGCCTCCCGGTCAAGTCCCGTTTCCTTCTCCATCATAGCTACCATGTGTTCAAAGGTCGTCTGCTTTTCAGTTGAAAGCGATAGCTTTTCCGCAATCAGATGGTCATTTTCCACCAATTTTGTGGCGGTAAAGCGGGCAGGCAGTCCTTTCCCCTTTGCCTCCAGTTCCAGCATATGTACTGCGGCGTGGATGCACCGGTGTACCGCACCTACCGGATCATGTTCATCGGCGCTGGCCGGGCAGAAATCTACCCGCCCAGGAACCTCCCGATACCTCGCCACATGGAGCGCGTGGTCGATCAATTCCTCGATGCCCTCATTCTTCGCTGCTGAGATCGGAACAACCGGGATGCCGAGAATTTCCTCTAACTCATTGACCCGTATGGAACCGCCGTTCGCCCGAACCTCGTCCATCATATTGAGAGCCAGCACCACGGGAATACCCAATTCCATGATCTGCATGGTGAGGTACAGATTTCGCTCTATGTTAGTGGCGTCCACAATATTGATGATCCCATCCGGGCGGGTATCCATCAGAAAATCCCTTGTGACAATTTCCTCACTGGAATAGGGAGACAGGGAGTAAATTCCTGGCAGGTCGGTTACAACGGCTTCCAGGTGATTGCGTATTACACCGTCCTTTCGGTCAACGGTCACACCAGGGAAGTTCCCAACATGCTGATTTGCGCCGGTGAGTTGGTTAAACAGCGTAGTTTTTCCGCAATTTTGATTTCCGGCCAGAGCAAACCTGATATTTGCTCCTTTTGGAATTTCGTTCGCAGAATCGTGGAAGTGGTAGCTTCTGACCCTGCCAAGCTCACCCATTCCCGGATGAGTCACAGCCGTTCGCCGCTGTTCGCTGTGTGGCAGAGCCTTTTTTTCGTGGACTTGCTCCACGGTGATTTTCTGCGCCTCGTCAAGCCGCAGGGTCAGTTCATAGCCGCGTAGTTTTATTTGAACCGGGTCGCCCATGGGCGCGATTTTTTGAAGGGTAACTTCTGTTTGGGGCGTCAGCCCCATATCCAGCAGGTGATGGCGGAGCGCACCGCTTCCACCTATGGACAATATATAGGCGCTCTGTCCAGGTTTCAACTGATCCATCGTCATCGTGCAATACCTCGTTTATCGCAACAGAACGTGTTCCGTCCCTTTTTCTATGACCATCCGAACGTGGTCGTCCACCAGGGTGTAGAAGATCATTTTCCCGTCCCTGCGCTGCCTCACCAGTTTATTGGCTTTCAAGAGGCTCAACTGGTGAGACACCGCAGATTGTGTCAGGCCCAGCCGGTCCGCCAAGTCGCTGACACAGGCGTCCTGCTCCATAAGAACCAGCAGAATACGCACACGGGTGGGAGTTCCTAACGCCTTGAAAAATTCCGTTAAAAAATACAAATCATTTTCTTTCAACTTTTCAAAAGAGCGTGCTTTTTCACTCGGCATTAGAAACCCGCCCCTCCTTGGTACTCCTTATCATCATCATGTAAGAAGCTTAGTAATGATAAAAGATGTTTTTCCACGTTCCTCAAGCAGTCGATCATATCGTTTTGCTGGAATTAGCGCAAGCGCCATACATACTGCTGCGGTAGCAATCTGTATTCCAGTTGCACTTGTAAACAGCGATGCAATCACTCCGCCCAGCACCAATGCCACCATAGGCAGCAAATATACCAGTATTACAATGTACATCACTTCCGCCGTATTGCTTTCCACAATTACTCTATCTCCTGGCTGTGCATCAAGGGGATTTTCGACCTGCACTATAATTGTAACACTCTCTGTACCGCAACCACCGCATTTTTCACAGTCATGGCCACATGCGGATTCTCTAAGTATAGAAACCTCCGCATAGGTGCGATTGATGATCCTCTTAACCGTTGCAACCTGTGTCATGTTATCCTCTCCATCCGTTACAGGTGTCTTGTTTAGTGTAAAGATGCTTTTTACAGCTTCTTGACAAACAAGCAGCGGATGGCGTTCAACACGGCAAGGATCATTACACCCACGTCCGCGAAGATAGCCAGATACATATTGGCAATGCCCACAGCGCCCAAAATCAGGCAGGCAAACTTGACGCCCAAGGCCATGGTGATGTTCTGATAGACGATCCGCAGACACTTCCGGGAAATCTTGATGGCCTTTGCAATCTTTATGGGATCGTCGTCCATCAAAACAATATCTGCCGCTTCAATAGCCGCGTCCGAACCCATCGCTCCCATAGCCACGCCAATGTCGGCTCTGGACAGCACAGGAGCGTCGTTGATACCATCACCCACGAAAGCCAGCTTTGCCTTGCCGGTTTTCATTTTCAGAAGCTCTTCCACCTTGGATACCTTATCCGCCGGAAGCAGTTCGCTGTAAACCTTGTCGATACCCAAGGAAGTGGCTACCTGATCTGCTACTTTCTTTGCGTCGCCGGTAAGCATGACGGTCTTTTCCACGCCTGCCGCTTTCAGAGAGGAAATGGCATCCTTGGAGTGGGGCTTCACGATGTCGGAGATCACAATATGTCCAGCGTAGGCCCCGTTGATAGCCATGTGGATAATAGTGCCGGTCTGGTGACAGTCGATATGCTGAATACCCAGGTGCTTCATCAGCTTGTCGTTACCTGCTGCCACCTCCACGCCGTCTACCTTGGCAATGATGCCGTTGCCGCTGATCTCCTGGATGTCGCTGACACGGGTGCGGTCCGGCTCCTTGCCGTAGGCCCGCTGTAAGCTCTTACTAATGGGGTGGGAGGACGCACTCTCCGCCAAGGCTGCGTATTCTATAAGTTTGGCGTCCTCCAGCTCGTTGTGGTGGATACCGTTCACTTCAAAAACGCCTTGGGTCAGAGTGCCGGTCTTATCAAAGACCACGACCTTGGTCTGAGAGAGAATTTCCAGATAGTTGGAACCTTTGACCAGGACACCCTCCTGACTGGCTCCGCCAATCCCGGCGAAGAAGCTCAAAGGGATGCTGATGACCAGCGCACAAGGACAGCTAATAACCAAGAAGGTCAGCGCCCGGTAGACCCAGGTTCCCCAATCGGCAGTCAGGCCCATGCCCAGCATACGGACAAGAGGCGGCAGGATGGCCAAGGCCAGGGCGCTGTAACAGACGGCGGGGGTGTAGATTTTCGCAAACTTAGAGATAAAGTCCTCGGATTTGGATTTGCGGGAGCTGGCATTCTCCACCAAATCCAGGATTTTGGAAACTGTGGATTCTCCAAACTCTTTGGTGGTCTGGATTTTCAGCACACCCGTCATGTTGATGCACCCGCTGATGATCTCGTCCCCCACCTTGGCCTCGCGGGGCAGGCTCTCACCGGTCAGGGCGCTGGTGTTCAGACTGGAGCTGCCCTCCACAATGATACCGTCAATGGGGACTTTCTCACCGGGCTGCACCACGATCACGCTGCCGATACCCACTTCATCCGGGTCAACCTGTTCCAGCCTGCCGCCTCGTTCCACATTGGCATAGTCGGGACGAATGTCCATCAGATCGCTGATATTGCGGCGGCTCCGGCCTACAGCATAGCCTTGGAACCATTCGCCTACTTGATAGAACAGCATGACGGCGATAGCTTCCAGATAGTCTCCATTCTCATAAACGGCCAGGGCCATAGCGCCTACAGTGGCAACAGCCATCAGGAAATTCTCATCAAAGACCTGCCTGTTCAAAATGCCCTTGAGGGCCTTACGCAGGATGTCATAGCCAATGATGAAGTAATCCACCAAATACAGGCCAAATCGCACCCAGCGTCCTGCGGACGGGAACAGGTAACCGTCAATTTGCGCGAATGTTTCCGCCGGAAGGAACTGAAGGCCCAGCAGCATGGCGGCGGCGATCAGAATGCGGGTCAGCATAACCTTTTGCTTCTTCGTCATGCCGCTGTCGGCCCGTGTCCCGATGAAGAAGCGCAAGATTACTGCGGTCAGAATGACAACGGTCAAAAGCCCGTTGATAACAAGCTCTTGCATGGAAAAAACTCCTCTCTACGATTGCTTAACTGTTTATTTGTTCGCTTCTGAAAAGCCCCCCTCAAAACTGCGGTCACGCGTTTTGAGGGGGGCGTTCCGCTTACAGGAAGATCTCGCAGTCCGGCTCCACTTTCTTGCAGGCGGACAGGACGTTCTCCATAACGGCCTTCGGCTCCTGGCCCTCAGCGAACTCCACGATCATCTTCTGGGTCATGAAGTTGACGGTGGCGCTCTGCACACCGGCGGTTTTGCGGGCGGCATCTTCCATCAGGTTGGCGCAGTTGGCGCAGTCCACTTCGATCTTATAGGTTTTTTTCATAAGGGTGATCCTCCTCAAAAAATTTAGAATTTAGTGATTAAGTAGTTGCTTAATCATCTTGGCTGTAGTATAATCCAGTCAGAGCCGCAAGTCAATGCCCTTGGAGCATTCCCTGCCGAATGGGCGAAAAGACTTTCCGTTTGGGCGAAAGCGGATAGTGAAGAAAGGAGATTGCACTTTGAATACAATGAAATTGCCCCACCAGCATGGCGAGGAGGAGGACAATGCTTTATTACAGGAGCAGTTAGACCGTGTAGACTATTTTCAGACGGTTGCGGAGGTATTCAAGCAGCTTGACGATACGACCAGGATTCGTATTTTCTGGCTGCTGTGCCACTGCGAGGAATGTGTTCTCAACATCTCCACCATGATGAAAATGTCCAGTCCGGCGGTGTCCCACCATCTCAGGCCATTGAAAAACAGCGGCCTGATTGTCAGCCGCCGGGAGGGGAAGGAGGTCTACTACCGCGCGGCGGACACGGAGCAGGGCCGCCTGCTGCACCAGATGATCGAGCGGGTCATGGAGATCACCTGCCCGGAGATGTGAGGCAGATACGATGGAACATGAATTTGAAAAACTACCTCCGGGCAGTAAACAGGAGCGTATCCCGCTCTTTGCCGGTGTTGAATTATCCTATACCGACATCGTTTCCGATTCCTTCTCCCACCGGCACGAGGCACTGGCACATATCATACAGATCAATTATTGCAGGGCTGGGCAAATCGTATGGAACATGAAGGATGGGGGCAGTATTTTTCTGAACCCCGGAGATTTTTCCCTGCATACGCTGGATGTCTGCACAGATTCTACGGTTCAGTTCCCCACCGGACAATATCAGGGCCTCACGATCTCTGTTGATTTACAGGAGGTGTCTGTCCACCCGCCCGAACCGATTGCGGAGGCAGAAATTTTCCCTGACCTGCTGCGGGACAAATTTTGTCCCAATCACGCGCCCGCATTTCTGGCAGGGAATGAGCAGACGGAGCATATCTTTGCGGCTTTTTACGGCCAGCCGGAGAAGCTGAGGCTTCCCTATCAGCAGGTGAAAGCCCTGGAGCTGTTTCTGTACCTCGCCCGGACGGAGTTTGCGCCCCGAAACGAGCTGACGGAATATCCGCCGGAACAGGTTGCAATCGTCCGGGAAATCCACAGCCAGCTTCTCCGGCACATGGAGCGAAGGATCACCATTGAGGAACTGTCCAAACAGTATTTAATCAATCCGACCACATTGAAGTCGGTGTTCAAGGCCGTCTACGGGACATCCCTTGCGGCACACATCAAAGAACACCGTATGGAGCAGGCGGCGAAAATGCTGCGGGAGACGGATATGAGCATTGCCGCGATTGCACAGGCTGTCGGGTATGAGAGCCAAAGCAAATTCACGACTGCCTTCAAAGCAAAGTTTACAGAGCTTCCCACAGAATATAGAAAGAAATGCTGAGATATTGTTACTCCATGTAATATTCACAGGCAAACTTCTAACAATTCAGCCCCAAATTCCAGTGTAGCCTTTGCAAAATCCACCATTGCCCCGGCTTGATCTGTACGGAGGTATTTCGCATCTAAGGCATTTGATCCAAGCCGGAACCGATCCAAAGCGTCAGCATCCTTAAAAATCTGATACAGCAAGGCAGCGCGGGAATCATCCGCGAATTGCTCTTGGAGTACACGCAGCCCCAATTTATCATCTTGGTCGTGGTACGCTATGATGAAATAGGTGCGTTTATCATAAGAAAGGCTGCTGGTTGCACAAGACTCCCGATAATAGTCCGCTGCCCGCTGCCCATGCCCAACATCCAGCCAGTCATCCTGGCGGCGTGTATCGTGAAAAATTGCCGCCATACCAAGCGCATCTACATCCTGGGCTGGGAGGCGGACCTGTTCCGCTATCACCAATGTATACAACAGAACACGGGCACAGTGGGCTTTTGTATGGATTGGACTTTCAGCCAGCGAGAAAACTACATTTTCTTTCATAAATCGAATCCATTTCCCAAACCGCTCACAAATTTGGGGCCACTCGGTCAGTTGGGAAAGATATTCCTGTACAGTCATTACCCCACACTTTCCACGATGGCGTTGATCGCAGCGCCAATATCTCCGTCTATCCCGATGGATTTCTCTGCGATTTCAGGCGGGATAAATACCTCACCTTTGTTGAAGGTCACATAGGTGGCGTAAGGTTCGGCAGCAGCCAACTCCATCAGCGGCCTTTTGATAAGCTGGTTACGCCAGCCAACGCCAAATTCCAGAATCAACAGCTTTTTGTTGTGATATTTCCGCACAAAGTTTTGATACTCAGCCTGTTTTCGTTGCCACACTGCCGACTGGAAAAACGACTGATCTGCTGCCATGTGAATTTT
The DNA here is from genome assembly GCA_910575695.1 of Oscillospiraceae bacterium. Taxonomy (GTDB): domain Bacteria; phylum Bacillota; class Clostridia; order Oscillospirales; family Oscillospiraceae; genus Enterenecus. The sequence goes on along the minus strand of CAJTGJ010000014.1, from coordinate 71,713 downwards.
CATATCACCGCCGCAATGCGGACACTTGGGTAAAAGCGCCGCAGGGATAAGGCCGTCCTTTTCTGCGTTTGCCATGCGCGTGATTGCTTCTTGATTTGGATACACGGCTTCATGACACCCGCGCTCACAGCACATTTCAGTAAACTTGCCCTCAATCTCAAATACCTGTTCCGGCGCAAACCCCGCTGGGGCAAAGTGATCCTCTCCGTTAGATGTGACCACATAGTAAGCCTTGCCTGCCACTAACCGGTACAAATTCAACATCATCCGGCTGGGCTGGACATCAACGGACTTCCGATAGACCAGGCGGCTCCAGAACGCCCACTTTTCCTCCTGAGAGGGAAACTGGAAAAACGCGCCTTGCAGGACGCTGTGAATTCCGTACTTTGTCCGGAAATCTCCGAAATTCTCCTGGAACCAGCGGTCGTCTGCAAACAGGTTGAACCCTTCTGAAATGGACAGCCCATTGCTGGCTCCCATCAGAATGGCATCCGCTTGGGCGATTTTTTCCCGGACGAGCTGGTATACATTCTTCTCCACAATTATCCCTCCTGATGTTTTTTCAGCGCAACAGCGTCACGAAGAACAACCGCAATATCCTCTTTGATTGCCACTCCCTTTCCTGTTAATTGTTTGGGGAGTAATGCGTCCTTGGGGTTGATTGCGATATAGTACGCCTGCGGAAGCTGATAGGTCAGATTCCAGAACGGCTCCTGGATAAACATAGGCGTCATTCTTCCAACGCCCAGCTCCAGAAAGAGAATTTTGCTGTCCCTATTCCACTGCAAAAACTCATTGATCTTTCTGTACTCGTCTCTATACTTTTCGCCCTCCAGGAATGTGTACCCTCTGACCCACGGTTCCAGCTCCGCCCCGCACTGCGGACAGCGTGGGATCAGTTCGGTGGGGATACACAGATTTTCGTCAATAGCATCATTCATGGCGTAGATCATGTCCTTGTTATAAAATATTTCATCGTGGCACCTCCGGCTGCATTGAAAATACCGGGAATCCCCTTGAATCGCGCTCAGTTTTTCTTCCGGGACTACTCGTGTAAACTGGAAGTCCTGATTTGTAGTCATGATGTGATAGTTTTTCCCTGCCAACAGTGCCATCAGGTCATAGTACGGTTTTCCTGTCTCACATTCGTATTCCATGTAGCACATTCGGGCCAGGAACGCCCAGCGGGCCTCGGAAGATGGATACCGGTAATAGAAGCCGTTAAACGCACCCGTAAATCCATATTTTTCATGAAACTCACTCAGGTATTTCTGAAAATAGCTGTCATTCTGGTAGAAGAAGTTGAAACCGCAGGCAGCGGACATTCCAGCGGCAGCACCCACCAGGATCGCGTCTGCCGTTTCGATCTTCTCCAATAGATGAGACGCATTTTTTGACTGCGTATCAAAAAGCATGGTTGACTTTCCTCCCGCAAGATGTTATTTTGTAATTAGCAATCTACAGGCTGAAGTATATCATGCTAATTTATAAATTGCAACATGTTTTTTGGAGGGCAACCGATGAAATATTCTACACGCCTCAGTGATGCGGTTCACCTGCTGCTGTTCGTCCATCTCAATTCTGGACAGCCCCTGTCCAGTGAGGCGATTGCAAAAAGCATCTGCACCAATCCTTCCTATGTGCGGCAGATGATGGCAAAATTGAAAGCCGCTGGTCTGCTCAACAGCAACCGCGGGCAGGCAAAACCTTCCCTGGGACGGGCGGCGGAAGATATTTCACTGCTGGATGTCTACCGGGCCGTAGAGGGAGAGAAGCGGCTTCTTCATCTGGATACACACACCAACCCGGACTGCGGCGTCGGCGTCCATATTCAATACGCATTGCAGGGCTATTTTGATCGGGTACAGCAGGAAACGGAAAGAGCAATGCAGCAAATAACGTTGCAAAATGTTCTTGACACATATCATCAGGAGATTTCGTATGGCGGACACACGGAAAACTGACCGCAGGACTGTTTACACAAAAAAGGCCATCGGAGATGCCTTTCTGCGGGTCAAGCGGTTCAAAGAATACAATACAATCACGGTTGCGGATATTTGCCGCGAGGCGGAAATCAGCCGGGGAACCTTCTACGCACATTTCAGCAATATTTCGGAGGTGTTGGATGCCCTGCTGGATGATGCGTTCGCCAATATGGATTATCTGCGGAACTATATGGCCGCTCCAGACGCCGGCACCGGACCGCAATGCGCCTATCCATTCTGCCGGTTTGTCCGGGAGAGCAAGGAACTCCGCTGTATTTTGTTTGACGATGCGCTGGATCATATTGTAATAAAAAAGCTGGCAGAGCTTTATAAGGACGATTTTATCTGTGAGATACAACGCATAGCCGGTTCCCTCTCAGCGAGAGAAGTGGAAGCATTGTTTTACTTCCAGATCAACGGCTGCTTTGCGGTCAGCAAGAAATACAGCAATCTGGAAAACGGAGAATGGTGTCCAGTCCAGAATATGATCGACCGCTTTATCAAGGGCGGGATCAGCAGCTTCCCCAAACAGACATCTTGAAGTCAGGAGGAATATTTTCGATATGGCAGTGAAAGAAAACCGGGCCTTTTCCGAGATGCTGGCAGTGGCGCAGAGCCGTCTCGCGGGGCGCTCGCCTCTGGAAATTGCGGAAAAGGCCCATGTGACATTCGTCCAGGAACAGCAGGCATTTTTGTTTTCCAGTTTGGGTGAGAATATCATTGTCCATTATCCGTCCTACACGATAGAACCGCAGTTGGAGGAATGGCGCTATCTGGTGATCCTGCATTACCTGGAGATGGCGGACGGGACGCCATTGAACCAGAGATTCATTACCTTCGGCGAACTGCGGGACGGACTGGTTCGCGGCAGTGGGTTTGACCGCACCTGCGAGCAGGCGATGGCCCTGTATTTTGGAAAAAAGCCACTGGAAAACTTGCAAGCGGTCTGTACCGCGTTGGGTGCGAAGCTGGAAAATTCCAACGCCGATCTTTGCGCGGTCCTTCCGTTTCTCCCGCAGTACCCGGTAACATGGAAACTCTGGCTGGCCGAGGAGGAAGATGAGATTGACGGCTCCGGGCGGCTGTTTCTGGACGGCAGTGCTGACCACTATTTGTCCATAGAGGACGCTGTAACTGTTGGCACGATCATCTTAGACCGGCTCCAACGGCAATACGAAGCAATGTTCATTGGTTGAAAGTTCTGCACATCTTTTTGATTTCTGTCTAATTCCGCACATATTCCAGAAAAACGTCCAGGACTATATCCCCCACCGGGGGTTGTAGTCTTGGACAATTTTTTTATAATGAGGGCATCTTACGAACGAATGGAGGAACCACTATGAAAATAGCGATCTGCGGAAAGGGCGGCTGCGGAAAAAGCACCACCACCGCTCTGCTGGCAAAGGCACTGGCCCGCGCTGGAAAGCGGGTGTTGGTCGTTGATTCGGATGAATCCAACTATGGCTTGCACCGCCAGCTTGGGGTGGAGCTGCCCAAGGACTTCACCGCGTTTTTCGGCGGCAAGGAGAACGTGCTGAAGGATATGATGCTCTCCAATTTTGCTCACAAATTCTTTGACGGTCCCTGGTCGCTTTCAGACATCCCGGAAGGGTACTGCGGCAAAAAGGATGGCTTGATGCTCATGGCCAGCGGCAAGATTCATCAGGCCAACGAGGGCTGCGCCTGCGCGATGAACAATGTTATTCAGCAGTTTATCGCAAACCTGCGGTTGTCGGAAAACGAATTTGCTTTGATGGATATGGAGGCGGGCATTGAGCATTTTGGGCGTGGAGTGGATAACGGCGTTGACCTGCTGCTGATGATCGTTGATCCTTCTTTTGAATCCCTGCGGCTGTCGAAAAAAATTCAGGAGTTGGGCGGCAGTATCGGCAAGCCGGTTTGGTTTGTTCTCAACAAAGTTACAGACGATACACGGCAGGCCATGGTGGATGCCGTGGCGGATTCGGGAAAAATTGCGGCGACCCTGCCCGCTGATTCTCAGATTGCCGCCGCTGGCCTGATTGGCGCAGAGCTTACAAATAGCTGTTCTGGTGTGCAGGAATTGGCGCAGGACCTGATTTCGGGAGGTCTGGTGTAAGAATGTGCCTCTCGACAATTTATAAGGGAGAGCGTCATCCCAGCCGCATTGTTCTAAAAAATGTCACACATATCCGCTGCGAAGATGGCATGGTCATTTTTACCGATTTGATGGATCGGGAAATGGCCTTAGAGGGAGAAATTCTGGAAGCAGATATGGTCAGCGGCTATTTTGTTGTGAAAGAAGCGGCGGCAACATAATTTTGAAAGGACATGAAAATATGGCTCATGTCATTGCAATGGCCGGAAAGGGCGGCGTAGGGAAAACTACTCTCTGCGGACTGCTGATCCAGTACCTCTGTGAAACCGGACGGAAACCCGTGCTGGCAGTGGACGCCGATGCCAATTCCAACTTGAATGAGGTTTTGGGCGTTGAGGTTGAAAGTACCCTGGGAGAAATCCGCGAGGAAATCGAGCGGGCGGGGACAAATGCCCTGCCGGTGGGGATGCAGAAAAACACCTGGGCGGAGATGCGGCTCAATGACGCGCTGGTGGAGGACGATGACTTTGATCTTCTGGTGATGGGCCGTACCCAAGGCCAAGGCTGCTACTGCTTTGTCAATGGCCTGCTACAAACGCAGATGCAAAAGCTGGAGGGAAATTATCCCTACATCGTGGTGGACAATGAGGCCGGACTGGAACATATCAGCCGGGGCCTGCTGCCCAACATGAATACCACCATCTTGGTCAGCGATTGCTCCCGCCGGGGTGTCCAGGCTGCTGGCCGGATCGCACAGCTTATCAAGGAGCTGGGGTTGAAAACGGAGCGTGTAGCACTGATCGTCAACCGTGCGCCAAATGGGGAACTGAACGAGGGAACACGGGAGGAAATTGAAAAGCAAGGCTTGGAGCTGCTGGGGGTTGTCCCCCATGATAATCTGGTCTATCAATATGATTGTGATGGCCGTCCCACGGTGACGCTACCCGCAGATTCCCCCGTTCGTAAAGCGTTGCAGGGGATCGTTGGCAAGCTGGGGCTATAAGCCGATCTTCTTATCAAGAACAGGGAGGTATTGAAAATGAGCGTTCTCGGCGGATGCGAAGAAAAGAACAAGACGCCTGTGCTGGATGAGCGTGTCTGCCCAAACTGCGGTGATGAAGTGGAAGTGTTCACCATTAAGGGGCGGCTGATTGACGATTTTGCTTGTGCGTGTGGGTATGTGTTCCATAAAGAGGAGCAGATCATCCCGAATGGGAGATTAACCGGGTAAGAGGGTCGATCACGATGATCTCCCGGCCCATCTTCTGAGCGTAGCGCACAGTCGCCGCCGTTCCGCCGCGCCGTTCTCCGTTATAAACGGCCAGCAGAGCGGCGGTGTGGTCCACCAAAAAGCGGTTGCGGTCCAGCATACAATTTTTGTAGTAGGTCCTGCTGACGTAGACAATGGAATCCGCCCGATCCAGGATAGAATGATAGAGGTCCCGCGATGAAGCTGACCACTTGTCCGCCTGCTCCTTGCAGGGGAGGATACAGTGGAGCTTGATCGCGGGATTCTTCTCTCTTAAGTCGAGGGCGGAGAGGGCCGACCAGGTATCGGTTCCTTCGGCCATCCCGGACAGGAATTGTGTAAAGCTTACGTCCACCAGCGCGGCGATCTGCTCCAACAACACCGCTTTCAGCGCCACGCATCGGCTGTCCGCCTCATTTTCCTTCCAGGGAAACTTATGCGGACGGTGGCCGGTGAACGCGCAGCAGTTTTCTAACACGATCCACCGTCCCCGGCGTAGCGTTCCTGGTAGTCCTGGATATACTCATCCAGGTATTCCAGGTACTCGGCCCCGCCGCCCTCAATCGTTTCCAGAATGGCGGTGATCCTGCGGCGGCACTCCGCTTCCTCGCTCTCCGTCATAGTGCGCGTTTCATTGAGGTGGGTGGTTGAACGGGGAGCAACAACATCGTTGATAATGTCATTGAACAGGTTGTCCAGCAGGGCCTCCGGTGTGTCAAGCTGCTCCGCTCCTGCCGCGCCGGGTTCATCAACCACGATCCAGACATAGCCGATTTTTTTGGAGTAGACTATATCGAAATAGTTCTGCCCATCAATGTAATTCTCAAAGGCTTTGAGAATGGCGTCCAGTTCTTTTTTCGTGCTTTCATCATAGATCATAAAAATTTTTCCTTTCTTGTCGTGATATATTTCCCAAGCTGACCAGTATCACGGACAATACTGCCGCTCAGTATAGCATATACTAACACTACTTGCAACCAATACTGGTCGAAAATAGTGGGGCGGCATATGGAGCAGAAAATCAGGCGTGATAGAAATATGGGCGACAATTTAAGAAGGCTCCGCAAAAGCCGTCATATATCGCAGGAAAAGCTATGTGCGGAGTTACAACGGCGGGGATGTGATATTGGGAGAACTACCTACGCCAAATATGAGGCTGGCGAGCTGAACATACGTGCCAGTGTTTTGATAGAATTAAGGAAGATCTACGGATGCCCATATGATGACTTTTTTCACGGACTCGATCCTGATGAGAATGAGCATTAAAAATCCTCCCATGCCAAGCGGCACGGGAGGATTTTGCAGTTACCGCTCCGGCCTCTGTTTTCTATTCTGCTCCTGATCCTCCGGCACCAAACCGAGGATTTCGTTTTCCGCTCTGTGTATGTAAGACTTGTATATTATACATTTGCTCAATATATTAGTCAATAGCTCAACTATAAGAGCGGATAACAAAGCGCAAAAATTTTATAATAAAGGCATCCTAATCACAGGGGGATGCCGTGGATGAGCAAGAAGGAAGTGGAATTCAGCAATCGGGACAGGTTCATCGAACTTGGCCTGATGATCGCCAGCCTGCGAAAAATGCAAGGGATGTCCCAGGAAAAGCTGGCAGAGAAGGCGAAGATCAGCCGTTCCCATCTGAGTTCCATTGAGGCCCCCAACATCGTGCGGCCCTTTTCCCTCGAAGTGCTATACAACATTGCGGATGCTCTTGGCGTCCGAGCGGGAGATCTGCTGAACGCCACCCTGCCCCCAACGAAATGAGAACAGCGCCTTGTCAGCGGCAGGGCGCTGTTTCTGCCTCTATGCCGCCTCCCCGCCGTAGAGGTCATGGTTGACCTGGGCGGCGTAGTGGTTCTCAATCGTGGCCGGGGCGTTGTAAAGCACGGTCAGCAGGTACTGCTTCATGTTCCGCACCTGGGTGGTGTTCTCACGGAGGCAGTCGAACACGAAGCGGATATGTTCTCCGTCCAGCTTCAGCAGCCGGGACTTCACCACTGCCTGGGGGAAGTCGTTCCCTGCCACCCGGATATTTTTCTTTCTGGAGCAGACCGCCTCCACCATCAGCTCCACCATCTCGTCCAACTGTGCGGCGTCATAGGGATGCTCCCGCACGAAATCGTCATAGCCGATGTTCTCCCGGATCAGCCCCCGATAGGTGTCCATCTCGCCTTTGCTCATACTGCCGCGCCTGCTCCGGTTCCTTTCCTTCGCTTCCGGCTGTTGTGCCGTAGTAGGGGCGGTGGCTGCGGGAAGGGATGAAGGGAAGGGAAATGATTCCGTAATTTGTGAATCAGTTATTTTGTTTTTATCTCTATTTAATTGCGTTGTGTCCTCCAACGTTGGATTTTCCGACGCAGGTTCCTCCAACGCAGGCTGGGCCGAAAAAACAGGCCGTTCCCGGATAACGTACTCAGTCCCTTGCAGATGACCTTTTTCATTTCTCACACGGGAGCGGGTGACATACCCGGCTTTCTCCAGCTCCACCACGGCGGCCCGGATAGCGTCCTTGCCCTCCAAGCTGATGCGGGTGAGGCCGACCAAGGTATAATCCCAATCTTCCGGGAGACTAAGCATCAGGGACAGCAGGCCCTTTGCCTTGAAGGAGATGGTCTTATCCCGCAGGTGGTAATTGCTCATGACGGTGTAATTCTGGGTGCGTTCTACTCTAAAAACTGCCATAATATTTTGCTCCTTTATAATAGTTAAGCGGCGGAGAAACTGCTTCTCCGCCGCTTGCGATTGATAGGATTTTGCTGTTTAGTTGTAAATGGGACAGCCATAGCCCCAGATCTCATAATGGCCCACGCTATAGGTGTTCTGGCGGCAGCTATCGCCGGAGTTGCCCTCCACGGTGTAGACCACGCCATTCTCCACCCGCTCCACGATGCCCACATGGTCCGGCACATCGTCCTGCGGCCCGGAGCCGCCTTTATTGTTCCAGTCAAAAAATATCAGGTCTCCGGGACGTGGCTCATAGTCGCCATCCTGCCACTGGCCCCGGTCTTTAAACCAATTAGAGCCGCCTGTGCAGCCGGCGAACTTGGGAATCACTCCAGCGTCAATGTAGCCGCACTCGTTGGCGCACCAGCTCACGAAACAGGCGCACCACTCAACCCGGCTGTTGAAACCGTACCAGCTCCAGTAGGGCTGGCCACCCACATTGCCCACCTGGGACAGCGCCACGGCCACGATCTCGCCGCTGGAGCCGTAGAGGAGGGTATTCCACATATCACGGGTGGCCGCTGCCAGCAGCTCGTCCAGGGCGGCGTTCTGCTGATCCGTGAACGCATAAAACACCCGCATATCGTCCGGCGTCCTGGGCGTAACCGTGATGGTCAGCACCTTCTCCGTACAGGCGGCGGTGTCGCCCTCGGCGGGATGCTCTACCTCCGACTCCGCCGTGGTGATCTTGGTCATATCCCAGAACACCGTCCGCAGTTTCTCCACTGTATCCGTGTCCAGGACGGACACCTGCGCTCCGTCCGCCCCTCCGGCAGTCTTGGCGGCGAACACAGCGAACACATCTGCCCAGGAAGGTGGGCCGCCTTGGATCTCCACCCGGTCATAGGTCCCACCGGTCTGGAGGCTGGACAGCCTGTCCGCATACTCGCTGTTGATCTGGGCGATCACCGCAGTGGGGGACGCCGCGTCCGGGGAGCCGCCGCCGTCCGAGAAGAAGATGCCGAAGGGCGAGGCGATGAGCAATCCGATCATGCAGATCACCAGCACCACCACGATCACCACCCAGCCCCCGGCAGCGATGGCGGCGATCAGCTCCTGCATGGCCGCAATGGCCGCTTTTATCGCCGCCACGGTGGCTTTCGCCGTGGCCTTGGCGGTGACCGCCGCCGCTTTTGCCGTGGCACGGGCGGTCTGTACGGCCCGCTGGGTGGCCTTTACGGTGGCCTGGGCGGATCTCTGGGCGGTCTTGACCGTCTGCTGGGCAGTTTTCGCCGTCCGCTGGGTGGTTTTGATGACCTTTCTGGAGGAGCGTTCCGCGGTCTTGATAGTCTGGCGGGCGGTGCGTTCTGTGGTCTTTCGCCCGGAGCGGGCCGTTTTGATGATCGTCCGTCCACCATCCCGCACAGGCCGGGTGTCCGGTTCTCCCGGACTTGGCGGCCTGCGCACAGCCTGGACCGAGGTGCGCCGGCCCTGCCCACCAGCGTACCTGCGCTGGCTTGGAGCGGGAGGGGATGCAGTCTCCCCACCATTCACCATCCGCTGGCCCTCTGCCCGCTTCATGGCTGCGGCACGGCCACGCTCCCGCACAAACTCCTGCCCGCCCTGCACGAGCGCCTGGGGCGGCTGCTCTGGTACAGGTTGACTTTGAATGCAGGCTTCTCTGGTCTTGATGGACAGCCGATCAGGCGTCCCCGGCCTATGGTCAGCAGGAGGAGCGGTACTGCCGCCAGAGGGGGCGCTGGTGACAGCGCTCCTCGTCTTGATCTTCGGCAGCTCCGATCTTACCTGCGGGGCCGATCCCGCATCAGCGGGGATTTCACGGGCAGTGCTTTCTCTCGTCCTAATCTGGGGCGCCCCCGATCCGGTCTGCGGCGCGGGCGAAACATCCGGGCGGGGATCATCATGTACAGCGGACTCCCTGGTTTTGATCTGCCCCTGCTTCATCCGCTCCCCAGGGGATGGCCCAGCGCCGGCGCCGCCCTCCCTGGTAGAAACAGCTTCCCATGTTTTGATCCGGGGGCGTTCCCGTGGAATCGGGTCATGGGGTGAAGGCTGCTCTGCCGGGACTTCTGGCGGCGGTGGATCTGCCGGGATCTCCTGTGTGAGTTGGTCTGCGGTGGTGCGCGATCCTTCAGTCTGCTCCTGGCCCTTGGCGGACTTTTTCTTCTTCAGAAGAGATTCCACCCCACGCCGCGCCTGATAGGCTACACGGGCGGCGGTGTCCTCGATCCGGTCGCCGCCGTAGTCGCTGGCCTGCCCCCGCTGGGCGGTTTCCCGGAGTTGGCCCCGCAGGCGTTCCGTACCATCGTCCAGCCCACGGCGGACAAGTACCTTGGGCGCGGCCTTGACTTTTTCCTTCAATCTGCCCTTTACTGTGCGTTTTTCTTTGATTTTTGCGATACTCTCTCACCTCACTTTTGCGTTTTCCGCCATTTTATGGTACACTGTCCTCCAAAGGAGGGAGCGTCAATGGAACAGGTATACAGATGTGAATGGGCCGGCCCCGACCAGATATATATTGACTACCACGACAACGAATGGGGCCAGCCCCTCCACGATGACAATAAACTGTTTGAAATGCTGATCCTGGAGGGGATGCAGGCCGGACTGGCATGGATCACGGTGCTGAAAAAGCGGGAAGCCTTTTGCGCTGCTTTTGACAACTTCGATCCCCCAAAGGTCGCGCTGTATGATGACGCAAAGATCGAAGCCCTTATGGCGAACACCGGGATTATCCGACACCGGGGCAAGATCAACGCAGCTATTGGCAACGCAAAAGCATTCCTTGAAATTCAAAAAGAATACGGCAGTTTCGACCGATTCATCTGGGCCTATGTCAATCACACACCTATCATCAACGCCCCACACAGCATGGCGGAGCTTCCTACATCCACCCCGTTGTCCGATCAGATCAGCAAGGACTTGAAAAAGCGGGGCTTCAAATTTGTGGGGTCCACCATTGTCTATTCGTTTATGCAGGCTGTCGGGATGGTGGACGACCACATGATTTGGTGTCCCTGGCATACGAATAACAGAAAATAAAACCGGAAATTCAGGCAACGTTGGTCTCACTCAGCTTGGTGGTCATCAAGCGGTAGAGCCGGTTCTTGGGGAAATTGTCCATAAACGGCACGATGGCGCTGCCGCACTTGATGAGGCCGCGCCCGAAGTCCACGTTGGTGATGTAGGAGAGCTGGTTGTCCGAGATGTTCAGCAGCCGCGCCAGCTCCGCCCGGTCTGTGGCCGCCTGGTTCAGCATGACCAGGAACTCGCTGTTGGCCAGCATGGTCCGGGCGGTGTGGGACTGGAGCAGATCGTCCACGTTTTGAGTGAGGCCGGTACAGCAGGCCCCGTACTTTCTGACACGTTTCCAGAGGGTAAACAGGAAATTAGCGCTGTATTCGTGCTGGAAAAGAAGGTAGATTTCATCGATATAGACCCAGGTGTTCCGGCCCAGTGCCCGGTTGCGGATGACCCGGTTGAACACGCTGTCCAGCACTACCAGCATACCAACGGGAAGGAGCTGCTTGCCCAGATCCCGGATGTCGTAGCAGAGGATTCTGGCGTCCGTGTCCACGTTGGTGGGCTTGGCGAAGGTGTTGAGGCTGCCCTCGGTGAACAGTTCTATCGCCAGGGCCACGTCCCGCGCCTCCGGCTCGGACTGGCGGAGCAGTTCGGCGTGGAAGTCCTGGAGGGTAGGGGCTTTGCCCTGGTAGCCGCCCTTGATGTAGCTGTGGTAGACGCTGGCGGTGCAGCGGTCGATGATGGATTTCTCCTTGGCGGACAGCAGCCGGTCCCCCATGAGCTGCTCACACAGGGACAGCAGGAACTCGGACTTCAGCACGACAGGATTTTCTCCGTCCCCGTAGCCCTGCTCCATGTCCATGGCGTTGATGTGGTTGGGGGAGGTAGCGGAGATATTCACCACTTCGCCGCCCAGCCCTTCGATGAGGGGCCGGTACTCGGACTCGGGATCTATGACAATGATGTCATCGTCTGTGGAGAGGGCCAGATTGACCATCTCCCGCTTGGCGGTGAAGGACTTGCCGGAGCCAGACACGCCGAGGACGAAGCCGTTGCCGTTGAGCAGTTCCTTCCGGTTGGCGATGATGAGGTTCTTGCTGATGACGTTTTGCCCGTAATACACCCCGCCCTGGTCCCGCACCTCCTGGGCCTTGAAGGGCATGAGGACGGCCAGCGCCTCGGTGGTCAGCGTCCGCAGGGCGTCGATCCGCCGCAGGCCCAGGGGGAGCGCCGTCACCAGCCCGTCCGACTGCTGCCAGTTCAGGGTGGAGAGCTGGCACAGATGCTTCCGGGCGGCGGACTGGAGGGCGTCCGTGTCGCTGTCCAGTTCCTCTTTGCTGTCCGCCAGATGTACCAACGTGACCACGGCGAACATCATCCGCTGGTCACGGGTGGTGAGATCGTCCAGCATCTCCCTGGTTTCCTTCCGCTGCTGTTCCAGATCGTAGGGGACAACAGCGGAGAAATTGTTGTTGCTGTTCTGCCGCCGCTGCCAGTTGGTGACGTTTGTCTCGACACCGAGTAGCCGGTTCTGCATTTCCCGGACGGCCTCGTCCGTAGGGACGGGGATCACGTCAATGGACAGCATCATGGTGCGGTTCAGGGCCGTCAGCTCGGAGACCATGCTGTCCTTGATGTAGCTGGCGTACTCTTTGAGGAACAGCACCCGGCCATACTTGTTGCCCATGATGAAGTGGTCCTTCTTAAATTCCAGGCTGTCCGGGCAGATGGTGTCCTTGAAGCTGTGGCCCTTCCGCATAAGCTCCCGGAGATCCACATGGAACTCCGTTTCCTCGCCGGTGCGGTAGAAGTCATGCAGCACCCGGAGCCGTTCCACCGCATCCAGCTCCTCGCTGTGGGCGTCCAGGTGGCTCAGACGGGTGGTCACATCCGCCGTCACCCGGTCGAAGAAGGTGCGTGCCTCCTCTACGGTCTTGCGGTGGACGGAGAGGGTAATGTACCGCTCCTGCACCACACTATTGGAGCTGTCGGTGACTTTGTCCATGAGCATGGCGTTGTACTCCGCCCGGTAGCCGTCCAGGTAATCGTCCTGACGGGGCAGGAGGATCTTCTGCTCGAAGTCCTGGCGGTTGAGCCGCTTGTTGTTGATGGTGAGCTTGGTGGTGGAGCCGGTGTCCAGGGCGTTGAGCAATTCTGAATAGCCCAGGAACATGGACGTTTTATCTTCTTTTGAAGCAATCGCATAGTTGATATCCGAGAAGCGGATGGTCTTGGAGAATTTGCTCCCGAATTGGAAAATCCCATCCGGCCAGAGGCGGCGGATGGGGATGGCGTCCTGCACGGACTTGGGAAGGACAAAGCCCTCCCGATCCTGCTTCAGCGTATTTTGTAAGGTTTTAATCAAGCCGTAAAGCCTCCTTTACTGTGGAATGCTCCATCGCCTGGGCATACAGATTTTCCGCCCGGAACACCAGTTTTCTGGGGTACAGCAACTCCGAGCGGATGACGGCGAGGAGAAATTTCTCAAAGGTCATGCCGTTGTAAGTGAAAAAGCCACAGAGGGCGAAGGGGAAGGCGGCCAGGACGCAGATCCAGCCGATCTCCCCGCTGCCCACCACGTTGCGCAGGCCGAAGTACAGCCCGACCGCCACCAGGACGGCCAGCAGGGCGAACAGGAACTGCCGCAGGGACAGCCCGAAGAACAGGCTTTCCTGATAGTCCCGGACTTCTTTGTTGATGCGGACTTCTATGGGTGATCACCTCCGAAATGAAAGAATCGGCAGACAGACCGTTGCAAGGCCCACCTGCCTATGGTAAGATGCCACAAACTACTCAGAGGAGGTTGCGGCAATGATGTTTATGATTTTAGGTATAGGACTGTTTCTGCTGCCCATCCTGTTCCGTCTGGCCCTGAAGCTCCGGCTGGGTATCCCCATTCTCTACGCAGTCCTGATGCTCACCGCGTTCCACGGCTGGTATCAGGCCCACACGGCCCTGGCGGACGGCATCTTTTTCGCTTTGGTCGGCCTCGCCGCCCTGTCCTGGGTGGTGACGCTGCTCCGCCGCCTTTGGGGCGTTCTGGAGGACTGGCGGGAGGAGCGGGCCATGGCGGAGCTGCTGGCCTATCGCGTCCGGCAGGCCAGGGCCGCCGGCGAATACGCCATCAACACCGAGGGCCTGTGGTAAGCGTTATCCCAGCCCCATCAGCTCTCGGATCAGCCTATCGCTCATTTTGATGCAGCCCACCAAGACAAGCATATTGAAGATCAGTTCCCCCACATAGTTCCACACGATGGTGGCCGCCGCCAGGGTATCGTCCGCGATGGCGGGCGGTGTGGAGGCAAAGGCCGAGAAGATCACACAGGCTAACACGATGATACAGCCCTCCAGACAGATGGCGGCGTAGCTCTTGAGAAAGGCCACGCCAATACTGCTGGAGGGCTGTCCCGCAAAACTGGCCATGGGGATGGGGGCGATGGCAGTGGCGAGATAGAGCTTGAAAAACCGGGAATAGACGGTTAAAATCATGATCAGGGACAGCACCCAAATAAACAACGACCCCAGCAGGGTAATGGCCCAGAGGGGGATGCTCTCCAAAAAGCCCACGTCCTCGATGATAGTCACCATCTCAGCGGGCAGGGTGGTATCGGTGAGCGCCGACAGCCCGGAGGCCGTCATGATGGTGGAGATCATCCCCTGTGCCACCTTGAAGAGCGCCGTCATCAGCTCCATGCCGTGGGTCACCGCCGCCTGGGCCAGCACAAAACGGATAAAGCACTTGAATACCATCTCCGGCTTCTTTAATTCCGTAAAACTCGAGCAGGTTTTGACGATGCCCATCACAAAGAACAGCACCAGCAGGGCGCAGCCGATGGCTTGGAGCGCGCCGTTGATACCTTGGATGACCGTCCAGACTCCGCCGCCTTTGAACTCCTCCGGGGTGGTACTGAGGAGCTGCCAGATCTCTGCCAGCTTCCCGTTCCAGATCCCCAGGGCGGAGTTGAGGTTGTCCACGATCCAGTTTCCGCTTCCCACTCACACTACCTCCTTTACGTCCGAAATTCGTTTCGCGGCCATGGCGCAGTAGTCCGGGGATAGGTCGATCCCGATAAAACTCCGTCCCAGGCGTTTCGCCACAGCGCCGGTTGTACCGCTGCCCATGAAGGGGTCCAGCACCGTGCCGCCAAGGGGGCTTCCCGCCAGGATGCAGGGTTCCGCCAGCTTCTCCGGGAACACCGCGAAGTGCGCCCCCTGGAAGCTGCTGCTGGGGACTGTCCAGACGTCCCGCTTGTTCCGGCCCAGCGGGTTGAGGGGAAGTCCGGCAAAGTTCCCCCTTTGCGGAAGGTGTCCGGCGTCCAGATCAAAGCTGGAGGCACAGCCTGACGGATAACTCCGGCGTTCTCCCGAACGGGTGGGTGTGATGAAGGATTCCCGGATGGCATCGGCGTCAAAATAGTATCGCTCTGATTTGGACAACAGGAAGATATATTCGTGGCTTCTGGTGCAGCGGTCCCGGACTCCCTCCGGCATGGCGTTGGGCTTGTGCCAGATAATGTCCTGCCGCAGATACCAGCCGTCCGTCCGCAGGGCGATGGCCAGCGCCCAGGGAATGCCCAGCAAGTCCTTGTTTTTGAGGCTTCTACAGTTTTTCCGGCAGTAGCTGTCGCCTATGACAAGCCACAGGGTCCCGTCCTTCCGCAGTACCCGCCGCACCTCCCGAAACACCGGGACGAGCCGTTCCAGATACTCCTGGGGCGTTGGCTCTAATCCGATCTGCCCCTTTATCCCATAGTCCCGCAGTCCAAAATAGGGCGGCGAAGTAACACAGGTATGGACACTCTCCGCATCCAGTGTTCGGAGCTGTTCCACGGCGTCGCCGCTGATCAATCGTTCAAATATGGTCAATCACCTCCCAATAAAAGGCGGAGGGCGCGGATGCGCCCTCCTGCTGCTATTTTCCTCATCCGCCCGTGATAAGGGTGAGGATCTCCTTCGTAAAAGTAATGACGATGCCGCCGGCGATGGTCAGCATACCGTTGGCCCGCTGGGAGGGGTCGTGGCTCTTGAGGGACAGGCCCAGCTGGAGGATGCCGAAGCCCAGCAGGATCAGGCCGATGGCCCGGATCAGGGAAAAGATGAACTCACTCAGGTTCTCCACGATCTGGAGGGGATCGTCCGCAGCGAAGGCGGGGACGATCATGACGGCCATGGACAGCACCAGACAGGCGAAGAGAGCGTAGGCCCGCTTGGCGCGGCGCTCAATCTTCTTCTGGCGCTCCAGGGTGTTCAGGGGCTTCTGGGATTTCTTCATGATCTTCATAGGTTGCAGTCTCCTTTTCTTCATCAGATGGTTCGGTTTCCGGGGCGAACAGCGGTTCCCCCTGGAACTTCAGCTCAGGCTTTTCCTGATGGTGGATGTAAGGCGGCCCACCGCCGTCAACGGTGTAACGGATGGCAGGGTGATCGGTCAGCTCGTACTTCAAATCCATCACCGGCTTGGCACCCCGGATGAACAGGATGGCGTAGCGGTTGTCCAGCCCCCGCACCTCATCCGGGGTCAACAATTCGCGGCCGCTCATTTGAAAATTAGTCGAGTACGAGCCGGATTTGCCCTTGGTTTGACCGTGGGTTTTCGTATCGATTGTGGCTTTCCCAAGGGCATCGGAGATGTACTTGTGGGTGGACGCTTCATTGCCGCCCAGGTACAGAATTGTGTCACTATTGCCCGGAATTGTCTCCCAACTATCCTTATAAAGTTCCTTGATCTGTGCCATATTCTGAATAATGGTGCTTGCCGAAATGTTGCGGGAGCGCATGGTGGCCAGCTCACGGGTGAAGCCTGGGAGGGGCATGGCGGCGAACTCATCCAATATAAAGTGGACGTGGCAGGGCAAGGTTCCGTGGTGGATCTGGTCCGCGCTGTAGTAGAGGGCCTGGAACGCCTGGGCGTAGAGCAGGCTCACTAAAAAGTTAAAGCTCTGGTCGTTGTCGGGTATGACGGCGTAGAGCGCGCACTTCTGCTCCCCCAGGGTGTAGAGGTCCATATCATCCCGGTCTGTTATGGCCTTGATCTGGGGCAGGTTGAAGGGGGCCAGCCGGACGGCGGTGGACACGAGTATGGACTTTGAGGTCTTGCCGGCAGCCATTTTGAAGACTTTGTACTGCCTCACCGCCACACTGTCCGGCTTCTCCCGCTCAATGGCCTGGAAGAGCAGATCCAGGGGCGAGACGTACTCCTCGTCCTCCTCCTTGACCTCGGCGTACTCCAGCACCCGCATCACCATGGAGAAGTTCTGTTCGTATTCCGGAGCCTCCTGCCACAGCATGAGGATGATGGCCTGGAGCAGAGCTGTCTCTGATTTCTCCCAAAACGGGTCGGAATTGTGACTGTTTTTAGGCGTAGTCGCTTGAATCAGGTTGTTTACCAGCCGGAGAGCGTCCTTTTCGTCCCGGATGTAGCGGAAGGGATTATAGCCGTCCGACTGCTCCAGGTTGACGAGGTTCAGCACCCGGATGTCATAGCCCTGGTTCTTGAGGTAGCCGCCCGTGGCCAGCAGGACTTCCGACTTGGGGTCCGTGATCACATAGTTGGTGTTGGCTTCGAGGATATTCGGCTTCACATAGGTTCTCGACTTGCCCGCACCGGAGCCGCCGATGACCAGCACGTTCAGGGAGCGGCGGTGCTTGTGGGTGTCCAGCCCCAGGCGGACATTTTTGGTCAGCAGCTTGTTCTGTTTCTGAGCGAACATAGCGTTGACCTGCCGTGGGGAGGCCCAGGCGGCGGAGCCGTGTTCCTCGCCGTCACGGGTTCGGCCCTGCTGGTCGGCGTAGAGGCATATCCCCATGATGTACGCCCCGGTGCAGGCCAGGATGGTCACAAGGCTTCGATCCGTCCAGTGGATGTGGAAGGGGTGTTCCATTGCCGCTGTCAGGTTGGCGATGATGTCGGGCAGGCCGCCGTCCAGGGATTGGGCCAGCAGCATCGCCGCCCAGACCACGGGGATATAGAGGAACAGGTAAATGGCGAGTTTGCCTGTCCGGGATGGTTGATTCAGATCGTCCTCACCTCCAAAAAATATAGCGGCCCGAAGGATCTGCATCTTGACAGATTCTCCGGGCCTGTGCTACGATGGTTGCGGTACTTCCCTGTGATCCTAACGCACGTTTTTATTGGGACTTTGATCCCTCTTGTGCTGTGACCGCAGAGGAGTATCTTTATTTATCTCGTTTTTGGCCTGCTTTTTGCAACAGATTTTGCTTTTTCTCTGGCCGGAGCGGACGGTTTCCTCACCTGCGCCCGATACCCCTGGAGCCTCGCCTCAATGGAGGGCCGCTCACTCGTCCCCCTCGAAGCGCCGCTCTCTTTGAGTATAGAGGAGCTGATTTTTATAACGGGCGAGTCTCGTTCCGACCGAGAACCGTTTTTTCCCTTGTTCTCCTGACGCTGGGTCACAGGGGCCGCTTGGCGGCCCTGCTCTGCCGACCGCTGGGACACCTCCCGCTGGGGCTGTTCCGGCCTTACAGGGGCCTCCTGGGGCCTCAAAACCGGCTTCTTCTGTTTCTGCTGATCTTGGGACTGTGGCTCCCGCCTCCTGACCTGCACCTGCTCCGGGGCCTGCCGTTCCTGGACTTGGCGTTCTGGCTGGAACACCTCATGTCCCTGCTGCAGTGGCTTCGCGGGCTTGCGCTCCGGCTCCGGGGGCAGGGTGTAGAGGATGCGCTCAAAAATGGCGTTGGCCCGTTCCAGCTCTGTCACCGGCAGGATCACATCGATCAGCTTGCCCTTGTCATCCTTGTCCTTGATGACCGAAAACAGCAGCTTGTGTTTTTTTGCCAGCTTTTTAAACTGCTTGTATTGCTCCGGCGTCATGGGGAACCGGCGCAGATCCCGCGTCTCCCGCAGCATCTTGCCCATGTTGACCTTGCCGGAGAGGACTTTGCGGTTACTGGCCAGCGCCATGGTCAGGGCCAGCATATTCTTCAGGGCCGAGCCGGACAGCCGCACCATCACCTCCGTACCGGAGAGCATCATGCGCACCATCTGATCAGCGGCTTCACCGCCTCCTACGTTCATCTCGTTCCACCTCCTTGGTGTGTTCTTCGATTTTATTGATGTCATGTTCCATCTGGGGCAGCCTGTCTAAAATATCACGACAAAGGGCCAGCTTCTTCCGCTCCGCCCGGATCTGCCGGTTGATCTGCGCAAGCTGCTCGTAAATTTCCGCCTTTTCGTTTGAGAGCCGTTCTTTGGGGATGCCGCACTGTTCCAGCACAGCCACCGCATCCATGTACCGGGCGTACTCCGCCTCCATCCCGGACAGGCCGTCCTCATAGAGCTGCTTGGCCTGGGCCAGGGCCTCCACATCCGCCAGGGCGGCATACAGCTTCCGGCGCTTCTTCTTCCGCACGTTGAGGATGGTCCGCTGCTTCATCAGATCGGCCAGCGTTTCCTCTGTGCGGGTCTGGAGCGCCGCCGCGTCCCCCTGGGTGACGATGCCGTTCTCCCGGTGGAAGTCGAATTGCTCCCGGTACCGGTCGGCTTTCATCACCTCCTGGCGGAGCTGGGGCGTCATCCGGGGCGGATACCGCCGCTGCCCGATCTTGCCCAGGACGTAGAGGTAGTGGACGTACAGCGCCATAATTCCGGTATATTTCGGATATTTTTTGTAGGGCTTGTAGGCTGGCCGGTAAATGACGGCGGGCCTGCGTCCGGCCTCGATGTCCTCCAGGCCGCTCTGGATGGCGGCCCGGATGCCCTCCTCGGTAAACAGCGCATTTTTCCGTCCGGGGTACATGAACCGATCCTGGCCACGCAGGCGGAAGCCCAGGCGGTTGCCGTGGCTGATTTTCCAGCCCTTGTGTTCCATGAGCATGAAGAAGTGCCCCAGGTCGTTGGCGTCCTCAATGGCCGTCCGCAGGTCCGCCTCCAGCATGGAGCGGAAGGTGGGCTGGCCCTTGGACTGGCGGAGCCACTCGATGTAGCTGACCGCCTTGCCAGAACGGCCCTCCATGATGACCGATAGTCCATGCTCCCGGCACAGCCGGTCCGAGGTGGCCCGGATCTGCTGGTAGTAGCTCTGGGTGTTGCTGTGGTACTTCTCGCCGGTGTCCGCGTTCACAGAGTTGAAGACCAGGTGGGCGTGGATATGCTCCTTGTCCACATGGACCCCAATCACCGTCTCGTATCCCGGCAGATGCTCTTTTGCAAACTCTGTGGCGATCTCCAGCGCCAGTTCCGGGGTGATCTCCCCCGGCTTGAAGGACTGGATGATGTGGTAATACTGCACACCATCTTCCTTGCCATAGGCCCGCTTGGTATCCAGCATCTGGCGGCACTCCCGGCCTGGGTCGCAGTTGAGGTGGGCGGTGAGGACGCGCTCCTGGGTCTTGTCCCCGTTGAGGACGTAGTTGATGCCCACGTCCAGTCGGCCCTTCCGGGCCAGGATTTTTGTGATAGCCATGTTCCTGACTCCTGTGGTATAATGATCCCAATAAACTTTAGGAGAAAAATATGTGGTTTTTATTTGCGTTAGGCTCGTCCATATTTGCGGCGCTGACCTCGATTTTAGCCAAGATCGGCATTGAGGGGGTAAACTCCAACCTTGCGACAGCCATCCGCACCTTCGTTGTGCTGCTGATGTCCTGGGGGATGGTGTTCATCACGAACACGCAGGGCGGCATTGCAGAGATCAGCAGGCGGAGTTGGCTGTTCCTGATCCTGTCCGGTATTGCCACGGGAGCCTCCTGGCTGTGTTACTATAAGGCCCTGCAAATTGGTGAGGCATCCAAGGTGATACCCATCGACAAGCTGAGTGTTGTGATTACCATGATCCTGGCGGCTGTCATTCTGCATGAGCAGTTCACGCCCAAGTCCATTTTGGGCTGTATCCTGATTGGGGCCGGAACGCTGTTGATGGTGCTGTAACGCTATTTTTTAGCGATCTGGTACATCAGCTCGTAGACCAGATCCAGCAGGAACAGGCCCCGCTTGGCGTCCTCGGCACTGGCGATCCCGGCGTTGACACTGCGGGCGATCTGGTTGATGTTATTGCCGATGTGGTGGATCTCCGTGCGCAGTTCCTTGATCTCCTGGGAGGGCCGGGCGCGGACGGGCGTCCCTTCGATCAGCCGGACGAGGTAGGCCCTCCGTGAGAGGCCGCACTGCCTGGCTTGGGCCACCAGCCGCTGGTACTGCGCCGGCGTCAGTTCGATGTGGACATGATGCCTGCCGTGCTTATCTGCTCTGCTCATGCCGCCTCCTTTTTCCCTTGGGAGAGCTGCCGCTGTTCTCCACCTGAATCTCCTGTTCAAACACTTTTTCCAAATCAAACACATTGCCATAAGGGACGCCCTTCCGGCTGTAGGGCTTCATAGGCATGGGGATCTGGGCCTGCAGCCCCTTCAGCCTCTCCCAATATTGAGGCAAAAACTGATAAATATTTTTCAGTTCCTTCCGGTTCTTATTTTTACAGCACCAGCAGGACACCCTGTCCAGGATGTCATACAGCCGGACACCATTTTCTTCCCAGAAAAATCCCCGCTCATAGCAGAATGCCAGACAGTCCGCCTCCGTCATCCCCGCATCGGCCAGGGGCGAACACTTGGGGGACTCCAGCCGTTCCAACCGCTCCGGCTCGTCCGCGGCGATGCCCACATAGTGGACGTCTACGTCCAGGGCTACACCGTCCAGGGTGCGGGTCTTGAGCTTGGTTCCCCAGCGGCAGGGGCCGCCGCACCAGCCGTAGCCCAGATGGAAGCCGTTCTTTTTGGAGTCAACTGGCCTGTCCAGCATATTGTATAAAAACGGGACACCCGGCTTCACCTCAGTGAACCGGATGCCCCTCTGCTCCAAGACCGGCTTAATCCGGTCCCGGATATGATAAATGCAGTCAAATTCCATTTCCGAATTGTAAAAGATCACTTCGTCCAATGGCATTTTCTTTTCCAGTAACAGCAGTAACATGGCTAACGAGTCCTTGCCGAAGCTCACGCTGGCGTAAAATGCCACTCTGCGTTTCACGCTCCCTTCTGCGGCTCCGCCGCCGATCTTCCGCCCGCAGGCGGCATAGGGGACAGGGGGATGTTCCCCCTGCAAGCGCGCAAAATGTACATTTGCGCTATGCTTGCGCCCTCACCGCCCAGCGGGCGGTGAGGGCCTCGGCCCCGCCGCTGGCGGGGCTTCGCTCCAAGCGGTAGGTTGATTGGAACGGGCGGGCGGCGCCCGCTCTCTCGAAGAGAAAATCATCACCGCTCCCGCTGGCGCCGGGGCTGCCGGAGCTTCAGATCGTAGTGGTCTACCGGCACATCACGCAGATCCAGGCTCCGCTTTTCGGGGACATAGCACGAATACCGGGCGTAGTTGTAGCCTTGGCAGTCCACCAGGATACCGTCCCTGCGGCCCCTGGTGGTCACCAGCAGGCAGCGGGTCACTCCTTTGTCGTAGCCAGTAAGGTGCTTATTGGGGATGAGGAAGGGCATATCCCGCAGCAAATTGGCGGAAAAATTCTGAAACTGCTGGCCGGTCAACTGGAGGATCTTGACCACCTCCACCGGGATGAGCTGGGCGGTCTTAACCTCCACCAGCTCCTGGGCGTGGCTGGCTTTGAAGAAGAAACAGCCGCAGATCGTAGATTTTGGCAACTTCCCACCTCCTGTTGGGTGTAATAGATTCACCCAGATTTCTGTAAAAAAGAGAAGCAAGGTGAATTGTATTCACCCTGCCGTCTATCGTTCCTGCATTGCTCTTCTGTTTTTCTGCCGTCCCCGCCGAACAGGCGGCGGCAGGAGTTCAGCGGGCGGCGTATGGTCGCGCAGCAGGCCCAGGAGGCTGTGCCGCGCCCCGATGTTTGTTGCCGTGATTTCCCTGACGCAGTGCCGCAGCCAGGGAAGCTGTTCCGCCATCTTCTGGGTCAGGAGGGCAACGTCCAGTGCAGTCAGCTTCTCCGTGGAGACATACACGGAATACTGTCGCCGCTCAAAGCCGTTGGTCTCCATGAACCGCTGGATATCCTTGTAGGCCCGCTTGAAAAACTGCGGGTCCTGGGCCGTCTCCTTGCGGGGATAGTGCTGTCTTAGCGCCTCCTGGCTCAGATCGAAGGTGATTTCTTTCCGGCTCATCCCCATGTTACACAGCCCCCCGTGCCTTTCCGGCCTGGGCGAGTACGTCCTCCTCGCCGTCCTCGTCCTGCCAGACGCAGGCGGTGGCGCAGTCCATGAACCAGTCCGATCGCAGTAGGGACAGGATAATATCCCACATACACGCGAAGTCATCGCCGTGGCCCTTGTCCTGGAAGGACAGGGGGTCACCCTCGGAGACACAGGGCAGGCTGTGGGCGGCGAACAGGCTTTTTACCGTCCGGTGAACATCCTCCAGCGTGTGGCCTCGCCGCTCTACGGCGGCTTTGTCAAAGGAAAATTTCACTTTCATTTTGCGACACCTCCTGTTGTTTGGTAGCCCACATCATACCGCACCTTTTTGACAATATCCAGATGAATCGGCAGACAGTTATCGGTCACGCCGCCTGGGCCAGCTCCTGGGCGATCCGCTCCCTGGCGAGGCGGGCGTACTCGTCCGTGACCTCGATGCCGGTGGCGGTGTAGCCCTCCAGCACAGCGGCCAGGACGGTGGTGCCGGACCCGGCGAAGGGGTCCAGGATGCGGCCACCCGGCTCGGTGATCTTCACGATGTCCCGCATGAGCTGGAGGGGCTTTTCCGTCAGGTGGATGCGGTTCTGGGGATTGCCGTACTTGAACACCCCCGGCAGGCAGGGGACGGAGCGGTTGATGGGCATATCGCCGTTGGACCCCCAGACGATGTACTCGGTCTGCTGGCGGAAGCGGCCCTTCTGGGGGCGGGAGTTGCCCTTGTCCCAGACAGCGGTGCCGCGCCAGATCCAGCCTGCCCACTGGAGGGCATCGGAAGCGGCGGGGAGCTGTCGCCAGTCAATGAACATACACACCGGCGCTCCGGGCTTGCACAGCTTCCGGGCGTCTGCCAGCCACTCCGCCGCCCAGCGGGTCCAGGAACGCTGATCCTTGGCGTCCCCCTCGAAGGGCGGGGGCGCGTGGTCCCCCATGCTGGAATACTTCTTGGCGGTGGACTTGTTCTTCTCCGCCTGGGTGCGGCCCCCGGAGGCGTAGGGCGGGTCGGTGATGACGGAGTCAAAGGTTCCAGGGGAGAAACCTCCCAGCAGCTTCAGGGCATCGCCCTGGATGATCTCCCACTTGGGATTATCGCTCATATGTGTTCCTCGCTTTCTTTTTGGTAGATTTTTGAGGGTTGGGGGGCGGAGACAGCTCTGTCTCCACATACTCGCTGATGATATTGAGGGCTTTGCTGTAGTCCCCGCAGGTGGTGACGCGCTGGACCATGCGGCTGACCAGATCCCCCATGCCCGCCTCTTTCAGCAGCGAAGAGGCTTTGCCCATGACCGCAAAGATGTTGCCGTCCATTCCGATCAGGCTCATGGTGGGCTTTTGTCTGGACGGCTGGTGCAGAAAGCCGCCCAGCCGGTTGGGGACATAGTCGGACAGCCATGTGCCACCGTATCGGTCATGGGTCTGGATGCGCCACATGGCGAACTTCCCAATATTCAGTTCCGCATCTCCGAAGGGAAACAGCAGGCAGGTCACCCCATCGTGCCGGAAGGATACGACATTCTCTAATTTGCTGCCGCCCAGCAGAATGCCGGCCTCGGTGAGTTCCCGGTTGATGCCGTCCACCCACTCCTGGGGGTCGCCGCCGCAGCCCTGGAGGACGAGGCCCTCCTCACCCTCCATGTGCCGCAGGTCCTCTGCGTTGATCTGTTTCACATCGCTCATGGGATTTTTACTTTCCGTCAGATTCTCAGCCTGAACAGCGCCGCCCACGTCCTCCGGGGCCTGGGCAAGCTGCTCTTTTTCGTACAGTTCTCTGTCACGGATTTCCCACAGCATATGGCCCATCTCCCCGCTGTGGTCGTAGCCGGTGATCTCGGACTCCCAATAGCCGCGCACAACCTCCAGCGGATCGTCAAATCGGAGCAGAAATTCCATATCCTCGTCATCGCAGGCGTCCAGCAGCTCCGTGTGGAGTTGCTGGACGGCGGTGATCTCTGGGGCCATGGCAATCAGCTCAGAAACTGTTTTTTCTTGAAGAGATTCTATAAAATCTGTGTAGTTTTCATCCAGCCGCTTCTTCAGGGTGTCCTTCTGTTCACTGCTCATCGCGCACCTTTGCCTTTCCGGGGTACCTGCCTGCGGGGCGGGCTGTGCCCAATGGTCTGCTGGTCAGTCTTGACCTCAATGCCCAGATCCATGGCGTGGCGGATCTCCGCCCACATTCCCTCCGTCCACTCCGGGCCGTAGACGTGAACTTCCTGACAGGACTCCACCAGCCGCAGGCCCATCTCCCGTGCCGCCTGATCCTGCTGGGGATTTTCCGGGTCAGCGACAGGCGGGAACATGAGATGGGGGCAGACAGGGATGTCGCCCGCCTGGAACACCTCCTGGGCTTTCTGGCGGGCGAACTCGATGTTCTTTTCCACGTCACCCCGAAGCGGGGCGCAGATGTACACCAGCTTGGGGCCGTCCTGGGCGTGCTCCTGCTGCCGGTCCCGGAACACATCCAGGTACTGCTTGGCGGCCTGCCGGATCGTGTCATAGTCGGCGGCGGTGGGCTGGAATGCGTACCATTCCGGCTTGCCCTGATCCAGCCAAATGTGGGGGGCCACGCCATTGGGGAAGTAAGGGTTGCCGGGGACGGGCTTCATGCCCAGCAGATCCTTCAGCTTCAGCACCAGGGTGTCCACTGGCCCGTCCGTGCGGTTCAGGACGGTGATCTTCAGGGCATCGTAGTGATCCGCATAGCCGGTGGTGATAAACTGCGCCCGCACCCGCAGGTCCTTGCCCAGCGTTCCGAGACAGGCCCGGCCCGAATAAGTGGGGTCACGGATCACCTGCCCGTCCCCGAACACCCGGCCCAGCTCCCGTTCAAAGAAATTGCTCATTTTCCACCTTCTTTCTCGTAGATGATGTAATATTCGGTATCGTCATTGCCCCAGCGGATGGTTTCCATGCACTGTAATTCTCTGACCAGCCACCCGGCTTCGCCCATGACGGCGGCCACATCGGCGGCCCGGACACAGCGGGCACTCCGTTCGACCCAGCTTCCACGGGGCTTGATTTTTCCTGTGAAAGCGTTTTTCTTCATCCGCCTGAACGCCGGGGAGGATGCCTCCACAGACATTCCAAAGGTTGTCCCGCTGAATTCCCTCATGTGAAGGTCCATTATTCTTTCTGCGCCTCCTCATCCCTGCGGTAAAGCGGACAGGTCATGCAGACCGTGCTGTTGGGCAGCTCATAGTGCCGCCCGGTGAACAGACACGCCCGATTGTCACAGCCGCTGTCCACCCGCCAGGGAGCCTGTTTCCGCTTCCGGCTGTGGACGCAGGTTTCATAGCCATGCAGATTTCTGATTTTCATCTGTCCCGCCCTTTGGTTCCACGCTTTTTCTTGGGAGATTTTTCCTGCTCTATGTGGGCCGGGAGAGGTTTCTGGCTGTCCTTGTCTACAGCCGGAAGCTCGTCCGGGTCACGGTATTCATAGCTATTCCCATCCGCAGTCAGGCACAGGTCATAGTCAGAGGGATCGGTGTCCATGATCTCCGCCGCCATCTCATAGGCTTCCCGGCTGCCGCCCTCCGGCACGTTGATGTCGATAACCTCGCCGCCCTTCATCGTCATCTCGCCCACATTGTAGCCGATGTTTTCATCCGCCCAGCGGTAGGTGATGGTCTGCTCCGGGTACTTCCTGGATAAAAGCGTTACGATTTTTGGAACAGAATCCCAGGCAGTGAAGAATACCATGGTATGGTCATCCTCTCGCAGTGGGCGGGGCTGATAGGCGTTCCATTTTGTCCCCCAATTGAGATTGCACCACTCATACCATGTGGAGCTGCCGAACCGTTGGACATTGCTGTATGCCTGTTCTCCCAAGGCCCAAGTCACCGGGTCGGCCAACCGTTGCTTCTGGTACAGCTCCTCGCACTTATGAAGAGCCAGCGCATATTCCGCAGGGGTCAGCCCCGGTTTCTGCCGCTCCAGATCCGCCAGCGTGTGATGATACTCCCGTACCAGCTTCAGCCCCCGATCCGTTCTTGTGCCGGCCTCCATATCCAGCTCCTTGGGCATGGGAAGCAGTTTGTTAAAATCGATACTGCCCAGGGGCTGGCCATCCATCCGCATATCATGGAGCATCCGCTGAAAAGCGGCCAGTGCCGTGCTGTCCGAACCGAATGTGATCTGATTCGTGATATTGTTTGGCATTACGTCCTCCTTTCTACCATCGCAGGTGTTCTTCCGCCCCGCAGCGGCGGCAGGACAGGGTGCTGGTCCCGTTCTCCGGGTCCGCTGTTTCCTTCCACAGATGGCCTTTAGCCTCGCAGATCATTATTGTCTCCAGACACTTCCGGGCTTCGGCAATGACCTCCGCCTGGAGCTGTTCCATGGTTGGCATCGGAAGTCCCTGGGACTTATAGTCATTGATCAAAGCGCCGATATCCATTTGAAAAAGATCCAGTTCCATATATTGGGTCAGACGTTCCTGCAGCTTCGCCTCGTCCACACACGGTTCCATGGGTGTCTGGGGCAGTTCCAGGCCGCAGTCCGCCATGGTTTCCAGAAGCCTCTGGCGTTCATCGGCGCTCAGGCTGCCGTCCTGACAGGCGGCCTCGATCTCACCGGCAATCTTCAGCAGCTCGGTTTTCTGTGCGTCCGTCAGGGAGAACCCGATCATGATTTTTGTGACATCAAATATCTGAGCGTCAAATTCCTGGTACTTGCTTATGGTACACACCTCCCTATGATCTGCGGCAGCAGGGGAGCTGTCCAATCGGACAGTCCCCCTGCTGCGCAAGATCGTGTTTTCATTTGCCCGCGGACTCCACCGGCCCGTTCCGATCCAGCCACTCATCGAAGTCCAGGGCGTCCGCCAGCAGGAGCGCCATCTGGTGGATGGCGGCCCGTTCCTGGGCATCGTCCAGCCGGACGGCGGTCTCGAACAGGCCCCAGATCAGTTCGGCGGTCATGGGGCCATCGTAGCACTCCAGGAGCTGATCGTCCGGCAGGGCGGCCTTGCCGCTGGCGGTTGCCAACAGCTCCTTCTGGTGCTGGATCAGGGCGGTGCTGCTCTCCAGCAGCTCCTGGGGCAGCCCCCAGGCTTTGACCGTCAGGGCCGCGCCTGTCTCCAACAGGGATACGTCTGCGGGCTTATCCTGGGTACCCAGGGCCAGCAGGTTGACGGCCTCCGTAGTGATCTGTAAAAGCAGCTTTTCCGGCGCGGGGTGGCGCTCGTATCTCGTCATTTCGCTCGTCCTCCTCATCATGATTTTGTGGCTGTGCCAGCAGCAACGATACCAGCTTTTACCGGGAAAAGCTATTCACGATACCCAACAAGAATGGACTGTGAAAACCGGGCAATACCAACAATTCCTGGCTATGCCGCCGCCTGTGCGGTTTCCTCGTCCTCCTGCCGGAACATGGCGTCGATGTCGGAGAACTTCTGGGTGCGGTTGAACTTTTCCGTTGTCTTGCCGGGAATGGCCTGCAACTCCAGCATCCTGGCCCACAGGTCCGGGTGGCAGTCGTAGAGGTGGCGTAGCTCCGCCCGCTTGGCGTTGGGGCAGAACCAGCACCCGCCCCGGTCGGTGAATTCGTAGACAGGAGAAAGCAGCCCCGCGTCCTCGCAGAGCTGCCATGCGTCCCGTTCTGTGAAATTGTATTTTGCCAGCAGGGACACCTGCCTGCCGCCCTCCAGACGGAGCAGCCGTTCCTGCTCATCTTTGGCGATGCCGATGTATTGGACCGTCCCAGGCGGCAGGGTTTTCTGGTACCGCTGGATGGGCCGGACCTTGCAGTCCCGCTGGACGGCGCACTTCCCACACAGAGGGAAGGAGCGCACCATGCCCTTTTTCGGGCCGCGGGTCACCCGCCCGGTGAACAGCTCCACATAGGTCTTTTCCGAGCGGAGAACGATTATTTTTACCCCCATCCGCTCCAATGCAGGAATAGCGGTGTTGTAGATGAAGTCCCGATGCTCCGGTACCTCACCGGAGATACCCTTGTCAAACATCACTTCGCAATAGACCGCCTCATCCAGAGGCACCCCATGCTCTTTTGCAAGCAAAATGGTGGCCAACGAATCTTTCCCGAATGAGCATGAGGCGATAAACTTGGGCCGCTCCACTGTCACCGCTCCTGTCTGGGCGCTTTCTTTTTGGAAGCGGTCTTTTGGCCAGACTTATCCTTTGCCGGAGACTGCTTCTGTGCCTTGTCCTTTGTGCCGAAGATCGCATCCTCCAGCCGATCCAGCCACGTCATGTCCGCTTCCTCAGCTTTACATTCGATTTTCCTGATCTTACAGCCAAACTCCTCCAGCGCCTCCTGAACACACTGTACACTGTAGGTGGAGAAGCTCTCCGCTTCAGCCTCGTTTTCATCATGGCAGTGAAAGGTATATTCCAGATGCACCATACGGCCATCAAACTGGAAATTGAGATCGCTGGAGACATAGCCGCTGCCCAAGGTGTTGTCCTTCTCATAGACTTCCTTAACGTGCTGCACAAATTGCTTCTGCACATCCGGGAGCAGCAGCATATTGAATTCGCCAGAACCGTCAAAGTCGAGACGGAAACTCACTTTAGTCTGAACATCATAATCCATTCCGTCATCCATTGGAGCGGTCACCTCCCACAGCGTCCACCAATACGGCGGCCCGGTCCGTCTGCTCCCAGGGGGCGTCCTGGTGAGTAAAGTGGCCATAGTTGCAGAACTGCGCGAAGATGGGCCGGTCCAGCCCCAGGGCGGAGATCATCCCGGAGGGGGTCAGGTTGAATGCAGCCCGGACGGCCTGCTCCAGCACAGCCTCCGGGTACTTCCCGGTCTGGTGGGCGTCGATGTCCACCGCCACCGGCTCGGCCCTGCCGATGGCGTAAGCGAGGCTGACGGTGCATTTCTCCGCCAGCCCAGCGGCCACGATGTTCTTGGCGATGTATCGGGCCATGTAGGCCCCGCTGCGGTCCACCTTACTGCCGTCTTTGCCGGACAGCGCCCCGCCGCCATGGGGGACGAGGCCGCCGTAGGTGTCCGCCATCAGCTTCCGGCCCGTCAGGCCGGTGTCCGCCTCGAAGCCGCCCAGCACAAACCGCCCGGAGGGGTTGATGAACACCTCCGTTTTCGGGTCGGGATACAGATCCCGCAGGGCGGGGACGATGACGTGCCGGGTGATCTTCCGGCGCAGCTCGTCCAGATCCTTGTCCGCGTCATGCTGGCAGGAGACCACAACGGCGGCGATCCGGCAGGGCTTACCGTTCTGGTACTCCACGGATACCTGGGCCTTGCCGTCCGGCCCCAGGCCCTGGATGGTCCCGGTTTTCCGGGCGTTGGTGAGCAGCAGGGTCAGCCGGTGGGCCAGCACCACGGGCAGAGGCAGGAGTTGGGGCGTTTCCGAACAGGCGTAGCCGTACATGATGCCCTGGTCGCCGGCGCCCATCCGGGTCTCCTGAGCCACAGCGCCGGCGATGTCGCCGCTCTGGTCATGGGTGATGACCTCCACCTCATAGTCCGGCCCATAGCCGGTTTCCCGAACAGTCTGGCAGACGATGGCCGGGATGTCCGGCAGCTCGGCGGCGGTGATCTCCCCGGCCACGATGATCTTCCCTGCGGTGGCCATGACCTCGCAGGCCACGCGGGCAGCGGGGTCGTGCTTCAGGCAGGCGTCCAGGACGCTGTCGGCAATAGCGTCGCACAGCTTGTCCGGGTGGCCCTCGGTGACCGACTCGGCGGTCAGAATGTAGTTATCTCTCATAAAAGATATTTTTCCTTCCTTTTTGTTTTTTGGTAGGCGTCCCCACATCAGGCTCCCGGCATTGGGGCAGATCGAAGCCCAGAGAGCGGATCTCCTGATCGGACATTTCCAGGGTGTCATGGAGGATGCCGTACAGCTCGGCGCTGTCATACCGCTCTCCCATATAGCCGATGATGGCCTCCATCAGTTCCCGCTGGGGTTCCAGGGATTCCGCCGCCTTGGTCAGCGCGTCGGCGTAGCCGTGGAGCCATGCGGCATTGTAGCTGTCCTGGTTCGGCTCCTGATTGGCGCGGATATGGGCCAGCTCTGCGGATGCTGAGACCGCCGCGATGCTGGACAGGTTGTAGTCAGGCATATGCCCCCTCCCATCTCACGGCGTTATCGGTCATGACCGTGTCCCTTCTTCTTTTCCTGGTTCCCACGGGCCTTGTCCGGCTCTCTTACGGGGTCCGGTTCCAGTTCCTCCGCAAAGCAATCGATCTTTTCTACTTTGCAGCCAAATCCCTCCAGCCGGTCCTGCACATCCCGCACACACTGTTCCGAGAATACCTCGGCACTTGTCTTGTCTTTCTCCTGGCTGGCAAACGTATAACGAACTTCAGCACAACCATCCCGGAAGTCAAAGTCCAGCCCCCCGACTGTCCGCTCCGCCAGAGGTGTGTCCTCGTTAAACACTTCTGTGACGTGGCTGATGAACGCATCTTTTGATTCAGCGGCTTCCTGCCCGTCACGAGCAAATCGGAACGTCAATTGGCAGTCTACAGCGAAGTCCAGCATGGTGGCCTCCGGCGCGATCTCTGCCTGGGCGGCAGGGCGCTCCGCTGTTACGACCATGACGTTGTCATAAAGGGCCTTGTATCGCTGGATCTGATCATCCGTAAGAGAGATGAAGTCCTCCGGGCCAACGCCAGCCAGAAAAAATGTCCCGCAAATCATCTCGTAGGGGACGCCCCGGTCGTTGGTCAGGGGGCGGTTATAAGGCAGACCCAGATTCCGCCCCTCCTCATTGCACACCAGGGCCACGTCATCCCGGAAAGGATAGACGGCCTGGATGTGTCCGCCCACGAGCGCCTGCATAACCTCCAGCGTATCGGAGATTTCCCTCACCTCGCAAGGCTTCATCGGCTCCACTACTAAAATTTTCATGTTCGTTCACCTCGATTTTTCTTCTTTTTTATCTTCTTTCGATAGGTATAGTTAAAATCCGGCTTGGGCAGATCCTCCCTCATCCGGTCAACCTGATAGCAGAAGATGTGGAATTTCCTCTTTTGCGGGAAAAAACGCAAATGATACCGATGCCGCTGGGTGTCGATGCGGAAAGCGTAGAAGGTCTGCCTGCCGGACATCCGCGCCTGGGGATGCTCCAGGCAGAATTGCCGCATAGATTGAAAATCCTTCAGCGGCCCATCCTGCTGCAATGCTTCAAACAGGTCCCGCAGTTCCGTATCAAAAGCGGGGGATTTCAGGGCATCGTTTCCCCTGATCCAATCGGTTGTTGTCCCGTTGCCGTCAAACACACCCCGCAGGCAGCCCACATGGGCGGCCTCCTGGAGCTTGGTCGTGAACAGCGGAGAGACATCGTCCTCCGGCACATCGAAAAACGGATATTTTTCACCGATCATGGTACTTGTTCCTGTCTTTTTTGGGGTCCCGCGCCGGTGTTTGGGGAACAGGCGGGCGCTCCTGTTCCCGATCCATCTCCCGCAGCATCTTCAGTGTGTCCCGGAAAGCCAGATACCGCTGGATCTGTCTGGGGTCATCGGTCAGGGTACGGACCGTCTCCCACAGGGGACTCCCGTGGTGGCTGATATCCTCCTGCACAACAAGGGCGGGGCGGTCCCCGCTCTCATCCAGCGCGACACATTGGTCCCTGCTCTCCTCCGCGTGGCTGTAGAGGCCGTAGGCCACGCCAATGACCTTCATGGCCTCCAGCGCGTCCACGGTGGTATAGACGCTGCCAGTGCTGATATGCACCTCGCCGGTCAACGAGATTTTTTTACTGGACATAGTGTTTCTCCTCCCATCATGACCTCAGCGGTCATGACCGTCCCGCCGTTTCGGCGGCTTGGGGCGGTCAAAAATGCTGGCGTTGATCCGTTCCGTCTCCTGATGCACCTCCCGCACAGCGTGTTCCCATGCCTTTTTCAACGCAGACACCGGCAGTCCGTTCTGTTGGTAGCCCTCCAGGATACCGTTGTAGTAGGACTCGGCGGGCAGCATGGGTTCCCGGAAGCGGTCATCCATAATATAGGCCATAACAGACAGAGAGCGGCCCTCGCTGTCCCGGACGATGACCATCTTCTTGTCATAAAAGCGGGGATAGCCCTCGTAGCGATCCAGGGAGCGCTCACACGCCGGGGTGATGCTCCACAGCAGGCCCTGGACGGTCTTGCCCTCCTTGGGGGCGATGGTGGCGAAGCCGCCTCTGCGGAACAGCAGTTCCCAGCCCTCCAGTACCACCGGCCCCACCACCGAGGCGTCCGGGCAGCGGTACTCCATCTGGCCCAGGTTGATGTTGCTGCCATAGGCGAAATACAGTGTATTTTCCATCTCAGTTCTCCTCCAGAATGACCAGCGCCCCGGCCTTGGCCAGATGGGCGAACATGGCCAGCGCCTGCCCCTCCACACCGGAGTCCGGCAGGGGGCAGTCCAGGTCGGTGGTCCGGATGAAGTTGCTCCGAAGCTGGTAGATATAGCTCTCCGTATCCGGGTACTCGGTGGGGTCGAAGGTCTGCTGCCGGAGCTGCTCCATGATCTCCGTGGCGCTGCCCTCATAGGTGCGCTCGTCAATGCAAATTTTCATTGTCATCTCTCCGTTTCACGGCGGTTTTTCTTCTTTTTATTGACTTCATAGCTGTCCTTATCGTGTCGCCACGCCCTATCTCCTTCCAGGTGGGCGAGTAAATGGTCACGGGTGTGCTTGAACTCCTCGCCGTTGAGCCCCAGCCGCACCAGCCAGACCCGGAAGGTGAACAGCTCGTTCTCGCTGTGGGTCTTGCGCATGACGGTGCTGCGCTGGGCGATGGCCTGGGCGGAGATGGCGAGGCACAGGTTGACGTATGCGGCCACCTTCCCGGCGTGGAGGGTAGAATTAAAGCACCGCCATTCCACGGTGCCGCGGTAAAAGACAGAATGCAGATTTAAGGCGTGGTATCTGGTCCAGTTATAATGTTCTCTGTCTGCCACATCCCCCTCATACCAGACTTGTTCCAGTTGGGTGAGGTCTGTGGTTTCATCTGAGGACAGTGTCCGGGCCTGCCGCAGCATGGGTTCCCGTACCTTTTTGCACCAGCGCTCTGCTCTGGACTCGCTCACCTGCAAGGCTTTGAACAGGATATCCTCTTTGGAATACATGATGCCGATCAGGTTCTTCAGGCTCTGGCGGTTGTGATTGGAAGCATCCACATGGACGTGGATGCCGCAGGAGCCGTTGGCCTTGGCCCCGGCCTTTCGCACCCGGCGCACACATTCCTGGAGCTTGGGCAGTTCGGCGTAGGTCAGCTTTGGCGTGACCATCTCTACCTGATACTCGCCATCACTGGTGGATCTGTAACCGAAGTCTATTTTCCGCTCCCCACGGATACTGCTGTCGCTCATCAGCTTCCACACCTTGCCCTCCGGGTCGGTCACGCCCCAGGTGTCGTAATAGGTCCCCAGGTATTGGGGCGATGTCCCAAAATAGGTGGCCAGAGCTTCAGCGGCCTGCCTGCGGGTGATGCCCGTCATCTCCACCTCCACACCGAAGCATTGGTCCTTGATGCCGATCTCACTCATGCGGCCGCATCCTCCCTTCGGAGCTGTTCATCCACCGCCCGGATTCGGCGGCCTATGGCCTCAATCACATTGACGGTGACAGAATTGCCCGCCTGTTTATACGCCTGGGCGTCCGAGGTGATGGCCAGCAGGCGGTCGATCTGATCTTCTGCGAAGCCTTGGAGCCGGAGACACTCCCTGGGCATGAGGCGGCGGATACGCCCGCCCCGTTCCACGATGCCCTGCACACTGGCGGCGTCATGGGCCAGCTTGCTCACCCGGCCCGCTCTGGTTCTGCTGTTTGGAAATCCCAGGTCCACGCTGTCGCCGGGGGCGGCCTCCGCATAGCCCTGTTTGGTTCCCTCTTTGATAAGCAGCACCCCGGATCGCTCAGCTCTGTGGTTGGAAAGGGTGGTCTGCCCGTACCGGGCGGTGAGGCACCGGGCGGTATCGGTCCGTCTGGGTTCCCCAACAGACAGATCCACAAAGGCGGCGTCAGGCGGAATCAGGTACAGTCCTGTTTTGGCTCCGGTGCCGCCTGAGCCTGCGGTTTGGGTGCAGGCGACTCCTGCGATATCGTAGACCCGGTATCCCTGCGCTCCTCCAATGAGCTGTATAAGAGCCTTGCCGTCATTTCCGGGGAGAGGAAATACCTGGCCGGCGCATCGGGGATCAAGATATCCGACAAGGAACAGCCTTTTCCGCGATTGAGGAGTCCCGTGGTCTGCGCTGTTGCACACATTCCATTCGAGACCATACCCCAGCTCATGAAGCGCGGCGAGGATGGTCGCAAACGCCTGTCCCTGGTCATGCTGTAAAAGGCGGGGAACATTTTCAAGCAGCAGATACGCAGGCTTTCGGGCTTCAGCCAGTCGGGCAATCTCAAAGAAGAGAGTTCCTCTGGGGTCAGCGAAGCCAAGTCGATTTCCTGCCGCTGACCAAGATTGACAAGGAAATCCGCCGCAAAGCAGGTCGAAGTCCGGCATTCCGCCGGGGTCAATTTCTCTGGCGTCTGGATAGTATACTTCCTCCTCTCCGATGTCATGGATGGCACGGTAGCTGGCGTCGGCGTACTTGTCGATCTCGCAGTGGCCGACACACTGGAAACCGCCCGCGCGGGTCAGTCCGGCCCGGAAGCCGCCGATCCCCGCGAACATATCAAAATAACGGATCAGATCATTCGTCACCTCCATCATTCTGCAGCGCAAGCAGAAAGCCGAGGACGCTTTCATCCACGTCCCCGGCCTGCGGCTGCTCGGTTTTTTCTTGTGCTGAGATAAATTCCACGTCCCGCAGTTCCTCCCGGATGACCGCTCGGATCTCCTCCAGCAGCCTGTCCCGCCTATGTCCCTTGCAGATCATCCGGCACAAAGCGTCTGTCCGCTGGCCAGCGGGGATAGCGCGGATGATGCCCCACGCCTCCCGGTGGTGGGGCGTGGAGAGGTTCAGCGAGAGGTTCACCCGCCGCTTCTCACCCATTGCCAACGGCCCGCGACAACTGGCCCACAAGGCGTTCGTAGCCTTTGGCGTTCAGACATACGTCATCCAGGATAAAAGGCCGGCAAAGGCCGTCTGTGGCCCCAACGTGGCGCTTCAGCAGCGCCGCCCCGCCGCCCAGGAAGACGGCGGGCATGGCGCGGGCGTCCAGACCGCTCTCCGTGATGGCGGACAGCAGGCGGCGGACATAGGCCCCAGCTTCTCGATGGATGATCTCCCTGGCCTGTTCGCCCATGCTGCCTGCCTCGCCCCGGAGGATGCTTTCGATCTGTGCCGCCGTCATGGACAGACCCAGGGCGCGGCGCACCTGCTCCGCGATCTCATCCAAGCAGCGGATCATGCCCAGCTCCAGGCTCCGGCAGGTGGCGGCGTTGGGGACGCGGTTGTCCAGCCGCATCAGGTCTACCGTCCAGCCCCCGATGTCCGCCACAATGACGGAGGGTTCGTCCAGCAATTCCTGCTGGGCCAGCACGGCGGCGTACCCCTGGGGGAACAGGGACACCTCCGCGATGGTGACGGTGTAGGCGATACCCTCGTAGCGGAAGGACACCGGCTGGCCGTCCCGGAGCAGGTAGGCCCGGAACTTCTTCTTGTCCCGCCCGAAGCTGGTGAGGGGCAGGCCCGCCGCAAGATGGACAGCGGCGGTGGGTTCCGCACCCCGGTGGGCCAGCTCTTTGGCAATAGCGGCGAGGGTCAAGAGGTAGTAGTCCTCTGTGACCGTTTTGTCTTTCTGGAGCGGCTGCCGCCCGCTGCCCACCACATAGAATTTGCCGCCGCATTCCAGTACATCTTTGCTGGTGTAGGGTTCATGTTCGTACTGAACCAGCCCGGTGGGGAACGAGAAATGCGTTGTTTTCATAGCGTAGTAGCCGTGGTCCACCCCGATGGTGATGGTCTCGCTCATCTGGAATCACCCCGATCCTTCTTGATTTTTTTGCTTTTCTGAGCGGTTGCGCGGGCCGCTCTAATCTCCAAACTGTTTATATTCCAAGTGCCGATGTTCACCCCTTCTGGCATATATCTCTGGCACAGGCGGGGCAGATAGACCTGTGCGTCGGCGGCGTCATAGGGATACCCGATCCCATCGCCGTACACGATGTCCTGCTTCAGTTCCGATTTCAGAGCGTCATACCCAGCCGGGTCAAAATCCTCATATATCTCTCGGCCCGTGAGTTCCTCGTAGGCGCGGTCCCCCATGTGGGGGAGACAGACAAAGCGCTGATCCTGATAGTCCGCCGCATCAGCCAGGGAGTCCGGGTCCTTCAGCGCCGCCATGTACACCTCCCGGCCCTGGGCGATCAGCCAGCCCCGGAAATCGATGAAACCGTCATCCGTGCAGCCACCGCGCTCCATGACGGAGGCGGCGGTCCACAACCCGTACTGATAAGCCAAGCTGGTGTAGGCACAGGCAATGTCATCAAACTTTTTCGCCTGCTCCGGCCCCAGGTCCATCAGCCGTTCCATCAGCCACTCGCTGGGGCCGCCCGGATGCTCCTTCGCCTGGGCAATCAGCGCCCAGAAGGTGTCCTTGTTGACCTCGGTGATTCTGCTGCTCATCGCGCGTCACATCCTCGTTTCGGTTGATGCGTGGGACGGCTGGGCGATTTCTCCGGTTCCAGTTCCTCTTTTGTCAGGATAAAAAAGTCCTTGTCACGCCAGAAACTGATGTACATCTCTCCAGATGAGGTCTTGTGGGGATGCTGCTCATAGCCCATGCCCCAGCCGCCCACATACTGCGCCGTACAATACTCCTTCAACTCGGCCAGTTCGAGCAGGGTAAGTTCATCCTTGATCTGGCAAACGGCAACGCCGTATAATTCACCGTCTATGACTTCCACCGAAGGGAACAGCGAAACGACCTTTTCATTCACAGCCTCCAATCCGTCATAGTAGACCATGAGGCCCCTTTTTTCCTGCTCTGGTGTCAGTTCGTCCTTGAGTCCTTGAAGGATTGCGTCACGAAATTCGGGGGCAGACAGTTCATCCCCTGCCAGGAGTCGTGAAGCATATTCGCCCCCTGCCATCTCTGCTCTTAAAGGGCTGTACAGCTTCAATTCTGTTACTAAATTCGCTTGCGGATCGGGTGCTAAAATATCTTGAAATCCCATTCGTTCCAGCACCTTCCCATAGAGCTGCTTTTCAAATGCCTGGTATTCGGGGGTGGAGGTGTCCACCTCCCGCAGCGTGGCGGCCTCGTAGGTGGTGCCGGGGATGATATCCCAATCCACCGCCTGGAAGTGAACGGCGGTCAGCCAGTCTAAAAGCTGATGCCCACTCATCTCCTCAAACAGTCCCCGGTTGTCCTCATAAGGGAAACAGGACGGCACATCGATTCCCGTCAGTTCCTTCGCCATGCGGTACAGCGTGAAGCCGCTGGGGTCCATGTCGGGGGAGATGGCATCGTAAAACCGTTTCAACTCCTCCGGCGTGGACAGCCGGGGGCAGAACTCCTCCAGGGCGTCCTGAAGCGCCTCTGCTTTGCTGGACAGAAACTTCGTGTGGTCCTTTTGCTCCTCCAATGTGAGCCGCAGTGAGCCTTGCTCCTGTTCGCTCTGTTCCAGCGCCTGCTGTGCCTGCCGCAGCCCAGACCGGGCGGTCTCCAGCTCGGCGCGGGCGGCGGGGTACTCCCGGATGGCCCGGATGATGTCTTTCAGCCCCATGGTCAGCCCGCCTTTCGGAACCGGGAGAGCAGTTGATCCAGCACACGGATGCGGCCCCGCACCTTCCCGGAAGATACGTCCAGCCCCTTCATCTGGCGCCGGATGCGGTAACGTATGGCTTTGAGGTCCTGCCGGTCGCTGCAGCACTCTATCACGATGTACTCGCTGCCGCGGGCCAGCACCTCCCGTCTGCCGTTCTCATCCCGGATGCTGGACATCAGCCGCTGGCCCAGCCGCTTTCGGTAGCTGTTCTGGAGGGCTTCCGCGTCCCCGGACACACCGTGTTTTTTCAAAATGGCGGCGATCTCCCCGGAGCTGATCCGCATATTGGCGGACAGCACGTCCATGATCTCGTCCTCCGCCGCAGGGGGCAGGAGGGGCTTGGGAGGCCCCGCCGCCCGCGCGGGCTGCTGTTTGCTCATCGCTCCACCCCTTTCTTTTCACGATATTTTTTGATATTTTTGGGATGCTCCGGCAGCGGTATCCCAACATCCTCCGGGCAATAGAGATACATCCCTTTGACGGCATGGGCCTGCTCGGGAACGAAACCGACAGGCGCGACCTCCAGGCTGGCCGCCGCCAACACCGTCCGTTTGCACCGGTCCTTCCGGGAGGTGTAGCTGTAGTGATGCTCCCCGTCCCGGTAGATGTGGAGGCCCTCCGGCTCCCCGCGCTGTCTGGCATAGGCGGTTACAGCGTCTTTCTCCGCAATAAACGGGGGAATGACGCCCTTCTGCAGCTCCGGGCCGATGCTGTTGACGTAGCGGATCATCTCCCGGATATCCCGACAGTCGAACTCCGGCGCGTCAAAGCCGTACCGCTCCGTGACCAGCGCCCACTTCATGCGCTCATGGGGGCTGTCCAAGGAGATCACAAAATATTTCCCATCCCGATTCCCGGACAGCGGCTCGAAGCGGGCATCGTCATACAGCGGCCCATTCAGGGGGCAGTTGTTCTTGAACCAGACATAGTAATTGTCCAGGATGAAGGGGTCGGTGATGCCCATAACCACCCGGCCTATCTTCTTCAGCCGTCCGGCGAGAGCGTGGTCCTGGCAGAACCAATCGTACCAGCCCGCCTTGCATTGTGTGGCGTAGTCGGAGCGCTCAAAGGCCCCGGCCCGGAACTGTTCCTGCCACTGGCGGACAGACAACTCATCCGGCATCGCCGTCACCTCCCGGCAGCAGCGTTTCCAGAATGCCGGCGATAGCGGTGAACACCTCCGCCAACTCACGGGCGTCCTTCACGCTGTCCTCGATCTCCTCCCGTGTCATGCGGGTGCATTCCGTCCAGATGCGGACGTTTTCCTCTGTGGGGGTCAGCAGCACGGCCTTTTCAAAGGCTTTGCAGAACAAATCCGCGATTCTGCCCCTTCGGTCGGCCTCCGCGTCACACTGCCGGATCTCCTTTTTCGCCTTTTCCAGCTCTACCGCCAGGGCGGCGGCCTCGTCCCGCTGCTCCTCCGGCAGCTCCCGCACCTGCTGCGTGATGTTGTATCCCTGATTAATGGACAGGTCACCGCTGTCCAGTGCTTCCTTCACGGCGGCAGGGGCGTGTTCATCGATCTGTATTACTCTGCTCATAGTTTGCTGCCCGATGCCCACAGCGCTTGCCAATTCTTTCGTGGTATTTATGGCAGGAGGAAGGCTTTGCGAATTCGCAAAACCTTTCTCACCGATGTCACTGGGACGGTATGCCTGCCCACCAAGCGACATATTTTCTTTAGCCCTGGCCTCGATATCCGGTTTCAAGCGGAGGGCGATCTTGCCCAGCTCCCACTTGTCCAGATTTCGGCGGCCCTTCTGGGTGTCCAGCGCCCACTGCTTGGCCTCCAGCATATCTTCAAACGAGAACACGGCCATCTGGTAGGGCAGGCCGTGCTGCTGGCACAGCCTCTGCCGGTTGTGGCCGTCAATGACCACCATGTCCTCGTTGACGATGACCGGGGAGTAGCAGCCGTTTTTCAGGATGTCCGTTTCCAGGGCGGCGAGCTGCTCCCCCGTCAGCGGGGGGAGCAGTTCAGCCATCTCAGGCAAGACGGTGGGGCTGCGCTCCGTACTGCTGTATATGGTTCCGGTGTTGCGCATCAGGCGGCCTCACTGGCACAGCCATCCTCGCTGGCCGCGCCAGCGGCCTCCTCCACCTTCCGGGGGGACAGGAACTCCACCTCGGTGGCTTTGATGAGAAATCCCGGCTGGCGGGTGGGGTCCTCCGCGAAGGTGATGGTCTCGAAGTCGCCGGAGGCGGCCAGCTTGCAGCCCTTCCAGGCGAAAGCGGCGCAGCGCTCCGCCAGCGCGCCCCGGACCTTGATGGAGATGAAATCGGTGAGCTTGTTGCCCTCCCGGTCCCGGTAGCGGCGGTCGGAGGCGATACGCAGGATGGCGTAGGGCTTGCCGTCCTCATGGCACTTCAGCTCCACATCGTTGGTCAGGTTCCCGATTGCGGTAATTTTCAGCATAGCTATTCTCCTTTTTCAAATGATGTTATTTATAATGTATAGGGGAGCCGCCTGCTGGCGGCCCCCCTGGGTGCGAATGGGAGGGATCAATACCCGGTCTTGGGCAGCGGGGTGGGCTTGCCGTAGACGGTGGTCACCCAGCGGCTGATGGCCTGCACCCAGACCCCGTTGTACACACCGCCCACATCCGCGATGTTGACGAAGCTGCTGCCAGCGGTCAGGCCAGCCACGGCGGTACACTTGATCTGGGGCTTCTCCACCTGGGCGAAGCCAGCGGGGGCCTGACCGAAGACGAACATCACTTCCGTCACCCGCTCATTGGCCGCGAGGCCCAGGGCGGCGGGGGATGCCTGCAGGGTATAGTTTCTGCTGGTGGACAGGTTATCCGCCAGTGTCCGGTACTCGCCGCCGTTCACCCGGTAGGTGATCTTATACACGCCGGGGAAGTTGTAGGTGCCGGTGACGATGGTGTTCAGCCGCACCTGGGCGGGGAGCGTATCCCTCCAGTAGAAGGACTGGAGCATGACGTTGGAATTGTTGGCGATGCCGGACAGCACATAGTTCACCGGCTGGCCTGCCATGGCCTCCCTGGGTCCGGTCTTGGTGATGGACACCCCGGTGGTCAGGCTCTTGTTGGTCACCTCGAAGCGGAGGATCTGGCCCTCATGCTCCAGGTAGGCGGTCAGCTCGGTATCGCTCACGCCGTAGTTGGCAGGGGCCTTGGTCTCCCGGATGGTATAGCGGCCCAGAGGCAGGGGCTTGGAGGAGGCCAGACCGCGCTGGTCGCTCTTGATGGTGTCCACAAGGTTCCCGGCCTTGTCGTAGATCTCGAACACAGCCCCCTCCAGCGGGGTACCCGCAGGCAGACCGTTGGTGGAGTTGTAGTCGGCGGACTTCTTCACGATTTGGATCTGAGCGGTGATGGGGATGTTTTTCCACTCCACCAGGGTGGTCTCGCCAGCGGTCACATACACGGTTTTCATCTGGGTATCGGGGACGTAGCCCTCGTTCTCCAACTCCCGCAAGTAGTACCGGCCAGAAACCGTCAGGTTCTCGATGTAAACATACCCGGAATTGTCGGAGGTGTACTGCCCGATGGGGGCGTTGGCGCTGTCATACAGCAGGAAGGTCACGCCCTGGATGCCCTTGCCGGTGACGCTGTCGGTCTTATGAATCAGTATCCCGCTGAAAGGCTTGTTTTCCACGGTGAGCGTGGTGTTTTTGCCGTTTTTCATGGTGAAATAGTGGCGTGTGGCGTCCAGCTTGAAGCCCTTTGCCGCCTCGGTCTCCACGGCGTAGTAGTCCCCGGCGTCCAGCTTGAGGGACACACGGCCATCGCTGCCGGTGGTGACGGTCTCCATCAAGGCATCATCCGAGGCACGGCGGATCTCAAAGGTCACGTTGGGGATGCGCTTCTCTTTGTTCCCCTCTACCACTTTGATAAGTTCAAAGGTCCCGATGGGGTCATTCTCGAACACCAAATCGTTGCCGCCGTTGGTCCCGCCGCCCACATTGGTGCTGCCGCCAGTATTGCCGTTGGTGGTCCCGCCCACGGTTCCGCTGTTCACAGAGTTGGAGCCGTTTTTCACGATGATGGTCTGAGGCGTGGGATTGAGAACATAGCCGTCCGGCACCTTGGTCTCGGTGACCACCACGGTGCTGCCGGGAAC
The DNA here is from genome assembly GCA_910575695.1 of Oscillospiraceae bacterium. GTDB lineage: Bacteria > Bacillota > Clostridia > Oscillospirales > Oscillospiraceae > Enterenecus. The sequence goes on along the minus strand of CAJTGJ010000014.1, from coordinate 28,849 downwards.
AAGGCCCGTCACAACGACAGTCCCATCCTTGCCGGTAGTATAGCGGCCCAGCACAGTGCCGTTGCCGTCCTTGACTGTGAACTCGGTGCCGGGAATCGGCTTGCCGGTGACGGAGTCCAGCTTCGTCAGCGTCAGGCTGCACAGGGGTTCATTCAGGAACGTGAGGGTCTGGGTATCCAGGGGGTTGACGGTGACCGTTTGGGTCTGGGTACTCTGGTCAATGACATAGCCGGGGGCGGGCTTGGTCTCCTTGACCACCACCGTGCCGGTGATGCCGCTGATACGGATCTCACCCTTGTCATCGGTGGTGTAGAGGCCGTTGCTGCTGAGATGCCCGTTGTCGTTATCAACGTACCCGCCGTTGGCGTAGGTGAGCTGGAATTGCGCGCCAGGGATGAGCGCGCCGGTCACGCTGTCCTTCTTTTGGATGACCAGGGTCCCGGCTTTCTTGTTCCAGAAGATGAGTTCGGGGGCCTGGGGGCCTGCGGTGATCTTCACGCTCTTGGGTGTTCCATCCAGCACATAGCCGTCCACGGTCTTGATCTCCCGCGCGGTGATGGTGGTCCCAGGCTCCAGGTTCTCCACTACGATCTCTCCGGCGGCATTGGTGTAAAACACGCCATCGCCGGGGCCAACGGGCGCGCCGCTGCCGTCTGTGATCTTGAAGGTCACGCCAGCCAGAGGTTCGTTAGCGGTCCCCTCAATGTACTTGCGGATCGTGAGGTTCACAGTGGGGTCATTTTCAAAAGTCAGGTCGTTGCCATTGCCGGTATTGGTGCTGCCGCCAGTATTTCCTCCCGTGGTTCCGCCGCTGTTCATGGTGTTGGAGCCATTCTTCACAATGATGGTTTTGGGCGTGGTGTCCAGCACATAGCCATACGGCACCTTGGTTTCGGACACCACCACGGTGCTGCCGGGAACAAGGCCGGTGACTGTCACGGTCCCATCCTTGCCCGTGGTGTAGCGGCCCAGCACAGTGCCGCTGCCGTCCCGCACAGTGAACTCAGTGCCGGGAACAGGCTTGCCGGTGACGGAATCCAGCTTGGTCAGGGTCAGGCTGCACAGGGGTTCATTCAGGAACGTAAGGGTCTGGGTATCCAGGGGGTTGACGGTGACCGTCTGGGTTTGGGTACTCTGGTCAATGACATAGCCGGGGGCGGGCTTGGTCTCCTTGACCACCACGGTCCCGGTGATACCGTTGATGCGGATTTCGCCCTTATCATCGGTGGTGTAGAGTCCGTTGCTGCTCAAATGCCCGTTGTCGTTATCAACGTACCCGCCGTTGGCGTAGGTGAGCTGGAACTGCGCGCCAGGGATGAGTGCGCCGCTCACACTGTCTTTCTTCTGGATGACCAGGGTTCCGGCCCGCTTGTTCCAGAAGGTCAACTGCTGCACTTCGCCGCCCTTGATGAGAATGTCCTGCGGGGTCCCATCCAGCACGAAGCCCTCCACGGTCTTGATCTCCCGCACCTTCACGGTGGTGCCGGGTTCGATGCCCTCCAGCACGATCTCACCGGCCTTGTCCGTGTAATAGATGCCATCGTCCGGACCGACAGCGCCGCCGTTGCCGTCCACAACCTTAAAGTCCACGCCGGACAGCGGCTCGTTCTCAGTGCCCTCGATGAATTTACGGATAATCAGTGTAGTGCCGGGTTCATTGTCAAAGATCAGGGTGTTGGCCACGCCGGTGCGCACCACAATATTTTTGGGCGTCTCGTCCAGAATGTACCCGTTGGGGGCCTTTTTCTCGGAGACGACCACAGTGGAATTGGGAGTCAGCCCGGTGACGGTGACAGTGCCGTCCGTGCCGGTGGTGTAGAGGCCGTTATTGGGGCCGATCACATGGCCGGAGCTGTCCCGCACCATAAACTCCGCGCCCCGCAGGGGCTTCTTGGTCACCGCGTCCCGCTTCAGGATGGTCAGGGTGCAGAGAGGGTCATCGTAGAAGCGCAGGGTCTGGGTGTCCCCGGCGTTGACCACAACCGTCTGGGGCGTGGGGTCCTTGCGGTAATTGTCCGGAGCCTTTTCCTCGGATACCACATAGGTTCCGGGCAGCAGCTTGGACAGCACGATCTGCCCGTTGACATCGGTGGTGTACAGTCCGTTGGAGCTGGTGAGTCCTTCATTGTCCGGGGTCAGTTCACCGTTGGCGGTCATCACCTTGAACTGCGCCCCAGCCAGGGGCTGACGGGTCACGCTGTCATACTTCTCGATGATCAAACCACCCTTGCAGGTGTTTTTGATCACCACAGTCTGGGTGTCGCCGCCCTGCCCAATGACCACGTTGGTGGAGGGCGTGTCGATGACGTACCCGCCGTCCGGGGCCTTGATTTCGTTGATCACATAAGCGCCGGGAGCCAGATTGGTGATCTTGATCTCACCCTGAGCGTCGGTGGTGAAGATGCCGTTCTGGGTCAGGGTAGACGAGCCAATGACACCGTCAAGGCCCACTTCACACCCTGCGGCAGTGGTAATTCTGAACTCAGCGCCGGGAAGCACCTCATTGGTCTGGCTGTCCCGTTTTTGGATGATCAGGCTGCCTTTCGGCTGATTTTTAAAGGTGAGAGACACCGTTTTGCCCGCCTGGATCTGGATGGTCTGGCTCTGGGTATCCAGGATGAAGCCAGCGGGGGCGCGCACCTCGGTGACTACCACGCTCTTTCCCGGCTTCAGACCGGGGATGCGGATCTCCCCGTTCTCATCGGAGCGGTAAACACCGTTGCTGTCACCGATCAGAGTACCATCTGCATACATAATTTTGAACTCGGCATCTTGGAGAGTAATGCTGGGGTTGGTGGCGCAGACCTTCCGAATAAGCAGGATGCCGTCCGGGGCGTTGTCGAAGGAGACGGTGACCACGTTCTGCTCACCCTTGTCGGAAATATAGACCGTTTCAGAGGCATTGATGATGGAGTAGCCGTCCGCCGGGTCGATTTCCTCCACGATGTAGGTGCCGGCAGTCAGCCCGGTCCAGATGGCGGTTCCGTTTTTCCCGGTCACCTTCGTACCGATGACCGTGCCGCCCGTACCGCTGGTCCCACCCAGGAACTTCAGCTGGAAGGTACAGCCGGGGAGGGCCTCATGGGTCACGCTGTTGTATTTTTCCACCACAATGGCGTTTAACGGCTCATTGAAAAAAGTGAGCGTCTTGCTCTCGCCGCCATGGAGGATCACCTTCTGGGTGAGAGGCTCTTTCATCTGATATCCAGGAGCAGGCTCCACCTCAGTCACGGTGTACTCACCGGGGTACAGCTTCTTGCCTTTCTCATGGAGCTTGATCTGGCCGCTGGCATCCGTGACGAAGATACCGAAGTCCATGGAGGCGGGAGCGCCTGCGGCCTCGCCGTTGGACGTAAAAGTCACACGGAACTTAGCGCCCTCAATGGGAGCCCCCGCAACAGAATCTTCCTTGAAAATGGTCAGCTCCGGGGTCTTGTGGTTGCGGAACACCACCGTTTTCTCATCGCCGGGATTCAGGGAAATGGTCTGCACCCGGTCTGCGTCCTTGTCCGGCAGGTAGTAGGGGGCGGGGACGGACTTCTCCGTGATGCGGTAGGTTCCGGGATCAACACGGAGGGCAACAGTGCCGTCCGCGCCGGTGGTCCAGTCATCCTTGTAGTCGCTGTCGATCCCCTCCACGGTGAGGACCGTGCCGGGGACCGGCACTCCGGTGTCGGCGTCGATCTTCGAGAGAGTCAGCAGGGGCTTCTTGCTGTTTTTGAAGATCAGGGTCTTTTCATCGCCGCCGTTCAGGCTGATGGTCTGGGTCCGGCCGGCTTCGTCCTCCGGCAGACAGTAGGGGTCCGGGACGGACTTCTCCGTGACCCGGTAGCTGCCGGGGGCGACGCGCAGAGTGGCGAAGCCGTCCGCCTCGGTGGTCACATCCTGGCGGTAGTCGCTGTCGATGCCCTCCACGGTGAACACAGTACCGGGGATGGGGGTGTTGGTTCCCTGCTCTACCTTGGAAATTTTCAGGACAGGCTGCTTCAGGTTGTCAAAAATCAGCTCCTTGCTGTCTCCGGCCCCCAGCCAGATCGTCTGGGTGGGTTCGTCTCCCACCACATAGGGATCAGGGACAGACTTTTCCGTCACCTCGTAGCTGTCCACAGGAATATTGGATAGGACCGCCCTGCCGTCCGGCCCGGTGGTCACATCGTTGTGGTAGCCGTAATGGATGCCGCGAATTTCAAAATGAGTGTTGGGGATCACATCCCCGGTCTGCGCGTCCCGTTTCAGAATCGTCAGATTGGGGAGCCGCTTGTCGGAGGCTGTCACGGTGACCGTGCCGCCGCCGTTGACGGTGGCCTGATCCACATGGGCAATAACAGGCTCAGTCAGCGCGGCGTAGGGGGCGGGGGCGGACACCTCCACGAAGGCGTACATCCCCTCGGTCACATCGGTGACGGTGATGGAGCCGTCTGCTTTCGTCTCCTCTGTGCCGATGATCTGGCCATCTTTCACGATGTTGAACACAGCGCCGGGGAGAGGGTTATCAGAATCGTCTTTTTTGATGAGACGTACCTTTACCTTGGCGTCATTCTCAAAAACCAGGGCCACGTCAGTTTTGCCGTCCCATACAAAGGTCTGCTTGGTCTTATTCACATCGGGGCTTTTGGTGTACCCCTCCGGAGGAGTGACCTCCTCGGCGGTGTAACTGCCCAGGGGCATATCCTTCCAGGGAACGTCCGTCAGATAGCCGCCAGCGCCGGTGACGTAAGTCCCGGTGAAGTCGTTGTCCACGCCCTCGATTTTAATGACCGCCCCAGCGAGGCCCCTGGTGGGATCGTCTGCGTCCACCTTGCGGATACTGCCCTCGCCGGTGATCTCAGGGGTATCGGTAAAGGTAACGGTTACGGTTTTGTCGCTGCCATTGGGCAGAACAACATACTGAGGCCCAGGATTGTCGATCTCATAGCCCTCCGGGGCCTCCAGTTCGGTTACGGCATAGGTGCCGGCCTCCAAATTGGGTACGGTCACAGTGCCGTCGCTCCCTGTCACCACTTCCTTGGAGTAGGAACCGTTTTCGGAGGCAACAAGAAAACGCGCTCCGGGCAGAGTCTTGTTGGGGTTGGTGGAATCCACCTTCTTGACCGTCAGGCTGTACTTTTCACGGGTGACGTTCAGTTCCCCCACCATGACAGCCTGCACATCGTTGGAGGGGTGGTAGCTGGAGCCGGGGCCGGTGTAGGCGTACTCATAGACCTCACACTCGCCCCATACGCCCTGCGCGCCCAGGTCGAGGATATACTGCGCCCGGTCCCGGAACGATCTGCCGTCCATAGTCTCGTCAATACTGGAATAATTGGTGTGTTCCAGATTGTTGTAGACGCACAGCAGTTCCTCCGCGCAGGCCACCACGGGGTCGGACAGCAGACCGGCCTTGTACCGCCAGACGACAGCCTGTGTCCAGGAGTTCATGGTCCAGGTGTAGTCGCTGTTCCACACATCGTCCACACCCAGGGCCTTGGCCTGATCGGTGAAGACGCCGGTGGAATGGGCGTAAAAATAGGCCATCATGGTCTTGACCGTGGGGTCGGAAATGGGCTGGGGATTGCCCCAGGTGTGGCCCTTCAGGGACCACCCCATCCCTTTTCCTTTTTCGGCACAGAAGCCCATGATGCTTTTGCCGTTGTAGTTGAAGTGCATCTGGTGCATATAGCACTCGCCCAGAGCCGGGGAGTCGTACTTGGTCCCGCTGTAAGCGCAATCATCCATTTTGATGGTGGACGGGCTGGCGGCGAGAGCCGTTGCGGGCAGCAGGCCCAGCACACACACCAGCACGAGCAGCAGGGCCGTCATGCGGGTGAGTGCGGAATAGGTTTTTTGCATAAATCAAAAGCTCCTTTCCATTTTTGAGGAATAAGAAATGGCCCTCCAGCTTGCGCTGAAAGGCCGTTCCCGGTTTCGATTCTGTTACGCATAGAAGTTGACGCTGTTGGGGATTCCAACGAACATAAAACAGTAGGTAATGCCATCGTGCTGGGTCACGCCCACCCCGATGCAGTCGCAGGCCGGGTCGATCATGGTATGGAAATGACCGGGGGAGTTGATCCAGTTGTCCAGGGCGTGTTGGGCGGCATCCTCTGTGCCGGTGAACACGGTGAGGTTATCCCCGAAGCCGTAGGGGTAGCCTGCGTCGGCGGCAGCCTGACACTCCTCCTGTGAGTGATGCCAGGTATAGCGCCGGTTGGAGCAGACCTGGGCGGCATTCATCAGGGCCTCGCTGACAGGCAGCTCCGACACGCCATTGGCCTTGCGGGTCTGGTTGATCAGACGAATCAGCTCCTGCCGTATCTCCATGTTGTCCGGCTGGATTGCGCTGTCTGGGCTGGCGGGTGCATTGGCGGAGCCGACTGTGAGTGTCAGGGTTCCAGACACCCCGGCTCGGTTGGCGGCGGTAATCTCTGCGGTTCCCTCCGACTTGGCGACCGCTACCCAAAAGCCAGTGATCTGCTCCACCGCTACCGTATCCGGGTCGCTGGAGGTTACAATGTAGTCCATCCCGCTGGGGCCGATGACGAGGCCGCTGCGCTCTCCCACCTCCAGGGTGTTCCCCTTGTAGCTGCTCACTCGGATGGGCGGGGTCTCCGCCGCCTGGGCGGGGGCAGCCAGCAGGGCCGCTGTCATGGCTCCGGTCAAGAGCAGGGACAGGATTTTTCTGTTTTTCATGCTCGATTCCTCCGTTTCGTAATATGGTGGGGCTTTGCAAACCGAACCATACCACAGAAGATGGGGAAAGTCGAACACAATCCGCAGACAGTTTTTAGCCGTATTATCTCGTCATGGAACTGCGGCGGTGTGGCTTTTTCTTTGTTCCTGCCTGCTGGCTATCCCGCTGCGGTGTATCACCGCACAAGATTCTGACACAACGGATGAGGGCCTCGTCCTGGGGACGATCCAGCCCCGTCAATTTCAGCCACTGATCCGCCACAGCTTTCAGCGGGTCCTCCAATGCCAGCAGGGCCACAGCGTCCGATTCCGTAACCAGATCCTGGAGTTTAGCCGTTACATTCCGGGCTGCAAGGATATTTTCCAAATCGTCCTGCCGCTTACCGGGCGTACTGGCCTCCCAGCCCCGCGCAAGCCGCGCAAAGCGGTTGGCCAATACCTGCGCCAATTCCTCTATAGCACTGTCGTATTCCACGCTCATCCTTCCACCGCCGTGACCTTCCAGCGGTACTCCGGCTGATTCATAACGCAGGTATAGAGTGTCACCCGGTTATCCGTGGTGGGGGCGGTGCCACTGGAGTCGTTGACGCTCACCTTCTCCACGCTGGTCACAGCATAGGTGCGGGTCCCCAGCATGGTGGTCAGGGTGATGGTGTCGCCAGCCTCCAGGGTATGGATTTTCCCGAAGTGATTGTTCACCCCTCGGTTATGTCCGGCGAAGCAGGCATTTCCATCCCAGATGCTGGTGTTGGTGAAGTGGCCCGCGCCCTTTTTCAACGCAGCGCTGTCCGTCCCCTGGTAGACCTTGACGGTCAGGTTGATGGCGGGGATCTTCAGGGTTCCCAGGCTGCCGTTGCTGTAGTAGAGGTCGCTTGTCACCTCGGTGTAGCCGCCGCTGGTGCTGCCCTGGGCGATGTCGGTGGGACTGCTCCCAGGGATCTGGGTCATGGTGACATTGCCGCTCACCGAGGGGTACTGGCCGGGGATGACGGAACTGCCCGCCGCGCCGCCGACAGCATTGGCCCCAGCGCTGCCCACCTGATTCACCAGCCCGCCAGACAACGCGCCGGGGACGAGGTTGGGGGTAAGGTACTCGCCGCTGCCGGGGAGGTAGCTGGTGGGAGTCCCGAAGCCGGGTGCGATCAGGGCGGCGTTCTTGCTCCGGTCCACGTTAGGGTTTTCCCACTCGTAGATGGTGTCATCGCTGGTAGGCTGGCCGAACAGGTAATCCTCCGGGGCGTCGAAGTCATATTCCAGGGCGCTGGCCTGGGTGACGCATAGGGCGCACAGCATCATGGCCAGCAGAAAACTGCGGATTTTCAATCGATCATCTCCTCTCACGGAATTTTTTGTAAGCGAACATACCGCCAACACCCAGGGCCAGCACCACCACCCCGATCATCACAGGGCGTTTCAGGCCGGACAGATCCACAGGTTCCTTGGCGGTGTCCGGGGCCTCCGTCTGACCAGAGGTGGGGTCATGCTGCTCGTTGCCGCCAGGGGCTTCGGACTCCTCCGGGGCCTTTTCACTGCCGAAGATGGCGGTGTAGATGACCACGGCACAGTTGGGTTTGGACACCTCGCCGGTGTAGCTGGCGCTGACGGTGTAGCCGGTAGCGTACCGGCTGCTGGCGGTCCCGGTATAGCTGGCGGTGGCGGTGTAACGGGTGACAGGGTTGCCCTCGCCGTCCACATCGGCGGTCTCGCTCCACTTAACATCCCCCAAGGTCAGGGTCTTGCCCTTGTCCTCGATGCTCTTGGGGATGAGGGACACGTCTGCCTCAGACAGATTGGGATAGCTGCGGCTGGCGGTGAGGGTGCTGGTCTTGGTGGCGTAGCCGTCCGTGGTCACCTGGACGCTGGTGTGGTCCAGCCGCAGGATGCCCACATAGCCGTCCTCTGTGGTCACCTCCATCTCCGCATCCAGCCGCTGGAGGATGGTCTCCAGATTATTGGTATCGCTGGCCTGGGTGATGGTCTCGGTGTGGGTCTGGATGTCCACCCCCACCTCGTCCTTCCGGGTCATGTCCAGCAGATAGTAGCGCCGCCCGTTGCGGATGAAGTCCTCGGTGGGGATGAGGCTGGGATCGTCTGCCAGCGAGAGCTGATAGGTCTTGTTGATCCGCAGCTCGTCAAAGTCGCCGTAGGTGTACTCCTCCACGGACACGGGGTAATAGCTGGCGCTCTGGCCCGCTTCCGGTTCCGCCGCCAGGGCGGTGGCGCTCCCGGCCATGACGATGGCCAGGGAGCACAGGATGGTGAAAATGCGCTTCATGTGTACTTTCCTCCGTTTTTTCGTTTATTTTCAGCCTGGATGATGATGTTATCTGGCCGCGGCCTGCCGATAATCCCTCCTTTCCCTGGTCCGGCCGCGCTGCTGCAGGTACTCGTTCCAGTCCTTCCCCTGGGCGGGTGTCCGGGTGGACACGTCATAGCCCTTCTGCCCGTACTCTGCCCGGAACTTCTCCGTGGCCTCCTGGCCCGGCCCGTCCGCGTCCAGACACAGAACGATCCGCTTCAGATGGGGATTCTCTTGCAGGTAGGTGTCCAGGGGGCCTTGGTAAAGTCCGCACAGGGCCACGGCGTTGCTCCGCACCTGCCGGTGCAGGGTACAGAAGCTCATCAGGTCGATGGGAGCTTCGAATACCGCCACCCAATCCAGAGCCGGGTCGCAGGGGAGCCGGAAGGCTACGCTTTTGTCGCTGCCGGGGGCGTCCCGCTTGAAGCTGGAGCCGCCCAGGTCATAGGTGCCGCGCTTGCTGGCGAATACCGGCTTTCCGTTGCCGTCCCGGCCCACGAACACGCAGTTGTGGTGCAGGCTGTCCTCGTACAGCAGGCCGGACTCGATGAAGCCCCGGATCACCTGGGGGGCGATGCCTCTCTTTTGAAGATAGGCGAACACCCGCCGCTGGTCGTGGTTGGGGATGGGCAGGGCAAAGGCCGGCTTTTCCTCCTGCGGGGCTGGTCGAGGGCGAGGGGCGGGGGAGTCCCTGGCGCGGTGTCCGTTGAACTCCAGCAGGTAGGTCACGGCATCCCGGAATCCCTTCCCGCAGAACTCCTGCAAAAACGTGATGGCGTCCCCGCCCGTGCCGTTGGAGTAACGCTTCCATGTGCGGCGGTCCTTGATGCGGAGGCTGTCCATCTCCCTGGTGGTGTGGTACCGGCTGCCCAGGCGGCGGACGGTGTAGCCCAGGTGTTCCAGCAGGTCCGGCAGGTCGGTCCCCTTGGCGGTCTCCATCTCCTCGTCCGTGAATTTCCAGAAATCCTCTGGGTTTGGGGTTCGTCTCGTAGTAGTCACCTCCTTCTTTCGGCGAAACGAAAAGAAGCCCCCAGAGCATCCCGATTCAGGATGCTCTGGGGGCTTCTCATCTGCTGTTTGGTTGTCACGGCCTCACACGGCCCACTACGCGCTCAACGCGGCGGGGTCGTCCTCCTCCTGGGGCTGGGTGCCGCTGCCCTCCGGCTGGGCCTCACAGGGGCCGGCACCGGCCTCCTCCGGCTCCGGGCTGTCCGCCTGCCGCTCCGCCGCCTCCAGGGCCTCCTCGATCAGCCCCAGCACGAACTCCCGCTGGGTCAGCTTCCGGCCCGTGCGGGCGGTCTCCCGCTCCAGATGGGTTTTGATCCTCATAAATAATTCTTCCGGGATCTGGAAGGCCATCGTTCTGCTGTTGGTTGCCATAGTCATCTTACCTCCGTTTTCTTTCATTTCGTAGTATTCGGTCAAGAGCTGGGTGATGTACTGTGCGGTGGTCAGGCCCGCCGCCTCTCTGGCCTCGCAGACCTGAGCGTGGAGGGCCAGGGGCAATTGAGCACACAAGTTTCGAGTCTCTGGCATGGTGGTATCTCCTTTCGTCTGATTGCAAGGCAAGTATACCCGGAAGGCATTGATAATGCTATTACCAACACCACCAAAGAACCAGAGGGCAAACGAAGCAAATGTAACAGTGGCGGGAAAAGCAACACCCCAGAGCTGCCGGACTTTTCCGGTCACCCTGGGGATAGGCGGATAGCGAGTTTACTCCGTCTGTAAAAGGCGGATTTTGCATCTCTGGTGCGTAATTTTTTTGAAACGGGAGGTCATTTTGAAAAAACCAACTTTTTGATTTCCTTTCCCGTCTCAATGTTTCTCTTTTGCTTGAAATATGTGATTTTATTTTTCTGTTTTCGGGCTGCATCTCGATTATCTACACAAGGTTCGAGCATACCCATGAGGCCATTGTGGACCCGGAGACTTGGAAACTGGCACAGCAGGTCAGAAAAACCGTCCACCGTACCGACACCACCGGGGAGGCCAACCCGCTGACGGGCCTACTTTATTGTGCCGACTGCGGTGCAAAGATGTATAACCACCGGGGCCGGGCGCAGGCCAACAAAGAGAACCGGGGCAAAGACCCGGTAAACGGCCTTTACCCCTATGACCACTACGACTGCTCCACCTATGCGCTGACGTTTCGCCATTACCATCAGGAGTGCTTCGGCCACTACATCAGCACCAAGGCGCTCCGGGCGTTGATTTTGGACACGATCAGGACCGTCAGCGCCTATGCGATTACCAATGAGGCTGAGTTCATTGAGAAGGTCCGGGCGGCATCGGAGGTCCGGCAGGCCCAGGCCGCGAAGGACTTGAAGCGGAAACTCAACAAGGACCGCAAACGGTCTGGTGAGCTGAATGGGCTGATAAAGAAACTCTATGAATCCTACGCCACCGAGAAGATTTCGGAGAAGCGGTTCGAGCTGTTGTCCGACGAGTATGAACGGGAGCAGGAGGCGCTGGAGGAATCCATCGCCAAGGCCCAGGCGGAGTTGGATGCTTTCGAGGCGGACACGACCAGGGTGGACCAGTTCTTGGCGCTGACGAAGAAGTACACCGACTTCTCCGTACTGACCACGCCGATGATTTACGAGTTCGTGGACAAGATTCTCGTCCACGCGCCGGACCGCTCCACCGGGGACCGGACACAGGAGGTAGACATCTATCTGAAATTTATCGGCAAGTTTGATGTTCCTCTGCCGGAGCCGACAGTGGAGGAATTGGCAGAGATGGAGAAGCAACGGAAACAGAGGGCTTATTACCGTGAGCGCAGTAAGCGGCAGCGGGAACGGGACAAGCAGAAGAAGCTGTCAGAACAGGAAAAAAGCGCATAACCTACTACGGGGGCTTGCCATGTGGCAGGCCCCCTTTTTGCTCTGTGAATTTCAATCCATGTGAAATCAGCGAACAAAACAGCACCAGCGCAACAATTTATCGCGAAAATACGCAACGCTGGGCAGCGAATACAGTACACGGTTCTCTGTTGGTATTTCATCGTTCCGTATAACATCACGCTGAATGCTGAAATCCGATGTGCGCTCCCGTGACCTGGACATGGTGAACGGCCTGCCCGGTTCGCTGGGGGCGCTTTCTAATCTTACGCCGGATGGCGAATGCAATTTTGAAAAGGAGTACGTTTTTTATGAATATCAGGAACGAAATCAAAGCCTATATTGTTCGGGAGGGCTTCACCATGAGCGAGCTGGTGGAGAAGCTGGCCGAGCAGTACGGGTGGAGTCCCAGCGTCCCCAACCTTTCCGACAAGCTGCGCCGGGAATCCCTGCGCTACAAGGAGGCGGTAGAGTTGGCGGATACCCTCGGTTATGACCTCGTATGGCAGAAGCGGAGATAAGGAGGAGAAAACTATGAAGGTTGCGATCAGTGAGATCAAAATAAACCCAGGGCGGCGTCCGGCCAACCTGGATGGGATCAACGAATTGGCACGGAGCATTTCCGAGATTGGACTACTCAATCCCATCACCATTGACCAGGAATATATCCTTGTCGCTGGCCTGCACCGTCTGGAAGCCACAAAAATGTTAGGATGGACGGAGATTGAGTGTAACGTCTGTACCCTTGATGCTTTGCAAACGGAACTGGCTGAAATTGACGAAAATGTTGTGCGTACCGAACTGTCCGTGATCGAGTATGGGGAACTGCTGGAGCGCCGGAAGGAGATTTATGAATCCCTTCACCCAGAGACTAAGGTCGGGCAGGCACAGGCGGCTGGAATGAACCGGGCGATTGGGAACAACGTCAGCGACAAAATGTCGGTCACGTTGAGATCGTTCGCCCAGGATACCGCCGACAAGCTGGGCGTATCGTCCCGGACGGTAGAGCGGACTGTCCAGATGATGAACGGTCTGACGGAAGATACGCGGGAAGTTTTTCGCCATTTTCCCAATTATAAACTCAGCCAGAGCAATGCGATGAAGCTCTCGCGTATGGAACCCGGCAAGCAGAAAACAGCCGCCATTTTACTGGCTTCCGGTCAGATTCGGTCTTTGGACGAGTACCAGCCCGTAGAGGTACGCGCCGCTCCAGGACACGCAAAATCGTCCCGGCAGCAGAAAGTTGAATTTTTGGAGAGCGTTGCGGACCTGAAGGACCCTACCAAAGATTGCAGGCAGTCGCCGGAAGCCTTTATTTTGGAATACAGCGCCTTCATTGAAAGAGTTCAGCGAGGTGTGGAGAGTTTCCATCTGCCCAATTATGAGGAAGTGCTTCCCAATCTTTCACAGGAACAGCTTCACACTTTGATGGGTTTGACTGATTCCTGCCGCAAAACACTGGAGGACTATCTCAGCTTTGTTAAGGAGGCCTGCGCCAATGTCTGAATGCGCCAAAGGCAAAAGCGGCGGCATCTATTTCAAAGTTACGGACGAGGAACGGAGGTTGATTGAGCAGAGGATGGCTCTGATGGGCATTCATAATATGAGTGCCTATATTCGTAAGATGTGTATTGACGGCTACATTGTCCAATTGCAAATCAAGGAGCTGGACGAGTGTGCCAAGCTCCTGCGGTATACCTCCAACAATGTGAACCAGATCGCCCGCCGGGTCAACTCCGGCGGCGGTGTCTATCCCGACGAAGTGGATGAAATCTGCGGCAAGCTGACGGAGGCCAGCGGGCTTTTCGGCAGCATATTGGAGCAGTTATCTAAAATCAAATAACGGTCTGGAGGTGGGCGAAAATTTTTCGTCCACCTCCATTTCCTTTTGAGGGGAGGTTTTGAAAATGGCAACAACACGCTTGATGCCCCTGCACAGCGGAAAGGGCCGGACCGTGGCGGAGGCCCTGGGCCGGGTAACAGACTATGTGGAGAATCCAGAGAAAACCAATGGCGGCGATTTGGTCACGGCCTATCAGTGCAATCCGTCTATCGCTGACCAGGAGTTTCTCTTTTCCAAGCGGCAGTATGCCGCCATTACCGGCAGGGAACGGAAGGACAATGATGTGATCGCCTACCACCTGCGGCAGTCCTTCAAGCCGGGGGAGATTACGCCGGAACTGGCGAACAAGATCGGCTATGATCTCGCTATGTCTCTGACCAAGGGCAATCATGCTTTTATCGTCTGCACCCATGTTGACAAGCACCACATTCACTCGCATATCGTGTTCAACTCGACCGCCATAGACTGCACCCGGAAATTCCGGAACTTCTGGCGGTCCTCATTCACAGTTCGGAGAATCTCCGATATGCTGTGCCTGGAAAATGGGCTGTCGGTGATTGCGGAGCCGAAGCCCAGCCGGGGCAGCTACGGCGCATGGTTAGGTGAGGGCAAGCCACCTACCGTCCGGGGACAGTTGGAGCAGATCATCGACACCGCCCTCGGTCAAGGTTGCAAGGATTTTGACAGCTTCCTCGCCGCTATGAAAGCGGCGGGAGCGGAGGTCAAGCGGAGCAAACATCTGGCGTTCAAAATCCCAAATGGCAAACGGTTTGTCCGCTGTGATTCTCTCGGTGACGATTACACCGAAGCGGCGATTATGGAGCGCATTTCCGGCAAGCGTATTGTCGCTCCTAAGGCAAAGACGGCGATAAAGTCCAAGCCCAATTTGATGATTGACATTCAAGCGAAAATGCAGCAGATTCACGCTCCTGGATTTGAGCGGTGGGCGAAAATTTTCAATCTCAAGGAGATGGCAAGGACGGTCATTTACTTGCAGGAAAACGGATTGACAGACCTCGGAGAATTGGAAAGAGCCTGTGATGCGGCAGTCCAGAAATTTAACGATTTGGGCGATCAGATGAAAGTCGCTGAACGGAGAATGAAAGACATTTCCGAACTGCAAAGGCAGATCGGCACCTACGGAAAAACACAGGAGATTTACGCGCAATATCGGAAATTGACGGGCAGGAAAAAGGAGAAATTTTATGAACAACATAGCAGTGAAATCACGGCTTGTCAAGCGGCGAAGCAGTACTTCAATTCACTTGATTTGAAAAAGCTGCCCTCCATGCAATCGCTGAAACAGGAGTATGCCGTGTTGCAGGCTGAGAAGAAAAAACGGTATCCAGAGTACAGGCAGGCGAAGGAAAAAATGATAGAACTGCTCACGGCCAAAAACAACGTGGAGCGGATTTTGGGCCTGATGGAGAAAGAGAAAAATCGTGACCGCCAGCAGGGGGCGCGGTGATGATTTCTTCTCTCCCTGCGGGTAACAGCAGACGCCGAAGGCGGCTTAAAAGGACCGGCGCAAATGCGCCGGTCCTTACGGGGGCTTGGGGGCGTCAGCCACCAACAAGCGAGCGCCGGTATATACCGGGGCATTGCTTGCCGCTACTACCATCCCCGTCTCTTGTCAGGGGAAATATGGCTACTTCCCTATCCATTTGATAAAAGTAGCTACTTTTTCCAGCGTTTCATTGTCCAGTTCCCGCATTTTCTCCCGGAGTTCAGAGCGCAAAGAGTTTTTATCTTCCAGACCCTCAAAAAATTCTGATGGACTGATTTCAAAATAGTCGATGATATTGAATAATTCCTTGACCGATGGCAAGGTTAGCCCATTGGTGATAGCGCGGATGTAGGAACCGCCTCTGCCCAACTCCAGACTTAATTTGTGTTCGGAGATTCCTCGCTGTGCGAGTAGTTCTGAAATGCGGGAGCGCAGAAAAGCAACATATCGTTCATTCGTGTCCATCGTACACCTCCGCTCTGCATATGTAATATTTTACCCTTAATCAAAACGGAGTATTAATGTTACCTGCATAAAATATGGTCTTGTGTTTGCTGGAATTGATGGTATAATCATTAATATCAAAAAGAAGTTTATGCTTGTACCATGAAAACCATATGTAGGAGTGAATAGACTATGAAAATCTGCGCATTTACTGGACACCGGCCCAAAAGCTTTCCCTGGGGCTATGACGAAAGCGCCCCCGGATTGCGTTCTCTTGAAGGAAGTCCTGGCAGCGCAGATCTCCGCGCTGGCAGAGCAAGGTGTGACGGACTTTTTGTCAGGTATGGCTCAAGGGGTAGATCTCTGGTGCGCTCAGATTGTCCTTGACCTGAAAAAGAAAAATCCTGCGCTGAAGCTCCATGCCATCCTCCCCTGTGAAGGGCAAGAAAGCAAGTGGTCAGTTTCAGCGCGGGAAATCTATCATTCAATTTTGGAGCAGGCTGACGAGGTTGTCTATGTGGGGCAGGAGTACAGCCGTGGTTGTATGCTGGAGCGGAACCGGTACATGGTGGAGCAAGCCTCTATCCTTCTGGCCGTCTACAATGGTGCCTACCGAAGTGGGACGGGGATGACAGTGCGCTATGCCCAGCAACTAAAAAAAGAGCTCTACATACTTGCTCCGGTCACCAGAGACGTTACTCACGAGCCTGCCAACGTGGATGCGGTTTCTTCAAAAAAGCCAGTTGAGATTTTTCCCAGTATGTGTTAGAATTTGTATAGAATTTTCTTGAAAGCCCTTGCTCTGCGGCAAGGGCTTTGCATTAAGGAGACATCCAATGTTTTACCGTATGATAACCAACGCCCGCAATCGCTGGCTGGCATCTCAGGATTGTACCGTCAAAGACCTGATTGGCTATATCGAAAGCACCGGTCAGATGCGGGACGCACAGGTCGATGCCGTCAAAACATACCTTTTCCTCAAGATTGGCTGTGACAGCAAGCCGCTCTTCAGTCTTTTTCGGGAGGGGTGCTTCAATACGCTGGATTTGCAGACTGTAGAGCTTTCCACCACAACCCGGATTTATCTGGAAGGTCATCCGGCGGCGGCAGCTCTACTGGAATATGCGTGTCTCAAAAATGATGCGGGGGAACAGGTTTCTCAAAAGATGGAACAACAAATTCGCAAAGCCCCAGAGAGCATTGACTACCAGCGTTTCTTCTACGACGCTTTCTATGGCGTTTCCTATACGGATTATTTGTTCAGTCTCCCCATGGGTGCGGGGAAAACCTACCTGATGGCGGCATTCATCTATCTGGATTTATATTTTGCGGTAAACGAACCGCAGAACCCGGCCTTTGCCCACAATTTCATTATCTTTGCGCCCTCCGGTTTGAAGTCGTCCGTAGTGCCCAGTCTGAAGACTATTCAGAAATTCGACCCTGCCTGGGTCATCCCGGAGCCGTCGGCATCTGCGATCAAACGGATGCTCTCTTTTGAAGTGCTGGATCAGAATAAGACGGCTAATAAGTCCAATAAAACCAAAAATCCCAACGTCCAGAAAATCGCCAACCACCAGCCTCTGTCGGAATTGTTTGGGTTGGTGGCTGTGACCAATGCAGAGAAGGTCATCCTTGACCGCATTCAGGAAAAGGATGGACAAATTAGTTGGTTCGACGAAAGCAACGATGACAAAGACCGTCAGGCCAATGAACTGCGCAACCTAATCGGTAAACTGCCCGCCCTGTCTATTTTCATCGACGAAGTACATCATGCGGTCAGCGACGAAATCAAGTTGCGGGCCGTCGTCAATCACTGGACTGAGGGGGGAACTGTCAACTCCGTCATCGGCTTTTCCGGCACACCCTACCTGGAAAAAGCGGAGAAGATCACAGTGACGGACAAGCTCACCGTCGGCACCGCCGAAATTACCAACACGGTTTACTACTACCCCTTGGTGGACGGCGTGGGAAACTTCCTCAAATATCCGACGGTGAAGATTGCCGATATTGCCGACAGTAGCCGGATTATCGAAAACGGTGTGCGGGAGTTTTTGGACACCTACAAAGACACTGTGTACCAGGACGGGACTGCCGCCAAGTTGGGTATTTACTGTAGCACAATTCCCAAACTGGAAGAGCAGGTCTATCCTCTTGTCTCCCGGATCATCGGAGAGTATGGTCTGGCTGCTGACTGTATTCTGAAATTTCACAAGGGGAACAAGCAGTACCCCCAGCCTGCTGACAGCCAAATGCAGTTTGATACGCTGGACCAACCCATCTCAAAAATCTGTATTGTCTTGCTGGTGCAGATTGGCAAAGAGGGCTGGGACTGCCGCAGTTTGACCGGAATTATCCTCTCCCAGGAGGGGGACTGCCCCAAGAACATGGTACTGCAAACCTCCTGCCGGTGCCTGCGCCAAGTGGACAGGGGGCAGCCGGAAACGGCGCTGGTCTACCTCAACCGCACCAACGGCGACAAGCTAGTCGCTCAGCTCCAACAGCGTCACCATATCTCCTTGGCGGAATTTGCCAAAGGAGGGCCAGAAAAAATCGAAGTAAAACGCTACGACCGAACTGATTATCTGAAACTGCCCAAGGTGGATTTCTATCAGCTAAAGGTTAGCTATGAAACTATCCTGGAAAAAGAAGCTGACCCGGAAAATGGGATCATCGGTTCTGCCGTGAAATGCGCGGAGGGTGTTGTCCGAAGCACAGATTTCTCCTTGGAGAACCTCGGATCCGACATCGATGACGAGGAACGCGGGACTGAGCCCGCCGTATTCTCCCAATGGCTGTATGGCTTGACCCGGAGCAGCGTCGGAACGCTCTCCATGGAACAGCTGAACCACTATCGGGACGAGATGCATATCGTTTTTGAAACGATTACCTATGAGCGCGGAGAACAGAAATATTTCAGTTCCAAGTACGACCGTCCAGCAACTGAGGCCAATATCCGCAAGGCGTTCTGCCAACAGCGCGACTACAGGAACAGGACGGAATGTATCCCGGAGGCGGCGTCTCTGCTGAATATCGCCAACTTCTCGCCGGTTGTTTATGCGCAGGATACGGCGGATTACTTTCCGGCTCAGGATGTGGTGGAGAAAATCATCCTGGATGACAGAGGTAAGCTGAAACCGGACAAAAATACACTGCAAATGATGGAACTGGCGGAACAAACCGGGCAGGCCCAGGTTTTGGAGATACTCCGCAGGCAAATTGTCTCCCACCCCCAGAAGGACCGCTCCTTCCACTACCTGCCCTACCACACGGACAGCGGCTTTGAACAGACATTCCTGCGGGATGTGCTGCCTCTCCCGGAGGTGGAGCAGTTCGGGCTGGAGGTCTACTACAATGGCGACCGGGCTATGACGGAGTTCAAAATCAAGTGCTACAAATCCACCGGCCACGGCTGGAATTACATCGGGATGTATACCCCGGATTTCCTTATCATCCAGCGCAGGAATGGGAAGATACATAAGGCGTTGATTGTGGAAACGAAAGGCAAAATCTATGCCAATGACCCAACGTTTAAGGACAAGCGAACCTTTGTAGAATCTGAGTTTCTGCGGCAGAACAACGCTGCTTTCGGCTATGAGCGGTTTGAGTATCTGTATTTAGAGGATATTATGCCGGACAGTGAGCGGATTGTAAGGACACATGAGAAAATTTGTGAGTTTTTTGAGGAGGAGTAAGGTGGATTTTTTAGACTACAGGAAAAAACTTGGAATAGGATTCTGCGATGAGGAAAAATTTAAGTATTTTTTAGCTCGCATATACAACATTATGAATATGATTGCAGAGGACTACAGCATTGAGACGATTAGCCCGGAAGAGTATGCCGCATTTTGTGACATAACTGGAACAGCCATTGATTATGCGGCTCTCAATAACGCATATACTTGCCAAGAAAGGTACAGACATTGCTTAGCAACTCTTGATAGGCACAATCGAGATTTGCGAGATTTTTTATCTTACTACATTGCCTTTGCTAACTCCATAAAGGCCAAAAAGGAAGATGAACATGCATGGATAAGGGGGAATTTTATCGCTATTTTGACCAAAGCTCTTGAAGAATCGCATATTCCATTTGAGACATTGGTGGATGGAGAAGAGTACTTTATTTTTCCAAAGGGTGCAATTGAATTGGACTTTGCCCTTGTATCCCAACCGCTTGAATGGCTGAAAGATTATCCCAAATCACACAAAACATATTGTACAGCTTTAAAGCAATATTCGGATGGCATTTTTGTTAGAGATGTTGCAGACAATCTTCGTAAAACTTTGGAAGGTTTTCTGCAAGAATTTCTCTGTAATGATAAAAATTTAGAAACAAATAAAAACGAAATATGCAAATACCTTGGGGCGCAAGGCATAGATGCCGGAATCAGCGGCCTGTTTCAGCCATTGATAAATGCTTATAAAAATATAAATGATCGAATTGCCAAACACAACGATAAAGTTGATAAAAAGGTGCTTGAGTTTCTGCTGTATCAAACTGGTGTGTTAATTCGGATGGTGCTTGTCGTAAAGCAAGCAGAAATGGAGGAACCGACCAATGCCGATTAAATACGTCCCCTTCATCCCCGAACCCATCGAAGGCCAAGCCGTCCTCGGCAACTTCAACCGCATTCTGAAATACAAAGGCGCGGACGACACCTCCATGGTCCTCCAGCGGGGAATGCCGCTGTACGAGATGGAGAAACAGGAAACCGTTGGCGAGAACACCGGCGGCAACATGATTATTCGAGGCGAGTGCGTCTCCGCCTGCGCTCATCTGAAAGAGCGGGGCATCCAGGTTGATCTGGTCTACATCGACCCGCCCTTTGCCAGCGGGGCGGACTACGCTAAAAAGGTCTATATCCGCCGGAATCCCAAGGTGGCGGAGGCAATTGCCCAGGCAGAACAGGAACTGGACATCGACGAACTGAAAGCCTTTGAGGAAAAGATGTATGGTGACGTGTGGGAGAAGGAAAAGTACCTCAGCTGGATGTATGAAAACCTCATGGCTATTAAATCCGTTATGAGTGAAACGGCATCCATTTATGTGCATTTGGACTGGCATATTGGGCATTATGTGAAAATTTTGTTGGATGAAATTTTCGGTGAAGATAATTTTCGAAATGAAATCACATGGGTGCGTACAGCATCGCACAATGATAGCGTACAGAACTATAGCCGAGTAAAAGACTACATATTCTTCTATACGGCTTCTGATTCGTACCTATTTAATATTCAATATACACCATATAGTGAAGAATATATTGCAGACGAATGGACAAAAGCTCCATCTGGAAGATATTATAAATTTGAGAATATGCTTGATCCTCAGAACAAAATGTTGGCATATGACTTCCATGGAACCACTGCCCGCTGGAGAACTACGCCAGAAAAGTTTGAAGAATTGTGGAACGCTCCACAGACAGAGGTTCCCAATAGTCACGGTCGGATTAGGCTAGGGAAGAACGGAAAGCCAATAAAGCGGTGTCGAATTGTATTTATGGATGAACTTCCAGGGGTTCCTATAAACGACAATTGGACAGATATTGCTTATGTTGCGGGGCGCGCAACTGAATCTGTGAATTATGCAACTCAAAAGCCGGAAGCACTTTTAGAGCGTATTATCAAAACTTCCTCTAATGAGGGAATGATTGTCGCCGACTTCTTCGGCGGCAGCGGTGTTACCGCCGCCACCGCCCACAAGCTAGGTCGGCACTTTCTCCACTGCGACATCGGCCTCAACTCTATCCAGACCACCCGCGACCGGCTGAAAGCGGACGGTGCTGAGTTTGACGTGCTGGAAATCAAGGACGGCGTGCAGCTCTACCGCAACCCGGTGCAGACCATGGAGAAGATCAAGTCCCTGATCCCCGGACTGAAAAACGAGGACTCGCTGGATTCCTTCTGGGAGGGAGCTATCTCCGACAGCAAGCTGGGGACAGTTCCGGTTTACGTTCCAAACCTGATGGACAGCTCCTCCAAGCTGCTGGACACGGTGATGATGAACCGTATTATCCACCAGGCCATCCCTGATTTGGACACAACAGTCAAAAGAGTAATCGTCTACTATATCGACATCACCAGTGAGGATGAAATCCGCAAGTTTATCAAGGACGATGACAGCACGACCGTCGAAATCGAACTGCGGGATTTGAAAACCATTCTGGATGATGTGGTGATTGGCGACTATGCGGAATTTCACATGGAGGAAACCCACGATGATCTGTACGGCGGCTACGCTGTCTTGGTGGACAAGTTCCTCAGCGACCGGGTGATGCAGAAGATTTTTGAGTTCAACGAAAAGGCACGGATGAGCGCCACTGAAAAGAAACCCTTTAAGCCCATTGAGATCAGTGAGGAGGGGCTGGAGCTGATCGAGTACCTGAGCGTTGACTGTACCGCCGTTGAGGGCGAGTGGCACTCGGACAGTGAGATCAAAATCGACAAGCTGGGATATGTGATCCGCAATGGGACGAAAACAAAGGAGTTTTGGGATGGGACAGTCCGGAGCGATAAGCGGCCTTTGCGGTTGAAGATACGGAATATATGTGGAGATGAGACGGAGTGGGAGGTGTGCTGATTTGAACTGCTTGGTGACAAAAGAAACTTTGAATGAATTTTATGACAGCTATATCGTTTTGTCTCTCAGTAATCAACAAACAGCACTTTTTCTGAGATGTGTCCAGCGGTGTAAGGAAATCATATCGGCATACAAAGCTACTTTCCCTTGCGATTGTGCGCAGCTTGACCTTTTGCTATGGTTGAGAACGCATAATTTAATCAGCATAAAAGATTGCCTTGTAGCTATGAGCGAAGTGGTTAAGTATATGTATGACCATTTTGACGAAATGTATAAGGCCCCTAAAATCTTTATCAGCCATTCCACGGATGACAAGCCCATTGTTGAGAAATTTGTTACCATGCTTGAGCAAATGGGTGTGAAACAAAACCAATTGTTTTGCAGTTCTGTTGCTGGGTATGGAATTCCGCAGGGAGCTGGAGATTTATACGATTTCATTCGCAATGAAATGGACAGTGATAATCTCTTTTTCATTATGATGCTGTCAAAAAATTATTATAAAAGTCCGGTTTGCCTAAATGAAATGGGGGCCGCGTGGGTAAAGCAGAGCGCATATCAAAGCATTTTATTGCCAGGATTTCAGTACACTAAAATTGAAGGTGCTGTTAATCCAAGGGATATGACATTCCGTCTGGCTGATAAGGAAAAGCGAAATTATGCACTAAATGACCTCAAAGACCGCATTGTTAGTCATCTTGGAATGGTAGATGATTTATCTCAAAATCTCTGGGAACGTTTTAGGGACAAATTCCTGGAGGAAGTTGATTGTATGGCGGAGTAACGGATTCTGCTTCAAAAGTCTGCATAGCTACACTTTTCAGAAATCCCTGGCATGGTTGATGACTTTAATAAAATGCTGTATGACCTACAATTATGAAGGTCATACAGCATTTTATAAATTTACCCTTGACAAAAGCTCTCTGAGGACAACGCTTTAGGGAAACTTTCTGATGAACAGTTTGCTTTTCTGACTTCCGGCTACGACGAAGAGAAAAAGACGCTGACCCGGAGGATTGCGGAGCTGTCACAGGAAATTGGCAACGCCACCGAGCGCAGCGCGGACGTGAAAAGGTTTGTCGCACTGGTACGCAAGTACACCGCCATTACCGAACTGACCTACGAAAACGTCCATGAATTTATTGACCGTATTCTTATTCACGAACTGGATAAGGAAACGAACACCCGCAAAATCGAAATCTTTTATAGCTTTGTCGGCAGAGTTGATACAGGCGACAAGCCTACCGAAAGTATCTCCTATTTCAGACAGATAGGAGCCGACGTAAAGAGTTATGCTATCTAACATACATCAAAAAGAGGTAAGATAACACCCTCTGCAAAAAAGGTATCGTTATCTTACCTCAACAAAATTCGTTCCAGAATAGCCGTCGTCCACATAGGTCTGGACAAGGTGCCAGCCCCGCTGACGCACATACTCGGTGAGGATGGCCTTTTGCGTCCCAATGCTGGCGCTCTCGTCCCGGTCGCCGTCCTCTTTCAAGTCCTCTTTTGACAGTCTGCAATAAATCGCCACGTCATAAACGGTGCTGTCTTTTTTCGTTCCCATCGTGATACCTCCTTGTGTGTTGAACAGACTTTACGGACAGTTTATCCGTTCTCGCCCTCCTTGTCCAAGGTGCGGCGGCGTTCAAGCTGCCGCCGCAAATCCTCGTAAATAACAGGGAAAAGAGCGTCCTCCATGCTCTTTTCCCCAATGAATACCCGCTGAACAATAAGACGGGGCTTCTGCCGCTTGGGGGCGGTCTGCTTCGCCATGCCCCTCACCTCCCGTCCCGGCTGGAACGCTGGCGTTCCAAGTGGCGGGCGTAAAAGGCCAGGGCCTTCAAAATGAAGTCCTCCTTCTGCTGGGGGGTACGCAGCTTGCCCAGGTACTTCCCGACCTTATCACTGGACAGCTTGATGTACTCCTTTTGATTGCCCTTGACCTCCGACATGATGTGGAAGATACCGTCCATATCAAGCTGGCCCGCCTCGCTCAGCTTCCGCATACGGATGGCCTGGGACAAGGAGGGGGTACAGTCCTCGCTCTCGATGGTTTCCAGCAAATCAAGCTGTTCCCGCTGGTTCAGATAGGACAATTCCACGGCGGGGGTAAAGGCGATCCTGCCCTCGTCCACCAGGGACAGGAGGGGCTTTTCCAGATTGGTCAGGCGGATATACCGCTGCACCTGTGTCTCGCTCTCCCCGGCGTTCTCCGCCACAGCGCCCCTTGACGACTTCTGTCCAGGTTGGACAGACCTTTTCCCCTGGTGCCGCAGGGCTTCCACTTTCATCTTGTAGGCGAACGCCTTTTCAGAGGGCAAAAGGCCCTCCCGCTGGATGTTGGAATCCACCATGAAGATCACGGCGCTGTCATGCTCCATATCACGGACAAGGGCGGGGATTTCCTCAATCCCCGCCCTCCGGCAAGCGTGTATCCTGCGGTGCCCGCTGACGATCTCATAGCCGCCCTCCTTGACCGGGCGCACCACAACGGGCGTCATGACGCCAAACTCCCTGATACTCTGGACAAGCAGCTCCATCCCCTCGTCGTCCCTGACCTGAAAGGGGTTGTCCCGAAAGGCGGCGCACTCCGACACCTTGATTTCTTGAATGTTCATCTATTTTTCCCTCTTTCCTGATTTTTACGGGCGTCCCGCTCAGTTTTCGTCAACTGGGCCAGCAACTCCGGGGGAATTTGGGAGATAATGCCCTCCAGCTTTTTCTGCTCCCGGTTCAGTTGATACAGCTTGTAGTTGGTTTCCTCCAACTCCTGTTTGTAGTCCTGGTTGGCCCGCCATGCCGTGGCCCTGCCCTCCGTCACATAGGCAAGCTCCCGTTCCAGGTCTGCGATCTGCTTGTCCGTGCTGGCGACCTGGGCCTTTAGCTGGGTCATCTCCGGGGCATACCTGCCGAGAAGGGCAATGGCTTCCTCCTTTTTCCTGCCGCTGTTCAGAACGCCGATACTGTTGATAGCCTGACAAATCTCGTCATAATGCTTGTATAGCTCCGCTGTCAGCTTGAACATATAGGGCGGGACGTGCTTGCGGTGGGTCAGCTTTTTGGGCAGCCCACGGGACAGGTCGGGGTAACGCTGGCGCATATGCTCATAGAACCTGTCCTGCCACTTCACAAGACCCTGCGGCCCGCCGATGATGTCCTTGGAAGACAAGCGGCCTTTGGCGGTGATGGGGACAAAGCAAAGGTGCATATGGGGAGTAGCCTCGTCCATATGCACCACGGCGGAGATGATATTCTCTTTTCCAAAATTGTCCTCAAAGAATTGGTAGGCGTGGCTGAAATACGCCCGCTGTTCCTCCTGGCTCTTTGCCTTCAGCCAGTCAGGAGTGCCGCCCACAAAGCAGTCCTGAAGCACCACGCTGTCCTTGCGCCGCCGTGCCCCGGCCTGTTCGATACGGGCCAGCGCCGCTTCCCGGTAGGGGCCTGGGGGCTGGACGATGTGGTAATTTAGGCCGGTGCGCTCCCGGTCGATGTCGGGATTGCTCTTGTATTCCTCTTTCTGCCGTTCGTGGTGCTTGTTGATACGGCCAACCGAGGGCAGCTTCCGTTTTTCTATCCGCATGATTGCGTAATTCGCCATAGCGACCTCCTTTGAGGAAGGATGTAAGAAGTCACATTGTCCCGTAGAAGCGGGCGGTATCTCCCATCCCTCCGTCTGTATTTGGAACGGACGTGTTCAAGACCGGCGGGGTCAGGTACACAACATTTGCGCCCACAAAAAGATACCGCCATGCTTTGTTCGCTCCCGCTCTCAAAACATAGCGGTATCTGGCGATAGTTGTGCCACTCGCCCCGGCTCGCAGCACAACCGCCGCCGCAGGCGCAAGTGTTGTGTAACCCACTACACCTTGCAAGCAAGGTGGTGGGCCAGAGGGCTTCCCTCTGGACTCCCTTCCGCACGACTTCATAGACCGTCCCCATCCGGCATCGACCATAGCCACACAGCCCCGGCCTTGACAGAGCAGACGCCCAAAAGCTGCTTCGCCTTTTTCGCCGTACTCTCCCCAACGCCCGCCGCCCTCAGCTTCTCCATGACCTCCCGCTGGGGCTTCGGCCCGTCCGAGAGAAGCTGACTTATTACCTCCTTGGCCTGCCGCATTTGGGTGTCAGGTCGGCCCAGGTTGGCGAACACGTTGCCCAGCACTTCATCCGCTGTCCTGGCGGTTTCCTCAAGCCACTGGACAGCGCCGCCACCTACTGAAAAGACGATGGCGCTGCCGGTAGGCCCCACGTTACACTTCACCTGGGCCATGATACGCTCGTCCGGGTGTTCCCGGTCTGTCCGGGCCACCAGCAGGACGCTCCGGGCAGCGCCCACAATGTCCACGGAGCCGACGGCCCGGTTGATGGCCTTCTGCCCGATGGCCTTGTTCATGTGGTGGACGATGAGGACGGCGCACCGCTGTTCCCTGGCGATCTCGATGAGAGGGCGGAACTGCCGCCGCACCTCGTTGGCGGCGTTGATACCTGTTTCCTCCCCGATGTAAGCGGAGAGGGGGTCGAGGACGACAAGCCTTGCGCCCGTCTGCCTGACGGCTTGTATCAGCCGTTCATCGGAAAAGGAGAGATACCGCTCCTTCTCGCTGATGAACAGCAGGCGCTCCGGGTCGCCCCCGGCGCTGATGAACCGGGGGACGATGGTATCATCGGCGTCGTCCTCGCTGGATTGGTAGATGATGTTGATGGGGGGCTGGCCTGTGCCGTCCGTGAAGGGCATGGGCTGGCCCTGGCTCAGCATGGCGGCGAGGTTGAGGACAAAGGTGCTTTTGCCGTCCCCGGCGTCCCCCTGCACCACCGTGATCTTGCCAAAGGGGATGTAGGGATACCACAGCCATTCGATCTCCCGTACCTTGACCTCGCTGGCCTTTGTGATTTCGATTTCTGTCATGTGACCGCTCCTTCCATTGGTTTGATTATGGCATAAAAATAGGGCTGGGAGTTACCCGGCCCTATGTACTCAGCGATATAATGTGACTTCTTACATCCTTCCTTTGCCGCCAAAAGTATGTTGAAATTTTTGGAGGGTGCTGGTATAATGACGATAGTAAAACTAACCGACAAATGTGAATTTGGAGGTATCGTATTATGAGATTGGACGGCTTTGGATTATTTGTTGAAGATATGGCGAAAATGATTCGCTTTTACAGAGATGTACTTGGCTTTGAGATTAAAGAAGCGGAAGATACATCTAATGTATATCTTGTAAAAGATGGGACGTTGTTTCTGTTGTACGGCAGAAATGACTTTGAAAAAATGACCAACCGCAGATATGATTATATCAAAGGATTCAACGGTCATTTTGAAATGGCACTTTATGTTGATACATTTGAAGAAGTTGATAAAGCATTTAGTAAAGCTGTAGAAAACGGTGCTACTCCTGTACTGGAACCGGAACTTGAACCTTGGGGACAGAGAACTTGTTATATTGCTGATCCTGAAGGTAATTTAATAGAGATAGGTTCTTGGAATAAGCCTTACGGAGAAAAGGATTCATAAATTTCAGTTTATCGAGGAGATGAACGTAGCAAAATCCCTGCCAAAATCGGGAGTATGACTATGTATCCGCAAGCCCATTTGTCCCCGACACCCCGGCCCGCAAAGGGAAGTCGTCAAGCGGCGGTGTGCCGCACCACCTCACGGGAGTTTCACCCCAACTGCCGTTCTGACAGAGCCGCCCCATTGTGTGAAGCTGTGGCTGGGCGGGAGTACCATTGTCATTCCGACTGTCATCGCCATGCCGGGGGCAAACCGGCACTTGCAGGGGGTATTCTCGCTCGGCCCGGTAGGTCGGGGGTCATGGCGCATCCCGCTGCTGTGGCTCATGCTTTCGCACATCGGAACTGATGTACTTGACGAATGCGTGTCCAGTTGTCAAGGAGCGTTGAGGACATATCCCTCAACCCCCTACTACAACTTTCAAAGCCCAAAACAGACCCTTGAATTTTTGAAAATTGCATAAAGTTTTGGCGGAAGTTTTTGTAGACGGTAATCAGTCCTCTCAACCCCCTACCACAACTTTTGAAGCCCGAAACGGAACTTTTATTTTTTGAGAAATTGCACAAAGTTTTAGATGGCATTTATATAAAACGGTTGCACCTCTCAACGGGCATTAAATCAAGATACCCCAACGACACAAAGTAACTTCTTACATCCTTCCTTGAAAAAGCGGAGACACCCAGGCAGATGCCTCCGCTTTGGTATGTGTCCGCAAAGTCCGTCCATCATCGCTGGGCCTCCACGGGCAATCCAAATGGTGAAGCGCGACCAACTTGTGCTGGACGTTGGTGCCCGCCCCCATCTTCTGCGTGGAGCCGATCAACACCCGCACCTGCCCGGAGCGGACTTTCCCAAACAGCTCCTTTTTCTTCGCTTCTGTATTGGCGTCATGGATATAGGCTATTTCTTCGGCTGGTATGCCCTTGGCAATCAGCTTGTCCCGCAGGTCGTCATACACGTTCTGAAACACCGTCATTTCAAAGGTGCCCTGTTCATTCTGTGCCATTTCGATGGGGCGTCCCTTGCTGGGAGTAGACAGTAGCGATAGGTAAGGTTTTGATATTGTCTCCACCTTTTCCCCCGCCCTGAACCGTGCATGAACCTTTCAGCTCACACGGCTGGCCATCAAGGATAACATGATGTCACATACTAA
>CAJTGJ010000013.1 GCA_910575695.1 Oscillospiraceae bacterium | reverse complement strand
AATGCGGCTCCAGCAATGCCCATACTTCGTCACTTATATCATGGCGGTGATACGATGCTTCCATTTTTTATTCCTCTTCTTTCTTTTGTTTGCTTCTATTTTACCACCTATGTCAAACTTGTGTAGACACTATCTAACTTACAGGGCAAAAATTTGCGGGAGGTTCTGCAAATTGAGCCCTCCGACCTGCCCTGGCTCCAACAGTCTAAGCACGGCATCCGTGACCTGCTTTTACTGCGCATACTGCGCAGGGAGGGTTATCAGCCCAGTGAGGAGTTGTTTTCCTGGCTGGATATCCATAGTGTCTCTGAAACAGGCTGTCTGGAGCTGGCGTTGAAATACACCACGCCCCATAAGCTGGTCCGGTATCTTGACCGGCAATTCATAGAGCATTCGCCAAACAGCTATCGGGGAACAAGTGGTACGCTGTCCGATTATAAAGACTATTTGAGGTTCTGTGAGGAACTCCACTATGATCTGAGAAATGAGTTTGTGCTGTTTCCAAAGCACCTGGCGCGGGCCCATGACGTGGCTCAGAGCCGTATCAAGCAGAAAGACGTGGAGCAGTATGACGCGCGGATTGCGGGCATCCGTGAAGGGCTGAAACGGCAATACCAGTTCAAATCCAAGGGGCTGGTGGTACTGCCGCCCCGCTCCGCACAGGAGATCGTCATAGAGGGCCAAAAGCTCCACCATTGCGTGGGCGGTTACGCTGAGAATATGGCAAACGATAGATGCACCATACTCTTTATCCGCCGGGAAAAGCGGAAAAGCAAGCCGTTCTACACGGTGGAGGTTCGCGGGGACAGGGTCATCCAGGTGCGCGGCGCCAACAACTGCGCGCCGACGCCGGAGGTGCACGATTTTCTGGAAGTATGGGAAAAGAAGAAGCACCTGAAAGGTGCGGCCTGATACTACGATTGGCGGGGTGCGTCCACTGGGCGCGCCCCGCCGGAAATGGAGAAAAATAAAATGGGAAATTTGCCTATTGAACAGCGTAATTCGCTGGTGGAGCAGCATCTTTGGTGCATTGACAGGGTAATGGGGCAAAACGTGTCTTTGATCCGTGCCGCCCATCTGGACAAGGAGGACGTGTACCAATCTTTGGCCGCACGGCTGATCCGGGCGGTGGAGCTGTATGACCCGGAGAAGAAGGCCGGCGGCAGCTTGAAGGGCTACATCTTCATGAGCCTGCGCTACGAGATGCGCACTTGCAGCAGCGCCCGGGTCCAGTATGGCTTTGGGCACGCGCCGCACTACCTGCCCCACGCCGTGACCCCAATCAGCACGTTGGAGGAGTCCGACCCCTATTGGCAAATGAAAATCGCGGCTTGAAGGAGGCTTTTGCAAATGAAAGAGCTTGGAAACCTGGCCATCGTGTGCGCCCGGCGGCCCGATGTGCTGATGCAAATCTACGATGGAATGGTATCTGTCCATACCGGCGCTGGCTCTGAGCGTTCGGTGCTGTACGCTGCCTGGGACAATGACGCGGAGATCCGCCGCGCCATCCATGAACTGAATTTTGGCAGATATGCCGGGAAAACCGACAACTGAACGCACCGAAAAGGGTGCATACATACGGAAGGAGCTCAATATGAACAAAGATTTATTCTGGGAAATTATTGATAGTGTCAACAAGTCCTTTGCCAGCCTGGATCGGGAATCACGCCGGTGCCAGGTGGTGTAAAAGCTGCTGAAGCTCTCTCTGGAGGAAATTCTGGATTGGGATCTGATCCTGATGGAATACAGCAATGCGGCATGCCGGAATGACCTGTGGGCGGCCAGCGCCGCCCTGGGAGCCCACTATACGGATGATGGCTTCGCCTACTTCCGTTCCTGGCTGATCTCCCGAGGGAAAGAGGTCTACATGAACGCCATGCGGGACCCGGACTCGCTGGCCGCCGTCCCCCTGGAGGGCGAAAGCCTCAATTATGAGCGGTTCGGCTACGCTGCCTACGAAGCGTATGATGCAAAGCTGTTCCGCATCGATCCCGACAGCCAAAGCACCATGCACGATGCCATCATTGGCCGTGAGTTGGACCCGAAGATCAAAAAGGAGATCCATGCTGAGCTTCCGAAGCGGAAGGATATCCCTGAAGGCTGGCCTGCATGGATGCTTCCCGCACTGTTTCCCAATATCAGCAAAGCGCGCGCCCCCAAAGATATCGCCGGGTTGCTGAAGGCGGGTAACTACGTTTATGGCCACATCAAGAAGGGGGAGCGGTATGTGCAGTACGTTTTCCAGTTTACCCCGGAGAACATCGCTTACTTCATCGGCAGCCATCTGACAGCAGCGGAAATCGTTGTAACGGACGACTGGGACAGACTGATCCTCAACACCATTGGCTGTTTTATTGACAGGTGCCCCGACAAGGCCCTGCTGGAGAGTGTAAAGAAGGTATTGGTCCCGATCCAGCTGGGGCAGGCGGAAGCACAGCCGTTTTTCTGTCCTATCCGTGCTGAATTGGACGCGTACTGTGCCCGAAAGAACTTTGTTGTATAAGCACGCAAAAAGGAGAGATCGACAATGAGCGCAATCAAAGATAAAATCGCCAAGCTGCTGGCCCTGGCTACCAGCCCCAACGAGCAGGAGGCCCAGGCCGCGCTTTTGAAGGCCCGGGAGCTGATGGCCAAGCACAAGCTCCGGCCAGAGGAGTGCCAGGGGCAAAGCGGAGCCAAGGTGGTGGTTCGGACTGTCGGCGTGGAATGCACGAAACAGACGGATTCCTGGGCGCTGACCCTGGGCGGCATCATTGGGAATCGATACTGCTGCAAGGTATACCGCCAGCACGCCAAGGGCGCGAAAAAGGTGACAGTGGGGTTTGCCGGGCTTGAGGACGATTTTGAGGTCTGCCGGAGGGTCTACCTGTATGCTTATCAGTGTGTCAAAAACCGTTGTGAACACATCCGAGCCAGGGAGCGGAAACACAGCAGCAGCACAGAAATCCGCGAGATGTGCAATGCCTTTGGCCTGGGCTTCTGCTACGGGCTGGAGGCAGCCTTCCAGGCACAGGAAAAGGAGCACCAGGAATGGGGCCTTGTCCTGGCCGTGCCCCAGGCGGTGGAGGACGCCATGAGTCACATGAGCAAGCCAACCACATTTGGGAAGGTAAGCATTGATGGTTGGCGGGCAAAATATGCCAGCGCTGGTTATGCGGAAGGGAAGAAATTTGCCCCTGAGCGGCAGTTGGAGGCGGACGCTGATCATCAGAAGGCTTCGGCCTGACTACAAGGAGGGAACGATATGGACCAGGAAAAAATGAACCGCCTGCGGGCGCTGACCGATCTGTTGAACCAGTACCGCCGGGAGTATTACGACCTCAACGCCGCTTCGGTGGACGATGCAGAGTATGACCGACTGTTTGACGAGCTGGCCCAGTTGGAACAGGAGTTGGGCGCCCAGATGGGCAATTCTCCCACCCAGACAGTGGGCTGGCCCGCCAAAGAGGGGCTGGCCAAGGTGTCCCACCACATCCCCCTGCTGTCGCTGGACAAGACCAAGCAGGTGGACGAGCTGTGCAATTTCATCGGCGACCAGTCGGTCATGCTGATGCTGAAGCTGGACGGGCTCACCATCAAGGCGACCTACGAGTACGGCATGATTGTGGAGGCGGCCACCCGGGGCAACGGCGACGAGGGAGAAAACGTCACCCACAACGTCCGGGGAATCTCCGGCATCCCGTCCCAGATCCCTTACAAGGGACGGCTGGTGGTGACGGGCGAGGCGTTTATCCGCCCCAGCGATTTTGAGGCGCTGCAGGACACGCTGGTGGACAGCAGCGGCCAGCCCTATAAGAACGGCCGCAACCTGGCTGCAGGCTCCGTCCGGCTGTTGAAATCAAAGGACTGCCGGGATCGCCGGGTGACCTTCATGCCCTTCAATGTGCTGGAGGGTTTTGACTGGCTGCCCACCAAGTCGGAAAGGCTGAAGCAGCTGCGGGGGCAGGGTTTCCAACCCTGCAAATACCTGGTTTCCAAGCGGCGGATCACCCCGGAAGAAGCGGAACGTGCCATCGGACAGCTCCGGGATTACGCCCGGGACAACGACATTCCCATCGACGGTATTGTGGCCAGCTACAACAGTATCGCTTATTCCAACACCTGCGGACGCACCGGGCACCACTATAAGGATGGGCTGGCGTTTAAGTTTGAGGATGAGCGCTTTGAAACCAAGCTGACCGCCATTGAGTGGAACCCCACCCGTACCGGGGAGATCGCCCCGGTGGCCATCCTGAAGCCCGTCCAGATCGACGGCGCCACCGTGTCCCGGGCCAGCTTACATAACCTGTCCTTCATCGAGGCCATGGAGCTGATGCCAGGGAACCGGGTGCAGGTGTCCAAGCGGAATATGATCATCCCACATATTGAGGAAAATCTGGACCGGGGCAAGTTTGACCTGGGACGGGCCACCCTGCGCTGCTGTCCCTGCTGTCACCAGCCTACCCGACTGCTCAAAGAAAACGGGGTAAAAAAGCTGTTCTGTGACAACCCGGACTGCGGCACTCGCCGCCTGCGGCAATTCGTCCACTTTGCCGGGA
Source organism: Oscillospiraceae bacterium (assembly GCA_910575695.1). Classification (GTDB taxonomy): domain Bacteria; phylum Bacillota; class Clostridia; order Oscillospirales; family Oscillospiraceae; genus Enterenecus. The sequence continues at coordinate 91,939 of CAJTGJ010000013.1, read as the reverse complement.
AGAAGGCCATGAACATCGAGGGGCTGTCCGAGGGCACCTTGGAGAAGCTCATCGGCTGGGGCCTGCTTCATGACTATTGGGACATCTACGAACTGGACAAGCATAAGGCCGAGGTCATGGACATCGACGGCTTTGGCGAGAAGTCCTGGGAAAACTTGTGGGACGCTATCCAGCGCAGCCGGGACACCACCTTCACGCGGTATCTCATCGCCATGGACATCCCGCTGATTGGCCGTACTGCCAGCCGTGCGCTGGCCCAACGGTTCCACAGCAGCCTGGAGGAGTTTGAGAGCGCGGTGGTCCACGGGTTCGACTTCACTCAGCTTCCCGAATTCGGGGAGACGCTGCACCAGAACATCCACCAGTGGTTCCAGAATGAGGATAACTGGTATTTCTGGAGCGAGCTGCGGAATCATGTGCGTGTTGCGGCCCCATCCGCTGTCCAGAAGGCTGCCGCGCCGGACAGCCCCTTCGCGGGCAAAACGGTGGTGGTGACGGGCAAGGTGGAGCCATACACTCGCGATGGTATCAATGCCAAAATCGAATCGCTGGGCAGCCATGCGGGCAGCTCGGTGAGCAAAAAGACGGATTACCTGGTGTGCGGTGAGAATGCCGGGAGCAAGCTGTCCAAGGCCAGGGAGCTGGGTGTGACGGTGTTGACGCCGGCTCAGTTCTTTCAGATGGCCGGGGAGTGACAATGCAGGGGGAGGGCCGACAGGCTCTCCCCTGCACAAATATGTGTGTTTGATTTTCGTAGGGAGCTAATGACATGAACAAATATGAGGAATACCTGAAAGCGAAAAATTGGAACGCCACGTTCCGATATATGCCTGGATTTTTAGAATTTCAACCGCTTTGTAGGATTTTATAAAAAAAGAATACTGACCACGAAAAGTGGAGAATGCTTTTGGAAGAATTGTATTTTCATCAAATGCAATGGCAATAGCTATTAAAAGCAATCACTGATATAGTAATGGCAGTAGTCCCAGCTCAGGCAAACCCCTATCGTGAGAGGGAAACATGAAACAAACAGGAGGTAAACTTATGCCAACAAAACCCACTCCCAAAACAGGCGCTCCGCAGAATGCGATCAAGCCAAGGACTCAGAAGTCTTTCTCCGAGCGCCTAGCTCTGGACTTCAAGCAAAACTGGATTCTGTACCTCATGACTTTGCCAGCGCTCATCTACTTCGCGGTATACTGCTATGCGCCTATGGCCGGCCTGTATATTGCCGTCTCCGACTTCAAAATCACCGGAACCATTTTTTCGGGTGAATTTGTTGGCCTGAAGCATTTGATAGCCTTTTTCAAGAGCCACTACTTCACCCGCCTGCTTCGCAATACACTGATTCTGAGTTTGGAGACCATTGCGTTTGGATTTCCGATTCCCGTCCTGTTTGCGCTGGTCCTGAATGAGATCCGCAGCACCAAATTCAAGAAGCTGGCGCAGACTGTGACCTACATGCCTCATTTTATCAGCATTGTTGTAATCTGCGGCTTGGTTGTCAACTTTTTCAGTCTGAACGGTTTGGTCAATACCATTATTCAAGCCTTCGGCGGCGAGCCCATCGCGTTTCTGTCGGATCCCAAGTGGTTCCGTACCGTATATGTCGGCTCGGAAGTCTGGCAGAATTTTGGCTGGGACAGTGTGGTATTCCTGGCAGCCTTGACCGGAATTGATATGGAGCAGTTCGAAGCGGCCAAGCTGGACGGTGCTTCACGCTGGCAGACTATCTGGCATATTTCCCTGCCCAGCATCCTTCCCACCGTTGTGACCATGCTGCTGATGCGGATCGGCCATGTGATGAGCATCGGTTTTGAAAAGGTCTTCAACCTGTATAGCCCGGCAACCTGGGAGACCGCAGACATCATTTCCACGTTTGTTTACCGTCAGGGCATTCTGGGTGCGAACTTCAGTTCCGCGGCAGCAATCGGCTTGTTCAACAGTGTAATCAACCTGATCCTGGTGGTCATGATGAACAAGCTCAGCAGGAAGCTGACCGAGTCCAGCCTCTGGTAAGTGAAAGGAGACGGTGAATCCATGAAAAGTGGCATTAAAAAGACAAGAGAGGATTTGATTTTTGACATCATTTCCTATGCGGTCATCTCTCTTTTGATCGTGGCGTGCTTCTATCCTATGTGGTATGTTCTGTGCGCGTCCCTTTCGGACCCTGAGATTGTTGCAAAATCCCGTGGCGTTCTGTTCTGGCCCCAGAACATCAACCTGGATGCCTACAAGCGGGTCTTTGCCGATGCAGAGATTTGGACGGGCCTGAAAAACACCGTCCTGTATACGGTTGTCGGCACAGCGTTGAATGTTTCGCTGACCGCAATGCTTGCTTATGCGCTGTCCCGGAAGAACCTTATGCTGAAAAAGCCTTTGACCATGCTGATCAGCTTCACCATGTTCTTCAACGGTGGCATGATTCCCACATATCTGGTCATGCGCGACCTGCACTTGCTGGATCATCGGTTCGCAGTCATCCTGCCGGGCCTGGTGTCGGTGTTCAACTTTGTAATTATGCGGACTAATTTTGAATCTGTTCCTTACGCTCTGGAAGAGTCCGCAAAGCTGGATGGTGCGAATCACTGGACGATCTTCACCCGCATTTTCCTGCCGGTCAGCGCAACCACCCTGGCTGTTATGACCTTGTTCTACGGGGTCAGCCATTGGAACGGATGGATGAACGCATTGCTTTACCTGCCCAATCGGCGCGATTTACTCCCTCTTGCATTGATCACCCGTGAAATCGTTCTGTCCAGCGCAAGTGCCGCCATGTCTGAGGGCGCGGCGTTGACTCAGGAAATGGCCGACGCCATCAAATACGCTACCATCGTTGTTTCTACCCTGCCCATTCTCTGCCTGTACCCCTTCCTCCAACGCTATTTCACCAAGGGCGTGATGGTTGGTTCCGTCAAGGGGTAACCCGAAAGTAGTTTTTGCACCCTCATCCAATAAATTGCAGGGTGCGGTGGCGCAGAAACTGCACACAAAAGCAAAGAATTACAGATATACATTTCTGAATCCATTCAGTATGATAGCATTACCAAAGCGCAGCGACGCACAAAATAATAAGAAGGAGATTGAACAGAATGAAAAAAGGCAAACGAATCCTTTCCCTGCTGCTGGCCACTCTGATGATCCTCAGTCTGGCCGCCTGCGGCGGAACGGGAGACACCACAAGCTCCGGCAGTCCCGAGGGAAACAACACCTCCGCTCCTGATGTGTCTGGAAACGAGGACGTCACGCCGCAAGAAGCGACCTATCCCCTGACCACCGAAAAGAAAACCCTGAGCGTTTACATCCGCGACAATTCCTCTGGCGTTATCGGGGATTATGGCCGTGTGGCAGCGTTCCAGGCCGCCGCGGAGAGGCTGGGCGTTGAACTGGAGTTTGTTCATCCCACCACCGGCGGCGAAGCGGACCAGTTCAACCTGATGATTGGCTCCGGCAAATATCCCGACATCATCGTGTGGGAATTCTCTACTGCGGCAATGGGCTTGTCCGAGCTGATTGACAGCGGCATCCTGATCGACATGGACGGCCTGATCCGTCAGTACGCCCCCAATTATCTGAAGGTGCTGGAGCGAGATCCCAGTTATCCGAAGGAGGTCCGCTCCGACGAGGGTAAATACCAGGCGTTTTACACGTTCAATGTCAGCATCCCGCTTTCTTCTGGCCCTGTGTTCCGTGAGGACCTGCTGGCAAAATACGGTTTGGAGCTGCCCAAAACCGTTGACGAGTGGACCAATGTGATGACCACGCTGAAGGAAAAGGACCCCAATGTGTCCTATCCGTTGACCGCAAGCAAGAGCTATGTTGGCGAAGTCTGGTTCAGAGAGTTGCTGCCCGCTTACAATACACGCACCGAGTTCTGCCTGGGTGACAACGGCCAGGTCGTCTATGGCCCCGCCACTGAGAACTTCAAGGCATATCTGGCAAAGCTGGCTGAGTGGTATAATGCCGGCCTGATCGACCCCGAATTTATGTCCAATGACAACAAGGCCCTGAACGCGAAAATTGCGGACGGCACCAGCGCCGTGGCCACCATGGCAATCGGCAGCGGTATCCGCAGTATCACGGAAAACACCCGGCCCAACAATCCCGATTTCAAGCTGACCGGCGTGGCATGGCCCGTACTCAACGCGGGTGACACTTCCTCTTATGTGCTGGAGGGCGGCGTAGCCCACACCAGTGTGCAGGCTGCTATCACCAGCAGCTGCGCCGACCCCGTTTTGGCAACTCAGGTTCTGGACTACTTCTACTCTGAGGAAGGCGGCAATTTGATATCCTGGGGCATTGAGGGTGAAAGTTACACGGTGGAAAACGGCAAGAAGACCTTCACTGACAAAATCATGAACAGCCCCGATGGAAGGTCCGCTTCGGAGGCCATTCTGGACTATGCCCTGCCTGTCTACGGCTTCGTGAACGCCATGGATAACGACGCTTATATCCAGATGAATATCACCCTGCCTGAACAGGGCGAGGCCCGTACCCTGTGGCAGAGTCTGGATTCCGGTGCGAACCTGCCCAAGCTGGTTGTGGCGCAGGAAGACGCCGACGAATACCGCATGATTCTCAACGAAGTCAAGACCTATGTTCAGGAGATGTATATTAAATTCATCACCGGTCAGGCCAATCTGGATTCCGACTGGGATACCTACATGAACACGCTGAATGGCATGGATCTGCCCTATGCCACTGAGTGTATGCAGAAAGCCTACAATGCGTACCAGAACCGCTGATTAGCAGCGATCAAATATCAGCCCACAGCAAGTTGCTGTGGGCTGATAAAATAAGGAGGACTTTATGGATAAGTGTGTTTGCAAAACTCCTTGCGGCAAAATTGCCGGGCTGCTCACGGAAAACGGGGTTGCCACCTATCGGGGGATTCGGTATGCCACGGCTGGGCGCTGGGAATATCCCCAGGTCGTCCACCACTGGGACGGTGTATATCAGGCCACCCAATTCGGGGATGCCTGCATTCAGGACAGAACGTACCGTCCCGAACAGAACTCCGGTCGCCCATTTTACTATAACGAATTCAGAAAAGATATCCCTTTCACTTATAGCGAAGACTGCCTGATGCTGAACGTATTTGCTCCGGCGTCTGTGGAAAAAGCACCTGTTATCGTTTACATCCACGGAGGCGCTTTCCTGGGAGGCAGCAGCGATGAACTGTGTTTCCGCAATCCGGCATGGCCGGAGCTGGGAGTCGTGGCGGTAACAATCAATTACCGTCTGGGCCCATTTGGCTATTTGTGCCTGCCGGAGCTGGCGGAAGAAGTCGGTCACACCGGAAACTATGGCTTTTATGATCAGCTGGCAGCTTTGCAATGGGTTCATGAGAATATTGCCGCCTTTGGCGGTGACCCGGGCAATGTGACCGTTATGGGCCAGTCTGCGGGCGCGATGAGCGTACAGCACCTTGTTTCGTCCCCGGCTGCCAAGGGTCTCGTGAACCGGGCCGTCCTTTCCAGCGGCGGGGGCCGCGTGCGATGGGCGGAGGCGGACGTCCCCATGGACACGTTCTATGATTTTTGGTGGACCGTATTCCACAATGCCGGGGCACATACCATTGAGGAAGCAAGAGCGCTGCCAGCCCCGGCGCTGATGGAGGCCTTCGGACAGATGCTGGCAAAGGATTTTATGAAAAACAGGGCCTCCTGCGGCTTTGTCGTGGATGGTAAGGCACTGCCTAAGAGTTTCCATGAAGTGATGGAAGCCGGAGAGCAGCTGAAGATTTCCTATCTGATCGGCTCCAATAGCGACGATATGGCGACAGTACCCATGCAGGAAGATGTTCAGGAATGGCTGACAATGCAGGAAATCCCCGCCTACGGCTACTTTTTCAGCAGGCAGCTTCCCGGCGATCAGTCCGGCGCTTTCCACAGCGCAGATCTGTGGTACTGGTTCGGCACGATTCAGGATTCCTGGAGGCCGATTACGGAGCGAGACAAAATCCTGGCGGAGCAGATGACAAAGTATTTAGTGAATTTTGCCGCGACGGGCGATCCCAACGGTGCAGGGCTTCCGCAGTGGAACAGCGGGAATCAAGATCGGGCGGTTCTCCACTTTTCGGATGGGACGACCCAGATGGCATCGCTCTCACCGGAATCCCTGATCAAAGACCGCACCGTCACCGGTTGGTAAGAGGAGGAAATCATGAGAGATATCATTTTATTGAAGGACGGCTGGCGTTTTGGCATAACGGCGGCCGTAGAGGGCGAGTCGATGCCCGTACTGCCGGAAACCATGGAAACCGTTTCCATTCCCCATGTCTGGAATAAGGATGATCCCGCGAAAACCGGATACTGCGTGTACCAGTACAGCTTCCGGGGGGAAGATATCAGCGGTGAGAAGGTGTTTGTGGAATTCGGTGCCGTTGGCGAAATTTGCAAAGTGTGGCTCAACGGACAGTACATCGGCACACATCGCGGTGGTTATAGCTGTTTCCGTTTTGAACTCACCGATGCTCTGTGCAAGGGAGAAAATATCCTCACTGTTTTTGCCGACAACAAAAAGTATGAAGACAGCAACCCCTTCGGCGGCGATTTCAACAGATACGGCGGCATATACCGGGATGTGACACTGATTTCCACCGGCATAAATCACTTTGATCTGCTATACTCCGGTTCCAGCGGTTTGGAAGTGGAAACCCATGCAGACGGAACGGTTCATGCAAGGGCCCGAGTGGTTGGAGAAGGCAAGATCGTGTACTCCCTGCTGGACGGCGATCAAACGGTTGCTCAGGCCGAAGCCTGCCCCGAAAATCCTGACGTTCTGATGCAGATTACCAACCCCCATCTGTGGAACGGCAGAAAAGATCCGTATCTGTACACAATTCGCGGGGAGTTGTACGTAAATGATGTATGCCAGGATCAGGTTTCTCTGAACTGTGGATTCCGGGACTGTAAAATCACCCCAGATGGCGGCTTTTTCCTGAACGGGAAACACATAAAGATCAATGGTGTTGCCAAACACCAGGACCGGGACCAGATGGGCAACGGCCCCACTAATGCGCAGCTTGACGACGATATGGAACTGATTATGGAGGTCGGTGCCAATGCTGTGCGGCTGTCCCACTACCAGCATCCGCAATATTTCTACGATTTGTGCGACAAAAACGGTCTGCTCGTCTGGGCGGAAATCCCTATGCTGGGTATGCCGGATGGGAATAAGGCGGTCGTGGAAAATGCTAAACAGCAGATGACAGAGCTGATTCTCCAAAGTAAGCATCACCCGTCCATCTTCTGCTGGGGCATCCAGAACGAGATATCTATGTACGGCGAGAGCCTGGAGTTGTACAGTAAGACAGAGGAGCTGAACACCCACACTAAGTCACTGGACACCTCCCGCTACACCACGTCCGCAAATCTGTTCAGCGTAAAGTTCAGCAGCCAGCTCAATTTCATCCCGGACATTATCGGTTACAATGTCTATTTTGGCTGGTATCATCATGAGATGTCGGACTATGATCCTTTCCTGGATCAGTTCCATACGGAGAATCCCCAAATTCCTCTGGGCATCAGCGAATACGGTGTAGACGGCAATCCCGCGCTCCATTCCGCCACTCCCAAGCGGAAAGACTACAGCGAGGACTTTCAGGCCCTCTTTCATGAGACGGTTTACCCTAAGATTCGCAGCAGGGATTTCATCTGGGGCACTTTTGTGTGGAATATGTTTGATTTCGGCTCCGCACTGCGCAATGAAGGCGGGACAAAGGGGAAAAACTGCAAGGGCCTGGTGACATTTGACCGCAAACTCAAAAAAGATGCTTTCTACTATTACAAAGCCTGCTGGAGCGAGGACGCATTCGTCCACATCGGCGGACGCCGCTTTGCAAAGCGCTGTGGCGAGGAAACGACCGTCAAGGTTTATTCCAATCAGAAGAAAGTACAGCTTTATCTGAACGGAGAACTGTTCCGCACACTGGCGCAGGACGGGCCTGTATTTACTTTTGAGGCTGTGCCCATGCGGCTGGGTGAGAACACCCTGCGGGCTGTCAGTGGGACCTGTGAAGATGAAATCGTGCTGACTGGCGTTACCGAGCCGGAAAAGTCCTATGTCTATGTAGACCCCAACCCGGAGTACAATGTTCGGAATTGGTTTACTCCGGAGCAGAGCGAAGACGATTTGTTCCCTGCGGATCGTTACTCCATCATGGTCAGCATGAAGGAATTGATGGCCGATCCCAATGTAACGGCCTTGCTGGAAAAGGAGGCCCCCGAGATTTACGAGGAATGTGTGTCCGCTAAACTGGCTCCGATTCCTCTCCTGCGAATCATCAATAGCAGAAGGACGGAATTCTCTGAGGATTATGCAAAGGAACTCAATAAAAAGCTAAGGACGATCAAAAAGCCCGTGTAGGAACAGGATATATAAAATTGCCGCCGCTGTTGTTTCCAGAACTCAGCGGCGGCAATTCATATTGAAAGTTGAAAGGGAATTATGGTATCATTTGTTCCGGAAAACGCTCTGCAATCAGTTCCTCAATTCTGAAATCCTGGTTCAGATGGGGGTAGAGAATTTTCATGGACCAGTAGAGAATCAGGCAGAACCCCAGAATCGGGATCAGCTGAATCGACCACGGGGCTCCACAGAATAGGAGCACGCCCCATGCAATTTGCATCAATGCGCTGATTAGGCAGCTTGGAAAATGGGACGCTCCAAAAATCAGACAGTTGCGCAGCGTGATGATACTGCTCTGCTGAAATAAAACCATCTGCACCCAGTAAACAGAGAATAGGATCACCGCCAAAATTGCGCTGATCAGAATCAAAAGGATGGTGATGAACGGAATGGTTCCAGTTGTCCAGTACATTTGGAGCCCCATAAATCCGAGGAACCCCCAGAACAAGCACAGCAGAATTCCGGGGATGAGGGAACTTTTCCAGTTCTGCTTCCATGCCCGGCGGTAACTGGCCCACCAGTCATCCTGGCAGTGGCGGAATTTCCGTAATATACAGTCAATCATCCCGGAAAGCACAGGCCCGAAACAGCAGCCTCCCAAAATACAGGCAAAAAGCAAGAGCAAAACGCTTCGCAAAATGATTGCGGCCCCCACCCCGATGGCGAATGGCAAGGCGCCCAGGGTGGTCAGCAAATTGACAAGAATATACGATTTGCAGTTTTCTAACCAATCTAAACTCTTAAACCTCATCGGAATCCCTCCTGCTGCAAAATCTCAACCTGGGGAAAGAATCGGCGACGATTCACTTCGGTGCGGGAACCGATCAAAACGGTCTCTCCTTGGAGGCGAATATCCATACAGGAAGAAGCAACCTGTACAATTCGTTTTCCAGGCTCTATGCAGAGCTTTTGATCCAGGCCGTAGAATGCCATCTGCGGAGTGTCAAGCCAGATATGTACCAGCTTTTCTTCTCCCGGGTTCAGACTGACCCGTGTGAACGCCGCAAGCTGCCGCATGGGACGAACCACGGAGGCGCGGCAATCCCGATAATAGACCTGCGCAGTTTCCTCACCGGGAACGCTGCCGATATTTTGCACCCGGAAGGTAATTTCCAAAGTCTCTCCACAAGCAAGCTGAGGTGTAACCCACAAATCGCTGTAGGCAAACTGGGTGTAGGATAAGCCATGCCCAAAGGGGTACAGCGGCGTATTGCTCTGCCCATCTAAATATTCCGCCATATGAGTGGGTCCGTCAAAAAGAGGCTGCAAATCATAGCGCATAGGAATCTGCCCCGCATGGCGGAGAACCGTAACTGGCATCTTGCCGCTGGGATTGACCTTGCCGGTGAGGACATTGGCAATGGCTTCACCACCGAATTCTCCAGGCAACCAGGCATAGAGTACAGCAGAACTTTGCCGGTCCGCCTCCGTAATTGCCAAGGGACGTCCATCTACCAAGACGGTCACTACTGGTTTTCCCGTGGCAAACAGAGCTTCCATTAGTTCCCGCTGTGGAGCTTCCAGGTTCAGGTTGGTGTTGTCCTTGTTTTCTCCGCAGGTTGCATCCACTGAACGCATACTTTCCTGGCCACCCACCACGGCGATTACTACATCCGCCTTGTGCGCAACCGCAACCGCGTCCGCAATGCCGCCTTCGATGGGGAGTTTCACACCGCAGCCAGGAGCATATAGGATATGTTCCGCTCCCAGAAGGTCACTCAGGGCCTGCCGTACAGTTTTGCTGTGGGGATAATACTTTTTCAGAAAATCCTCTTGGCCTTGATAGACCTTTCGGCTGCTTCGTTTAGCAAAGGACCCTTTAACGATTTCCAGAATCTGATCTTCCTGATCGGGAGTGGGTGCATCCTCCCAGACGATTCCCCTGGAGCAGAGTTCTTCCTTATGCTGAGTCGTGTAAATTTCCAGCATCATTTTTCGGAAATTATCCAGTTCACTACGGTTGAAATCCAGGTTGGAAGCGTTTACCGTGCCAACACTGGAATACCCGCCGAAGAAATTCAGCACAGTATCCGCAGTAGGGCCGATCACGGCAACGGCCAAGCCTTTCTTTAACGGGAGTGTTCCGTCATTTTTGGCAAGGACTATGGACTTCTCCGCGATTGATTGGGAGAGTTCCCGTACCTGGGTGGAAGAAACCAACGCCTTAAAATCTCCCCGGGGTTCACAGCATTCAAACATCCCCAGCCGGAATTTCGTGGTAAGGATGCGTCGAACCGCCTGATCCACCAGAACCTCATCCACCAATCCAGTCTGCACAGCTTTCGTCAGCTCACGGAAGCATATGCCGTCCGGCTGATCCACATCCACACCGGCATATAAAGACTGAACGGCGGCATCCATGCGGGAATCCGCTGTGCCAAACCGATTGAATGTTCGCTCTACACTGCCATAATCCGATACGACCACGCCGTCAAAGCCAAGTCTTTCTCGAAGCAGTTCCGTCATCAGGTAACGCGAAGATACGGTAGGCTCTCCGTTCAGCGTTCCGTAGCTGTTCATAACGGCCATGACACCGCCCTCCTGAATGACAGCTTCAAAGGGCAGGCAGTATTCATCCAACAGGGTGCGCTCAGATATATCCGCCTGGCCGCCATTTCGTCCGCCCAGGGAATTGCCGTAAGAGATAAAATGCTTGGCGGTTGCCATCAGTTCGTCACTTCCCTGCAACCCCTTTACAAAGGAGGTGCCCATTTGAGCAACCAATAGCGGGGATTCGCCATAGGTCTCGCCAATCCGACCCCAACGGGGATCACGGCCTAGATCGAACAGCGGAGAGTGAGCGGCATAGATTCCATGACTGAGCAGCTGTTCCTTCACGGCGGAGCCCATCCGCTCTGCCAACTCCGGCTGCCATGTGGCGGCCATGCCAAGGGACTGAGGGAATGTGGTTGCGCCGGGGATCTGCGCACCTGCAATGGCTTCGCTGTGTGCAAGGACAGGAACTCCCAGCCGGGTATTTTGAATCAGGTAGTCTTGAATCCGCTGGAGGGTATCAATGTCTTTCTGATGGTCCCCAGTGAGTGAGGAGTTGAGATAATTCATGGTGCCCATGCCGTGGGCAAACAGCTTTTCAATAGTCGCATCGTCTATGCTGTCGGGAAGTGTACAGCAGCAAAGCTGAGCTGTCTTTTCCTCCAAAGTCATTTGAGCCAAAAGATCTTCCACTCGTTCCGAAATGGAAAGGGAATCGTCTTGATATCCCATGGTCATTACTCCTTTCCAATGCTTTCTACAGAGTAATGATAGCATGAAACAAAATCTAAGTAAATCTGCACTATTTGGGTTTGCTATACAATTTTCCAACCACGCTTTCAAGCGTAAAATCCAAAAAAATGCTTGGCTATATTGAAATGTGAATCTTTCCATCTGCGTCCGCTCTGTGCTACAATATGACAATGCGAGGCACATAAGGGCGAAATATGTTGTTACAATTTATTAAAGTAACAGGGGTGCCGTAATGAAAATAGAAATTCCAAAGCATTTCAAGCAACGCCAGACTTTCTATCGCTTGGTTGCTTCTTTCCTGACGATGCTACTTCTGCCGCTGCTGCTGGTTATGGTCAATTACCTTTATGCCCACGCCCTTCTTCGGGAAGAAAACCTAAACTATCAAAACGCGGTTTTGCAGCAGGTGCAGCTGACTGTAGACGAACGGTTACAGGGCTTGCAACTTCATGCTCTCGACTTGAATAATGACTCTATGCTGAATCAGGTCCTGGAACACAAGATCAATAATCAGGAAGAGGCAAATTTAGCACTTTGGCAAGTATCGGGCCATCTGGCCAATTATGCTGCTTCGCCAGGGCCGCAGTGTGATACATTTATTTATTCATCAAAGTATGACTGCCTAATCAATGGCAGTTATATTGATTACCGTGTATCCAGCGGAATGAGCCGTTTTGGGTCCCAGGAAATGAATCAACTCATGTTGGAGAAGCTGCAAAATACCCGCGTATACTGCCAATATGATTTGTTGGAAACAGCTCAGGGGGAATCGCAGCTGGTGCTTTTCCACACCATGCCTCTGTGGAGTACAGGCCAAAGGCCCTACGCTACGATTTGCCTGACAATCAACCCCGATGCACTTTTTGCTGGCATTACGGAGATGGAAGAACTGGACACCGGTGTAATCTGCCTGATCAGCCCGGAAGGACGGATCGCTGCCCGATTGGGAGATGCCGCTCTTCTGGATGCTGTTTACGAAGCAGAGGATTCCTACGATTCTTTCCAGTCGGTTGGCGGAATTTCCTACACCCTTTCCCAGAGAGCATCTAAATTGAATGGGTGGCGCTTTATTTCGCTTCAGCCGGAACATACCATGGTTGCCAAGCTCAATCAAGCAAGAAATGTCAGTTTGATTATGCTGGCCTGCGTACTGGTAGTGGGTATTTTTATCGGATACGTGCTGGCCTATCGGAATTACGAGCCTCTAAAGCGGCTGATGGCGGAACTTCATCGTCAGTCTGTCCACATGAAGTCTGAGGCGGAAGGCCCTTACGGGGAATATAACCTAATTGAACTTTCCATGAAAGAAATGGCGCACTCTATTTCAGCGTTGGAAAACACGCTGGAGGAGGAAATGCCTCGGATTCAGGAAAGCCTTCTGATGCAACTGTTCCGAAATGCAGTAACAGACTATGACCGATTTCAAAATACACTTCAGCGTGCGGGTATTTTGCTCCCTTTTACCCATTTCCGAGTTGCTTTAGTGAAAGGCCCCCAGGATGTGGAGCTTGAGCAGCAGGTTCTGGTGAAAATGATATTCAGAGAGCGGGTATTCCAATTGGCACCTAAGTCTCTCATGTATGTCTTCGCTACAGTGGACGATGAAAGTTTAGTCTTGCTTATGAATGGTGACAGTGAGAATTTTGACACACAGACCAGAGAACTGTTGGACGCTATTGCAAAAGATATGCGTGAATCTTATGACCAAATGTTCTGGATCAGCGCCAGCGAAATTGGAATTGGAATGGAGTCCGTATCCAAAAACTTTTATTCTGTTGTTCAGGCGCAGCCTCTGGCCCCGGAAGGTGGCGTCCGCTATCTGACAGAGGGCAATGAAACCTATGCTATTGGCAAAGCGATAGATAACATATCCGCCCAGATGCAAAACTATATTGCAACGGGGAATGATGAAGGTGCAATTGAGTTTCTGCACAAAAATTTGGAAAACGATATCCGGCAGAAGCATGTTCCTCTATACGAAGCTCAGGCTTACTGTATCAGTATCCTGAATGTTGTCACAAGCGCATACCGGGTGGAGGATTCCACAGTTCTTACAGTGGAGGGGCAACTCCCTCTGAAACTGCTCTTTTTGCAGCAAAACACTCATGAAATGGAAGAAATACTTGCCAGTGTGATACGGAACGTCTGTGCTTATGTTCGGGAGAACCAGCAGTCTCCGACAACACAGCTGACATCCCGAATTCTTGAATATATCCAAGGGCAGTATGGTAATGTGGACTTGACGCTGACGAGTGTAGCCGACTATTTTGACCTGACTTCCAGCTATTTCTCGGTTTTCTTCAAGAATAATGTGGGGAAAACATTCCTAAACTATCTCACTCACCTGCGCATGGAGAAAGCCAAAGAGCTCATGCGTACTACCAACGATTCCATTGCCGAAATTTCAGAAAAAGTTGGATATGCCAGCGCCAATACCTTTACCCGCTCCTTCAAGAAAATTGAACAGATTACACCAAGCCAGTACCGTGAAAGCTGTCAAAACGATTCCGATTAAATTTTTCATAGGAAGGGTTCGTTATGAGAAAAATCATTTGCTGGGACTCCGATTGGAGTTTCCGAAAAGAAGGTGTGCCCGACTGGGAGGCCGTGTCACTTCCCCACACGTGGAACGCTTTCGATGGGCAGGACGGCGGTGGAGATTACTACCAAGGTGTCGGCTGGTACCGCAAAACCTTTACGATGAAGCCGGACGGAACGCAGGTATATATTCGTTTCGGTGCGGTCAGCAAGATGGCGACGGTGATTTGCAACGGCCAGACTGTGGGAGAGCACCGAGGCGGTTTCTCCGCTTTTACCTTCGATTTGACGCCCCATCTCCGGGATGGAGAAAACGAGATCCTGGTCCGCGCAGATAACAGCCTGAACCTGCCCATCTATCCCCGGAGTGCCGACTTTACATTCTTCGGCGGTATCTATCGGGATGTACAGCTGATCTGCTTCGACACGAAAGTGCATTTTGATGTTACAACCTTTGGAACAGACGCCCTGTTCGTAACACCCGATGCACAGGGGCAGGTGTCGATCAGCGTATATGCGCCCAGCGGAGAGGCTGTAGCTTTATCGCTCTTAGACGGACTTGGGAACGTTGTGGATTCTGGCAAGACAATCAGCATTGATGGCAAAGCGCAGATCTGCCTGACGGTAGAGCATCCCATGTTGTGGGATGGCGTGGAAGCGCCTAATCTCTATACCTGTATGGCTTCCATTGCCGATGACTGTATCTCCACTTCCTTTGGATTCCGCAGTTTTTCCGTCAATCCCTGTGAAGGCTTCTTCTTGAACGGACGAAGCTATCCCCTGCACGGTGTCTGCCGGCATCAGGACAGGGAAAATCTGGGCTGGGCTCTGACCGAAAAAGAGCACACCGAGGATATGACGCTGATCCGGGAAATCGGAGCCAATACGGTAAGGCTTGCTCACTATCAACAGGCACCGTTTTTTTATGATTTGTGCGACCAAAACGGTATTGTGGTGTGGGCAGAGATCCCATTCATCAGCGTATACGATGACCGCCGGGAAGCGGATGATAATCTTCTCACACAGCTCCGAGAGCTGATTATGCAAAACTATAACCACCCGGCTATCTGTTTTTGGGGTATTGCAAACGAACTGGGTATTGGCGGCGAATCCGACAACATGATCCATATGTTGGAGGAACTACATTGTTTCGCAAAAGAACTGGATGGTTCCCGCCTGACCACCATAGCCAACGTTGGTATGACCATGCCGGAAAGCGAACAATTCCATATCACCGATGTGGCCTCGTATAATGAATATATGGGCTGGTATGAAGGAACGCCTGACGATCACGGCGCATTCTGTGATGAACGCCACGCCCGGATGCCGGAGATCCCTCTGGCCATCAGCGAATATGGTGCGGACAGCGTCTTGTCGTGGCACTCAGCGGAGCCCAAATGCAAGGACTACACAGAAGAATATCAGGCCATTGTCCACGAAAAGGCGTACACAGATTTTGAAAAACGCCCTTACCTATGGGCGACCTGGCTCTGGAATATGTTTGACTTTGCCGCTGATGCCCGAGATGAGGGAGGCTGCAAGGGACGGAATAACAAAGGCATCGTGACATTTGACCGCAAGATAAAAAAGCAGGCGTTCTATTTCTATAAAGCCAAATGGAGCAAAGATCCTTTTGTATATATCTGCGGCAAGCGGTTTATCAAGCGCCCTGAGGAACAAATCGAAATTAAAGTATACTCTAACGCCGCCGAAGTGACCTTGATGGTAAACGGCCAAAAGGTTGGTACTCAAACCGGCAACGCAATATTCTGTTTTAAGAACGTCTCTCTGACCGATGAGGGCAATTTGATTACCGTTTTTGCGGACAATGGCGTTTCCGATTCTTTGGCAATAGAGAAAGTTTCCGAAATGCCCCGGGAATACACCTATGTGGTACAAAAGGATGTTTCTTCCAACGTTGCGCAGTGGTTCGCCGCACAGACGGTTGCTGTGAAGGAACTGGTAATTCGAGAGGGGTTCCTGTCTGTGAAAGACCCTCTTGAACTTGTTTACCAATACCCGGAAGGAAAGCAGGCTGTGAAGGAAGTCATCCAGGAACCTTTGCGCATCGACCACCCTGAAATGGCCACCCGTATGGACACCGGCGGAGCCATGAGCTTTGCGTCGATCTGGAACCATATCAATAAGTTGCTGCCCGATGAAGCAATTTACATATTGAACGAGCGATTGAACAAAATTCCCAAATAATCTGCTGCTTCAGTACAATTTGGCTGGGCAGTCCAATTGATTGGCAGATATTTTTATTGCAGGAGGAGATGTATGTGGTAGATTTACGTGCAAAGCCCTTTTATCTGAATGAAAACCAGTTTCAGTGGGTGGAAGATACCATTGCCGGCATGACGTTAGATGAAAAGCTGGGCCAGTTGTTTGTGCTGCTGAAAGCGACACCCGGTGTGAACGAGGACGATATCAAAACCAGTCTGTCGGTAAGCCATCAGGGCGGTCTGCGCTGGCAGGGCGGCGATAAAGAGACTGTGTACCTCCAGAACACCACCTTCCAGCGGCACAGCAAAATTCCTCTGCTTATTGCCGCAAATTGTGACGATGGCGGGAACGGATGTTTGCCCGAGGGCACCTTTGTGGCCACCGCCGCCGAGTGTGGCGCAGGCGAAGGAACAGAAAACGCCTATCATTTGGGTCTGGTGGCTGGTCGGGAGGCATCCGCCATTGGCTGCAACTGGATGTTCAACCCAGTGGTGGATGTGTACCGAAACTGGCGCAACACCATCGTCAATACCCGTAGCTTTAGCAGTGATCCGGATAAAGTTATTGCCAATGCCCGTGCGTACATGAGGGGCATCAAAGATGCTAATATCAATATGGCCTGCACGGCCAAGCACTTCCCCGGCGATGGTGTGGAGGAGCTGGACCAGCATTTGGCCCTGGGTGTCAATACCCTGTCTGTGGACGAATGGGAGGCCAGCTTTGGCAAGGTATATCGTACACTTATCAACGAGGGGCTGGAAGCCGTGATGGTGGGTCACATTGCTTTGCCTGAGATGAGCCGAAAGCTCTGCCCCGGCATCCAGGACAGCGAGATCAAGCCCGCTACGTTGGCTCCGGAGCTGCTCACCGATCTGCTTCGGGAGGACATGAGCTTCAATGGTGTGATTATCACCGACGCCTCTCACATGGTAGGTATGACCGCCATCAGCAGACGGCAGGACGCAGTACCTGGTGCCATCATTGCCGGCTGTGATATGTTCCTGTTTGCCAACGATGTGGAGGAGGATATTGGTTTCCTCCGAAACGCTTACAATTCTGGAGCGCTTACTGAGGAGCGACTCTCCGATGCGCTTCATCGTGTGCTGGGGTTAAAGGCCCATCTGCATCTATATGAGGAAAGCGTCCGTATCCCGGACAGGACTCTGCTGGACCAAGTGGGCTGTGAAGAGCACCAGTCATACTGTGCCCAGGCTGCTGACAGCTGCATTACGTTGGTGAAGGATACCCGAAATTATCTGCCCATCTGCCCTGAGGAGAAAAAACGGGTATACCTGGTATATGTAGGTTCCACCCCCACCACCAAGGGCTATACAGGCGATCCGGTGAAGCAGGTGGTTATTGAGGAGCTGAAACAGGCTGGGTTTGAGGTGGATGTCTGCCCCAGCTATCATGACCTGGAGGTGGAAAACGGGGTCTCGCCTATGAACTTTGTCAAGATGCTGAATCATGATAAGCGGACTGACTTCATTGCCAACCACGACTTCGCCTTGGTGGTCATCAACGTGAAAGGCTATGCCCAGGAAAACTGGGTGCGAGTACGGTGGAGCTGTAACCACAGCTGTGAACTCCCCTGGTACAATGAGGAGATTCCAACTATCGGCATGAGTTTGAACTATACGAACCACCTGATTGATGTGCCCCAACTGCACACCTTTATCAATGCGTATGGCCCTAACCGCTCTCATATCCGGGCTGCTATCGAAAAGCTGACCGGCAAAAGCAAGTTCAAGGGTACATCTGAGGATAGTGTGTTCTGCGGACGCTGGGACACTCGGCTGTAACAGGAGGGGACGCATGATGACACTGCAAGAGTTCAAAAAGAAAAAAGACTTTCTCATCTGCGTTGACAGTGATGGCTGTGCCATGGATACCATGGATATCAAGCATTTCCAATGCTTTGGTCCCTGCATGGTGGAGGAGTGGGGGCTGAAACAGTGGGCAGAGCCTATCCTCACCCGCTGGAATGACATTAACCTGTATACCATGACCCGTGGTATCAACCGCTTCAAGGGTCTCGCCATGGCGCTGCGGGAGATTGACGGACAGTATACCAGAATCGCTGGCATCGACGAGTTGGAGCAGTGGGCAGATAGTGCGCCTGCCCTGTCTAACGATGGCCTAAAAGTAGCCATTGAGGCGGGCGGCAGCGAGGTGTTGTCAAAAGCACTGAACTGGTCGGATAAAGTAAACAACCGCATCAATGCCCTGCCTTTTGATGCAAAGAAACCTTTTGAGGGTGTGCTTGAAGGACTGAAATATGCCCATTCGATGGCGGATATCGCCATTGTTTCATCTGCCAATCTCCAAGCAGTGGAGGAGGAGTGGACATTATATGGTTTGCTGGATCATGTGGACATTTTACTAGCCCAGAATGTGGGCAATAAGGCATACTGTATCCAGGAACTGTTAAAAAAGGGCTATGACCAAGATAAGGTGATCATGACCGGCGATGCTCCGGGTGACTTGGAGGCTGCCCGCTCAAACAATGTATTTTACTACCCCATCTTAGTTCGGCATGAAGGAGAGTCCTGGAAAGAATTCCGGGAGACAGCTGTGGACAAGCTGGCGGACAGCACATACGGCGGTGATTATCAGCAGAAAAAGATAGCTGCGTTTTTGGATAATCTCAAATAATAGAAGAATGGAGGGAGACAGCATATGAAAATGACCTGGCGCTGGTACGGCGAAGGCAACGATCAAATCAAGCTGTCCGACATCAAGCAGATCCCCGGGGTAGAGGGCATCGTCTGGGCGCTCCACGACAAGATGCCGGGGGAGGTCTGGCAGCCCGAGGAGATTGCGAAAGTAAAAGCGCAGCTGGACGAGTACGGCTTCAACATGGACGTGGTGGAGAGCGTCAACGTCCACGACGACATCAAGATCGGCCTGCCCACCCGGGACCAGTATATCGAGAACTACAAGCAGACCATCCGAAACCTGGCCCCCTTCGGGGTGAAGGTCATCTGCTACAACTTTATGCCAGTGTTCGACTGGACGCGGACCGACCTGTTCCACCCGGTAGGGGACGGCTCCACCGCCCTGTACTACGAGGCGGCCAAGATCAAGCAGGACCCCAAGGAGATGGCGGATTATGTCATGTCTTTCACGGAAAAGTACCACATGACCTTCCCCGGCTGGGAGCCGGAGCGGATGGCCAAGCTGGACGAGTTGTTCGAGAAATACCGTCCCGTCACCAAGGAGCGGCTGTGGGACAACTTCAAGTATTTCCTGGAGGCCATCATGCCCACCTGCCACGAGTGCGACATCAAGATGGCGGTCCACATGGACGATCCCCCCTGGGACATCTTCGGCCTGCCCCGGCTGCTCACCAGCGGTGCGGCCATCGACAAGTTCCTCAGCATGGTGGACGACCCCTACAACTGCCTGACCCTGTGCTCGGGCAGCCTGAACGCCGACCCGGACAACAACGTGGCGGACATCGTACGCAAGCACTGCGGCCGCATTGCCTTTGCCCACATCCGCAACGTGAAGCACTTCCCCAACGGGGACTTCTCCGAGGCGTCCCACCGGGACTGCGACGGGGACACGGGCATCCTGGACATCCTGAAGGCGTACCACGACTGCGGCTATGAGGGCTATATCCGGCCCGACCACGGGCGGCACCTGTGGGACGAGGGCCCCGGTACGGTGCGGCCGGGCTACGGCCTATATGACCGTGCCCTGGGGGTCATGTATATGCTGGGCATGTGGGATTCTTTGGACAAATTTGATCAGATAGGCGATTGCGAAAGTAAGCGCGAAAAGAAGAAGTAATTGCCAAGGGAGAGGAAGAGGGAGAAAAGGGCGCAAAAAGATAACCGCCGGGAGGCGGGGAGAAGGATCTATGAGATAAAGGTCAGGCGGCGAGGCGGCGAATTCTGCGGAACAAGAGTTTGTCATGGAACGCACCGGCGAGAAGGACGCAAAGGAGCTGGATGATGCCGGCAAGGAAGAGGTCAGCCTTAGAAGTAGGGGTGTTGGCGGTTTTTCGATGGGCCACACCAAGCACAGCTTTGAAGGAGCCGATGGAACGCTCCACAGAAACTCTTTGGCTGTAGAGGCTGCGCCAGTGGTCGGAATTCCGGAGGATGCCAGGGTAAAGGCGCTTGTCGGCGTCTGGGTAGATGTAGACACACCGTCCATAGGCGGAAGTGGAGCAAGGGTGATCACAGCGGCAACGCCAGGACACGCCATTGGGGGACTTGATGCGTTGGGCCTTTGGGCAGATGAATTTGAGCCGCATAGAGCGATTTTTGCCCCGGCAAATGCTATGAAAGACGAAAGGGGAACTGTCGCGGGGGCAAAGAGGGATACCGTGCTCATTCAAATCGGCGGGGCGGGCTGCGGAAACGCTGCGCGGGTTGATGGGGATCACAGCTCGCTGGAACCCGTATTCCCCCAGCAGCGCGCCATACAGCTCGTAGGAGTCAAAGGCGGCGTCACCCAGGAAGGTGGCGTAACGCAGTGAGGGATGGGCGTTATGGAAATCCCGCAGGACAGGCAGAAGGGTCTTCGCGTCTCCAAGCTCCTTGTCCGCGTCAGGATCATCGGAACGCTTTTCTACGAGGAGCTCCGGGTGGTTTTTCTTGAAATCCTCGTCAAACAGCGTGATATGACGTACGATGCCCAGCCCATTGGTAAGGATGCCCGCCTTCTGTGCATAGCAGAAATGGCCGTTGATGTATTGCTGCTTTACGGCGGAGTTGGCGGCGGCATGGCTGGGCAGCAGCGTGTAGATGCCTTTATATGGGTCAAAACCAGGTGTGAGCTTTGCCAGCGCTTTTGCCTGACGCAGCTTCGAGGTCATAAACTTTGGATTATTTTCCGCCACATAGCTTTCAATGCCGGTGGTGTCAAAAATCAGGCAGTCGGCCAACTCCGCGTCCATGGCCCGGCAAATCGGCTACGTCAACTCCACCAGGCGCTCAAACACCTCAATGATATACGGCAGAAAATCCTGCTTAAACCGGGTCAGCTTTGCCCCGTCAGGAACCTTTTCGAACCCGCAGAACTCTCGCATTTCCCGGCTGTACCGCAGGGTCGCCAGTAATACGCTGTCATCCACATACCCAAATATTTTTTGAAGCACCATGCTTTTCAGAAAGCCCTCCAGCGGATATTTCCGAGGACGGCCCATCCGCTGGTAAAACGCATGATAAAACCGCGCCGGGATCAATTCATCCCATGCGATGTATTCGTCCAGCAGACGAAACAGCTTTGGCTTATCGTCCTCTATGCTGGCGGCCACACTCTTGTAGGTGTCGTACAGCGATATCTGCACAAATTTATTCTGCATGATTTTTCCTCCACCCCGCTGTTTTTTGCTGTTTCACCACTTCAATTATACTGCGTTGGTGGAGGAAAGTCAGATGTTTTTGTAACTCAACTGCCTTGATTTTCCTGGCTTTTTTGAGTTTTGCAAACGGCTAATTTGATCAGAAATAAGGAGGAATTTACAATGGATCTGCCTTTGAAGGTCGATTTTATCGGCAAAGTTGTGGTCGTCACCGGCGCGGGCGGCGTGTTGTGCGGCGACATGGCCAAGGCGTTTGCTCAGGCGGGGGCGAAAGTCGCCGCCCTGGACCTGAACGAGGAGGCGGTGAAGAAGCTGGCCGACGAGTGCAAGGCCCAGGGCTGGACCTGCGAGGGCTACAAGGCCAACGTGCTGGAGCCGGAGGCCCTGGAGGCCGTCCATCAGCAGGTGTTGGCCGACCTGGGCCCCTGCGACATCCTGGTGAACGGCGCGGGGGGCAACAATCCCCGGGCCACCACCGACAACGAGTACCAGCATGAGTGGGCCGAGGGCCAGAAGGGCTTCTTCGACCTGGACGCGGGCGGGGTGGACTTCGTGTTCAAGCTGAACTTCCAGGGCACCCTGCTGCCCACCCAGGCGTTCGCTAAGGATATGGTGGAACGGAAGAAAGGCTGTATCCTGAACATCTCCTCCATGAACGCCTACATCCCGCTGACCAAAATTCCGGCGTATTCCGGGGCCAAGGCGGCCATCAGCAACTTCACCCAGTGGCTGGCCACCCACTTCGCCAAGTCGGGCATCCGGTGCAACGCCATCGCCCCGGGGTTCCTGGTGTCCAACCAGAACCGGGCGCTGCTGTTCAACGATGACGGCACCCCCACAGCCCGGTCCGCCAAGATCCTGAACGGCACCCCCATGGGCCGCTTTGTAGACAGCGAGGAACTGCTGGGCGGTGTGTTCTTCCTGTGCGACAACAAGGCCGCCTCCGCCATCACCGGCGTGGTGCTACCCATCGACGCGGGTTTTGCCGCCTACTCCGGCGTGTAAAGCCGCAACGCCCAAATTCCTTTGTCCCATCCTCGGCGCTCTTGAGCCATTGGCGCGTCGGAGATGATAAAAGGTGACTGATCGCAAGCCAGTCACCTCTCCTCTCCATCAGGGCGGCCAGCCTGAAGGTTGGCCGCCCACTTTATAACAAAATTCTAAAATTTTTCTGTATATGCTATGGGGGAGTATTTATGAAACGTAATATTATAATCATATTATGGTAAATCGGCATATATTGATCGTATCAAACGATTTGTTGCTCTGTGAATCTATTCAGGACAAGCTGAAAAATGATGCAGCCGATATCCACTGCGTGGCATCTGTTTCTGCGGCAATTAACTGTCTTACAAACACTGAATATTGTTTGATCCTGCTAGATTTGCAATTACCGAGCACGGACAAGCTGGAAATGATCCGTATTTTAAGAATCATTGGGCACATCCCGCTTATGATTATAAGCAATCATCTTGAGCCCAATGAGCTGATTGAGTTGTATCAGTCTGGTGCGAATGCTTGCTTAGAGAAACCCATAGACACGCGAATATGCGCGGCACAGGCTATTGCCCTGATTGACCTGTACCTTCAGTCTGATATGGATGCACAAAAATGGGACGCTCGCATGTTTGGCTCAGCACTGATTATCAGTCCACGTTACCGGCAAGTGCTAATGGAGGGAAAACAAATAGAATTGCGGCGAAAAGAGTTTGATTTGCTTCACCACTTTGCCCTGCATCCGTATCAAGTGTTCAGTGCGGGACAGCTCTATGAGCAGGTATGGGAAAACCCAAGCGATATAAGCGGCGAGAACACAGTGATTAGCCATATCAACACCTTGCGCAAGAAGCTGGGGAAAATGGGACCAAAGGTTATAGAAACCCTGCGTGGATTTGGCTATCGCTTTGTTCCACCTCCTGATTCAACAGTTTAATATTTAACGGCAGGCAGGACCTGAATTGGGTTCTGCCTGCCGCTTTTTATAGCAATTATCAACTTTTCCAAAATTTTGAGTGAAGTTGTTGAAGAAGTACGTATTGTAATTGTATAAGAATCATACAAGGAGGCGAACGCCATGTTAATTGCAGTTGATCATGGGAACAAGCTCTTAAAAATCCCGAACCACGCGCCCTTTACTTCCGGCCTTCAGGAGAGCGACGCCCCACCCTTCGGCGGGGAGACCTTGAAGTACCAAGGGAAATACTACACCCTGTCCGAGAAGCGCATCCCCTACCACCGGGATAAGACAGAAGATGACCGATTCTGGGTGTTGACTCTGTTTGCCATCGCCTATGAACTCCAGGCGGCTAAAATGTACTCCCCGAATATCATGCGGGTGCAGCTGGCGGTGGGGCTGCCTCCGGCCCACTACGGGGCCCAGCACAAGGCATTTACCAACTATTTTACCGGGCGGGGAGCGGTGCAGTTTGACTTCCAGGGCAAGCCCTACTCCATCTACATTGAGAAGGTGATGTGCTTCCCCCAGGCCTACGCCGCTGCTGTGACCATGCTCCAAACCCTGCGGGACAAGCCCAAAGCCCTCATTGTGGATCAGGGCGGCATGACCACCGACCTGCTGCTGCTGAAGGACGGCGTGGGCGACCTGTCCGTATGCGAATCCCTGGAGCATGGGGTCATCACCCTGTATAACCAGGTGAAATCCAAGGTAAACGCGGAGCTGGACGTGCTGTTGGAGGAATCGGAAATCGACGCCATCCTCCTGGGCCGGAAGGAACACGTTTCGCCCCAGGTGGCCGGTATGGTGGAGCGACAGGCTCAGGTTTTTGTCAACGACCTGTTCAGCACCCTGCGCGAGCGGGGCCTGGAGCTGAAATCCGGGATGGTGGTGTTTATGGGCGGCGGGTCGATCCTGCTACGCCGGCAGATCGAGGCCTCGGGCAAGGTGGCCCACCCCCTGTTCATGGACGATATCCGGGCCAACGCCAAAGGCTTTGAACAGCTGTACCGGCTGGCCCAGGAGGGCAGGTAACGGGGATGGACGGAAAAAAAGACCCCGGAAAGTTCACCTTCCGCTTCAATCTTTGCGATCCTCAGCAACGCCGGGCGGCGGAGCTTCTCAACCGCCAGGGGCGCTCCAAGGCCCAGTTTATCGCAAACGCGGTGCTGTACTATGTTGATGGCCAGCCATCGGCTTCACAGGGGGCGCCAGCCGTGGACAGTGAGCAGATCAGGCAGCTTGTAGAGGACATCCTCACCCAGCAACAAAGCCAGCCGCAGCAACCGGCACCAGCGCTGCCTCCTGCTCCGGCAGACAACGATTCACTGAATGACACGGAACGTCGCATGATATTTGAAACACTGGACGCATTCAAACAGCAGTAGTAAAATAAGGCATAACGGTGTCAAAAGCCGTTATGCCTTATTTTCATTTTCCAGGGCGATGGCCACAAAGCTGTCTATGGCGTCCTCCAGGTGGCGGTATTGGCCTGGGGAGAGCTGGGAAACCTTCTGGGAGAGGAGGTCGAGGTCTTGGGAGGAGATGTGTCCAAAGAGCAGGTAGTCTGCGCTGATATCCAGGGCGGCGCACACCCGGATGATGGTGTCCGCCCGCATGGCCTTTTTGCCCAGTTCGGCGGTGGAAATGGTCTGGGCGGTGATGCCGACCCGCTCCGCCAATTCCTCCTGGGTCATACGAAGCTGCTTGCGCCGTTCATAGAGCCGTCTCCCAACCTGCTGTAGTGTGATATCCATGCTCCACCCTCTTTCCGTGTTATAGCTTTAGTTTATCTGCTTTAGCACGGATTATTAAGGGAGAAAAGTTGATTTATATAATCTTTAGCATTATAATGGGAGAAACAATCTGTTGGAGGTGTCTGCAAAAATGAAGACCTGCGCCATCACCGGCCACAGGGCAACACGGTTCAAATTCAAATACAATGAAAACTACGCTGGGTGCAAACGGTTAAAGAAGCGTCTGCACGACCAGTTTATCCTGCTCTACGAGCAAGGCGTCCGGCGGTTTCTGGTGGGCGGGGGTTTGGGTGTAGATATGTGGAGTGGGGAAATCCTGCTGAGGCTGAAGGAGTTGCCGGAGTACAGCGACATTGAGCTGGTAATCGTGCTGCCCCATCCAGGCCACGATGATCGTTGGGATGAGCGGAGCAAAAAGCGGATGGCATTTCTGTTGAAGCATTGCACGGAGCATCTGACCATTGGGACGGATGCCAGTCCGGAAAGTTTCTATAAAAGAAACCGCTACTTGGTAGACCATGCGGACTATCTGGTAGCGGTGTATGACAATGACAGGACTGTTCGGAGCGGGACGGGGCAAACGGTGCAGTATGCGGAAAAGCTGGGGAAGTCGATCATATTGATCCACCCGGATACCGGAATCGTGAGCAGTTTATCATAATGGAGAGCGCCGGGGGCATGGATGCCTCCAGCGCTCTTTTATACTGGCTTGGAACAGAATGTTTGTCCATCCACAAGACCTGTGACGATTTTTGTAGAATTTTGTCGAAGGATTTTATCTGAATTTATCAGGACTTCGGGAGAATTTCATTTTGTTTCCTTATGCTGTAAAACAGTGGCAGTAAATTGAAGTTTAAGTAATACTCTGTAAAATACCAGCCAGCAAGGGGATGATATGTAACAGGAAGCTAATTTTGTCGGCCAATCCAAATTCGCCCGATAGAATGGCGTTTTTCTTCGCAACGCGGCCTACATTCTAAAGAATATATGATCGGCAAGGCGGCGGCTCATGCTGCCATGCTTCTGCGCAGATAGCAGAAGCGATCCTGCCGCCTGTGTGTCGGCAACGCAAACGGAAGAAGGTTTCCATGTGATAGAAGTTCCTCTCTATCGCATTGAGACGGTCCGCCGTTTCCATGTGCCAGGACACACGGATTATAGGGATCTGAATCGGTATGCTAAACAGCGCCAAGCTGAGACAAAAGCCCCCTCACATGAGGAGATTGTCCCGCTATTTGCTGTAAGACCTTGCCCTAACGGACCTCCCAATGCCCTACCAACAGCCGATCTTGTACTTCGGTACGAGACCGGCTGTTTTATTATTCCCCGCTGCCGTGGGCCTCCTCCGCGCCTGACCTCAAAAATCAGACGAAGGAGGGCTGTCCTGTGAGACGGCGCAATAATGGAACGGGTGAGATAAACACCCTGCAAAATGAGTTCACAGCCTATCTTCTGGTTGCTCTGCGGCGGCAAAAGAAGGCTTATGATGAAAAGAGTGGCCGTTTAAAAAGTCGAGAAATTTCAGTGGACTATCAAACGGAGGAGTTTGCGGACGAACGCTCCCATGACGGTGTGACGGCAGGTGCGTCCATGCGGTGTATGGAGAATGACGATCTGCTCCAGGCATTGGAACGCCTCACCGCAAGGGAGCGGTACATCCTGTTCCAGCGGGTCCTGGAGGGACGCAGTTACGAGGAACTTTCCGGACCGCTGGGGTTGCGGTACAGCGGCACCGCCGCCGCTTACCGCAGAATTATTCAGAAATTGAGAAAGGAATTGCGAGGTGATAAGCCGTGAATTTCAAGGATCTCATGCTCCGGGCCAAAAACGGCGAGGAAGCGGCCATTGCGGAAATACTTGACCTCTACAAGCCGCTGCTGTTGAGGGAATCTCTGGACTGCGGCAGCTTTGATGAAGATCTGTATCAGGAGCTGTGCATCACCCTGCTCCACTGTATCCGCACTTTCCGCATCTAAACGCAAACAGGGCGGGGTCTCACCATGTGAGGCCCCGCCCTGGATCGTTATGTACATCTTCATTCAAGCAGCCGTTCAAATTCTCGTTTTGCGTAGATGACGCGGGCCACCGTTACCAGCTTCTTACTTTCGTCCACCCAATAAAACATGATGTAATTCTGCACCAGCCGCTTTCGGTACTCATGCTTCAGCGGCCTGATGGGAGTATAGGCAGGATTTGCATAGGGGAACTGCGGTATGCTGTCCCCCGCTTCGATCAGCGCCATAGCCAGGTGCTCCGCAGCCGATGGGTTATGAAGTTCCCGGCTGATATACCGCACGATCTCCACCATGTCCTGGCGTGCCGCAGGCAGATACTCCAGCTTATACAACCTGCTCCCCTCCAATGGCCTCCCGCATCGCTTGCAGGACTTCTTTTGGGGAGTAACGCTGGCCAGTCAGCTCGGCCTCCTGCTCCGCCGCCTGGAGTTTGAAGTAGATCTCACTCTCAAATTGCAGCGATTCAAAAGCCTCCATGCTCATGACGACCATGTCACCATAGCCGTTCTTCGTCAGAAACACAGGCTGGGCTGTTTCGTGAACCGTCTTGGAGATATCCGCAAAATTGTTTCGCAGATCGGACACAGGCCGTATCAGTTTCATAGTCATCGCCTCCACCACCTATTTTAGCATAATTACGCTAAAATATCAACCTGCTTTTTGTTGGCGCTAAGAAGGGACGCATTACCCGGTCCTTGGCTTCCAGAATCGTTTTAGCGGCCCGAACGGCTGTCCATCCAGGCCGCCAGCACCTCCCGGGCCCGGGCTTCGTCAACATACAGCTCAAAAAATCTGCTTTTTAGATAGGGCACAGCGCCGAACATATTTGTTGTACCCGAATCGCGCAGATTATCCAGATAGTCAAAGTATTTCTTCATGTCCGGATCGTTTGCCTGCAACAGCTTCCGGCACCTGTCTAGATCATCCTCCCGGAAGGCCCCACCGGTGGAAAAATTCCACTCCACAGTTCCGTCCTCATACTGCTGGAAGCCGTGGGCCACAAAGCTCCAGCCGTCGCTCATGCGGACCATAGACGCCTGGTGATCCCCAAGGCTCACGGCCACACGCATACTGCTCTCGCTGGTATAGCCGGCGTTGGACAAGCAGCAATATTCCCGGCCATTTCGTTTTTTGTAGATTTGCCCGACCACGGGCAGGATGTATTTCTTTTGCATCTTGCGATCCTCCTATTTGGTATTCTTAAAAATCTTCCCCCCAGGAATCAGGCTTCGTACTATCCTCAGTTTGATCGGCTGTTCCCCCGCTTTCCTTCTCGGCGGCCTTTCTGTCCTTGGCCTCCGCCGCCTGCTGAGCTTTGAGAAACCCCATAGCAAGGGCCTCGCCGCCCACATCCTCGTTGCGTGGCTTTTTGCCCTGCTTTTTCCTGCACCGCTCCAGGGCGGCATCGTAGTCGTAGCCGATCCCGGTCTGGAACTTATCCGCGATTTCCCGCAACTTATCTGCATAAAATTCATACTTCACACGATGGAAACCCTGCAAATTCCACGTCTTGCATACCATTTTCAGCAACATGGAATAATCCCGCAGGGCGTCAACAATTTTTCGGATATCCCCGTGGCACGTCTTGATCTCCCGGTCGCCGTGGATATCAAAGACGCACAGGGCAACCTCCGTCCCCAGAAACCCCAGCTCTACCGTCTGGGCGACCACCGGCTCATATTCATCGCGGGGCAGATCCGGCTTTTCGTTTTCTCTGGCTTCATCCATAAAAGCGCACCTCATCTTTCCAGCGCGCCGGGGTCTATGGGAGCAAACCCACAGACCCCGGCGCGGAGTTCAAATTATTCTGCGGGGGCGGGGAACGGCTTCCCGTCCCCGTCCTTTACATCATAGTGCTGGTCGAACACCTCATCATACCCCTCTTTGCCCGTGGCGCCACAATCGGGACACGTCCACACAGCGAACCCTCCGTTGTCGGAACGGATGGTATCCACATACTCCAATTCGCCGCCGCAAACGGGGCAGATACCCGCCTCCTCCGCGCCGGGAGCTTTCATGTCCAGGCTGCCGCGCTGGATGAAGTCCACCAGGATATTGGTGTCCAGGGCGGTCAGTTGACGGCAGACATCCACGATCTCCTGGAGCGCCCCCTCCTCGAAAAATCCACCAATGCGCTCTTTACAGGCGGCAACCAGTTTCAGCGGTTCCTCCCGCTGAATGGTGTTACGGCCATTTTGAAGCAGCAACTCCAGCGCCAGAACCAGGGTCACCCGGTCGCCGTTGGCCAGGCGGTTGAAATCTTCCAAAGCCATTTGTTCCATATGTCTCAAGTCCTTTCATTGTTTTCTCACAACGTCCTGCGAACTCGTTAATAATCAAGACTTGTCTCCCAGTTGGGGTTGCCTAACATAATGGCCGCATGGTGCTGGGCCAGATCCGAAATGTCCAGCTGTTCAAGGCCGTTACAGGTGATGATCTCGGCGCTGCCAACCAGATAGCACAGCTTTTCCCGGCCGACCTCCAGGATGATCACCGCGTCATCCTCCCGGATATGCTGTTGGAGGCCGCGGATGAACACATCGTAGCCCGCTTCGTCAACGTCAAGCGCATCCCGCAGGCCGCTGATCCCGCCATTGGCGCCAAAAGCGAACGTAGCCTGACCATCGGCATCCTTTTCTTCCCAGAGCTCTATAGAGCCATCCGCTCCGTAGACACAGGACATAAACTGCCGGAACAACTCCGAATCCTTTACATGGAAATAGTTCGTCCGAATCGCACAGTGATAATTTGCCATAGTTATGCTTCCTCACATAATAAGATTTGCAGATGATTTTAATAAGTGTATCTGCTTAGTTCACTCCGCCCGGTCAACCTGCTTTGGCACGGCTTAGATCAGCAGAATATTGAAGCCTTTTGCCGCCCGGCACACTACCTCATAGCGTTTTTCCCCGGAAGTGTGCCGGTATTTCTCCAGCATACCGGCCCG
This sequence comes from Oscillospiraceae bacterium, assembly GCA_910575695.1. GTDB lineage: Bacteria > Bacillota > Clostridia > Oscillospirales > Oscillospiraceae > Enterenecus. The sequence continues at coordinate 61,527 of CAJTGJ010000013.1, read as the reverse complement.
CCTTGCCAGTTCCTCGGCGTAGGGATTGGTATCACCCTGGCAGTAGGTGGTGGCGTCGGCCAGCAAATCGGGCGTCATGGATGATGGGTCAGCCAGTTCCGCTTTGTGTTCTGCGATAAAACGCTGGGTAACTGCGTCCTTGCGCCAATTTACTTGTTCTAAATTTATCATTGCCTTCTCCTTCTGCCCCTGTAACTGGGGCGGGGTTTCAGGTTTACGCGGAGAGCTGCCAGGAAATCGACAGGATCTCCGTGTCCGTCAGCCGGTAGATATATTTCCGGGAGCGTTTCTTCCGGAAAAACAGGGCCTCCCCATTGGTTTCAACACGGCCCACCATGCTGCTGTACACGCACTTTTGGCCGGCGATCCTGGGGATGGCCAGCTTCGCGTCATGTTCGATCTTGGCGTCGTCCATGACAGTCTCATACTGCACAGCGACGTGCAGGTTTTCGTCGTCGGCAAACAGCTCCAGGACACGCATGGCGCGGTCAAGGATCTCCTGCCGCCGTTCCGGGTTGTGCCTGCTGTTGAAGGACAGTGTGAAGTAGCCGTAGTCCCTGCCGGTCAGGAGACCCCGCATTGTTGTGCTGAAATCGTTACACCAGAAGAACAGATCCCAGTCGGAGCTGTACGAAACTTCATCCTCGCTGCCGTACTGGCACACCTTAAAATTTTGCGCCATGACGGCGGCGATGCGCTCCATGTGCTTGCTGCGCTGCCGAGCATTGGTGACAGTGTAAGCACTCCAGGCATTGCTTTGGAAACCGACCTCATCTGCGTAGGCGCGGTTCTCGCCCTGCTGCGTCTCGGTGTAGACGAAGCTGAAGCGCAGGGAGTATACGCTCTCACAGGCATAGCCGTGGGAAATGAACTCCTGCCCCGTCTGGCTGATGTAGCTGTGGTCGTGGATGATCTGCATAGCTCTCCACCCCTTAATGATTGGATTCCGACTGTCCGGCCACGGGCCGGGACAGCCCCGCCGCCATCATCTGCACAGCGGTGCGGAAGCCAGACTCGTAGGCCCGCTGCAAATCAACGCCCTCCCGCATGGTCAGGGTATCCTGGTACTGCATCAGCTTCTCGTGGCAGCCCTCGGGCAGCAACGCTTCCAGCTCATCGTGGGCCGTGTTGACGGCCCGGGTGAGTTCCGCTCCCTCCGGGGTCTGCTGGAAGGGCGCGGACTCATACTCGCCCAAATAGAGCCTGGACAGAAACTCCGGGTCGGCCTCCACCGGCAGGGTGACGGCCTGTGCAGGCTTGTCCAGCGCAGAGGTAAGGGCCTCAATGGCCTGGATCAGCTGCGGGACATGGCGCTCAAAGAATGTATGTCCCATAGGTGTTTGGTAAAAATCCATCATAATGCTTCCTTTCTTCATATTGAATGAATATTGTCACCAGATGTGGCGCCATCCCGGTGCGCTGGTCACTTCGGTCAGCGCCGCCTGGCGCAGTTCCCCTTCGGTGAGGCTGCCCTCCTCCTGGATGTCGGTCAGGTCCAGGTCATAGACCTGGGCATCGACATCGGTGTTGGCGTAGATGTTCTGCACCAGTCCACCTTGCACCTCGACGGCCACCTGGACATCTAACTCGCGCTCCTGGACGCACCAGGTATAGGAACCAGCCCCGTCAATGATGCTGGCCAGATTCTTCTCGCAGGAGCAACGGTGCCAATCAGCTTGCAGGGACACGTCGAACGGCAGCGCTGTCAGCTTTCGCTCATAGGCGGCCTTCATGGCTGACTGAGCCTCCTCATGGTGCAGGAACGGGTCCACCGTCGCGCTATTTTTGAGCGGGCCGCTTTCCGTAGACAACAGGCAGTAGATTTTCATATTGGCATGCCCTCCTGTCATTGGTAATAGAACACGGCCCCGAAGTAATAGCGTTGGCCGGGCTGGGCCTTGCGCAGAAATTCCTCAAAGGGCGTGGGTGTCATATCATCGCCCAGCAGAACGTAGTCTCCATACTTTGAGGTGAATGCTTCGCCCAGTGCGTCAATCAACGTCTGTACCCAGCCATGGTCGTGGATGAACTGGGTCTCATTCAGCGCCTGCAGCGCCATAACGGCTTTCTGGAACGCAGTATAACGTCCCTCGAAGTAGCGTTCAGCGGCCTGGGGGTCAATGGCAAATACGTCGCCATCCAGCCAGCCCAGCCGCCGCTCCTCCAGCCACGCACCAAAGCGGGCAATCACGGCACCCCGATCCATCGCCGCCCCGATCCGGCTGGCAATGGGAAAAGCGCTGGGGCTCTCATTCAAATCATACTCTGTGGTCCATTCGTCCGCAGGGCGCGGGGCCTGGAACAGCTCATAAATGTAACCCATAACTACCTCCTATAAAGTGCGGGAGGACGGCCGCATGGCGCAGCCGTCCTCCCTAAAATACTGCGGCGCATGAGGGCTTTCGCCCTCATGTGCGCGTCATCTCATCAATACCTCCCGGCTGGCTCTTGGCCTGTTCCACCAGGAAGGTGTTCTTCTTGTAGCTGCCCTCCGAGGACACCTCCGCGTTACCGCCCAGGCTGTCCAGATACTGCCCGCCAGCTTTCGACGCGGAGATGTAGAGGTGCAGGCTGGTTCGGGCAAAGCCCTCCCCGACAGCCTCCCGGTAATCCAGGCTCAGGACCAGCAGGGCGCCCAGCATCCCGGCCTTTTGCCGGACCAGCTGAACAAACAACGCCTTGATCTGGAGCTGCTCCTCTGGGCTCAGGCCGCTGCTGTAGAGGTGTTCCAGGAACAGCGCCAAACGCTCGCCCTGGTGCTGCTCCTCCGGCGGGCCGTTCTCGGCCTCTATATCCACAAAGCTGAATTTACCGGCGGGGACTTCCCGGTCTTTTGGCGTCCCGTTCACACAGCATTTGGTCAGCCGGACGCAGGCCCGGGCCACGACGCGGCCATCCCGCTCCGCGTACAGCACCTTTTTATTGGAATCAAAACAGGCCAGCAGGCAGTCGCAGTAGGCCCCGCCGCGATAGGACAGGCACGTTGCATAGGGCTGTGTGCCCAACAGCATGGTGGAAAAGAAATCATCCTTTTCCCGGATCTCTGTGCGGCCCTGGGTAAGGGAAAGATCATGCGTCCACGCCGCCTTCGCCTGAGCATCGAGCGGGTAGTCCAGCTCCCGTTCCAGGTCGCCGGTATGGTATTTCAGATTTTTGAACTGTCCCATCAGCTCGGCCTTCACCACCCGGCAGAACGCCGGGTGCAGCTTTTCCGAGAGAGAGTCTAGGTATGTCCCGGCAATCCCGGCCCCGTCCTGGCACAGGAACTTGATGATGCCTTCCTGGTGCCGTTCTTTGAATTCGGGGCTCAATTTCATGACGTCCGCCAGACCCTTCCACTCCAGGTCTATTTCCAGCAGGTTGGCTTTCAGTGCGTCCAGGCTGTCAAAGCGGTCAAGGTGGTCTAAATTGCGCAGCACCAGCATCACGTCGGCCCGGCACCAGATGGAAGGGAGCACGGGGCGGAGCTTGTCCAGACGTACCAGCATTTGCGCGGCGTCCTCCGCCCGGATATCCTTGATGTGGGCGAATTCCTCCCGCTGCCAGTCGGCCAGCGGCTTTTGATCCAGCCATCCGGCCAGCGCGGCCAGATCCATCTCTCCGCTGATCTCATCCAGAACGTTCCGCCTCCGCAGCTGGCGCAGCACCTTGATCCGATAATCCAAACCGGGGGCGCACAGCTTACTATACAGGGTGACGTAGGCCCCGGGTGCGTCATACAGCAGCTTCAGTTCAGGAAAGGTGTACTGGCGGCTGCCGTCCAGCAGGTTTTTGGGCAGATTCCTCTGCGTCATCCAACGGCAGTCCTCCAGATCCCTGGCGGTCAGTTCGTTCAGATTGAAATGGTCACGGTAGAGCGGCTCATAAAAGAGGATGGACGATTGGGACAGCCCCAAAAATTTGTCCGTGTTTTCATCGATCAGCCGGATGAAGTGCTTCTTTTCGTGGATGATGGCGTAGAGCAGCAGCGTTTCCTGGCGGCTGGTCAATCCATTGAGGGAAATGGTCTTAAACTTTTTGCCATAAATCAGGTTTACATACCCGGTATAGCTGACCAGGGCAGTGTCCAGATCTCCGGCGTCAGTTGTCCGCGTCCGGCGCTCCATGCGCTGGAGCTCGGACAGGGCGCAGTTGTTCTCCCGCCAATGGTGAAGGAACCTGCCGGCGGCATCGGCGCTCAGGCGCTGGAGTACAAGGGCCAGCAGACGCTGATACTCCGCCCCGTCCTCCGCGAAATACTGGTAGTCTGTCAGGGTAAGATGTTCGTTGACATTCTTTTGATGGAGCATCCGGGCAATGCCGGCCAAAGCGGGGCAGAACTGGAACAGCGTCCAGATGTCCTCAAAGTCCGCTGAGGCGAACAGATAGCGAGAGCCCACAAAGGGCTCTTTCAGCAATGCCCGCTGGCCTTCGTCCAGGGCAACAGGTACTGCTCTACAGGCAGGCAGGTTCATGAGGATCTGCGCTCTTGTGCCGTCGTCTAATTCCATGGGGGCAAAGTTTTCCAGATAGATCAGCCGTGCGGCCGAAGTCAGGTCGAGTTGCTCCATGGCGAACAGCACGTCGTTCTCCGAATAGGCAGTGATCGTTTTTTCCCCGGCCCAACAGGCCTCCAGCAGCTCATCCAGCCTCTGGGCCAGATCATCCCAGCCCGAACGGGGCTTCTCCGGCTCGGTATCCGCCGTCACTTCCCCCGCAAAGGCCATCAGCTGGGCCAGCCAGGGGGCAAACTGCGGGTTTTGGATCAGCTCACGCTGGACATTCTTGGGGAGATCCAACGTGCAGTCCAGGTATTTGACCATCCTGTCACAACAGGAAAGGATCTGCCCTGCGGTAAATTCCACCGTCCAGTCCAGCTTCAGCCGGACGGCATCCATCCGCAGGATGCAAGCAATGTGTTCCCGCATCATTTGCCCAAGCTCATTCGCCTGGATCTTCGTCAGGATCATCCGGTTCGACCTCCTTCACCTTCAAAATGTAAGATTGCAGCTCTGCCCAGGTCAAAGCGCCGGTGCGGAGCAGCTCCCGGCAGACGATCAGAAAACGCTCCGCCTCCGCTGGGGCCAGGGCATACCCAGTGCCGTCCAAAAGCGGTTCCAATCCATCGCGCACCACACGGTGGGCAATGGCCTCCCGGTCATTGTAGTAGCGGTACTTATCCAGATACTTCAAGACAGCTCCAAATGTGCCATCGTTGGAATCGGCATAGCAGGCCTCGATGCTCTGGATCATGTCAAAGTGTGCCTGCCGCTTTTCTTCCGCTTCCGCCGCCTCTTTGGCCTCCTGATCCGCCTGTTGTTCCTCCGGCGTCAGGTAACGCTGTTTTAGCTCTTTAGCGTCCCAGGCAGACAGCTTCGATTGGGCGATCACCGCGTCAAATAATCCACGCTGGTCCCCGGGGGACAGCAGGGTGGCCGCGCCCTCATCCTTCAGCAGGGCGATCACAAAGTCAAGGTAGCGTTTTGGCTGTTTCGTGAAAAAATACTCATCCACCCAGTGGAGCAGCAGGCGCTGTCGATCCGGGTCATCCGCAAGGAAATCACGCTGGAGCTTGAGTGTGATCTCGCTGCCGTTATAGCCTTTTTGCGCCCACAGTTCATCTTCAAAGCCATCCCGATAGCGGCCAAAATATGTCTTTGCTCCCTGGAATCCATATTGGGGCAGGAACCGTGTCAGAAATTCGACCGCCTGCAACGTCTGGATGTCATGGCAACAGCCCCCGATATGGCGCAGCAAGGTGGAGTTGGATACATCGCCATCCTCGGACAGACAGCCCTGGAAGGCCGTCCACAGGTCGATGATACCCACCTTGACCATGAGAGGGAACCTGCCGGCAAAGGCGTCCTCGCGGTAACGATCCAGGAAATCCTTTTGGGTGAGGGCCTGATATCGGTCCAACCGTTCGCGGATCTGGGCGGCGTCCATGTCCTCAGTCAGACAGCTTTCAAACAGCTTGAGGTAGTGCTTCGTATCCAGGCTGCCAACCAGGGGGTCCCACTTGGGATCCATGACATCGAAGCTGGCGGTGGCCGGATGGAGAGGTTCGTCGGTGCAGCGGATGAACCAGGCCATGGTCTCGGGGGTCTGGATATGCACGCCGACCGTCAATGTTTCAGCCAGCCGGTGTTTCTCATAGCATTTGATGTCAAACTTTGCATACATCTGATAGATTTGGGTGAGCTGTTGGTAGACCTCGGCAGACAGGGGCTGGTCATGGGTCAGAACGGCGCGGAACAGCGAGACAACAAGTTTTTCCGCCGTGAGAGAATTGCGTCCGGGGCCGCCGGGAACACACTGGCTGCACAGGGCCGCAATATTGGCGTATGCGATCTTAATGGGGGTATAGCCGTGGTCTGTCAGCCAGCCATAGTGCTTGCTGCCCTCCCTCACGAAGGAGACAGGCAGGGACAGCAGGGCCCGGAGCAGATCCATGTGTCTGGCCTTCATCCGCTTTTTCAGCGGGAACAGCATGGCAAATACCTGGTTAAAAATGTCCGTGTTGCCAAACACGGAAAGGGTCCGCCCCTTTCCCAGCAGGGTCACTAACTGGTCGCTGAATTGGGCGAGGGCCTGTTCCCCGTCGGGAAACAGGCTCATGGCGAAGATCAGCTCCTCGGTCTGGGTGTATGCCCATTCCTTCAGCTTTTGCTCAATGGCTGCCGCGCCGCTCTCGCCCCCGTAGATCAGGCAGAGGGCGCCGGTGAGGTAGAGGTCGCTTTCCGCGCACCGCCGCACCCCCTGGATAAAGTCGGCCCGCTGGCTCCCCACAAACATTTCCGGTGTGGCGATATCCCTGGTGTAGCCCAGGGCCAGGGCAATGGCCCTGCGGTCGGGGAGGCTCATGCCGAAGCGCTCCTCATACCGTTCCAGCAGTTCGCCCAGGTACATAAAGCCATAGTCCCGCTGCAGCGTTTCGGATGTGGAGGACAGGGGGAATATGCACCTCTTTCGCAGTTCCTCCATCTGGGCGTAATTAGCCTTGGCGGTGGTGACGACAAAAGCAATGATGTCGTTTAGCAGCTTCAAATTGATTTGCAGCCCATAGGCGCCCATGTTTGACAAATTCATTCAGAATCACCTCCAAAAATGGAAATTTGTTCTTCCGTTTGGGACAGCAGGGCCGCTCTTTGCGCCCTGCGCACCTTCAGCTCCCGGCGGTGGACTTTGGCCGCCCGTTTTTTCTCGGCTTTGGCCTTGAGCTGGTCGATGTTGTGGACGACCTCGATGCCCTCGGCGGCGTCCCGCAGATCCTGCAAAAGGTCCCGCTGCTCGCTCCGGGCGATGCGGATGTTCTCCACCTCATAGTGGAACTCAAAATAGTCATAGAGGTCGTCATAGTGCCGGTGCATTTTTGAGAAATACTCCTGGCGGCGATCCTCCATGGTTTTCCTCGGATGCTCGATCACGGTATAGTTGTTCAGAGGGCTGGCCTCGTGCTCCTTGATCTTCAGCCATATCTCCGCGTCTGTCCGGGCCACGGGGCGGTCAAAGACCTTCATCCCCTTGGTGACCTCCACCTTTTTCTCCTCCAGAAAGCCCCGGCGGGTGATCCAGGTGCGGCGGACATCGTAGAAAATGTTGACCTTTTTCAAATCACGGGGCTGCTTGCGGATGACGCAGACCGGGTTTTTACACTGTACCTGGATGCACTGTGCTACGTCATACTTGACCTCGTACCAGCCGCCCTCGTAACCGTTGCTGCCCACCACACAGGCGCAGTAGGCGCCGCCTGTGAGCTCCATGTACTGCTTATGGGCTTCTCTGGCGTTCTCGGTCTCGATTTTTTCCACACTGTGTTCATAGTCATAGGGCCTGTCCGTCCGGTGGCAGGGACACATAATAAGTTTCAATCCCTGCGGGATATGCTGGCAGTTTTTCCGATAATAGGGACAGTGCAGCAGCGGATTGTCGTTTTCCGCACAGTACCAGACGTTCTGAAACCAGCAGTTGCCTATGTTGAAGCCGCGCCCAACATCGCTGCTGCCTTGGATCAGCAGGCCGCAGGGGGTCTCCCAGGTGAAGCCCAGCATGGTCTCCCACTTGTAGGAGAAGTTCTGCCAGTCGCCCCAGCAGACCGTGTCCGGGTGGTGCTCCCTGGTATAGCCCTGGGCATAGAGCCGCCGGGTCAGGTCGTTCAGCTCCCCGTTCATATCCCGGGACACGGGATCAGGCCAAAGTGCTCCTTCATGGTGTCTCTCAGCTCCTTCACTTCAATTTGGTATTCCTGGGCAATACAGCCCTCGCACACGATCTGCTTGTAACCCAGCGCCCGGCTGCACCGCTTGTCCCAGGAGTTCACCTCCCCGCCGCAGACGGGACAGGAGAGATCCTGATACCAATACAGCTTGGCGGGATTTGAAAAACTGCGCTCATTCACATCTGAGACTCCTTTCTAAACGCAAAAGGACTGCCAAACTGTATGGATACAGTCTGACAGTCCTTTGATATCTGTTCCCCGCAATCTGCGGGAACGGTCATTCTTCCCCGATGTCCTCCTCGATTTGCGTTAAAAACGCAGAGGGGGAATACACCTGAACGGGGGCTTTTCCATAGTCTCTGAGATTTCTGGTCACGATGCAGTCCATCCCGCAGCGCAGGGCGGTCTCTGTCATCATGGCGTCCTCGTAGTCTGTGAGTTCGGACGATATCGCCCGCCGGCAATCCATCCCAGCGGTATCCAGCAGCTCGAACAGGTTGAACAGGGTGCCCAGCACACGCCGGGTTTCCTGGTCACTGTGGGTGTGGCGGTGGGTGATGTAGTAGATATCCGCCGCCGATTTCGCGGTGAGGAAGCCCATGACGCGCTTATTTGCCACGGCAAGAAAGATTTGCTGTGCATCCTCCGCGAAGGGTTCCCGGGCCTGGAGCGCGTCAATTATGATACAGGTGTCTATTAACGCCCTCATATCTGATCCAGCCTTTCCTCACGGGCCTGTTCCACGGTAATGTCAGGAGGGAGGATGCCAAACAGAGACTTGGCCATATCCACCCGGTCCTGAAAGGGGTTGGACAGCTTGGCCACCACCGTTCCGTTCCGGGTGATGTAGATGTCCTCCTTGCTGGACAGGGCCAGGTATTTACCCAGGTTCTTTTTCAGCTCTGTCGCGGTGATAGACATTTGCCAGCACTCCTTTCACACAGATGGTTTCACCTATAGTATATGTCAATCGTCCGATTTAATCAAGCACTTCGTGCGAAATTCCCTGAAAGGCCCTTGACGTAGCACGACATGGCCATCACCCGCCAGTCCTTTGGCCGGGGCTGGCCCGCCCGCACTCTATCCAACAGGGCACGGTTCCCACAGACGGCGCACCGAACCCATCGGCGGCCTATCCGCCGCTCCAGCGCAAACACGGCCTACACCTCCCCCAATCTTTGCTGGAGGAAATGCACCAGCGCCGCCATATTTTTTTGATACTGCGGCATAAAGGGCAGATCCAGGTCGTAGTTGTAGTAGCGGTAGTAGAGGATCTGGAACAGACTGGCCCGGAGTTTTCCGGCGTCCAGCTTGTTCAGCAGACAGCCCAGGGTGGGCAGGGCGCTGCCCTCAGCGGCCCAAAACTCCCGGCTTTCCCTGGAGAAGTTCTCGTGGAGCCAGTCCTTCACCTGCAACTTGCCGTCAGAAAAGTGGGCCGCGTGCTGATCCACACAGCGGTAGTATTCAAAGGGCTTCCCCCTCTGCCCGGGCCGCACACTCAGCGGGTAGATCCGGCAGACAGAGGGCCTGCCCTCATAAGCGGAGCATCGTCCATCTTTGAGAAGGACGCAGGCATGGTCATTGCCCACCGTGTTCATCAGATAGATGGTCAGACGGCCTTCCAGAAGATCGGTGTGGGCATAGCGTTCGTACACGTCATGGATGGAACCGGCCTCTCCCTGCTCCCGGAGACACCGGGCCAGACGATAGGCGTCCAGCGGTTCCAGCATCAGCTGGCCCTCCAGATCCCGGCAGCAGCCGGCGCACCGGCGGCATTGGAAGCACATCCAGTCCTTGGGCCGGACAGGGATGGCGCGGCTCATGCGGCGTCCCCCTTCACGCCCAGGGCCCGGTAAACGTCCTTCCGGTTTTGGCGGCACTCCTCCTCGGTGGCCCCGCCCTGGGTAATGGTAGTCCAGTCCAGGCAGACCGTGCCGGCGGTGATCCGGCTGAAGGTGCATCCGTCCAGGGTGGAACCGGCATAATCCACCTCATCCATCGTGCAGTCGGCGGTGTGGCAGCTTTTCAGCGTGGCGTTCTGTACCATCAAGTGGGACAGCTCGCAGTCATGGAACCGGGTATGGGCCAGGGTGGCCTCGTACATATCCACATGGCTCAGAACAGACGAGTAAAACTCCGTATCATAGATACGGCTGTACCCGAAGGAAATGCCACCTATGCGGCACACGGCAAATTTGCAGCCATGCAGCTCCGAACCGCAGAAATCCACCTTGTCCGGCAGGCAGAAAAAGGTCACATGGTCAAAGCTGGCCTCCCGGAAGAAATTGGCCGGAAAGCCCTCCCTGGCAGCACGGTCATACAGCCTTTGGTCGATGACCTTCAGTTTGCGGCCATCGGAACCCTTCGCCCACTGAAATGCAAACGCTTTCCGGCTGGGGCGCTTGTGATAGGGCTTGGTCAGCAGCGCCTTCTGGCGCAGGAACGCCCGAACATCCCCCAGGACTGCTGGGAGCCAGGTGTCCCCGCACTTGTCCAGTTCCGCCAGCAGTTCATCCGCTGACCGGGCGGACCGGCCCTGCAAGATGTCATTGAGCTCTTGGATGGCCCGGGGACGTTCGCCAGGGTCATAGCCACGGGGCGCGGACGCCTCCAGGCAGTCCGCGATGCGGCGGCTGAGCTCCAGCCCGCTTGGCACGGCTTTGTAGTCAATCATGGTATAATTCTCCTCTTTTTAGATGCAGTAGCCAAAGATTTCAGCTCGAAACAAGCAGTAATCCGTATGGGCCATATCCATATGATCCAGAATCTGTTCCCTGCTGTGGTATGATTCAAAGGATATTTCCCGCTTACTATAGGTGCCATCATCGTTTTTCTCATGAAAATACCATTCTCCGCTTTGGGTCTGATATACCTTTTTGGGCCGTTTCACCCCAGGAACGGTCAGGGTCAGATAGAGCACATCTTCGCCACGCTCCGCATGGACAAGCGAAAATGTCTTGGCATAGAGTTTCCTGTGTTCCTGCTCCACGAAGCCCCGATAATCCGGGAGCCGGGGGCAGCGGCCGGAGGTGTGTGAAAAGTCCCTCCTGTTTCGCTGATATTTGCAGCGGCACCAGCATTCGGACGCGATCTCACACTGGAAACAATCGACTGTGCCGCAGAGAGGCGGGAAATAGGCGGTGTTTGCTTCATGGCCTGGCATTGTTCATCACTCCAACAAAAAATTGGCGCGGCAAAAGACCTGGATGGTCCTTTGCCGCGCTTTTCATGTGTCAGCTGTCCTGTTCAGGCGGCCATCGCCAGGGGAAAGCAGCCCGCCGCCGGTTCGGAGCTGGGCCCCGTCAGCAGGCGGTACTGGGTGTTCAGCGTCTCAAAGCGCACCTCACCCATGCCATAGCTGTGGATGGACACCACCCGGGACGTGAGCGTGACCTGCCCCTGATGGAGGATGACGGCCTTCGCGCCCACGGCCAATGGCCGCAGTAAGATACCGTTCAGCGTTTTTGTAGTCTTTCCCTCAGTATTCATGGATATTGAGCCCTCTTTCTGTGTCGGAATACACCCGGTGCAGCCCATTCAGGAGCTTCCGGGCCCGTTTGCCGCTCATGCCCTGGGCTTGGGCGGCCTCTGCCACCGTATAGCCCTGGAGCCGAAGCTGGATCAGGCGGCGCTGGTCCTCGTTGCCGATAGAGATCAGGTCATGGAGGACAAATTGCTCCTCCAAATCCCTGCGCGGGTCGGGCGGTCTGGCCCGGACAGTCTCCAGGTAGCGCCGTTCCGCATTGCGGCGGCGTTCCTCCGCCCGGTAGTCCGCGGCGACGCTGCGGGCCATGGCCTGCCACGCGATGGTGGAAAAGGCATACCGCCTCAGCCACGGCTGGGTGAGATACCGCTGCACCGCCTGGAGAAAGCCCAGGGCGGCCACGTCGTAATACTCGCCCGCAGCGTAGCCGCCCCTGCCCAGGAACGAATAGACCAGGTCGTGATGCCGGTCCGCGAACCGGCGCTGTTCCTCCGTGAGGGGCGCCAGCGGGGCGGGCTGTCCCCGCGCAAACTGCGGGAACAGCCTGCTCTGCCGCTCTACAAATCGGATTCAGGCGGGCATAAGCTCCCGCTCACCGTCCAGGATACCCACCGCGAAGTGGCCGTCGTTGTCCGGCAGCTCCAGCGGGTCATCCACCGTCTGAACGATGTTGGCCGCGGCCTCCATATGGGCCTGGGCCCGCTGTTCCAGCATCTCCTTGACCATCTTGCGGAACCCCTCGGCATACGTCTTGACCGCCGCCAGCTCCTCGCCGGCGAAATCCCGCACCCGGTTGAACACGGCGACGCTGTAGTCGAAGCCGTTGCTGCTCACCGGCTTCAGCGTGATCTTCACCAGGCTGCCGTAAACCGGACGGTTGCGCAGGGCAAAGGCCATGTTGACAAAGTTCTTGTAGGGCTTGATGCTGGTGGGCGGCAAGGCCAGCTGGAGCGGCATATACGCCCCATCCTGGAGGATGTAGAGCATCCGCATATTCTTGCACAACTTGCCCTTGCCGCTGGAGCCGAACTGGTTGTTGCCGCAGGCCTCGCACAGCAGGCCGGGATCTCCGTAGCCCTGTTTGCCGTCCATGGACTGGCACTGGGGCGGGGTGTTGTCGTCGTACTCGCTGCCCTCCGGCCAGCAGGCGTTGGCGGAGTGGTTGTAGAGGATGATCCCCTCGATCTCGCCCACATAGGTGGGGTGGTCCGGGTCCTCGCCCGGCATCTTGAACTGGGGCACGCCGCCGCCGGGGATCTTCACCCGGGGGAAGGAGAGCTCCAGGCCCTCCAGATCCTCCGCCACATCGGCGGCGTCAAAGCTGGCGTCCATGGGGGCGGGAAGGGCAAAGGACTTGTACTCCACCACCGTGGTGACATTCTGCTGGTTACTCATGAATTTTTCCTCCTGTCATGTTGTTGTATATCATCAGCATGGCCCGCATTACGCGGCCATTGCGGATGCCTGGTTGATCTGCCGGAGCATAGCCGGGCTCATGGTCATGACGCTGTAGCCGATGGTCTCCAGCTCTGTGGCCCGTTCATAGCTCTCCACGTCCTGGCTGTACCGGGTGACAGCGTTGGCCAGTCCGTAGAGGGTGTAGTCCGCGCCTTCCAACAGATGCTGGAGAACGCCCTTGCCCTCCGCGTCGGTGAGGCTGAAGTTGGAGCCGGTGAGCTTCACCAAAGCCGGGATATCGGTGGTGTCCAGTTTGGCCTCGGTGCTCTTGCGCATGGTGTCCAGCACCTTGGCAAACCGGGCTTCGTCTACCGCTGCCCGCACTGTGTCCTGGAGCTTCATCATAAACGCCTTGCCGTCCTGTTCCAGCGTCTCCTGGGAATACAGGGCGAAGTTTTCTTCCGTGCTGTTGACCCGGCCCACATGGTTGCGCCGCGTCCGGGTGCTGGCGTCGTTGACCACCATGCCGTTGAGGCAGGCCAGACGGTACACCAGGGGCTGGACGTTTACCGCGCCCAGGCCGGTCTCGCTGTTGGAAATGACGATCCCCGCCTGCACCACGTCGCCCAAGCGCACCTCGCCGGTGAGCCTGGGGTTTACCACCTTCAGGTAGAGGTAGTTCTCGGTGAGGCTGCAGCTCTCAAACCGTGCGCCCTGCATCTCCCCGATGATGGGCAGCACCGCCGCCGTGATCTCCAGGTTGTCAATGGGCCGGTAGCGGTTGCTGAGGAAGGCCCTGGCTTTGCCGTCCAGGGTGCGCAGCATCCGCTGGGCGGGCTCACCCCGGTGAAGCCAGTGGTTGACGTTGTGGGCCAGCAGGCTGGGCTCCTCCTGGAGCATCTTCTCGTAGTACCTCCAGGGGATGCCCAGGTGGGCCCCCATCTGACGGTGGGCCGTCTCCTGGATGGCCAGCGGCTCCGTCTGATCCACGCCGCCCTCCAGCACCCGGAGCATGGGCTTGCCGCCCGTGGCGTCCATCTCCAGCGCATGGGGGTTCACCAGGAAGTCCTCCTTGGCCCCGGCCTGGCGCTCGATTTCCTGTGCCATCTCAGTGATGGTCAGTCCGGCTTTCATTTACCGCACCCCCTTTACCAGGAAACGGCGATGTGATCGGCCTGGACATCAGTGGTCAGCCCTTCCTGATTCAGCACGTCTGCCAGCCGGGGCCAATAGACCTTATCGGGGAAATTGGTAAACGTCCCCTTTTTGATCACGTTCTTGCCGGACTTGGGCCGGATGCAGATGGAGCCGTCCTCGTTCACCGTCAGCTTGTGGTGGCCCCTGGTCTTCAGGTCGGCGACCACAGCTTCCAGCAGCTGGCGTCCCTCCAGCTCATACCACGCCTGGGGATCCAGAGAGGTTTGCCCGGACGGTGCGCCTCCCAGCGGCGCGACCTTGACCATGGCGCATTTGAGATCACCGCTCTGGTCAATGGTGACGTCGGCGTACTCATAGTCGGGCACGTTGTAGACCTGGATGCGTCCGGTGCCGCCCCGCACAACAAAGATAGCGGGGTTCTCCATGGTCCACTCCCAGCTCACATCGGGGTAGACGCTTTGCAGGGCCTCCGAGACCCGGCAGTTGACGTGCCGGAGCAGGAGTGCCGCCAGATTCCGGCCAGCGAACTCGCCCTGCTCTCTGGCCGCCCGCTCCTCCTGACAGCGGTAGGCGCTGTTGGCCCGCCATGCGGGACGGAGCAGGGTGACTACCACCCACAGGCCCCACAGGGCAAAGGTGAGGAGCAGGAGGACGGTCTGCACCGACCCGCGCAGCAGCGCCAGAATGGCGATGACCACACCGATTAGGATGGAGGTGCTGGAGGCGAGGGAAACTTTCTGTTTCATGTCGTTTGCCACCTTTCAATTTTTGTCGGAAAACAAAAAAAGAGGCGCTGCTTCTCGTCGGAGCAAACTCCACTCACTCCGTTTCCGGGCATCCGCCCGAAAACTTCGCATCGTTTCGTTGCTCCTCCTCCCCAAATCGAACCCGCTTACGCTGGGCTTCGATTTGGTTTAGAGGACAGACAAAGTCTGAACGAGGCGCAGCGCCTCTTTCGCTTGCTGCCGGAATCGCTATTCCGGCAGGTCTTCCCGCTCCCCGTCAATGGTGCCCGGGGATGGGATGCTTTGGTCTTGGCCAGGTCTGCCCTGGTGCTGCTGGCTGGGGACGAATCCCCAGTCCTTCAGCTTGAGCTTCAGCCGCTTGTCATGGGTCACGCCATCCTTTTTGGCGTACTCCTCCAGCTCCAGCGAGCCGGATACCCACAACACGCTGCCCTTGCCCACGCCGTCTTCGACAAGCTGCCGCGCCGTAGCGCCCCAGGCCCACACCGAGAGATACTGCGGATGGGTGTTCCTGCCGTACCCCACATATTCCATGATGGGGAAACAGAGATAGGGCACCTGTTTCGCGCTGGTTTTCAGCTCCAGTTCGGACGTGACCCGGCCTGTGCAGTACAGCTGGGACATAACGCTCCTTTCTGCCCGTTTGGGCCATAATGTATATATAAAAAGAGCCCGAGGGCAGACCGGTCCCCTGACAGCACAGGGGCCAGCTTTCCACCGGCTCTTGCATACAAACCCCAGATATGCCCGCGTGGTCTTTTCCCCGCCGGAGCAGGGCGCATATCCGTAAACGTGTGCAATGCGATACCTATCGCTCCCAGGCTGATGGTCCAGCCTGCCCTCTTGATCAAGAGGAAACGCACATAGAATCAATTACAAGGGGATTGTACCACAATATATTGTCGGTGTCAATAGAAATAGCACAATATATTGATTGCATGGAATAAAAAACACAAGGAGTTGTGTTCCGCGGGTATTGGGCAGTGAGGAGGCGGGGCGGGCCCCGCCTCCCGGTTTGTCCTAAGTCTCCACAAACAGCCCCACCGGGCACACGTCCTCATAGCCGGGGGTGGAGATGTACCAGCACCCGGGGCCCGTGATCTCCCAGGCTACCTCCAGCGTGATATCGTGCCAGCCGTCCGGGAACCGGGCCCGGAAGCAGTCCCCGGCGTGGATGCCGTACCCATCCACCAGCAGACGGGGGTGGGGATCGTGGTCGTTGGGGCTGGGAAGTTTGATCTGACTGTACCGCTTTTTCATCGTGATCCCTCCATGTGGTAATGTCCTTCAAATAATAAACAGGGAGGACCTGCCGTTTTTTCTGCACGGCTTCAAAAAATTTTTTACACCCGATCAAAAATGATCTGCTTGCGCAGGTACAGGTTAGCTACCGCCATGGTGATGGGCGTCCGCTGTTTGGCATCCAGCATCTCAAAGGGGAGGCTGTCGCTGGTGGTGTAGTCGTTGTCAATGAGAACGTCCATGAGCTTTTCATCGGTGGAAACGTCGGTAGCGCCCGCCTCGGCACACTTGATGAGCTCGGCGGTGGACAGCAGCGCCTGTCGGGACAAAGCCAGTACCTGGGCCTCCCGCTCACTGGGCCTGTCCTTTCGGAACAGCTCCCTGGCCTTGGAGAAGGGCACCCCGTCCAGCAGCAGCTTGCCGAAAGCGGTCAGCTTCAGGGGCAGGCTCTCCGAGAGGGGGACCACATAGAGCCCGCCCAGAAGGTCATACAGCGCCTCAAAGTCGGTATCGCCCACGCCCCGGGCGATGAGGCCCCGCACCTCCAGGCGGTTCAGGCAGGTTTCCAGCGTCCGTCGGGCGGGGGGCAGGTCCCCGGCCAGCTGGCTATACTTCATTTCGACCTGTTCCAGGCGCAGGAACCGCCAGTTGAGGACAGTCCACACCGCCATCTCCTGGATGTCCACCATGTGCTCCTCCTGGTTCACCAGGATCACAGGATAGGTACGCCCGTCGGCGTCTGTCTTGCGGTGGAAATGGCCCACCGCTGTGTAATAAGTGCTTTCCTTCTTGATGTTCATAAATTCGCCTCCAAACCTTGATACTATCTTTTACAAATGGGGCAGACGATCTTCAACAACATCCTTCCGAATTTTTTGTGTTGCCCGGGATATCCACGCCCCCACCTGGTTGGGCTTCGCGCCGTAGAGCTGGGCAATATCCGCCCCACTCAGGCCCTTCACCTTCCACTCCAGCGCCTCCACGCCCAGCCGGGCCACGCCGCTGTACCGCCGTTTGCAGTCCGCCAGAAAATCCGCGACATCCAATCGGCCAAGGAGTTCATCCACCTCGTCCGGGACGGACGGCTCCGGGCAGGGCGGGGGCCGGTCATCCTCAGAACCGCCGGCATCCAGGGAGAGGGCCGGCAGATTCCGCTGGCTGGCGTTGACCGATTTGCAGTGGTTGAGCAGGTGATTGCGGATCACCGTGGTGGCGTAGGTGCCGAACTGGGCGGAGACCCCGTCATAGGTGGCGGCGGCCTTGCACAGCGCCATAGCGCCCTCCTGGTAGAGATCGTCCCGGCCCAGGCCGCAGATGCCTTCATTGACATGGATGTATCGGGAGATCACTTTGTCGATGACCGACAGGTTGGCCTCCGCCAAAGCCTGCTGGCAGGGAGTCAGGGTAAAGTCGAATTTCATGGTATTTGCCTCCTCATGATGCTTTGTCCAGCGTGGGGAAGAAATTACCGCACATCTGGATCACCTGCTCGCAGCGGAATGTGGAAAACCTGCCGATATGGGCCTCCTGTTCCGGCAGGGCCAAGCTGGCCTGGAGCCAGCGGTACGCCTGCTTCTTGCTCATCAGCCCGCTTTCCCACAGCCGGTTGAAGGCTTTGTGAGCTTCGATGCGCTTGCACCGCAGATTCTTGTCGGCCAGAGTGCCCATGGGCAGGCGGGTATCTTTGTGGGCGGCCACGTAGGCATCGCAGGCCGGATAGCGGGCACAGACGTAATAGGGCGCGGCAGGATTGATCGCTTTGGCCCCGTACACCACGGACGCTGGGCGCAGGAATGCCCGGGAGCCGCAGTAGGGGCATTTGATGTTGACACGTTTCATGGGAGATCCCTCCTTTGAGTTTTTATGAACCGGCCCGTGGGGGCTCGGAGAATACCTGAATTTCCATCTGACTTATTACGCACCGGACAAGGGCAATTAGGGGAAGCTAACCCCGTGAATTTTTTGTAAACAATGAAAAAAGCCCGCCTGGACCGGGCATCCAGGCGGGCAGTGTTGGGAAAAAGGGCTGTTCAAAGAAGTGGTACATTTGATATAATAGCGCCAGGAAGGGAGGGCGTGATCATGCGCTTGCTTTTTAAGCAGAGGTTTTTCTCCTGGTTTGACAGCTATGATATCTATGACGAGGACGGGAACACTGTCTATGTGGTCAAGGGGGAGCTGAGCTGGGGCCACCGGCTCCAAATCTACGACGCCTGTGGGAATCACCTGGGCACGGTGCAGGAGAAGGTCTTGACCTGGCTGCCCAAGTTCGAGCTGTACGTGGGAGAGCTTCAGGTGGGGGTGCTGGAAAAGGAGTTCACCTTTTTCCGGCCAAAATTCAACCTGGACTGCAACGGCTGGACGGTGGAGGGGGACTTCTGGGAGTGGGATTACACGGTGATGGATGGCCCCCGTACCGTGATGTCCCTGTCCAAAGAGCTGTGGAATTGGACGGACACCTACAGCATGGACATCTCCCGCCCGGAGGACGCCTTGCTTTGCCTGATGATCGTATTGGCCATCGACGCCGCGAAATGCTCGCAGGGAAACTAAGACTGCCCCGTTCCGCGCTGGCTCAGGAATAGAAGGGGATCGCACTCCGCCGACGGTACCTGCCAGAGCAGATATTGGGCATACAGAGCCTTGAAGGCATCCGCTGTGAGCTGGCCGCAGCACTCGGCAGGGTCGATCATCTCGCCGGCGAGCTGCTGGAATTGCTCAACTGCCATTATGGTAGGGTGACCGTCCCGGTCTGCGGACAGGAGGTAACCAGGGCCATGGGTGCAGATATGGACGCTGCCGCGCCAGTTGCCTTGGCAGGCGGATAAGAATGAATAGAGCTGATGACATTCTGAACTCACATAAATATCTCCTAACTAATTGCATTGACATTGCACATACTATGTTGTACAATTATGGGGAAAGGATGGGTGATTTTTATGCCAGGCGATACCAATTTCAGCATGCGCATGGATTCTGCTCTGAAATCCCAGGCGGAAGAAATCCTGTCTGAACTGGGCTTGACCATGAGCGGCGCGTTTACCATGTTCCTAAAACAAATCGTGCGGGACCAGGCCGTTCCCCTTACCCTCTCCCTCCATCCCCGTAATGCGGTATACGACGAATTGCTGGAAGCTCAGGCAGACCGCCGAAACGGCTATCAGGGCCGGAACGCCCGCGAGGTACTGGCCGATATGGAACGCGCCATCGGGGAGGCCGAGGCCGTTGGGTAGGTACGCTGTTATCGTGTCCCGGCGTGCGGATACCATGCTGGTGCGGCATACCCGTTTTCTTGCGAACGTGAGCGTTCCCGCGGCCAAGGGACTGATAAAGGATTTTGAAAAGGTATTGGATGCGCTGGAGGATAATCCGTTCCAGTTCCCTGTCGAAACTGACTACGAACTGCCTCCAGGTCAGTATCGGAAAGCGCTCTTCTGCAAACGTTATAAAGCCCTGTTTGCGATTGAGGGCGATACTGTTTATCTGGATACGGTGTTGGACTGCCGGCAGAACAACGCAAAAAATCTGCCTACATAGGTTCAGGGCACGGATGGGAATGACCCGATCCGTGCCCTTTGTCTATTCAGCTTGCTTTGGGAATTACTCATTGCCTGGCGATTGCGAACAGCCTGCTGATCTCCTCCCCGCTTTCCTGCATACCACGTTTGATCCACTCATTCAGCCAGCCATAGATGCCATAAGCCCAAAAAGACTTCATGTAAGCCTCCAGATTGTCCATCTCCGCCGTGACCTGTATGGTGCTTACGATCGTCTCCAGCATGATGCCGGACAGCCCGGCCTGGTAGAGCGCGGTATAAAATGAGCCGTTCGCCCTGTAGAAGTCGAACAGTGATGGGAACAGCGTTTCCGGGGTGGATGCAGGGTCGCTTTCATACAGCCTTCCCCATTGCTCGATGAGCCTGTCCGACTCTTCCTTCAAAATGTCCTCCTTTGTGTGGCAATTGCGGTAAAAGGACACACGGCCAACGCCCGCCCGTTCCGTCAGTTCACTGACCGAAATTTCGGCCAGTGTCTTTTTTTGCAACAGCTCCAGCAGGGCCCGCGTAAGCTGCTGCTTCACATAGGTGTTCTTTTGCTCGTTATTCATCTGATGATACAAACCCCTTCCCGATGTATCATTTTTGCTGAAACGCTTGATTCATCCCGAAGCCTATGCTACTCTTGCACCATCCATTTGTCAAGGAGGAGCCTATGAAAATAATTATGAAAGCTATTGGCATCATCCTGGCCGGAATCGTTTTGCTAGCCGCGATCCTGTTTGGCGCAGTCCTGCTCCGGCCCTCTATCGTGACCGATGCGCTCCAGAGCCTGATATACCAGGACAAATCCGACATCAATCCGTCCTCGCCGAGGCGCGAACCCGGCCAAGCCGTTAGAAGCAACGGCATACTCTACGTGAACGACATCAAATACGGAGAGACCTACCCCAACAGCTATCTGGACATTTCCTATCCCAGCAGCGATACGTCGGTCAAACGAACGACCGTGATATACTTCCACGGCGGTGGATTCTTCGCCGGGGATAAGGTCCTGGGGGACCCTATGGCTGAGCGGGACGACTCCACCGCCTTGTTCGACAAAATGATCCAGGCGGGGTTCAATTTCGTCAATGTGAACTATGTGCTCATGCCGGACTACCATTTCCCGGACCCGCTGATCCAGATCAGCGAGGCGGTCAATTATCTCGTAGAGCATGGGGCTGAGCTGGGGCTGGATATGGAAGACGTGGTCCTGTTCGGCCAGTCCGCAGGCGCGGAGCTGGCCGCCCAATACGCGGCAGTTTTGTCCAATGGGGAATATAGAGCCCTGTTTGCGTTCACCAAGGAGCCCCGGTTGCAGGTGTCGGACATACGGGCTGCGGTGATAGATGACGCCCCCCTTGAGGTGGAGCTTTTGGAGGGACTGCCTATTAAAATATTGGCCGGCGCATACTTGCAGGACAGCGTTTTCCTTTGGGACAAAGCAGAGGCGGACCGTTTCAGCGCCACGCGGTACATCACCCCGAACTATCCGAGGAGCTTCCTGACAGCGGGAACGGATGACGGCTTCCCCGAGATCATGCAGCACTTTGCGGACCGGCTGGCCGGGCACGGAGTGGAGCACGAATATTTTTACACTGATGAGGCTACATACGGCTTGACGAAGCACGGATTCCTCTCCAACACCGAAAGCAGGGAGTCCCAGGACTGCTTTGAGGCGATGCTCCGTTTTATCCGGGAGGAGCAGAAGTAAAGGGGTATCAGGGATGAAAAAGATATGGAAGGTTTTGGGCATTTGCCTGCTGGTCGTCATGGTATTGATCGTCCTGCTGCTGGTCAAGATTTGGATCGAGGCCCGGAAGGCATCTATCAAGGACGATTATTATACGGCGTTTTCTTCTGCCTTTCCTTTGGAGCAAAAGTATTCTCAACTGGGCCCCTGTGTGGTATCCTACACAGAATTTGCCTCGGACAACAGGTCCATTCAAAGGATACGGGTCTGGTATCCCGCCGGGCTGGAGGCATCGGAGGAAAAATGCCCGGTCATTATGGCGGTCAATGCCAGCGGAACACCAGCGTCAAACTATGAGGGCTGGTTCAAGCGCCTGGCGTCCTGGGGCTTTGTGGTTGTGGGCAATGAGGACCCCCAGGCTGGGACAGGTGAGACAACATCGATCATGCTGGATTTTCTATTGAGCTTATCCAGCGGTAATGTGCTTTGCGGCAAGCTGGACGAGGACAATATCGGTATCGTCGGCTTTTCCCAGGGCGGCGCGGGAGCTCTGGCGGCGGTGACGGAGTATGAAAATGGCGCAGTGTACAAGGCCATGTTCACAGGCAGCGCGGCCTACCCTCTCCTGGCCCGAAATTTGGGCTGGTTCTATGATATATCAAAGGTAGGCATCCCATATTTTATGGCGGCGGGGACCGGCACATCTGACGACGCCGGCGTGGCAGATCCAAATGAGGAATACGCAGGCGTCGCGCCACTATCCTCTCTGATTGAAAATTACGACTCGATCAATGACACTGTGTTCAAGGTTCGTGGCAGGGCGGCAGGTGCGGAGCACGGAGATATGCTGGCAAGAAGCGATGGGTACCTGACAGCTTGGATGTTGTATCAGCTGAAGGGAGATGTGGAAGCCGGGACGGTTTTTCTTGGCGGGGACGCTGAGATATTACACAATTCCAACTGGCAGGATGTCATGAAGAATCAATAGGCGGTGAGCGGCACCCCCACAGAAAGCTGAGGGGTGCCGCTTGTTACAGTTACTATGCCAAGGGAATGCCTATTTATTTTCCAAGGTGAACGGGTGTTAGGCCCCAACGATCCAAAACGGGCCTCCCGCCCCGGCCCGTTTCCCGGCTTCGTTGAGGATAATGGACAGATCCCACGTCTTTTGGCTCCGGGAGGTGCTGGCCGGGTCGGCCACCAGGATCTTCCCGTCCTGCACACCTCGGAGGACAATAAAGTGGCCGGTGGTGGTAAAATGCCCCTTGCCCATAATTGCCACTACCAGCTTTCCCTGGCTCAGCGCGTCCAGGATGCGCTGGGGCTCGCTGGCCTTACAACCCTCCACGTTCAGGCCCCACGCCTTGGCCGCATTGGGGATCAGCGAATGGTAGGAGCCCTGCCCTTTGCACCAGCCGCCGTTTTCATAGGCCCACTTGGCCATGGCGATGGGGTCCACGATCTCATCGGTCAGGGAGGACACCACAATGGCCATGGAGGTGGGGCCGCAGCCGTAGCCCCCGATGTTGTCCGTGCCGAAGGGCTGGTTGGCATACCGTTGATCCAGCTGGTTGAAGTAGACCACCTCGGTCACGCCGTCCGTAAAGCGCACGTCCCCCAGGGAGGCGATGGTGCCGCCGGTGTACTCGGTGTGCTGAATTGAGCCGTCGCTCAGGAACAGGCTGAGGTTCTGGGCGTAGTCCCCGGCCAGCGCTTTCTGATCGTCCGTCAGGCGGAACACCTGGTCGGCAAAATAGGCTTCGCCATTGTAGACCAGGGTGTAGACGTACCAGGTCTCCTGTTTGGTCTCCACCACGTCCGGGGTGTCTGGGTCGTCCGCTTCCACCGTCCGGGTTTCGCTGGCTCGAGTGAAGGAATAGAGGCTGCTTTTTCCGGTCCGCAAAATACGTTTCATATCATCCAGGGATATATCGGACCAGCTCTCCTCCTTCGCGGCGCAGTATTGGCCGATGAAGGAATTGGTGTTGCTGGACACGGTGAAGGGCTGGACGACCTCGTAGTTGTCCCCGCCCGTTGTTGCAAAGTCCTGGGCGGCCCGGGCTTTGGCGTCCTCCACACCCTCGGCCAGAATCTCATCAATGGCGGCGGCGATGCTGTCCATCTGTGCGGTGATGGCGTCGCCATCGTTGAGGACAGGCTGGCCGGGCGCGCCGCTGCTGGTGAGCCCGCCGAAAATCAGTCCTGGGAGCATGAGGACAAACAGCACGGGCAGAAGAAGGATGACAACCGCGGCCACCAGAAGCTTTTTTCCGTGTTTTCCCGCTGCCAATGCCAGACCTGCCGCCGCTCCATAGGGCCCGCCCACCGCCGCGCCTTTGGCAGCGGAGGCAATGGCCTTGCCGGTTTTAACAGCGCCGTGTACGGTATGGGCGGCGCTGGCGGCCTGTTCCAGACCGCTTTTCTCCCGCTCAGGCATAGACGGCATGGCAAATATGGCTGATGTTCTGCTGAAAGCACACCAACATGACCGGGTCAAAAGTCCCGCACGCGCCGCCCTCAATCATGCGGACAGCCTGCCCCAGCGAGTAAGCGGGTTTGTAGGCCCGGGGATGGATCAGCGCGTCAAAGGCGTCCGCCAGCCCCACCACCTGCACCCAGGGGGCAATGTCCCGCCCGGCCAGCTGGTCGGGGTAGCCGCTGCCGTCCCACCGCTCATGGTGGTGGCGGCATACGTCGCAGATCAGAGGGAAGGCTTCGCTGTGTTTGAGGGCCGGAATCCGCTCCAGGAGCTCACAGCCCTGGGTGGTGTGGGATTTCATCACCTCAAACTCCTCCCAGGTCAGTGGACCAGGTTTGTTCAGAAGCTCCGGGGGGATAGCCCGCTTCCCGATGTCATGGAGCGGGGACAGGGCGGCGTAGAATCGGGCGTCGGCGGCGGACAGCGTGGGGATAGCGCCGGCGGCGGAAAACGCGCCCAGCAGGCAGGCGGTCAGGTCCCGGAACTGGGCGCTGTGAGGAGTGTGATCCTGCAAAACGCCCTCCCGGTGCAAAACGGCCAGGGTTGTTTCAATGTTCATCTTGCATCACCTCATTCGCGGTTTGGGTGGAACTCTGACGCTGGGCCGCATCCAGCATGGCCAGCAGCTGGGCGGCCTCGGCGCAGTAAATGGGGTAGGCCCGGGGCACACAGGCGTGTTCAATGAGAAACGCGGCGCGGTCCAGGGCGGGGTATGTGGGTTCTATGGGAAAACGCCTCCTTGTAAAGGATGACCGCCCCTGCTATAATGTAGGGCGGTGATCAAAATGATATTTGCTTGCGATAACTGCGGTTTCATTTTCAGCCGTAGCGAGGAAACGGAGCAGTGCCCCGACTGTGGGAAATATGAAGTCCGCCCCGCGAATGAAGAAGAACAGAAAGAATTTGCCCAGCGCATGGCGGAGCTGGTTCGGGAGGAGCGGGCGGAAGCGCCCCGGTTCCCCAACCTGGTGGAGACGGAGATCTCCATGCTCAACACGTTTTCCTTCCGCTTGCCCGCCACGGCGCTGTAAATCGACAGCCGGATGATCGTGGATATTATCGTGGAATACGGCCAAAGCGCCGATGATGAAAACGGTTTGACCGGAAACGTGTGGGCCCGCCGGGAGGGCGGACGGACTACCACCTTTCTCATGTCCGTCCATCTGCTTGCCAAAGAGGGCGAAGCGCCGCAGGAGCAGGTGAGTCGGGTATTTGGGGCATTGAGCGGCAACGGCGAGTTCAACGAGAAACTGGTCAGTTTTGTAAAATGCCAGATGGAATCCAGAACAGATACCAGCAGTTATTAAGGATGATTTGAATGATACAGTACCGTGCATTGTACACTGATGAACTCTGCCGGGAGCTGTTCCGGCATTTTAACCGGCATCAGGTGGTTAAAAAGTGTTGGCGCAGGGATCACGGGGAATGGGTCATCAAAGACGCTCCCTTTATTGATGATTGGTCGGAGGCAGACTATCAAACGCTGATTTCCTGCCTGAAACATACCATTCAAGCAGGCGGCGTAGTGTGTGCCGCATTTGCGGATGATTTGCTGAAAGGCTTTGTGTCGGTCGAGGCTGACTTTTTCGGCGAGGAGCGTCAGTATCTTGATCTGACCAGCATCCATGTGTCTGAGGACATGAGAGGTGCCGGAATCGGCAGGACTCTGTTCCAGATGGCGAAGGAATGGGCCAAAGGGAAAGGAGCAAAAAAGCTGTATATTTCCGCTCATTCCGCAGTTGAAAGTCAGGCGTTTTATCAGGCACTGGGATGCGTTGAGGCAAAAGAGTATCGTCAGCAGCACGTTGACGCGGAGCCATTCGACTGTCAGTTAGAGTGCGAATTGTAGCCTGCTACCAGCGGGACGGCCCCGAGGAGCCGTCCCGCTTTTTGAATCAGTAGCCCGTTTTGGGCAGGGTGGGGGTGTAGGTGGGCGTCAGCTTGCGCACAATGGTGAGCCAGGTGGCCTGGGCGGTCTGCCAGGTGCCCTGGTACTTGCCGCCCACGTCGGCCCGGTTGACAATCTGATAGTTGTTGGCGATGGAGCCCAGTACCTGGACCGTCAGGGTCGGATTGGTGGTGGACTGGAATCCCACGGGGACCTTGCCAAAGTCGAAGTAAACGTCGGTAACGTACTCGCCCGGCTGGGTGGGGATGGCGTTGAGGCTGAAGGAGTAGTTACTGCTGGTGAGCAGGTTGGACGCCAGCACCTGATAGCCGTTCCGGTAGTTGGTCTTGTACAGCACACGGTAGTTGAGCCGGGCGCTATAGGTGCCGGTGGTCAGAACAGTGGCCCGGGTGGCGCCGGTGGGGATGCGGTCATGCCAGTAGAATTCGGAGAGCGCCACATTACTGGTGTTCGCCACGGTGATGTCGTAGCGCATCTGGCTGCCCGCCAGGGCCTGAGCGTTGCCCCGCTTGGTGATGGTGACGCCCAGGTTGGAGGGCTTGTCGTAGTCGGACAGCTTAATGATCTGGCCGGAATATTCCAGCGTCTCATCAAACACGGTGCCGCTGAGCTTCCAGTAGGGAGGAGCGGTCACCTCAGTGATCTTGTAGCGGCCCAGGGGTAGGGGCTTAGATGCCGCCACGCCCCGGGCGTCGGTGGTGATATAATCCACCACTTTCCCGCTGCGGGCCTCGCTGATCTCATAGACCGCGCCCTTCAGGGGAGCGCCAGCGGCGGTGCCGGTGACCTCGTTGTACTCAGCGGCGTACTTGCGGATCTGGAACTGCCCGGTGATGGGCACGTTCTCCCATTCGATCTCAATGGTCTTGCCCGGCTGGACGTAGACGGTCTTGTACTGCTTGTCCAGCTCGTAGCCCTCGGCGGCCTCCAACTCGCGGATGAACAGCTTGCCCTTCCCCTTCACGGTGAGGTCGTCGATGTAGATGTAGCCCTGGTCATCGGTGGTGTACTCGCCGATGGGGTTCTTATTCTGGTCGTAAACCAGGAATTTCACTCCATAAATCCCGTCCTTGGTGACGGAATTGACCTTGTGAATGATGATGCCGCTGAATGCCTCGTTGGTCACGGTGAGGGTTGTGGTCTTGCCGTCCTTGATGGTGAAGTAGTGGGGCGTGGTGTCGATCTTGAAGCCCTCTCCGGCCTCAGTCTCGACAGCGTAGTAATCCCCGGCGTCCAGGTTCAGATGGACCCGGCCGCTGGAATCGGTAGTGATGGTATCCACCAGCCCGCCGTCCATCTCCCGGATCTCAAAGGTCACGTTGGGGATGCGCTGGGATTTGTCGCTGGCGGACACCTTGATCAGCTCCAGCCCGCCCTCGGCCTTGTTGAAGAAGGTCAGGGTCTGAGCCACGCCGCTCTTGATGAGGATGGACTGGGGCGTGGTATCCAGCACATAGCCGCCAACGGTCTTGGTCTCCTTGGCTGTGATGGTGGTTCCGGGGGTCAGGTCGGTGATTACAATGCGGCCATTACGGTCGGTGATATACTCGCCGTTGTTGGGACCCAGCACCTGCCCGGAGCTGTCGGTGACAAGGAAGGTCACGCCCTGGATGGGGTCGGTGGTGCCGTCCACATACTTCTGGATGGTCAAAGTCTGCTTGGGGGCGTTGTAGAAGGTCAGCGTTTGCGTATCCTGGGGGTTGACCTTTACCGTCTGCGTCTGAGTGGCGGGGTCGATGGTGTACCCGTCGATGGTCCGAGTCTCCTTTACCACGATGGTCCCGGTCACGCCAGAGATGTGAATTTCCCCATGGGCGTCGGTGGTATACAGGCCGTTGCTGCTCAAATGGCCGTCCGCGTTATCGACGTAGCCGCCGCCCGCGTAGGTCAGCTCAAATTCCACCCCGGCGAGGGGCTTCCCGGTGGCCTTGTCCAGCTTGCGGATAATGAGTTCGCCCGCCCTGGCGTTCCAGAAGGTGAGGGAGGGAGCGCCTTGGCCTGCCTTGATCTTCACAGATTTCGGGGTGCCGTCGAGCACAAAACCGTCCACGGTCTTGACCTCCTGGGCGGTGATAGTGGTTCCGGGCTCCAGGCCCTCCACCACGATCTCTCCCTTGCTGTCGGTGATAAAGGTGCCGTCGCTGGAGCCCACAGGAGTGCCGGAGCCGTCCACCAGTTTGAAGGTCACACCGGCCAAAGGCTCGTTTTTCGTGCCCTCGATGTACTTGTGAATGGTCAAGGTCTGCTTGGGCTCGTTCTCAAAGGTGAGGTCGTTGCCATTGCTGGTGCCGGTATTGCTGCCCGGATTGACGACAGTGCTGCCGCCAGGATTCGTACCTGGGGTGGTCACGGTGCCGGAGCTGCCGGTGAGGGTGTTGGAGCCGTTTTTCACGATGATGGTCTGGGGCGTGGTGTTGAGCACATAGCCCGAGGGTACTTTGGTCTCCACCACGACCACGGTGCTGTTGGGCACGAGGCCGGTGACAGTGGCAGTGCCATCCTGCCCGGTGGTGCAGCGGGCCAGCACGTTCCCGTTGCCGTCCTTCACCGCGAAGGAAGTGTTGGGCACGGGCTTCCCGGTGACGGAATCCAGTTTCGTGATGGTGAGGGAGCACAGGGGCTCGTTGAGGAAGGTGAGTGTCTGCGTGTCCAGGGGGTTGACTGTGACAGTCTGTACCTGAGTGGACTGGTCGATCACATAGCCGGGGGCTGCCTTGACCTCCTTGGCGACCACGGTGCCCACGATGCCCTCAATGCGGATCTGGCCCTTATCGTTTGTGGTATACAGGCCGTTGGAGGACAAATGACCATTGATATTGTCAACGTAGCCGCCATTGGCATACGTCAATTGGAACTGGGCGCCGGAAATGAATGCCCCGGACACAGAATCCTTTTTCTCGATGACCAGTGTGCCCGCCTTTTTGTTCCAAAATGTGAGCTGTTGCACCTCGCCGCCCTTGATTTTGATGTCCTGGGGGGTGCCATCGAGGACATAGCCCTCCACGGTCTTGATTTCGCGCACCTTCACTGTTGTGCCGGGCTCGATGCCCTCCAGGACGATTTCGCCCGCCTTATCAGTATAATAGACGCCATCGCCGGGACCAACCGCCGCCCCAGCGCCGTCCACGACCTTAAAGGCCACGCCAGACAGGGGCTCGTTCTCGGTGCCCTCGACGAATTTCCGGATTATGAGGGTGGTTCCAGGCTCGTTATCAAAAATCAGGCTGTTGGCCACGCCGGAGCGCACCACGATGTTTTTGGGAGTCTCATCGAGGATGTAGCCTGTGGGAGCCCGTTTCTCAGACACCACCACCGTGGAATTGGGGGCCAACCCGGTGACGGTCACGGTGCCGTCGGTGCCGGTGGTGTAGAGGCCATTGTTGGGACCAATCACATGGCCGGAGCTGTCCCGGACCAGGAACTCAGCGCCCTTCAGGGGCTTCTTGGTGACGGCATCCCGCTTCAAAATGGTGAGGGTACAGAGGGGGTCGTCATAAAAGCGAACCGTCTGCGTGTCCCCGGCATTGACTACGACCGTCTGCGGGGTGGGGTCCTTGCGGTAATTGTCCGGGGCACGTTCCTCAGAAACCACATAGGTGTTGGGCAGGAGCTTGGACAACACAATTTGGCCGTTCTGGTCGGTGGTATAGAGGCCGTTGGAGCTGGTGAGCCCCTCATTGTCGGGGGTGAGCTCCCCATTGGCCGTCATGATTTTGAACTGCGCACCGGCCAGGGGCTGCTTCGTGATCTTATCGTACTTCTCGACGATCAACTGACCCTTCTTGGTGTTTTTAATCACCACTGTCTGGGTGTCGCCGCCCTGCCCGATGACCACGTTGGTGGAGGGGGTGTCAATGACATACCCGCCGCCCGGGGCTTTGATTTCATTGATGACATATGCGCCGGGGACGAGGTTGGAAATGCGGATCTCGCCCTGGCTGTCGGTGGTGAAAATGCCGTTCTGGGTCAGGGAGGAAGTGCCAATCACGCCGTCCAGACCAACCTCGCAGCCGGCGGCGGTGGTGACCCGGAACTCAGCGCCGGGCAGGACCTCGTTGGTCTGGCTGTCCCGCTTCTGAATAATCAGTTTTCCTTTGGGCTGGTTTTTCATGACCACGGACATGGTGCGGCCTTCCTTGATCTGAACGGTGACGCTCTGGGTGTCGATGAGGAAACCCGCAGGGGCCCGCACCTCGGTGACCACCACGCTGGAGCCCGGCTTCAGGTCGTCAATCAGCACCTCGCCGTTTTCGTCGGACCTGAAAATGCCGTTGCTATCGCCGATGAGGGTGCCGTCCGCATAGGTCACTTTGAACTCGGCGTTCTGGAGGGTGACAGAGGGATTTGTGGCGCACACCTTCCGGATCAGGAGGGAGCCGTTAGGGGAATTGTTGAACCGGACAGTGACCACGCTCTGCTCACCATCATCGGCCAAGAATACGGTTTCAGAGGCATTTATGATGTTATATCCGTCCGCTGGATCGACCTCTTCCACGATATAGGACCCGGGATTCAACCCGGTCCACATGGCGATGCCGTTGTTCCCCGTCACCTTCTGGCCGATGACGGTGCCGCCTGTGCCGGATGCGCCGCCCAGATACCTCAGCTGGAAGGTACACCCGGGCAGGGCCTGATGAGTGACGGAATCATACTTCTCGACCACTATCGCGTTCTTGGGGGTGTTCTCAAAGGTGACGGTGTGGTCCTTTCCGGCCTCCATATAAATCTCCTGGATAGCCGGTTCTTTGATGGTGTAGCCGGGGGCGGGTTCCAGCTCCTGGATCTTGTACCACCCGGTATTGACCCGAACCAGATGGATCTGGCCCTGCTCATCAGTGTAGAAGGTGCCCAGGTCGTTATACTCGCCGCTCTGGGTGTCGTCAGACCCGCGCCAGATTTGGAATTTAACGCCCTTGATGGGGCTGCCCGTGATGCTGTCCACCTTCTTGACATACAGATCCGGCTTGCGCAGGTTTTTCAGTTCAAGGGTGGTGGTCTTATTCTCCTCCAGGTAGACGGTGTGGACGGTATCATCCGCCACCCAGCCATTCTTGGGCTTCGTTTCTTGCACGGTATAGGCCCCGGGGTTCAGCCCTTCCAGCACGATCAGGCCCTCGGCGTTGGTGAAGTGCAGCTCGTTATAGCCGCCGTTGACCTCTCTGATGCGGAACTGGACCTGGGAAAGAGGCTCGCCGGTCTGAGCGTCAATTTTCAGCAGCCGCAGGCCGGGCCGGGTGGAGTTGACAAAATCAACCACCACATCCTGGTCCTTTTCGGCGTCGATCCAGACGGTCTTACGGTTGTTGGTGTCCAGGATATAGGGCGCGGGTACGTCTGTCTCTTCGATTTCGTAGCAGCCGGAAGGCATATCGGAGATGGTCACCTTGCCGTCGGCGCCCGTCACCACGTCGTTTTCATAGCCCAGGTTCACACCCCGGATATGGAAAGAGGTGCCGGGAACGGGGTCGCCGGTCTCGGTGTTCCGCTTGGTGATGGTCAGGGAACGCTTGTGATGGTTCATTTTGGTGACCACGATGGTCTGTTCACCCTGAAGGTCCTTGGCCTCCACATGGACGCCCACGGGGGAGCGGTCGCAGTCGAAGCCAGACGGGGCACTTACCTCACGGAACTCATAGTACCCCTCGCTGACGTTGGACACGGTGATGGTGCCGTCGGGCTGAGTTTCCTCGGTGCCGATCACCTGGCCGTCCCGCAGGATAACAAAAACAGCCCCGGGAAGGGGGGCGTTGCTCTCGTCCACCTTCTTCAGCTGCACACGAACTTTCGCGCTGTTTTCAAAAATCAGGCTGATGTCGTGCTCGCCGTCCCACACAAAGGGCTGCTTGACCTTGGACACATCAGAGCTCAGGATGAACCCCTCCGGCGGAGTGATCTCCTCGGCGATATAGCTTCCGGTGGGGAGCTGGGAGAAATCCAGATCCTCCTTCAAAATATAGCCGCCGTCCTTGGTGGTGTACTCGCTGACAAAGCTGCCGCCATCATCCAGCTTGACCGAAGTGATGCGGATAACCGCGCCGGGAATGCCCTCAGTGGGGTTGTCCGCGTTTACCTTGCGAATGGAGCCGGTGCCGGGAGTAGTCGTTGTCGTGGTCGGCTCATTAAAGAAAGTGAACACACTGTTGGCGGAGCCGTTGGGCAGGACTGTCACCAACTGGGAGGCAGTCTGGGCCACATAGCCCTCGGGCGCGGCCTCTTCGGTGATGAGATACTGGCCGGCTGTGAGATGGTCTGCCTCAGCAGTGAGGGTAAACGTTCCATCGGAGCCGGTCTGCCGCGTGACAGAGAATGCGGCAGGGTCAGCGGAATTCTCGACTTTGAAGGTGACGCCGGGAAGAGGCTTATTTGTACCGGCTTCCAGCTTTTTTACTGTCAGCTGAACAGTGTCCTCCTCTTCTGTCCGTTCCTCCGGCACGGCAATGAGCAGCCGCTGCATGGGAGTGCCGGACTGGCCCGTCAGCTTCCAGGGCTGCGTACTGTCCCACTCATAGATCCACAGGTGGTAATCGTGGAAGTATTCGGGATGATCCAGCACCAGATTGACGCCGGTGGAGACGTAATCGTAGGCGGAAACGCCGGTGGCCCCGCCATCGGTGCTGTCTATGATGGAATGGGTGCCGATGGCGTCCCAGTTGGTGATCCAGCTGGACTGGCCGTAGGTCTGATGGTAGAGCCGCATGGCCGCAACGAACTCCTCGCTGGCCTGCTCAATGAAGCCCTCCCGGTCGCTGGTCACATCTTTGATGATACCGTGCTCGTAGTACCAGGACATGGCCTGCGCCACAAGGAACCAGATGTTGGACCAATACTGGTTCCAGTGCTCCAGACCGACGGCGTCGCCCGCGGCCTCAAAGTCCCCATAGGTGTAGGAATAGATATAGGTCAGCAGCACCTTCAGGGAGGCGCTGTTGACCTCGCTCTTGAAGTTCCACTTCTGGCCGTTGGCTGCGGGACCCAAGGTGCCGTGCTGGTAGGCGCACAGGGCGCGGGTCGTTCCGTAACCGGGTACGTCCACCTGCTCGTTGAACACATATGGCAGGCCCACGTTGTTGATGGTGCTGCTGGCCGCCTTATAGCGGACGGACCGCCCGCCGATGGTCATGTAGGCGGAGGACCGCTGGGTGATGGAACTGGGGGCGCTTCCCCCGGCGGCAAATGCGGACAAGGGCAGAATGCCCATGACGCACACCAGGGCCAAAAGCATGGCCAAGGCGCGCTGAAAGAATTTGTGCTTCAAAATATCGTCCTCCTTGTACGAGGAAAGGCCAGACTGTGGGTACAGTCTGGCCTTTCGATGTCAGATGATTAAATTAGGGATACCGTGTCCAACGGGCATAGCCGGGCTGTTCCTCCAGCCACCACTTGAAATACTGTCCACTCCAGCGGACCTTATTGTTGGCGCCGCTCTCGGTGACGAGGATGTATTCGTCCGTCTTGTCCACCACGACCACAACATGGCCGCCATAGGAATTGTCGTACCGAACCAGGTCCCCCGCCCGGATATCGCTCCAGGCCGGGGCGGTCTGATACCGCCAGGGTAAATCGCCAAAGGCCGCATCGCTGCACAGCATGGCCCAGCCGGCACAGTGGTCGCAGTTGGTATAGGGCCTGGAGAGAGGATTGTTGGGCCGGTAGGGCGTGGGGTAAGCCGTTCCGTGGGGATAGGTGTCCCGCAGAGCCTTGATGGCTGCCTGCGCACTGGCTTCGGTGGGGACGGTTGGGATCAGCTGGGTGGGTACAGGCGTCTGACTGGAGGGGATGACCCCGGTATAGGGCTTATCGCTCTCGATTTGCACCGTCCCGTCCCAATAGACATTGAAGCCCACGGCCTGTCCGATGTCTCGGAGCTTCACGAAGTTGTTCCCGCCGATATGATAGGCGGTGAGGTATACCCGCTGGCCGTCTACATAGATGGGCTGGTTGCTGACGGTGGCGGTGAGGGCAGTACTGGCGGCGTAGCCACCGCTGAGCAGGACCATGCCCAGGGCCATCCCTGCCAAGAGGGTAAACATCCTTTGCCGCATAAAAAGACCTCCTTTGTATTGTTCCGGTCCCAGAGAGGCCGGTATACTTCCTTATACAAACGGAGAATGCGGTTTTCAACAAATTGGGAGGCCCCCGGCAAAAATTTTTTTCCTGGGGCTTGGTCACTTCACCTCCACAGCCTGGACGCAGACCCGGCTCTCCGGATGGTTCTCCAGGCAGGTGGTGATGGTGATGCGGTTGTCGGCGGTGCCCTGGAGATAGCTCCAGTCGGTGTTGGTGATGGTTTTCACCGACGTCACCTGATAGGTACGGGTGCCATACATGGTGGTGTAGGTGATGGTGTCGCCGGCCACCAGATTTTTGATGGTGCCGATGTTGTACTTGGCCCCCCGGTTGTGCCCAGCCAAACCGACATTGCCATCCCAGGCAGAGGTGGAGCTGTAGTGGCCCACACCCTTGGCCATGCTGGTGGTGGACTCACCCTCCCAGACCTTCACGCTGATGCCCAGTTTGGCGATCTTCAGCGTGCCGATGCTGCCGTCCTTGTAGGCCATGCCCTGGACGCTGGTGTAGGCGGGGGAGTTGGGGACCGTGATCTGCGGGGTGTCGGGGATCACCGGCACCGTGGAGCCGGAACCCGCGCCCGTGCCGTCATCCAGCACCAGTTCCGTGAGGGGGCCGCCACCGCCGCCGTTCTCGCCGCCCAGGCCGTAGCCGGAGCCGTCCGTGGATGCCACGACCTGCTGGAGCCCTGGCAGGATGGTCCGCTCCATCACGCCGGTCATGGTGGTACTCATGCGGCCGTACTCCAGCTCGGGGATGTCGTAGTCCACCACGTTGCGCCCGCCATAGTTGTACTGGGAGCCGTAGACGTCCTCATAGCTGGTGCTGTTGTAGTAATCCTGGAGGGCCGTGGTGGTAAAGCTGTAATCCGACGCAAAGGCCGGGGCGGTCATGGTCAGCGCCATCACGGCGGACAGCGCCAGGCCCGCGATTTTTCCGATGTGTTTCAAATGGCATCCTCCTTTTCCTCTGTGGGGTCAAACTCGTGCCAATCCGCCGGGCTGTCCCGGAGGACGGTATAGGTGTAGTCCGCAGTGCGGTGGTGGACGGTGAAGGTCTGGCCCACCAGCTGCTTTGCCAGGGGCCGCTTGATCTCCACCGCAATGGTGGTATTGGGGTAGGGGGTCATGTTCCGAATATCGACCTCCGGCCTGTCCGGCTCCGCCCGGAACTTGGCGATCAGCTTGTAGTCCCGGGGACTGTCGCCGGGGACGTACACATAGACGTTCTTCCTGTGCCGGAACAGGCGGACGCCGAACACGCCCAGCGCCGCCAATGCCGCCAGGAGCAGGACGCCGCCGATGACGGCCATGGGCAGGAAGAAGGACGGATAGGCCCGCTCGACAGGCTCAGTGGGATCGGGTTCCGCCGGGACGATCTCGCTGCCCACATAGACCACCGTATAGGTGATGTTTTCCACGCCCTCCGCCACCACCTCGCCCTTGTACTCGGCGGTGGTGACATAGCCTGTGGCGACCTGGCTGCTGGTAGCGGCGGAATAGGTGGCGACCGCCTGATAGGAGCAGGGGGCCATCATATCCCCCACCACATCGGAGCCGATGACCTGCCAATCCACGTTGACCAGGGAGAGGGTGCGGCCGTTCTTCGTGGTGGTGGCCGGGATGTAGGACATATCGTTGCGGTCCAGGGGGCCGATGGTCTTGGTGGCGGTGATGGAGCCCCGCTGGGTGGTGTAGCCCGACGCCACGGTGGACAGGGTGGTGTGGTCCAGGGCCAGCTCACCCGTGTACTCTCCATCGTCATAGGGAAGCGTGGGGGCCAGCTGCTCCAGGATGGTATTGAGGTCCTTCTTGGCCGTCTCCACCGTCACTGTTTGGGTGGCGGTTTTGGACTCCAGAAAGGTGTGCTCCTCCTTGGTGGTGAAGGCCCAGGTATAGGTAAAGCCGTCGTAATCAAACGACGGCTCTTTCAAGATCTCCGGGTCGGTGTCGGGCGGGAGCACATAGGTCTTGGTGATGCGCTGCTGGCCGTTCAGGTTCTCCACCACCAGATTTTCCGGCACAGCGGAGGCAAAGGCGCTGACGCTGAGGGCCAGCGTCAGCGCCAGACACAGCGCCATGCGTTTGATGTACTTCAGCTTCATAAAAAGCAGCTCCTTTTACAGATTTTGTTTGATGATGCGGGTGATGATGCCGATGGCGATGCCGTTCTTTTCGTCCAGCCGGGTGACGGTGAAGCTGACGGTATCCTTTCTGCCGGGCATACGCATATCCCGGCACTCATGGGCAAGGGCGTTCACGCCGATGTCGAGCCGGATAAACACTCGGCCCTTATGCACATCCGTCACCTCGCCCACATACCGGCCCTGGAGCTGACACTGGGAGAGGTTGTCCCCGGCTTCGCCGAAAAGCTCCCTGGCGTCCACCCGGATGGCGATGCGGCCCGCGCTGTCCCGCTCAATTTTCGTCACCCGGACCGGGATCAGCTCACCTACATAGTGCTTGTCCCGGGCGCTGCTCACCCACATCCAGGAAATGCCCCTGGCGACCACGTTGCACTCCACGCCAAAGACCTCCAGCCGGAGGGCCTTGTCCGTCACGGCCACCACCCGGGCCTGCACCAGACTGCCCTGCTCGATCATGTGGCGGCCCAGCTCATCCGTGTCCAGGTAGAACCGCCTGCGCTTGCGGCGCATGGCGTCCCGCCGGCTTCCCACCACGATGCGGCCGCCGCTCTCGCTGTCGCCGAAGCCGCGCACCATGAAATCCACGTCGGAGTTCTGCCGGGCACTGAGGACGCGGATCACCCCCGCCGCCCAGGGAGCGTAGTCCGGACCGCTGGGAACAGAGCCGGTGTGAACGCCCATCTCTTTCAGCGGAACCAGCACCTTCACGCCCTTGTAGAGGATGATGGCCGTGTCCATGCCGTTCCGCGTCCGCTCCACGCCGCCCAGCTTGCCGGTGAGGAGGTGGCCGGTGCGCTGGGCATTTTCCAGCTCGTGCCAGATGATATCCTCCAGGTCCTGCTGGGTCAGCACCTCGGCCCGGGGATCGACGGTGAGTACGCGCTCCCGCCGGGGGTTGGTACGGCGGTCCACGACTCGGGCGGGGGTGGGGCTGCCCGTGGCGGCGGTGGGGTCCTCCCCGTCAGACGCGGACGGCAAAGCGCCGGCATAGTCCTCCGGGGGCATGGGCGGCATTTCGCCGGGGCTGCTGTCCTGGCCCTCGCCGTCCATGTCCGTCTCACCGCTGCCCTCATCCTCCGGCAGGGGAACAGGCTCCATGCCCCCCTGACTCACCGCAGCCAGCAGGGCGGCGTAGTCCTCGCTGTCAGCATCCCCATCGGGATCGGCGGAGACATCGCCCATGCCGCTCTCTCCATCACTGGGGGAAAGAATGCCCAGGCCGGGCTCCTCACCGGGCGGGACATCTCCATCCGCGGGGGGATCAAAAGATATATCATCGCCCACGGGGAGATCCCCACCGCCGCTGTCCCCGCTCTCGGTGAAATCCCCGCCCGGGGCGCTGCCCTCCATGCCGGGGGGGGCCATGCCGCCGGGCGCATCCTCCGCAGGGCCGGGGTCAAACTCCGCCCCGGAGGTGTCCTCCATGGGAACGGCGGCATCAGGCATCTGCTCCTCCTGGGGTTCGGTCACTGCTTTTTTTCTTGCCAAATGTCAGTCCTCCTTTTTCGGTTTTGGCTTGATAATGGAATCCTTGCTTGTGCTCTTTACTCGCGGCGCGGCCTCATGCGCCGCCTGCTTCGCCGGAGCCGGTTCAGACGCCGGTTCTTTTTTAGGCACAGCGGCAGACTGGGCTGGGGCCGGCTTCACCTCCTTCTTTGCTGCGGCCCGCGTCTGCTTTTGCGCCTCCTGCCACGCCGGAACGTGGGAGGAGGCCTTACCTGCCCGGAGCTTTTTCGCCTCGGGATGCTTGGAATAGTCATATTTGTCTACCTCCAATACTTTTTTGCCCCGGAGGATCACCAGGGCGCGGTCCACATCCATGCGCAGCACCTCATCCATGGTCATGAGCTTGCGTTTGCCTACGCCGCTGGTCTCCCGGTACAAAGGGGTGTAGTTGGTCACCTGCCAGCTACTTAACTGCCGGCCCTTGCTGGTGACGGCGATGCTGGCCTCCCCGGTGCGGTCTGAAATGAACGTAGCCGTGAGGGCGTCGGTGCAGCCCAGGAACAGGGTGATGTCACAGTTGCCCAGGATTTCCTGCCATTGGTTGTCGGGATAGCGGTTCTGGAGGCCGGCGAGATTTTGGAACACGCAGGACATGGAGATGTTTCGGGAGCGGATGACGCTGATTTTTCGGGAAAGGTCAGGGATAACTCCGCAGGCGCACAGTTCTTCCCCCAGCACATGGACTGGGACAGGCAACGCCCCGCCGGGACAGTTCTGGTCGGCATACCGCACCAGCTTGATAAAGATGAAGGACAGGAACAGGGAGGACAGGAAATCGAAGGTGCTGTCCTGGTCGCTGGTGATGCAGAAGTAGGCGCAGGGCTGTTTGCCGGGAAGCTCCAGGTCGATCTCATCATAGCCGGTGATGTTGCGGATATCCTGGTTCTGAAACACCTGGAGCCGGGAGCCCAAACCGATGATGACGCCGCCCCGGACGCTCTCCGAGGACTGCTTGAAAATGCTGTAGGGGGCCTTGGCCGGGTGGGAGATGGGGAGCACGTCGAACAGGGCGTTCAGCTCTTTTTCGCTGCTCATGGCCAGAAGCTGGTAGACCTCCCCGATGGTGCGCCTGCCCTCCGGATAGCCCTGCTCCACATAGAGTACCAGAGCTTTCAGCAGGTTCAGTTCGGCATTGTCCCAGAAATGGTCTCCCCGACCGCTGCCCGTATTCTTAATGATCACATCGCAAAAAAGCTGGGCCATCAGCTCCTGGCCCTCGATCTCTGACAGGCAGTTCCAGGAATCGGAGGCGGCGGGCGTCACCAGGTTGAACACCTTCACGGTGTAGCCCTGATCCCGCAGATACTCGCTGGTCTTTTCGTAAAGCTCCGACTTGGGATCACAGATGACCAGCGAGGACTTCCGGGCCACGCTCTGCAAAATCATGTTGACGCAGAAGGCCCGGGTCTTCTTGGAGCCGCTGGCCCCATAGACGGCCAGATTGCCGTTGAACCGAGTCTTGAGGGGGACGCACACCACCTGGCCGTCCAGCTCCCCCAGGATGATGCCAGGGTGCTTGCGGATATTGGGCACCAGGTCCAGCACGTCCTTCATCTCCCGCTTGGACAGAAAGCCCGCCGTGCCATAGGTGCCCTTATCCGAATACATCAGGTTGCGGGCCTTGTCCAGTTCCCCGCCCTCGCCCTGACCCATGTGCAACACGCCGAATGTCAACGCCGCCAGCGCGGCCACGCACAACCCCAGGCCATACAGCCCGGAGGGCCAGCGGAACACAGCGGCAATGCAGGCAAAGAAATTGGCATTTGGAAATTGAGGCGCGGTGCCGAACGCCGCGCCTCCTGCCTGCCAGACATCGTAGTTGTAGATAAATTGAGCCATGAAGCCCCCGCCGTAGAGCAGGGCGGCCAGGGCGATGGGCAGAATGAGCAGCAGGCTAATCAATTTCTTGCGGTTGATGGAACACACTCCTTTCGTAGGCTTCAAAGTCGATGCACTGGATCTCCACATTCGGCCCGCACAGCTCCCGCAGGGCGGACTCCTGGAAATCAAAGCAGTACAGCAGCCCCGTTCTGTGCTGGATGTGCAGGGCGTAGTCAAAATTTTTGATCCGGGGCATATCACAGGTATAGCCAAACAGCACCGGGCTGTCCCCGTCCATGGCGTCGTTTACCACCGGCCAGCCGGGCCGGGGCGGGTCGAGGCCTTGGGCAAGGGTGCTGTCCAGTGCCGCTTTTTCATCCGGGCTGCAAAGCAGCTCCAGAAGGACGTCGCCATGGTGGTCGTTGGTGAGAAAATAGAAGCGGACATAGCTCCCGTCCTGAATGAAATGGTGCTGTGTCCTGGTGTCGGCGTCTAACAGGGCCGGCAGCTGCTCCATATCAGAACCAAATAAAATTGCACATTGTCCGGCGCCTCCAAACTGTCTAGGGAGCCGGTTTTGGCACAGTTCGATTTGCAGCAGGGCTTTGAGCCGCATTTCCGCCTGGTACTCCCACTTCATCAGGGCAGGTCCGGTGTTGTAGACGGTGAAAACATTGCCGTCTGTCAGCAAGACGCCCACAGCGCGGGAATTTCGTATTTTTGTTGCCGCCGCCCCCAGATGCTTGAGCTCGCGGGAGCTGTAATAAGCGGGCCGTTCAATGTACGGGGCCTGGTCGAGCGGCGTGGGAGTAAACACGACAGGCTTTTGCCAGGGGAAAGACGATATGCCCGCGTTGAGCATAGACACCAGCGTCTCAGCCATACGATGGAGGCGCAGACGGTGGAGGACGGTATACTTGGGTGCGTTGGTCATGGTGTCGCCGGTAAAGAGTGGGACAAACCGATCCGGCCAGTCAGCGGCCAGCTGTTTCTTAGCCGCAGCCGTCAGCCGCAGACCGCGCAGGCCATCATGGTAGTAAGTGCGGATGAGGCCGTCATTTTTGAGCGACTTGATGACTTTCTCTTTATATGCGCCTGTACTCGGCAGACGTATGATCTGCTCAGTAGGGAACTCGCCGGACAGGGCAATGAGGGTCAGCAGCAGGGTGGAGAAGCTGTCCAGGCTATGTACTTTTTCTTTGCTTTTCTTCATTGAGCGCATAACCCCCTCCATAGCCTGATTTACGCCCAAGCTCGCCTTGACTTGGGCGTTTTTTGGTGTTTTGAAAACGGCGCAACCCGTGTCGTATCAACACTTTTAGAAGCAACGCACAGGGTCCAAAAACAGGAGCGCAAAAAAATGCTAAAATAGGACCCCTATTTTCAATGGTTTTGGGCTATAGATCCCTGATGGAATCCAGCACTTTTTCCCGCTCTTTCAGCCAGTCCGCAAAACGCCCGCTGTCCATGATGGAGATGCGGGTGCAGTCCGCTTCGCCCAGCTCAGTGGTGTGGTAGGCGTCGCACAAAAGGCCGCTGTCATCCACCAGCATGAAGGAGGCGGCCACGTCCAGCAGCCGCTTCAGCTCCAGGTTGTCGTAGTCCCGCACCCGGCGCTCCGGCAGCTCCCGGTCATAGATGTTGGAAAAGCACACCACGCAGTGCTTGAACTGGGGCATGGGGTGCTCCCGGGCGTACTGGCTGAGGGCGGCGTGAAACGGGTCCAGCAGGAACTCCGAGCTGGGCCGCCGCCTCCGTTTGGGCAGCAGGCTGGGCAGGGTGATCTCCATGATCCCGTCA
The DNA here is from genome assembly GCA_910575695.1 of Oscillospiraceae bacterium. Taxonomy (GTDB): domain Bacteria; phylum Bacillota; class Clostridia; order Oscillospirales; family Oscillospiraceae; genus Enterenecus. Next base: position 20,342 of record CAJTGJ010000013.1, on the reverse strand, counting down.
TTGTACTGGATGTCAATGCCCTGCATCAGGGCGGCGGACGTGAGGTATTCCTCCTTCTGAACGTTGGTGGAGGCGTAGAGGATGTGCCGAAGCCGGCAGGCGATCTGCTCCGCCCGCAGGGCCGCGTCGGTGGACAGCGTTTCGTAGTTGTCCGGGTATCGCTGGATATCAGTGGTGTTCATGGCGAACAGTGCGCTGTTCAGCCGCTGGATGTCATCCAAAATGGAGGAAATGCGCTGGGATAGGATGGTTCGGTTCAAATTTTCAGTCCTTTCACTCTTTTTGATAATACTCCACCGTCCCATTGGGGGCGACGGTGCAATAGCCGCAGACGTTGGGCAGCTCCAGCCCGTTGATCTGCTCCGGGCTGTCCACCAGCACCAGGTAATGAGACGGCTTTTCCTCCTTCCTGCCCATCACCTGGGACAGCAGGGCTTCCCGCCCCGCCTCCATATGGACCACCTCGTAGACCTCGCTATCCGCGATAAAGATCAATTTGGCCGGGAAATCGCCCACTGAGTGATACTCCACCCGGTCGATGAAGTCCACCAGCACCCACACGGCGGCCAGCAGGCCGAAGTCGATGTGGTCCGGCCTGCCGGGGGCGGGAAAGTAGAGCCCGTCCTCGTATACGATCCTGTGCTGTTTGCTCATGTATGCCAGCAGTTTGCGGATGATGGCCTGTTTTCCAGGGTACAGCTGGAGCAGCTGGCCCTCCCGCAAGGCCCGGTACATGGAGATATCCCGGAGCAGGGCGGCGGTCTCCTGGCTGTAGTTCTGATCCCTTATTTTCATGTCGGTTCCTCCTGTGCGTATTCGTGCGTAATCATACGCATTAACGCCGTAATAGGGTGGCGCTTATACGTACAAAACTCCTGAAAATCATGCTTATACGCATTAGAGTATTCTTGATTGCGTACAAGTTTTGAAGCTGTACGTATTAGGACGTATACGCGCCGTCCAGAAACTGGGGTACGTATTCCAGCGGTCTTGAGACGTATTCGCGCCACTCCAATGCGTACAGCCCATTCACCCGGCCTTCCGGCCTCCGCCGCGGTTCAGCAGCTCCTGAAGCTCCCGGCGGTCGGTAGTGATCAGCTCCTTCTCCATCTGGCTGCATTTGATCTCCACCGTCACATTATTGTTATTGGTGCTAATAAGCCCGCTGCCCCGCTCAAAGTGGGTGATCTCCATGACCTCGGCCTCAGACAGATGGAGCAGGGATTGCACCCGACGGGCCTCCTCGTCCTCCAGGTTCAGCAAAATCTTGGTCTTGGCGTTGTTGATGATGCCCTTCCCGTACTTGCCGTCCTCCAGGGCAAAGAAGTCGTTGATATCCTGGGTGGCGCAGATGGCCGAGCCGCCGTAGCCCCGGATGATTTTGAAAATCTCCAGCACGAACTCCGCCGCCAGACGGTTGCTGTTGGCGCCGATGAGCTGCCAGCACTCGTCGATGAAGATGGCCTTTTCCTCGGTGCGGTTCTCCTTGGCCTTGTCCCAAACGTAGTCCAGGGCCACGAACATCCCCACCGTCAGCAGGTCGCCCGTCAGCTCGGAGATGTCCAGCACCGTGTACTTGTTGTCCAGAGACACGTTGGTCTGTTGGTTAAAGGTCTTGGCGGAGCCGTGGACCAGACGGTTGATGATATTGGCCAGCCGTTTGGTGTCCGGCACTTCCTTCAAGGTGTCGTAGAGGTCGCCCAACACCGGCATGGTGCGGTACTGCCCCGGCCGCTTCGGGTCCTCCAGGGTGGCGTTGTCATGGGTGATGCCCAGGTTGGCGTAGGTGCGGATGAGGGCGTCGTCCAGAAGCTGCCGCTCCTCGTGGCTCATGTCGGGAATCAGCAGTGAGAAAAAGATGTGCAGCCGCTGGATCTTCGCCGCCAGCAGGGATTTTTCCACCCCAGGGCCGTCCAGCAACTCATCCACGGACTTGTCCACCCTGCGGATCTCCATGACGTTGATGCAGTTGGGGGAGGCGGGGGATATCTGGATGAACTCCCCGCCGATGTTGGAGCAGGCCCGGTGGAACTCATGGCCTTTCAGCGGGGCCACGATAAACACCTGGATACCCTTACGCCTCATGCGGGTGGCCATGAGCTGCATGGTGAAGCTCTTGCCCGCCCCGCTGGTGCCCAGAATGGCGATATTGGCGTTTTTGTAGACGTTGGAATCAAAGATATCCACGATGATGAGGGAGTTGTTGTGCTTGTTCACCCCCAGCAAAATGCCGTTGTCGTCGCACATCTCATAGCTGGTGTAGGGGTAGCAGCTTGCCGCCCCCAGGGTGAGGACGTTGCGTTTGGACCGCTCAAAGAGGTGTTTCTCCAGCGAAACCAGGGGCAGGGAGGACAGAAAAGCCTGCTCCTCACAGAAGGAACAGGGCTGTACGTTCATGTCCTGGGACAGGAGCAGCTTTTTCATTTCGGCGCACTTCCACTCCAGCTCGTCCACGCTGCCCGCTGTCACCGTGACCAGGAGATTCAGGTAGTAGAAATCCTCGTTGTTTCCCAGGCCGTCCTTCAGGAAGAAGCCGCTGCGGATGGCCCCGTCCAGGTCATCGAAGTCGCTGTTGGTGTCGCTGGTCTCCCGGATCTTGCTTCGGTTGATGCGGAGCTGCTGGCCCAGCTTGCGGATCATGCGGTCCTTGGGCTGGCGGGTGAGGAACACGTCCAGGTCGATGCCGTCCCCGGCGTTCACCAGCAGGGACAGCCACCCGGCGGGCACCTGGGTTTTGAAGCCGTCCGAGGGCACCAGCAGATAAGCGTAGTACACGCCGTCGATGCAGATGTAGCGTCCGTGGGTGAAGTCGATCTCACCGGGGGCGTAGAACTCGTTGGCGGGGATGGTGTTCACGTCCCGTCCGGAGGCCAGGTATTCCGCCACCACCCGCTTGGCCTTGTCGGTGAAGGGGTGCTCGTTGCTTTCCCGGCGGCAGAGGATATGGTAAAGAATCTCGGCCACCGCTTCATCCTGTTCCTCCGGCATGAGCACCATGTTGCCGCACTGGCGCAGGTAATTGGCGGCGGTGCGGGCGGCGGTCTGGAGGGAGGCAATGGCCTCGTCCTCCTCCTGGCCCCGTTTCGTTCCGGGGAGCGGTTCATGCTCAAAAATGAGGAAAAAGCGCCGGGTGATGGCCTCCCTGGAGCCCAGGTCCCGAATCAGCCGAAGATAGTCTTCCTGGAGCATCCGGCAGTGGGGGTCCGTTTCCCTCGCCAGCTCTTCCCGGACGCTCTCCATGTGTCGGTCGATGTCCGCCCGCTTGGTGAGCACCTTGAACTGCACCTTCTCCGGCGCGATCTTGAGATAGCTGATGAAGGAATAGATGATGCTGCGCTGCTCCTGGGCGCTGCGCAGCAGGAAATTCACGGGCACCACCTCCACCACCTTGATATAGCGGCGGTCCCGGGTCTTGATGACGCCGTGGGTGATCTTCTCAATGGGCACGTAATCCGCCAGGGGATTCAGGGGCTTGACCACTTCCTCCCGCTCCAGGAAGGTTTTGTGCTGGGAGACCTCCCGCTTTTTCACATCCACATGGAACCGGCGGCGGCTTTTGGGCAGTTCCTCCACATCCGGATTGGCGGTGTGCTCCTTTTGCGCCCAGCTGGGGAGCAGCCCCTTCTTGGAGCCTGTCCCGGTCTGGTCCAGCACGCGCCGGTTGCGCAGATAGCTGATGAACTGGAGGATGAATTGGGACAGGCTCTCGCCGCCGATGCCGATGAGGGCCACCAGCACCAGGGGCAGGGTGGTGACGCACAGGATGATGATGCGGGTGGTGAGGGAAAAGCCGAGCCGGAGCACAGGCAAGGCGGTGAGCGCGCCCAAGATCCCGGCCTCAATGGCGTTCCAGGTCTTGAACATACCGCCCATCAGGCTTCCGCCCTCGATAAAATTGGGTGGGATGACGTAGACATCCCGTTCTTCTTGTCGCATGGGTTTCCTCCTTAAATGCGGTCCTTCCGCTTGGGCGCGTTGGGCAGCTTCTTCACGATTTTTTCCTCGTAGGCCACAGTGCCGTCCGGGGCCTTGTAGGGCTTGCGTTCCACCGCGTCCTGGGCGTACTGCTTGAACCACAGTGTCCCATCCGCGGAATGGACCTTCTGATGGGGGCCTTCGGGAGCGGCATACTGCCCCGCGTGATACATTCCGAAGGCCAGCCCCTCTTTGCTGCCCGGCTTGTACTCCGTGCCGGTGATGCGCCCGCCGCCGATTTCCACATCGGAATACCGGGGGATGTTCCTGGCCCCGGCCCCCAGGGCTGTGTGGCCCATGTAGGAGCTGAGGGACTGGGCAGCCAGGTCCCCGGTGATGGAGCCAGTGGAGCGGATATCGCCCCGGGCCACAGTGCCGATTACGTCGTTGGCGAACTTGCCGCCGGAGGCCAGAGACCGGGCAAATACAGCGCCGCCGATGCTGGTCTGGCGGACCGTATGGGTGTCGGACTGAGTGTGGGCGGTTTCCGTGGCGCTGGACTGGGTATGGACACGTTCGCTTCCACCGCCAGCGTAGACGGTCTGAGAGCTGTTGGCCGACTGAGACACCTGAGCGCTGCCGCCCGATGGAGCGGAGGGCGCGCTATTGGGGCCAGAGGGAGCGGACGGAGCACCGGGGCCGGAGGTTTGGGAATTGCTGTCCGAATGGACAGAGGACTGTGATTCGTGCCCGGTGATGATGACGCCCTCCTGCTGGGCTATGGCATCCGCGAAAACAGCGCTGTCGGAAAAAGCCTCGCTGCTGGTGCTGTCCTGCCCCGAGATAACGGAGGTGTCCGACTGCATGGCGGCGGACTGCACCGAGTTTTCCGTCTGGATGATGCCGGAGGTGTCGGTGTTCACGCCGCCGGACTGAAAACTGCTGTCTGTGTGGACTGTGCCGGAGCTGGCGGTGCTGAAACGGCTGCCCTGGACCGCGTTGACGGTATGGGAGACGCCGGAGTGGACGGAACTGGCCGTGTGGACGCCCTCAGACTGGGCGGAGCTGGCCGTGTGCATGGCGGAGGTCGCGGTCTGGCTTTGCGCGGTATGGAGGTTGGCGGTCTGAGAGGTGGCCGTTTTCACGGCGCTGTTGGTGATGTGCCGTCCGGCCATGCCGATGAGTCCGCCCTTGAAGAAGCCGCCTGTGGAGCCGGAGGGAGCGCCTTGGGCCGCGCCGCCCCCTGACCGGACCGCGCCGCCTATGGCGTGGCCGCCCGCCTTGGCGATCATGGTGACGCCCCGGGCGGCGATCATGGCCTCGGCCATCAGGGAACCGCCGGTGCGGCCCACATTGATGCCCAGAGTGCCCAGGATGCTGTCGATTTTCTGTGACACCTTCAAAAAGGCCACAGCGCAGAAAAACCAGATCAGCACGTTCCCGGTGACGGCTTCCTTGCTGGACGCGGCCACCTGGGCCTCCACCTCGCTCTCGGTTAGGGCAAAAGCCGGGGCGCAGAGCAATGCCGCCAGCACCAGCGCCAGCGGCAGAAGGGACAAAATTCGTTTTTTCATGGGTTTCCTCCGTTCAGAGTGACAGCGGATTGGCAATGAACGCCCCCACCATGCTGGTGAACAGCTTCAGGCACCAGGCGTTCATCAGCAGCAGGAACACCTGCCCGGCCAGCATCCGGCACCAGCTTTTGAAGATATCCGATGTGGAGTGGGACACCCCCATGGCGAAGGCGACAGGAGCAGTAAAGACCAGCACGCCCAGCAGGACGTACCTCTCCGCCGCTTCACACAGGAGCTTCAGGTAGTTCCACGCCAGGATCAGCACCAGAATGAGGACGATGAGGGCCACCGCCCCGTTGGCACACACGCCGATGATGGTGAGCAGCACCGAACTGAAGCTGCCAAAATCCAGGCTGGGGAGGTTTCCCGTCAAGATCCAGCTGTAGGGCGTACCGCCGATGTCCAGAACCAGATCCACGATATCGCCCGCGTACCAGACCAGGATGATGAACAGTACCGCCCGGATGGTGAGCTTGATGGGATCCTCGGCCTCGGAGCCTGCGCCCAGGCCAAAGTTTTTGAACAGGTTCCACACCCAGAGCAGCAGAATGAGACCGATGGCCAGGGCCACGAAAACCTCGTACATGGTCTCCGCCGCTGGGAAGTAGCGCAGAAACGTGGTCATATCACAGCCCAGAGCGCCCAAAACTGAGGTGTTGATCAGATCCAGACCGTTCATGACTTGTTCCGCAATCCATTCTACGATACCATCTAAAATTCCCATTTACGGCGCGGTCCACTGGCCGCCGGAGAAGAAGGGGGTGACGTAGGCCATGATAAAGCCCAGGGAGTTGAGGATGATCCAGGTGATGACGATGCGCTTCAGCCAGGAGCGGGACTCGTCCACTGTGCGCCCGGAGCGTGAGAAGTTCATCATCAGCAGGGCCACGGCGGCAGTGACGATGGCGGCGATGGTGGAGATGCCCAGGATCTGGGTGTAGACATCCTTCATGACCTCGCTGGCCTTGGTCCAGATGGTGGTCGCGTAGGCCGGACGGGAGAGCAGGGGCGTCAGGCTGGTGGACAGGAAGCTGGCGTACAGCCAGCGGCCAGGGTCCGGCCCCCGGTTGGGGGCGTTCTGGGACGGGGTGAATTCTTTGGTCAAGCAGATTCCTCCTTTTCGCTTGGGTGAAAACGAAGACAGTGCCCGATGTCCAGGCGCTGTCTCGCTGCCACAGGAGCATGAAAAAAGACGCCCCATGGCGTCTGTCCCGCGGCCGTTTTCGGTTTTGCTTACAGTTTTGAGCATGACTATCTTAACACATATGAAGTCCCGCGTCAATTCCAAAACAGTCCCAATATAGTCCCAAAACAGTCCCAATCCACTCCCATCTAAATTAAAAGTCAGGTCTGCGGCGGGATAAAACCGGCCAAAATCGCGTTGCTGTCCTGTGCGGTATAGCCCCATAGGATAGCGCTGAGCGCTTGAATAGCCTGCTCCTGTTTACGAAAATAGGTCGTCCTGCTGATATCCCGAATATGGGGCCGGAGCTGTTCAATGATTTCTTCCGTGTTCTGATACTGCTGCGGGGACAGATACGAATAGTATAAAATCCAGTAATAGGCTTCACCATTTTTGTGCTTGTTTCGGAGCAGCTCCACGGCATTTTCCAGAAGCGTCAGCATTTTATGGCTGCGCTCAATGCACTGGGCATGGTGCTCCAGTTCGGTGCCGCCCAGATCCGCCCCGGCCAGATAGACCGTGTCCAGAAAATCATCAATGTCCGTTCCGTATTCCACATGGAACTGGTTCCTCAGCCGCTGCACCGACAACTCCAGGCTCCAGCTCACGTCCCGATATTTCTTCAGGAGTTTCCGGGTGTCGTGATACCGGGGGTCCTCTGTAACATCCTGCTGTTTCCGCTTACCTGCCATGCTGACCTTCCTTTCCTGGGTCATCGTACTCTTCCCATGTGCATGATTTGTGTACGGGCCTGATATTGACCCACCGGGCAAAGGCCCGCTGCTCACTGGTGGGTTCGCCGCCGTCAGAGTCCCGGTATGGCTGGGCAAAGGGCAGGACGCCCATCCGCTCCAGCGTCAGTACCCGGCGGTGAGCGTCCTCCACATCCTCCACCAGCACATAGGCCCACAGCCTGGATTTGGCGATCCCAGCCTCCCGGAGATAGGACACAGCCCGCTCCACCACCGGGAGCATGGCGCTGGTGTCGCAGGACAGGCGGACAAATCTGATCCAGTGCAGGCCGGCCAGCAGCTTTGCCACTTTCGGCGTGACGAGCCGTGCGTCCAGGCCCTGGTTGAAGTCCACCCACACCTTTTCATAGCCCATCTGCTTGATCTGCTCCAGGCCATGGTCTGAGGCCAGCACATTGTTGTCCAGGAACACGATCTCCCGGCTGTCCGGGCGCACGATGTCGTCCCAATCGGCGGCGGGGCGGATATCCCCCTCCTTGCGGGGCACGATGCACCAGGGACATTGGTTCGGACAGCCCCGGGTCAGGAATCCAACGGCGCGGGTGAACCGGGGATAGAGGCTGTAATCCGGGGCTATGGCCTCGATCTCAGGGGGCAGCCAGCGGTAATCCTTGTACCCCGTGCCCCCGGTGACGATCTCATCGGCGTCGATGGCGGTGTCGTGGTCCGGGGTGAAGGTAAACACTTTGGACAGGTACACCCGGTCGTAGTGCTCAAATCCGCTCCACCAGCTCACTTCATCGCCATGACGCTTGTGCCAGGCGGACAGCTTCATGAGTGCCAGATTGGGGAATCCGCTGTGCCCATCTACATCGACGAGGGCAATCTTCATGCGCCCACCCCCTCACCGCAAACATTGGGCGAACCATCCACAGGTGTTGTGGAAATCTCGAATGTGTACGCCGGGACACCGCTGGGGCACATCACGTCCATGCGAAAACGCCTAACCAACGTGTCCCTTTCAACGATACCTTGGCTGTCGCGGGACAAAGCATATAACTTATATGTCATCCGTGGACATTGAGCACAGCCAATCCCTTGCAGCGCAAGGAGTTGAAGCACTTTCCTGGCCATGACTTCCTGCGCCGGTTTTGAAACGATAATTTCCTCGTTTGAACCGCTGCCCTCCGGCATTTCGGGCTTACGGGAGGGGAACCCGGATGTTGAGGGACATGGCCACTTCGTCCTTGTCCACCATCACGTCGGAAATCTGGAACATGGTGGACAGGTAATTTTGCAGGTAGATGGCCGTGCCATGCCTGCCGGGAAAGGTGAGCAGGGCGATGTGACCCGCCTTCTCCAGCTTGCGCAGCACCCTTCCCACTGTGGCCTTGGACAGTCCCCACCGCTGGGCCAGCTCGGAGTAGGACACCAGGGGGCTGCCCGTCCCATTTCTCAGATAGACCACCGGACCATCGAAGGAGCCCTGTACCTGGTCGTCCCGGTACACCGCTGAGATCCACAGATCTAACAGAATATCCATTTCAGAGCACTTCTCGGCCCCCACCAGCTCCGTGGCAGTGGTAACAGGCAGGAAGAAGAAGCCGGTCTCCTTCTGGCAGGGGCAGTTGTAGTCCAACACGGTGTTGTGGCGGTGCCAATTTGTGATTTTGTACCTAATCAGGTTCCCCCGCCCCAGCAGGGAGTATTGGATGAGGTGCCGGTTTTGAAGGGTATCCAGCACCTCCAGCGTCCGGCGGCGGGAACGCAGCCGCAGGGCGGTGGTGAGCTCTCCCACCCGGCAGATCCACTCGCCGGGATAGATGGTATAGGTCAGGCCGTCGAGGCACAGGTACGAGGTGCGGAAATTGGCGTAAGAGCAGAGGACGGAAAAACAAAAAAGACCGGGGCGCCCGCTTGTGCGGACGCCCCGGTCGGCGATCATGGTTTGAAGAAATTCTCGGTAGATACGGCAGCGCGGGTAGGATACGAGCTGCTTGATTTGAAGCTGATAATCTGGCATACTTTATGCCCCTTTCTACATGATTTGCGGATTATGCTGTGGGAACTAAATGCGTTCAAAGTCTAATATGATGGGACTACCCGACAATTGGAAAAAGGTTATGGCATTCAAAAGGAATTGATTGCTTGTGCATAGATAGCATCTATTTCTCTATAAAATTTGACAACACGTAACAACAGATGGAGGCCTGCCGGGGCACAAAAAGGGCAAAAAACTTGCAGAAAATTTGCAACGCCCTTCAAATCTGGAAAACGTTGTCTCCCAACGCTTTTTGCTTTTAGATACTCTCGAAGCCTTGTAGCACAAGGCCTGACGGGCTTTTTCGGTGGGACGGAACATCATCAAACAATGCTTGAGGAACAACGGCATCATTTGTTAAATGTCGTTCGAGTTCTGTAGTCTCCACCAAGCTAAACCCCTTGAACCGCAAGGGTAAAAGGTGATAGGGAACTATTGCCGCAGAGGGCGGCGTGATCGCACGATCACGCCGTCTTTCCGCGTCCATAAGTGGTTTCTGTGATGACGGGCTCACCGATTTCCGGCGTATCCAACTCATCCAGGAAGTTGAAGATGATTCTGACCTTCTGAATCCGCTTGGTTCCCTGCTTCTCCGGCGCATAGACGATGATCTTTTTGATAAACTCGTTTACAATGGTCGGTGTCAGCTCCGGGATGTCCACATATTTCTCGACCAAAGCGGCGAACTGGTCAAAGCTGTTGTCCATTTCCTCGCGGGTTTCCACCCAATCCTCAAGACCGATAATCTCATTGTTAAGATTGGCCTGCTCCGCTTCATAGCCTTCAGCCATTTTCTGGTAGCGTTCCTGGCTCAAATTACCCAGCACCATGTCTTCGTAGATACGGGTCATAAGCACATCAATATCCGCTAGACGCTTCTTGGCCTGGGCCAGACGCCGCTTCTCCTCCCGGATAGACTTTTCCTGCTCCTCTCTGCGGCAGTGCAGCCAATCCTCTTGAAAGCCCTCTACGTCAGAACGGATCATCTCCGTTACAGCCCGGATACGCTTCAGCACCACATCCCGCAGCACTTCCTCTCGGATAATATGCCCCGAACAAGTCCCACGCCCGCTTCTGTATTTGGCGCAGACGTAGCGATCCTGCCTGCCCTCAAACCTTTTACAAGTGGCGAAGTTGAGCTTACTTCCGCAGTCGGCACAGAATAGAAGTCCGGAAAACAGTCCTTGCCGCTCACCCTTGGTGACGCGGCGCTTGTTCTTCCGCAGCTCCTGTACCCGGTCCCACTGTTCCTGCGGAACAATGGCCTCCTGTGTACCGGGCAGGATGAACATATCCTCTTTGGCGTTGGGAATGCGCTTTTTGAGCTTATAGGACTTGGAATAGGTCTTGGAGTTGCAGACACAACCAGTGTACTCCATCCGTTCCAGGATACCAACCACAGACTGCTCATGCCAGTGACAGGGACGCTCCGGCGCGGGCTTACCTTTACGCATAGCATAGAGGGCCTTGACCGTTGGCACTTGGTCAGCTTCGAGGATTCGGGCAATCCGGCATGGGCCGATTCCAGCAATCGTCAGGTCAAAGATACGCTTGACCACTGGTGCGGCTTCTTCGTCCAAAATCCAGTGGTCCTTGTCCTGCGGGTCAGAGCGGTAGCCATAAGGCGGTTTCCCCATATGTTTGCCGCTGGTGCCGCGGGCTTTCATCACGGAACGGACCTTTTTACTGGTGTCCTTGGCATAAAAATCGTTAAAAAGATTACGAAACGGGGTGAAATCATTGTCTCCACGCTCACTGTCCACCCCATCATTGACGGCAATGAATCGCACATCATAGCTGGGAAAAACGATTTCATTGATTTGGACAAGACCACAAAACTATACGGAGTTGCTGACAACAACTAAACATTCAAACAAGGGAGTTATGGTTGCCCAAACCAGAAACTCCCTTGTTTTTTCTTGAAAATTTATGTAGGTGGAGTACGCTGATTGAACCAATATTAAGTATCCTGTTGACAAACAGGCCGTCTTGTCCTATAATTAAACCGTAAGTTTAATTATAGGGAGATGAACTTATGGCCCGAAGAAAAAAGGAACCAAGGAGTGTGCATCGAGACAATATTGCATCAGTAGCTTCTGAACTATTTGCTGAAAGAGGTATTTCCGCAACATCTATGGACGACATAGCAAAAGCGGCGGGATATAGCAAGGCAACCCTCTATGTGTACTTTGAAAACAAAGAAGAAATCGTAAGCATATTAGTCTTGGACAGTATGAAAAAACTGTGTTCCTATATTTCTTCTGCTTTACAACTTCAAACGTCCACGAGAGCAAAGTATGATTTGATTTGCAAAGAGTTAACACGGTATCAGGACGAATACCCTTTCTATTTCAAGATGATGCTTGATAAAATCAATGTTAATTTTGAAAATCAAGACTTTTTCCCGGAAGAAAAAGAAAGCTATGAGATTGGGGAAGAAATAAATAAAATGATAAAAGGGCTTTTGCTGTCCGGCATTGAAAGCGGTGATTTGCGCCGTGATATAGAACTTATGCCAACTTCATTTTCATGCTGGGGGATGCTGTCGGGACTTATTCTTTTGGCGGCAAACAAAAAAGATTACATCCAAAAGACAATGGATATGTCCCGGAATGAATTTCTTCAACATGGTTTTAACATGATCTATCAATCTATCGCAAATACGGAGGAACCAGAATGAGGCCAAAACGTGTACTTGCTATTTTGGGCAGTCCCCACATAGATGGAGCAACCGCCACTATGTTAAACCATTCAATTTGTGAAGCGGAAAAAGCGGGATATACCATTGCTAAAATCAATTTGTACGAAAAACGGTTGGCCTTTTGCGCTGGATGCAGAAGATGCTTAACTTCTGGAATGTGTGTTCAAAAAGACGATATAGAAGAAATCATTTCTTTGCTGCACGAAAGTCAGATTGTAGTCCTTGCGGCTCCTACATATTGGGCTAATGTTCCTGCCCCAGTAAAAAATTTATTTGATCGTCTGCTGGGAACTGCTATGGAGGAAACAGCGGCATTTCCAAAACCTCGATTGTCCGGAAAAAAATATGTGCTCTTGACTGCCTGTAATACGCCAGCTCCTTTCTCGTGGATATTTGGACAGAGCAGGGGAGCAATACGAAACATGGATGAGTTTTTCAAAACCGCCGGGATGAAATCAATGGGCAAAATCGTTTGTGCAAACACTGGTAAGACAAAGAATGTGCCCGAACGGGTGTTGCGAAAAATAGAGAGGTGTTGGAAATGAAACAGTCTATCAAAAAGGCGGCTGCGGCTATCATTGCTTTCGCTATTTTAATAGGGGGTATTGCGCTTGCGATCTATTTGAAACAAGTAGCCGATTATAAGTGCTCTGTGAGCGAAACCTCTATTGAGGAAATCTGCCTTTCGGACATTCCGAATGGGGTCTACATTGGTGAATGCGATGTTAATTTTATCTATGCAAAGGTAGAGGTCACAATACAAAATGGAGAAATTACAGGCATTCGCATTTTAGAGCATAAAAACGAGCGAGGCCAAGCCGCGGAAGCGGTTGTTGATAGAATTGTCGCGGAACAGCGGATAGATGTTGATGCCGTGTCAGGCGCAACAAATTCCAGTACTGTGTTAAAAAAAGCAGTTGAAAATGCCCTGAATAATGATTAGGTGAAAGGCAAAAATGGTGAATATGAATGGAATGGATATTGTGTCCTATATGTGGGAGTAAGACCCGTGACAGAATAAGAGAAGATACCGTTTTAAAGAATTATCCCCTTTACTGTCCAAAGTGTAAAAAGGAAACTATAATTGATGCACAGAATTTACAAATAACAGTTATCAAAGAGCCAGACGCATAGACGCAGGGCCGATAACACGCAGATTAAAAATGCGGTTATCGGCTCTTTTACGTTGAAAGAACACGGCAACCGTTAGGAGGTATTGCCGTGTCCTTTTTGTTGTGTAAACTACAGTCAAAAAAAGCCTGACCTACGCAACGGCATCCCCTACCCAGGTTTGCAAAAATAGTCGTTTTTTGTCTGTCCATATCGCCAACCCCAACGCCTGAACAGTTTTGTGCTGTTCGGGCATTTTTGCTTTCTCGGAGGGCTGTCCCATCCGGCCCCGGTGTCGCGGCCCGCCCGTCTTGTTCAGATTTTGCACTTCCCCAAATCTGAACAGGAGGATAACGCGATGGAAATTACCATCAAGAGATACAGCCGCAAAATGACCTATGAGGACGCCGCCACCCTCGGCGAATTTTGGGAGCTGGCCAAGCGTACCGAACGGAGCCTTGACCGCGAGCAGCGGCGGCATTGGGACGGGCGCGAGTGTGACGAATACATAATTGCCGCCCAGGGCGTTCTGCCCTACTGCGCCACCCCGGAGGAATTGGTCTGCCAGCGGGAGACGCTGGATGAAATTATGGCGGTGCTGGCCCTCTGCACCAAGACCCAGCGGGAGCGGTTTCTGCTCTATGCTTTGTATGATTACAGCTATGCGGAGATTGGGCGGATGTGCGGCTGCTCCAAGGCCGCAGTCCATGACAGCATCGAAGGAGTTCGGAAAAAGTTTTTCAAGTTTTTCCGCTGACCTACCCAACGATCACCCCGGCATGATGGCTACAAGGTGAGGGGCAACCGCCCTATCACCGGGAGGGACAAGCTGCTCCGGCGGCTTGTCCCTCTTATGTCAAGGAGGTCACAGTGAACAACATGATTTTTCGTGCCGGAAATCCTGTCTGTTTCCAACAGCGCACTTATACACCGTTCCGGTGTCGTGCGCCCTGCCGGGGGCGTTGCGTCCTTCGGACGCGATGGGGAGTTGCACTCCCCAAACCCCTTGCGCACCCGCAGGAAAGGAACCCCCGCTTTGCGTCTGTTCCTTTTCTGCGGGTCAGGTATCATCAGCGTCAAATTGCCGTTCGTGCTAAAAACGCACATCTGTCGTTTTTAGGATTTTGCCAGGGGAGCGTGTGAAATGGGCGCGTCCGAAATTCCGCACATGACCTATCAGCAGTATCGGACAACCCGGAGACTGGTGCGGGAGTGCTGCAACTATGATTGCGGAAACTGCCTGCTCCTGGATGATGGCGAGGAGTGTGTCTGCCCGCAGGGCATTACCTACTCCCTAATCTGCAAATGGTTCCGCACCGCTGTCCTTCCCCTGGACGCTGGCCTGTGCGCCGCGCTGTTCCCTCCGCCCGCTGTCAGACGGCGGCGCTGCCGGGAGTGCGGGAGGCCGTTTGCCCCACCCAGGCACAACACCCTCTATTGCTCCGCCTGTGCCGCAGAACGTGCCAAACGGAGTAAGCGGGCCTGGGCAAAGAAAAACCGGGCTGATGTGTAGAAAAAGTACCCTCTGAAAATACAGTAATATCAGGGCTTTCAAGACCGCCCTCGACGGGGGCTTGATACATTTCCTTTCCACCCCCGAAAACGGGCCTCAAACGACCCACAGCGGCGGTCTGACAGCCCCACATTAAGGAGGCCAATACCATGACTGACTACATGGCGGTAGATACCGATTTGCCGCCCTATTTCCCTTACCCCCAATTCCTGATGGATATGCCATTGTCCCATACAGCCGCCCTGACCTACGCGCTCCTGCTGGACAGGGCGCACCTCTCCCAGCTTAACGGCTGGACGGACGAGGCCGGGCGGGTCTATCTCATTTTCCCCGTGGAGAAAATTGCGGCGGCGCTGAACAGGAGCCTTTCATCAGCCAAGAACGCATTGGCCGAGTTGTCGGCGGCAGGGCTGATTGAGCGAAAACGCCGGGGACAGTTCTTGCCCAATCTGATTTATGTGAAACTGCCTGATGGACAAAGAATTATCCCATCCCAGATGGACAAAGGATTGTCCATCACGGGGGCAGAAAATGACCTTCGGAACAGTTAGAAAACAAGACCTTCCGCAGATAGAAAACTACCCCCAAATCAAACAAATAGAAACAAATAAATGAATCAAACGAGTGGGAGTAAATAGCGCCCACTTTTCGGACAAATGTCCACCATGAACATTTTGAAAACAAGGAGTTGCCTATGGAGCATATCAGCTACAAGACGCAGACCGAAATTGTCAATTTCCAGGGCCGGGAAATCCCGCTGGAAAACCTCACACCCATTCTTTCCCCGGAACAGGAGGCGGCGAAGCGCCGGGAGTTGGAGCAGCGGCTTTATGAGGTGTTCCGCAAGTACCAGCAGAGGGAAACACCCGCCTCGTGATTTTTTCAGATAGAGATTGATTTGCGGGGCTGCTGACGGTATAATGAAGCTGTCAGCAGCTCCGCTTCTTTTCAGAAAGGGAGCGCAAAATGAACAACCGAATTGACGCAATTTATGCAAGACAATCCATCGACAAGAAAGATATTATCTCTATCGAAAGTCAGATTGAGTTTTGCAAATATGAATTGAGGGGTGGAAGCTGCCGGGAGTATCAAGATAAGGGTTACAGCGGTAAGAATACGGACAGGCCCCAGTTTCAAATGCTGGTAGAGGACATCAAGCGCGGGCTGATTGCCAGGGTAGTCGTTTACAAGCTCGACCGCATCAGCCGTTCCATTCTGGACTTCGCAAACATGATGGCTTTGTTCCAGGAATACAACGTGGAGTTCATATCCTCCACAGAGAAGTTCGACACGTCCACACCGATGGGCCGGGCGATGCTGAACATCTGCATTGTGTTCGCGCAGTTAGAGAGAGAAACCATCCAGAAGCGAGTGCAGGACGCATGGTACGCCAGGTGTCAGCGAGGTTTCAAAATGGGCGGTAGAGCGCCGTATGGATTTCGGACGGAGCCTATCATCATTGACGGCATCCATACAAAGAAGCTGGTGATTGAACCGACCGAGGCGGCGTTCGTGCGTAAGATGTACGAGATGTATAATGACCCCCGCATCTCGCTCCACGACATAGCCACCCAGCTTACGACCCAAGGTGTGAGGTCGTTCTTTGGAAAGCCGTTTTCCAGGTCAACGATCAGCCTTATCCTCCGCAATCCAATTTACGCAATGGCTGACCTGGATATATACGAGTTTTTCAAAAGTCAGGGGACGGAGATTTACAACGATGCCGCCGACTTCGCGGGAACCAACGGCTGCTACTACTATCGCAGTAAAGGCAACACCGACAACAAGCACAAGTACCTGCAAGGCCAGATGTTGGTGCTGGCACCCAGCGAGGGCTTCATCCCATCTGATTTGTGGCTCCAGGTACGGAAGAAAATCATGGCAAGCCAAAGTTACCAGCCCGCGAGGAAAGCCCGTCATTCGTGGATGGCCGGGAAAATCAAGTGTGGCAACTGCGGCTACGCTCTGATGGCGGCTCACTCTTGCGGGCATCTCTATTTTCGCTGCTCGAAACACGCAGAAAATAAATCCTGTCCTGGCTGTGGCGCTGTTCGGCTCCATGATTTGGAGGAAGTAGTTTATCAGCAGATGGTGAAGAAGCTGGAGGACTACAAGACGCTGACAGGCCGCAAAAAGAAAAGAGCCGCCAGCCCGAAGCTGACGGCAAAGCAGATGGAGCTGGCCCAGGTGGAAAGCGAGATTGAAAAGCTGCTGGACACGCTGACGGGCGCGACCCCGGTGCTGATCTCCTATGCCAACGCCAAGATTGAGGAATTGGACAGCCGCCGCCAGACCCTTGCCACCGAGATTGCCAAGCTGACCACCGAGGCGGTGTCCCCGGAGCAGATTGACACGATTTCCAATTATCTGGATGATTGGGAGAATGTCAGCTTTGAGGACAAGCAGCAGGTGGTGGATTTAATGATTACCGTTATTCGCGCCACCAGCGAGAAGCTGCAAATTGAGTGGAAAATCTGACGGTGGGCATACCGTCAGACCATTATCCTTTTATGCCCTTGTCCATCGTAGTTCCGTATAACGACCGACCTGCAAGTAGTCCCGTCCAAAACGGCTCATGTCTCTTTGTGTCAACTAAACACCAAATTTTTTACGGATGCCAGAGGCGGCCAACAGGTCTTTCCCAGACCGCCCCCGGCATCCGCTTTATCGTGAAGTAGAAACCTTTATCAGTTGTCATGTCTCTGCATATCGAACACATCCCGGAACTTCCAGACGATCTCGATCTCGGTGGGAGAGGACACCAGCACTTCCTTGATGAACGTCCCCGCCAGTTCCGCCGTCAGTTCCGTAGCCCCGGCAAAGGAAGTGAACATATCATCCTCCTGCGCCTTGTCCTGAAAGTCCAGATGCTCCAATTCAGATAAAAGCTGTTCCTGCGCCTCCTGTTCGGCTTTGGCGGCGGCGAGTTTACTGTCAATGTCCGCCCGCTGTCTCAGGTAGGCGTCCTTTGCCAGCGTCCCGCCGCTGTAATCCTCGTAGGCCCTGAACTTCTCCTGCCTGTACCGTTCCTGCTGCTGTTCCAGCTTTTGAAGCTCCGCAACACAGGCGGCGATGCGCTCCTTGCGGGTCAGCATCAGGGAGGACTTCTGCTTTTTCTGCTCCTGGCAGATAGCCAGCATCTGCGTGACCGCCCGGAAGATGATGCCCTCGATCTCCTTCTCGGAGAACAGCTTTCCCTTCGGGCAGTCGCTGTTCTCATCCGTCCTGCTCTTGGTGCAGCGGTAGTAGTATCCGGCAGAACTGTGGATACGGCTCAGTGTCCTATGGCAGTTGCCGCATTTGAGAAGCCCTTTCAGCGGATATTCCTGTGATGTCCCCTTTGCCCGTCTGGGCCTCTGCCGGATGATCTCCTGCGCCCGGTCAAAGTCCGCCCTGCTGATGATGGCGTCATGCGCCCCCTCATAGATGATCCAGTCGGACTTATCCTGCGGGACGGTCCGCTTTTCATGGAGGCCGGCCTTGTACCGCTTGCGCCCCACCAGCGCCCCGGTGTACTCATACTGGTGGAGGATGTTCAGCACCGTGGCCGCTGTCCAGCCGTTCTTTTCGGAGGCTTTGCGGAACCGTCCGCTCCCCGGATTTTTCTGTCGGAAGTAGGCGCCGGGGGTCAGGACACCCTCGCTGTTCAGCCTGCGGGCGATGGCGGTGCTGCCCATACCCTGCAAGGTCATATCGAAGATACGCCGCACCACCGCCGCCGAGTCCTCATCTATCACCAGTTTGTTCCGGACCGTGGGATGGAACTGGAAGCCATAGGGAGCGAAGCTGCCTATGTATTTGCCCTGCTTCATCATGATGATCTTTGCCGTGGTGGTCTTGACGGACAGGTCCTTGCTGTACGCCTCATAGATGATGTTCCGCAGGACCACATCCATGCCGGAGGTCATGCCCTTGTAATCATCGCTGTCGTAGCCGTCATTGACGGAGAGATAGCGGACGCCGAGGAAGGGAAAGACGCACTCCAGATAGTTGCCCATCTGGGTGTAGTCCCGGTGGCATCTGGAAAAATCCTTCGTCACCATCACATTGATGGCCCCGGTGCGAAGCTCCTTCATCAACGCCTGGAACTGCGGGCGGTCCGTGTTGGTCCCAGTGTACCCATCGTCCACGAACTCCGTCCGGGGCGCTGTTTTCAGTTGGGGGTGGCGGTCCAAAAACTGATGGATCAGCTCCCGCTGGTTGCCGATGCTGTCGCTCTCGGCCTTCCCGTCCCCGTCCGCCAGGGA
Source organism: Oscillospiraceae bacterium (assembly GCA_910575695.1). GTDB lineage: Bacteria > Bacillota > Clostridia > Oscillospirales > Oscillospiraceae > Enterenecus. Next base: position 1,366 of record CAJTGJ010000013.1, on the reverse strand, counting down.
AAGGCGGATATAAATGCCCACCCGGTAATCAGTCATCGCCGCCCGCCTCCTTTATCTGCTCCACGCACTCCAGCATGGTGTAAAATACATCGTTATAGTTCAGCACGACCTCGATACGGCCCTCGCCGTAGACAAGCACCTTCTCGATTATCGCGTCTACAAGCTCCTGCGTCAATCCTGTCATCCCGGCAACGCCCCGCATCATGGTGAGCCATTTGTTGTCCGGGGAGATGGACGCCAGGAACCGCTCCCGTCGCTCCACGGCCTCGTCCAAGAGGCGGTTCAGGGCTTCATACTGCTCCTCATAGGTCTGCTTGGCAAAGGCGTATTCCTCCTCGTTCAGGATGCCCTCGGCATAGCTCTCATACAGCCCCGCCCGTTTCTTTTTCAGGGCGTTCAGCCGGAGCTTGACGCTCGCCACCGCCGCCTTGTGCTTCTCCCGGACGCTGGCCTCGCGGTCGCCGCCCCGCATGGCAAGCAGGAGCTTCTCATAGTCCAGCGCCACCTGAAGCTGGTCCCGGATGGCATTGAACACCTTCTCGTTGAGGGCGTCCTGCCGCATGGCGTGTTTGAAGCAGGTCCCATGCCCCCGCCTCATGTGGGTGCTGCAATCATAGACCCCACGGAACACAACGCCCTTGCACTGGATACGCTGCCGCTTGTAGTACATCCGCTTTCCGCAGTCGGCGCAGAATATCTTCCCGGCAAAGAGGTCGATCATGCCCGCCCGGATGTCCGCCGACCACTCCATAGCGGTCTCCCGGTGGGCGCTGTCCTCCCGCATCTGCCGCTCCACCGCCTCAAAGTCCGAGACAGAAACGATGGGCGGGTGGGCATCGGAGACAACGATCCAGTTATCTTTTTCTGTGAGCCGTTTTTTCAGCCCTTTGTAGAGCGCCGTTTCGGACTTCCCACAGATCATCTCCCCAATATACGCCCGGTTTTGCAGGATGCCCCGGATGGTGGAGGGACACCAGCCCTCGCCCTGGATGTTGCCGCCGTTCCGGGTGCCGGCCCTGCGCTTGTGCCGCTCCGGGCTTTCTATACCCCCGGCCTTCAACCGCTCAACGATGGTGTAGACCGGTACCTCCCACAGTTTCCACTCAAATATCTGCCGGACAACAGCGGCGGCTTCTTCATCCACCACATAGGCGGTCTTATCCTCGTTCCAGAGATAGCCATAGGGGAGGTTGCGGTTCCGAAAGATCCCCGTCTCCATCTGCGCCCGGAGTGCCGTGGAGACCTTCTTGGAGATGTCCCGTGAATACATGGCGTTCACCAGGTTTTGCAGGCTCACCGACAGGGACTCCATTGCGTTGCCGCAGGTGAAGTTGTCGAAATTCTCTTTCACGGAGATGAACCGTGT
>CAJTGJ010000012.1 GCA_910575695.1 Oscillospiraceae bacterium | reverse complement strand
GGCAAATCCCGCCAGGGTGCTCCGGTGCGTAAGATCCAGAATACACCGTTGATAAACTGCCGTGTATCTCGGGCATTGCCTCCGCGCGTCCCCTTTTCGCCTATCGTGTATGGTCTGATTTTCTCCCAAGCTCTGTCGCTTATATCATGTCGATGCTGTTCTCTTGCCATTTTTCTGCCCCCCGCTTCTTTTGGGGACTATTATAACACACCTTTATTGACGACACCATCTAATAAAAGCCTCACTGGAATTTTTGCCCTTAGCTGTTTGGAGCTGGCTGGCAATCTCATCCGGATTGTTGATTTCGTAGATGCTGTTTGGAACGATAATGGACTTACCATCTACATAGTAGCGATTATTGCAAGCCCAGACAGATTTATCTTTCCAGAAATTAGGCACTTTTTTTAGGAGAATCTCTATCAGTAGACGTTCCTCTGGGAAGACTGGCCGTAAATCAGTCGAGATATACTTGGTTTTCCCACCGCATAGTGGACAGACATTCTTATCTGGCTGATTGAATGTTGTGACAACGGGAATGGCGCAATGGCTGCACCACTACACCTCGACTGGAGTATCCTCCGCTGTGGTAGAACCGCAAACGGGGCAAACCTCTGCGTTTGTCTCTATATTACAGTTTCTGCACCACAAGCATCCTCGCCCCCCGATGTCTGAGTATGTATCAAAATGGCAAAAAACTAAACACATCATAACATGGGAACGTCCAGGTTTCAAGTTAAACCTGGCACTTGGACACAACTGTACATTTTGTACAAACTGAAATAAATAATGCGAATCAAGAGTTGAACAAGAGATTAGCGAGGGCGGCGGCAATACGCCCAAAGACATGAAAGAGCAGGCCCGACAGAGAGCGGACCATAGAAGCAGTCTGGATATCGGTCAGGCGGTTGAGCCAGTTGAAAAAACACTCAATGGGCTGACGGATGGAGCTGACAAATGTAGAGAAGGTGTCGCCGGAGATCAAGACATCGCCCTTTTGCTTTTTGCGTGAGGTCAGTAGCTCCAGGGCATGGTTCTGCTTGAGGGACTGTGCCCAGTCAGCGTCAATGTAAGCCTTATCGGCATATAGTCTCCCCGGCTTCAAGGAAGCATGATCTTCAATGATTTGTTTGGCGGCGGGGAGGTCATGCTGCGCCGCGCCAGAAGCTATCAGGGACACTGGGGTGGGAAGATGACCCGGCTTGCGGGCCACAACTGTATGGAGTTTTATACCGCAATACCACTCTTTTCGAGAAGAATTATAGCTTTTTTCGCACAATTCCCGGGCAACTTTTGCGTGCCCGGAGCGTGGACCTTTTGCGAGGATAATGGGGCAGGAGTCCACGATATATTCCATTTGCTCTTGCAGATTTACTCCGATGACGCTCAGCCAATATTCCGCCAGGGCCTGGAATGCCGGTGCCAAACGGTTCAGCCGATCAGAAAACGCCTGATAGCTGGGCAGCTTGGGAAACCACTCCAGCAGGTGATTTTTGGTGTAGTTGTAGATCGTCTTCTGCTCAAATCTCCGCTGGCTGATGCCCCACAGGTATACCGTTATACACTCCTCATCGCTAAATTGGGGACGGAAATTATTGCTTTGACGTTGCATTACCGCTTCAATTGTGCTACTATCGTCGCAGACAGCGCAATAGAGTGTTATGAGATTTGTTTGCCACATACTTACATTCTCTACTCTTTTGCGCTGTTTTTCTACCCCTTTTTTGCTTTTCAACTCTTGATTCGCATAAATAATCCACCGTATTACATTTCTTTGCAATACGGTGGTTCTTACCTATATATGTTCCTTAATATAATGCCCACCAGTAGTCGAAAACTCTGCGGTAGCCATTCCCCTTCCGTGGGAGGCACGGGTAGGTCCGCACCTTTTTGCTACTCACCCGCTTGAGCCAACGCTGGCATTTACTGTTTTTGGGATACTTAATATACTTGCCTGTGTGCAGGAGAGTCTTTCCCTCAAACTCCCAGTCCACATACCCACGATGGGGCGCATAACCGGAAAGCTGGATAATGGCCAGCCGTCGATTCGTCTTTTCCTGCCCTTTCCTGCGGCGATACCGCCGCCCAGTTCGGCGTGAGTGACCTGGTTCCTTCTCAGGGTTCTCCAAGAGCGCCGCAAGCCGCTCGTTTAACTCGATTTCGGTCATACACCTTCCCGCTGGACACGGTGCGTGTGATTGGATTGAGCCCATACCAGGAGCCGCGCTGTTTAGCGTGGTATTCTTTCTGCGCCTTTTTACTGCGCTTGTTCAGCGGCACCGGCTGTGCCATCGGAAGCCCTCCTTTCTAACGATTTTATTACAAATCCACAAAATATATTGCCTTTTTCGCATCATTCTGCTATTCTACACTACTACCAGAATGGAGGCGATTGTTATGCACCTGAATCAGTTCCCCGTCATCGACCTTCCCGCCACCGGGGCCAACATCCGCCGGCTGCGGCAGACGAAAGGCCTTTCCGTCCGGGACCTGCAGCAGTTCTTCGGCTTTGAGGAGCCCCAGGCCATCTACAAGTGGCAGCGGGGCCAGAGCCTGCCGACGGTGGACAACCTCTACGCCCTAAGCGCCCTGCTGGATGTGCCCATGAACGACATTCTGGTGGCGGCTGATCTCCCCGAACTCCATATTTGTACCATGAGCGGCAGGCCGGAGCCTGCCGCTCATCTTTTCTGCCCTCGGGCACGGGGGGCATGGCAAAACTTCAAAGCCGCTTAGGCCCTTATCCGCCGTGTCCGGACCGGACCACGCTTCAATGAGCGCCGTCCCCGCCTGGAGCTGGCGACTTGTTGTATAACGGCCCGAAGGCCAAGTCACAAAAGGGAGAAGCGTAAGGGCAGTTTTTCAGTTCGCGTATGGGGAAGGGGGTAAAACGTGCTTGCGGGGAACGTAGAGAAAAGCGTCTGTCGGTTCCATTCAATACAGCATTTTGCAGATGCTCTCCAGTATGTTCTTCGAGGTGTGCAGCATCATCATTCATCCGCACCTGAACCGGCCGTCACAGGTCTTCCATTCCGCCATGCCCACTGCACCCGAGGTCAGAGGTTACTCAGACTGCCGCTGGATGAAGTCAGACAGGATCACGTCGAAGCTGTCGTTCATCTCAAAGGGGAGGGAGTAGTCCACCACAGTGTTCACGATGCATTGGTCCAGCTTGGCGGACACCTCGTCGGCCCTGCGGCCCAGCTCGGTAGCCATCCCCCGGATTTTATTGCGGTCAAAGTTGATGGTGGTCACCCGCTTGGCATCGCATCGGAGCGGTTTGTCATTGAACCGGTGGTTTAATTGGGGAGTGAGAGGCATCTCCTCCTCGCAAAAATGATTTGTGTTTCTTGAATGTATATGGTATCTTATTGAAGATAGTACAAATTTCTTTTTCACAAGCGGCGGGAGGCGCTCCAAGATGAGACTATTATTTAAGCAGAGATTTTTCTCCTGGTTCGACAGCTACGACATCTTTGATGAGGACGGTAACACAGTCTACGTTGTCAAGGGCGAGCTGAGCTGGGGACACCGGCTCCAGATTTACGACGCGATGGGAAACCCGGTCGGTCGGGTACAGGAACGGGTCCTGACCTTTCTGCCCAAGTTTGAACTGTATGTGGGAGAACAGCTAGCCGGCGAGATTGTCAAAGAGTTCACCCTGTTTCGCCCCAAATTCCAGCTGGACTGCAACGGCTGGACCGTCGAGGGCGACTTCTGGGAATGGGACTACACCGTCATGGATGGGGCCCGAACCGTCATGCGGCTGTCCAAGGAACTCTGGAAGTGGACCGACACCTACAGCATGGAGATCACCCGTCCGGAGGATGCCCTGTACTGCCTGATGATTGTGCTGGCCATCGACGCTGTAAAATGCTCCCAAGGCAGCTAGTTCTTACCGCTGAGGGTAGTACCACGAATAACAGCTCTGCCTTCCCGCATTTGTGGAATGGCAGAGCTGTTTTTATGAGCTGCTGCTCGCTATTTTGCTGTCAGATATTCCAAAATCTCCGCGGCATTAGTATCGGGCTTCACCTTGGGCATTGCCTTTTCGATCATACCATTCTCATTGATCACAAAGGTGGACCGCACCACGCCCATGCTCACCTTGCCGTAGAGCTTTTTCTCCTGCCACACTCCATAGGCCTGGATGGCGGTCAGTTCCGGGTCGGAGAGCAGGATGAACGGCAGACCGTGCTTCTCCGCAAACTTCTGGTGGGAGGCCACCGAGTCCTTGCTGACACCAATGACCACCGCATTGATTTTCTTGAACTCCCCATAGGCCTCAGCAAAGGCGCAGGCCTGACGGGTGCAGCCGGGAGTGTTGTCCTTGGGGTAGAAATACAGCACCACCTTTTTGCCCGCAAAATCGGTCAGGGATACCGGATTGCCGTCTTTGTCCGGCAGGGTAAACTCCGGGGCTTTCGTTCCAACTTCCAACATTTTGTTGCCCTCCTGTTTTATTGGTAAATCTGTATAACAATTCAGGCAGCCTTTACTCCGCCTCTGTCTCTTTTATTTCCAAGCACGCCGTCTCAATTTCCATAATCTCTTCCGGGGTATACAGTGTTGGGAACCGTCTCAAATAGTCCTCCCAGCCAAACAACAGTAAGTCTGTTGTTCCTGCGCTCCGAATCAGAATTGGACTTTCTCCGTTCTCGACCCGTTCCATGACAGCATCTATATCCTGTTCCAACTCTTCTCTGGTGACAGAGGGAAGTTTTTCTACGTCTATCTTGCTCCGAACAAATTCCCGGCGCACCCAAGATTTTACAACATCTGCGTTTTCCGGCTCACCGCAAAAACAGACAAATGCCCGCACCAGCTGTTCCGGTAAAATGCCCCTGGTCTCACACCAATCCATAACCTTGCGGCTCAGTATATCATCTACCTCAACAGATACTGTCGCCGCATCATCCCCGAGGTGAGAGGGAATTTTCAGCATTGCTTGTATGTTTTGGAGTTCTGCCATTTCCAGCGAAACGGGCAGAATCTGCACCTCGCATTTTTTGGTGCCTGGATCACGAAAAATAGCAAGTGTCATTTGTCTGTGCAGCGGCAATAGGTCTACAATTTCAAAGTCTTTCATTTTCTGCCCCTTACCTTTTAAGAATTATGATTTGAACCAAATAAAACGACTTAACTTGATATTGACTCCCCCATCCTTGCGGCACTTCAGCAGTTTTCCCTCTGCCGCAAGTTTCGCAAGGATGCGATTGGCTGTCGCCGGAGAGGCGCCGCAAAGCTGCCGCACATCAGCGTTTTGGATGACATCGTGACGTTCCAGGAACTGCTCGATCTGTTTCCAACGTTCTGCTGCTTTATCTTCGGCGCATCACTCATTCCATCACTCATATCGGCAGCTTCTATGAGCGATGCTTTGATTGCGGAAAGCCGGTCGGTGAAGGTCAGCCGCCACATCGCGGATCTTTAGATCATATTGCGCCTCTCCTCTTGCTAAAAACTCAGCACAGCCATTCCTTTGTAAAATCAGCCATGATAGTCGTATCTGGCCTGTTTCTCCACATCCCATGGGCTATCGACAAACGCCTGGATCCCCAGCTTGTCAATGCAGTCCTGGCACAGATGGTAGTCAACGACTTCTTTTTTGACTAGTTCCAAAACCTCCCGGTTGTTGTATAAAATGCCCAGTCTGAACATAGGCAGCCCTTTCCGCAGACACCGACCACAGCGGTCGTACATACAGGCAGTCGCTTCATACTCGTTTCCGTCACACCAATATACGCTTTTCACACACTGCTGTAAAATACGAAAAACAGACTCATAAGGGATCAATCCAGCGTCATATTCCTCAAGGACCTTGCGAACCACCTCGTTCAAACCATGACCTATATTGTGGCAGCTCATGGGGAACACCTCCTGTCCTAAGCTATTATAGCGCCAAAAACGCCATATGACAATGATGCAGTTAAAACCCTGCGTTCCGCAGCTCCTCCATCATAGCCCGGCGGCGGATATATCGAGTGCGCCAGTCCTCCGCCAGCCGCGCTGCCTGCTCTGTCCCGCCCGGGTAGCTCCCGAGTTTTTTCAGATAGTGCACTAACTCCTGGTACCGCTTTCGTTTGGATGCCGCAGCCGCTTCTTTCGTCAGAATGCAAGCGTATGCCCCCAGCATCTCATCCGGATACCGCTTTTTCAGGGCAGCTTCATAGCGGTCCAGGATAGAAAGATTTTTAGACTTGACAACCGCTTTCATCAGGCGCTCCCAAAGCCCCTCGGATTCCATAAGCTCCAGCTTGTGGTAATTTCGCCCGGAAAGATACCGCTCCCTGTACTCGACCCACTGCGCCGGTGTACACACTTTCTTTAAACGGTTCAGCATTTCCATACCGCCGGAGGACAGGACAAAGATATGATACTCCAGTTCCTTGATCAGCTTGTCCCGCTGCCCCTGCTGCCCGTACAGATTCATCAGCCATTCGCTGTACTCCGCCACCAGCCCCGGTTTGTCACAGTCGGCGGACTTGCCCTCCTCCAGCAGACGAATGGCCTCGTCCATCTTCCCGTCCTCAAGCGCCTGCTGGACACGAAGCTTACGGATATCGGAATAGTTTGTGTACCGTTCTAAAAAGGCGTCCAGTTCCTCCTTTGGCGAGGACAGCTTTTTCATCAAATCAAAACGGCGTGTCAGCAGCTGTTCCATCTCATATTCTCTGGAATAACCTTGCTTGCCGGAAACCTCAAGGTCCGCAATTTGTCCATCTATCAATTCCAGTTTTTTCCTGTCAAACGTCTCTCCGGAAAACCGGGAGAAAATCGCCTGTTCCACAAAGTCCTGGACAATCCAGTGTTCGCCGGCCGATCCCGCGTATTTCAGGAGGAAGTCGAACACTTCGTCTTTCTTACAGACGCAAAGTATGTCCGTAAGCATCGCGTCCATAGCGTCATCTACATAGGCGCAGTCTTCCTCCGTTTCATAGCTTGCGTATTCCCGCAGTGCATCCATCCCTGCCCGGAGTGCCAGCAACGGTTCCCCCCGTCCCAACAGTATCTGCGTCTGCCGCCTGATAAAATCAGCCATATCGCCCTCAAACTCATCCGCGTCTCTATAGTTGACATAGCCATGGCGGTCAGCGTACTGGTTTCCGATGGAGGCCAGTTCTTTTTTCAGCGTTTTCATACATTCATCCAAAGTCGTCTCCCCATATCGAAGGAGCAGCGCCCTGTAGAGTTTTTCATCAGCGGATATCAATTCTGTCAGCAGTGAACGAATCTGTCCATCAGGGATCTTTTCTACAATACCGGCGGGAGTCAGACGCTCCCTTTTTGCTGGGGCTTTCTTCTTGGACGGTTCGGCGGCAGATATCGCAAACAGGACCGCCGCCATGTGCTTACAGGCATTTCCATCCTCCGCATAGGGACAGTCACAGAACATATCCTCAATAGAATCTCCATCCAGCAGGATCTCCACCTCATATTCCTCTGTGTCTTCCACAGTGGCGGTGCAGCCGTCCTCCGTGCGCTTCAGATCTGAGACCCGGCCCTCATTAAAGTAGATCCGGCCCCGTTCCAAAATGTGGGGCTGAAACCAGTTCTTCCAGGATTCCATTTGCATCCTCTCCTGTTCCCTTCTCCTATGAGGTCATTCCGTTTCCCGACTTCAAGTACCTCTTCAGTAAAAATGCGCAGAAGTATGGAAACGTATAGATATTATCACTGTATCCAATGTTTCCCCCAGTGAGCTTGATCCCGTGGGAAATGTCGCTGTATTTTTCGCTGGAGATCAGCGTGCGCAGGGACTTGGCCCTGCCGTTGGTGGCTTTGACTTCCACCGGGATCAGTTCCGAGGCAGTGCGGACAAAAAAGTCCTCCTCCAGCGTAGAGTCCTCCCGCTTATAGTAGTACAGTCCGCAGCCGCTTTTCACCAGCGCCTCTCCCACGATGTTCTCATAGAGCGCGCCCTTGTACACCCCCAGGTTTTTATTGGCCCGCAGATCCTCCTGGGCCTCCTCGTCCAGCATGGCCACCAGCAGGCCGCTGTCGGCAAAATACAGCTTGTACTTGGTCTCCTCGTAGTTGCCCTTCAGCGGCAGCTCCGGGAAATTCAGACAGTAGCAGATATTTACCATCCCGGCATCGCTGAGCCATTCAATACACCCCCGGTAGTCCTTGAACCTTGCCCCGGAGGCCACCTTGGATATCTGGAATTTCTTGTTATCCTTGGCTAGCTGAGGCGGGATCTGATTAAATACATTGAGGATGCGCCCCTGATCCAGCCCCTCGGCGTATTTCCGAATGTCTTCTCTGTAGTCGGCGATGAGCTGACGCTGGATATCCAGCGAGCCCTCAAAGGTGCCCTGCTCCACATATTCCCGCACCACCGCCGGCATCCCGCCCAGGATGCAGAAATCCAGGAACAGCGAATTGCAGACGGACAGTTCCAATTCGCTGAAAGGCGTCAGCGTCCGCATATGATCCAGCAGATCAGCAATGAACCCATCATCATAGCCCTTTGCCCAGAGAAATTCTTCAAAATCCATGGAGAACATCTCGTAGTCTGTCTTATAGCCTACGCTGTTGCTCTCGATCTTCCGATAATTGATCCCCAGCATGGACCCGCTGCAAATCACATCAAAGCGACCGTCAATGGAGAAAAACTTCAGCGCGGTGGCAATGTCAGGAAATTCCTGGAGCTCATCAAAGAAAAACAGCGTCTTACCGGGCAGGAAGCGCTTGCCCGGGTCCAGGCGGGAGATGTTCTTGACAATATCATCGGTTTTGTAACCATCAGCGGTGATGAGCTTGTACTTCGGTTCCTCCACAAAATTGATGTAGATCACATTTTCGTAGCTGCGCTCCGCAAAGCGCCGGACAGACTCCGTCTTGCCCACCTGCCGGGGTCCCTTGACGATCAGCGGTTTGTGGTTAGGGGCGGCTTTCCACTCTGCCAGAAATAAGTCGATTTTCCGTTTCAAGTAGCGCATAGGCACTTTCCTCCATCCGCATTATTAGCTATAGTATACTCCGATGGGGGAAGAATTACAACTGTTCCACAAAAAAATGAGCGAATATTTTCCTGTTTCACCTAAAACATGAGCCAACTTCTGATTTGATTCACAAAAATAAGAGGGAATAAAAGCAGGCTTGTCACATTTCTTTGCGACAGGCCGGCTTTTATGGGCCGATTCACCTAAATAAGTAATATTTCGTCATAGTTTGTCAAATGCTGTTTCTCTCGTTTTTAAGATGGTACAGGTACAGCAAGGTCGTTGGCCGCCTCCATCTTAAACTTATCCATGGCCTCACGGGCGCCGGGAACCACCAGACGATTAGAATTATTTGTGTTAGACATATCCTTATTCTCCTTTTTGAATCTTTTGAATCCTTGCTTTTGTTTTTCTGTTGGATCGGGAATCCGAGCATAGTTTGACCGGAAAGAGGCTGTATATCCCGACTTTTTACCGGTAATTTTTTCTTGGCCTTCTGCCTCCTGATACGTCGCTGTCATGCCGCCTCTTATTTTATCGCGAAAAAATCCGAATAAGTAAAAAGGTTTTACGCTTCTGTCCGCAGGCGGGAGCGCCGTCCTTTTTATGCTCACACAAATAAATCAGACAATCAGGAGACAATCAATCATGAAGAAACACAGAACGCTCCCCGCCCTGCTGCTGGCCCTGCTGCTGCTGGCGTCCACCGGCTGCTCCCTTTCCAGCCCAAAGGACAGCGCCCCCACCGCCGCCCCCACGCCCACCCTGGCTCCCACGCCCGCCCCCACCGAACCGGAGGAAACCCTGGACCCCGAAACGGTGGATATGGCAAAATACAATGTCTATGTGCAGCTGAACAATAAAATCGTTGACGTGCTGGACACCCTCTACAGCTACTACGAGGTGGTGGAGTACCAGGACGAGTTCGCCCTGATCCCCGACAGCGAGCATTCCTATAAATATAATATCTCCGGCTGCAACACCGATATCCTGGACGACGCCGCCTACGTGGCCGCGCTGGAGCCTGCCTATGAGGCGCTGGACAGCCTGGCCCTGCGGATCCTCGACCCCATGCGCACCCTTTGCGACACCTTCTCCGAGATCTCCAGCAATTACGACTATGCCGCGGACCAGTACGCCAAGCCCAAGGAATACCACAAGGCCATCCAGACCAACGCGGCTGCTTTTGAGGAGCTGGCCCATCAGTTCATGGAGGCTGTTCAGGAAATGAGCATCCAGCGGGTGGAGGCGGAGGAACAGAATATGCTGAACAGCCACCAGCTCCTGGCCTACGGCTTCAGCCACTCCATCACCGTGGTCAAGAAAATCACCGCCGAATGCTACAGCCAGGGCATTTCCGACTACAACATTGAGGAGCTGGATCTGGAGCCCATCCGCCCGCTGTACCAGGAGCTGCTGGACACCATCGAGGCCTACAAAGCCGCCGCTGAGGACAACAGCCAGCTGATGGAGGAATCCATGACCTCCGACGGCGCCTACCACATCGGCACCCAGATCGACAGGATGTCCTCCGCCCTGGACTGGATGTTCCGCCAGGTGGAGAGCGGCCAGCCCATTGAGGACCCGGGCCGGGAATACCTGGGCGGCCTGATCCATCTGGAGGTCGTGCTGTCCGCCTGCATCGATCTGTATAACACTACCTTTGCGTCCTGAGCATTTTACCATTTCTTCTTGTATTTTTCCTCGGAATATTGTATGATATAGACAAGACACGCAAAAAAGCGCGCACTTCCGCTGTTGACCCGGCGGGACATCATACAGCAAGGAGGCCATCCCATATGGTAGAAACAAAAATGATAAAGGTCACCGTGGACGGCGCAGAACACGAATACCCCCTCGGCACGGCCTACCGCACCATTGCGGCGGACTTTCAGCCTCAGTTCTCCAGCGACATTCTGCTGGTCAACCGGGACGGGAAGCTGTGCGAGCTTCACAAGCGCCTGGACCGGGACTGCTCGCTGAGGATGGTCACCGCCCAGGACGTCCCCGGCATCCAGACCTATGAGCGCAGCGCCCTCTTTCTGATGCTCAAAGCCTTCTACGACGAGGCGGGCCGGGACAACGTGGACAACATCTCCGTGGAATATTCCCTCAGCCGCGCCCTCTTTATCCGCGCCCGGGGCGGGTTCACCCTGGACCAGGCCCTGCTGGACCGGGTGGAGGAGCGGATGCGGGAGCTGTCCGCCCTGGCCCTGCCCATCGAAAAGCAGTCCATCAACACCGACGACGCCGTGGAGCTGTTCCACCGGGAGCGGCTGTTCCACAAGGCCCAGCTCCTCAGCTTCCGCATCAACTCCCATGTCAACGTCTACTCTCTGGACGGCTTTGTGGACTATTTCTACGGCTACATGGCGCCGGACACCAGCTACGTCAGGTGCTTCGCCCTGGAGCTGTTTGAGGACGGCTTCGTCCTGCGCCTGCCTACCCTGAAGGACCCCGACCATCTGGGTGCGTTCCGCCCCTCCCGGAAGGTGTTCCGGGCGCTGAACGAATCCACCGTGCGGGCCGAGGCGCTCAACGCCTCCAACGTGGCGGATCTGAACACCACCATCTCCCAGGGCGGCGCTACACAGCTCATTCTGGCCTACGAGGCCATGATGGAAAAGAAAATCGGGGACATCGCCGCCGAGATCGCCGCCCGGAAGGAAGTCCGCTTCATCATGATCGCAGGGCCGTCCTCCTCCGGAAAGACCACCTTCTCCCACCGGCTGTCCACCCAGCTGCGGGCCTGCGGCCTGCGCCCCCACGCCATCGGCACGGACAACTACTTCAAAAACCGGGAGTTCACCCCCAGGGACGAAACCGGCCAATATGACTTCGAGGGCCTGGGCGCCATGGACGTGGAGCAGTTCAACAAGGACATGGTCCGCCTGCTGGACGGCGAGACGGTGGAGATGCCCACCTACAACTTCAAAAAGGGCGCACGGGAGTACAACGGTAATTACCTCACCCTGGGGGAAGGGGACGTGCTGGTGATCGAGGGCATCCACTGCCTCAACGACCAGTTCACCTACGCCCTGCCCAAGGAGAGCAAATACCGCGTTTACATCAGCTGTCTCACCACCCTGAACATCGACGACCACAACCGCATCCCCACCACCGACGCCCGCCTCCTGCGGCGCATTGAGCGGGACGCCCGCACCCGGGGCTACAGCGCCCAGGCCACCATCAAGATGTGGCCCTCCGTCCGGCGGGGGGAGGAAAACAACATCTTCCCCTACCAGGACAGCGCGGACGTCATTTTCAACTCGTCCCTGATTTATGAAACGGCCCTGCTCAAGCCCTACGTGCAGCCGCTGCTGTTCGGCGTTCCCCGGGACAGCGAGGAGTACATTGAGGCCAAACGGCTCCTGAAATTCCTGAATTACTTCCTCCCCATCCCGGCGGACAACATTCCCAAGACCTCCCTCATGCGCGAATTCATCGGCGGGGGCTGTTATCACGTGTAAACAAAAAATCGCTCAAGGGGGATTTCACCGTTTGGTGGAATCCCCCTTGATTCTAGTCAAAGCCGATTATATCGGTTTCAGATTCTGATCGAGCCGGCCCACCATCCAGGCAGTCCGTTTTTCCGCCCATCCTCCGTCTTGGCGTCAAAATATGCCCGCGTTCATAACGCATCTCACATATGGAACCGCCGCCGGGCCTCTCTGCGCAGACCCGGCACCCGGCGCACCACCATCAGCGGGATCTCCAGCCCCACGGCCACAATCAGCACCACCAGCGACCAGGATGGACCCCACGCCCCATGAAAATACAGGTCCCCCAGCAGCTCCAGCCCCATGACAAACACCGCCACAGCCGCAATGACCACCGCCAGGGTGGACAGGATGCTCATCTGCCGCCGCTGGAACAGGAGCCCCTGGACCAGCAGGATCACCGCCAGCAGCACCGTGGCAGGCAGCGCCAGATGGAGGTACCAGTCCAATCCGTCCACCTCCCAGGCGATCAGCAGCACGTAAAGCCCAATGGCCAGCCCGTCCAGCAGCGTCGCCGCCGTCAGCGGCAGCTTCCGCCACAGCAGCGGCGGCACCACAAACACCCACAGCATGGCCGCCGCCCCGATCACATACAGGGACCAGGGCTGGCTGGCCAGCAGCACCAGGTTCAGCAGCCCGCAGCAAAGCCCCGCCGAGCCCAGCATCACCGAAATCAGCACCGCCGCCGCGCGCCGGGGGGCCAAGGGCACCTCCTCCCGCTCCATAGGGAACGGGGTGGGACTGTTCCGGTCCACCGGCTGGTTGGGATTGCACACCAGCGTCTGACACAGGGGGCAGAATTTCGCCGTGCTGTCCAGCTCCACGCCGCAGTTGACACAATATGACATCCGCTTCCCTCCTCAGAATATGGCCTGCTGGGCCCGGTTGGAGATCACCTTCACCGGAATGCCCTCCCGGACCAGGCAGGTGAAGAACCGCCGCTCCGTCTCGCTGGACACGCCGGTGCCCGCGAAGGTCACCTCCAGGGTGTCCCCGCAGCTGATGGCCGCGCAGTGAGGCGACGGCCGGGTGGCCTGACCCAAAATAACTTCCATACGCTGTATATGGGGCTGCATGGAGGGGGGCAGGGCCATAACCCCCGGGTTGGTAAAGGTGGCCGTGTAGGGCCGGACGCCCACCAGCCAGTAGGAGAAGGCCAGAATGGGCTGCTTCAGCGCCAGGGGGATGCACTGCAAAAAGCGGTTCTGGGTAAACCTGACATTTCCGGTAATGGTGGCCTGCATCTCCGGCCGGTTCAGGGACAGCCCCATGAAATGGTGGACATACCGGATCAGCTCGTCCAGGGTATAGTCCCCCAGGGCCGGGTCCACACAGGGCCGCACGGTCAGCAAGAAATTGCGCAGCGTCCGGGTGGGAAACCAGCCGCGCAGGTTCACCGGGATGGCCAGAGCCACCGGCTTCTCCCGGCGCGGGCGCTCCGCCCTCTGCTTTTCGATCAGAGCCAAAAACAGCACCGCCGTCAGGTATTCCGTGATGGTGGCGCGGCGCTCTTTGGCCCTGGCCTTCACCGCCGCCGCCGACATAAGCCCCATGGTCACGTTCAGGGTGTAAAACGGCTCCCGGGGGCTGGTATTGGCATAGGCCGTCCGCTCCAGCCTCCCCCGGCGGACCCGCTTCCCCGCGTACCTGCTGTAGCCGTATTCCAGCTCCTCCGGCTCGGGGGGCTGGTCCATGTCGATCAGCAGCTGGTCTGGGGGGATGTCTGCCCCCCGCTCCCGCAGGTATTCCGCCAGCACCGTCCGGAAAAAGGACATGGCCCCCGCCCCGTCGGAGATGGCGTGGAACGCCTCGAAGGAGATGCGGTTCTCGTAATAGTAAAACCGGATCAGCCAATCGTTGTCCGATTTGTCCCGCATGGGCTGGCAGGGGTTGGCGATGTCGGGCCGCACGAAGGGCCCCGGCTTGTTGTTCGGCTCAAAATAGCACCAGAAAAACCCCTTGCGGATGCGCACCCGGAAGCTGGGGAACCGGGGCATGGTCCGGTCCACCGCCCGTTGGAGCGCGTCCGGGTCCGCCTTTTCCGCCATCACCGCCGAAAAGCGGTAAACCGGGGCGTATTTCTCCTTTTTCAGCGCGGAGTAGAGCACTCCGGCGTTGTCCAGCCGGTACCAGTTCTGTTCCTGCGGCATAGGCGCCTCCCTTGCTGGTTTTGAATGGAACCCAGGCTTCTCGTCAAAAACCGGCCGCGCGTCATGCCGCGCGGTCAGAACCTGTGCCTCTTGACTATACCACACCCCCTGTGAAAGCGCAAGGAGCAGGCCGCGTTCCGCCATTGAAAAGAGGCGGGAACTATGCTACAATAGGGCGCCGTTGAAAAAACACGAAGGAGGGCTTCCTGTGGAACGCAAATCCATGCGGCTTCGCAGCATCAGATCCAAGGAAAAAAAAGAGCGCGCGGAGGAAAAACAGCTGGCCGCGCTGATGAAGGCGCTCAAGGCCATCCACTCCGTCAGCGCCGAGGAATCCATGGCCCCGGACGACCTGGCCCGCCAGCGGGCCGCCCAGGAGCTTCTGGGCCGCCTGTTTTCCCCTATGCTGGGGATGCGCTGGGAATCCTTTGACCTCGCGGGCATGAGGGCCGCGTGGGTGCGGCCGGACTGGGGCCATACCCGGGAAAAGATTATTTTGTACTGCCACGGCGGCGGCTATACCAGCGGTAACCTGGGTTACTCCCGCCCCCTGGCCTCCAAGCTGTCCCACGCCACCGGCTGGGAGACGCTTTGCTTCGAGTACCGTCTGGCCCCGGAGCACCCCTACCCGGCGGCGGTGGACGACGCGGTGCGGGTGTGGGACCATTTGATGTACCAGGGCTACGGAGCCCGGGACATCACCGTGGCCGGGGATTCCGCCGGGGGGAACCTGGCCCTGGTGCTGCTCCACCGGCTGAAGGCGGAGGGGCGGCAGCTCCCCCGGCGGCTGGTGCTGCTGTCCCCCTGGACGGACATGACCGCCAGCGGGGCGTCCTACACCCAGCGGGCCAAGCAGGACCCCACCATCACCATGGACTATGTCCAGGCCGTGCGGCGGGTATACGCCAACGGCGCCGACTTGGCGGACCCCATGCTCTCCCCCCTGTTCGGGGATTTCACCGGCTTCCCGCCCACGCTGATCCAGGTGGGGGGCAACGAGCTCCTCTATTCCGACTCCGAGCAGCTCCGGGACCGTATGCGGGCCGCAGGGGTGCTGTGCCGGATGGAGGAGTGGACGGAAATGTGGCACGTATTTCAAATGCTGCCCATCAAAAAGGCCGCCGAGGCCATGGAGCGCATCGGAACATTCCTGCTGTCCTGATTCCCGTTTTATCTCAGTTTTCAGAGGTGGAACCCATGAAAAACCAATACCAAAAGACGATCCGCGCCTGCTTCGCCAGCTACATCGTCCAGGCCATCGTCAATAACTTCGTGCCGCTGCTGTTCCTCACCTTCCAGAGCAGCTACCACATCCCCCTGTCCCGGATCACCATGCTGGTCACCATCAATTTCGGCCTCCAGCTCCTGGTGGACCTGGCCTCGGTGGGCTTCGTGGACCGGATCGGCTACCGGGCGTCCATGGTGCTGGCCCACGCGCTGGCCGCCGCCGGACTGGCCCTGCTGGCTGTCCTCCCCGAGGCCATGCCAGATCCCTTTATGGGCATCCTGCTGGCGGTGGCGGTATACGCCGTGGGCGGCGGGCTGCTGGAGGTGCTGGTCAGCCCGGTGGTGGAGGCGTGCCCCTCTGACCACAAGGAGCAGGCCATGAGCCTGCTCCACTCCTTCTACTGCTGGGGCCACGTGGGGGTGGTGCTGATCTCCACTCTGTTTTTCGCCCTCCTGGGCATTGGGCACTGGCGGATGCTGGCGCTGGCGTGGGCGCTGGTCCCCCTGGGGAACATGATCGCGTTCCTCCGGGCGCCCATGCCGCCCCTAATGGAGGAGGGCCAGCGGGGCATGACCCTGGGCGAGCTGGCCCGGCAGAAGACGTTCTGGGCATTCCTGCTGATGATGCTGTGCGCCGGGGCCAGCGAGCAGGGGGTGAGCCAGTGGGCATCCACCTTTGCGGAAAACGGTCTGGGCGTCAGCAAGGCGGCGGGCGACCTGGCGGGCCCCATGGCCTTTGCGGTGCTCATGGGCACGTCCCGGGCCATTTACGGGAAATACGGCGAGCGGCTCAACCTGGACCGCTTCATGGCGGGCAGCGCCCTGCTGTGTACGGCCTCCTACCTGGTGGTCTCCCTGGTGCCCAGCCCGGTGGTGGGGCTGGCGGGCTGTGCGGTGTGCGGGCTGTCGGTGGGCATCATGTGGCCGGGGACGTTCAGCAAGGCGGCGGCGGGCCTGCCCCGGGGCGGGACGGCCATGTTCGCCCTGATGGCTCTGGCCGGGGACCTGGGCTGCTCCAGCGGCCCCACCCTGGTGGGCATGGTGTCCAGCGCCCTGGGGGACGATTTGAAACGGGGCATCCTGGCGGGCGTCGTGTTTCCCGTCCTGCTCCTGGCGGGACTGCGGCTCAGCGGGAAATTAAAGCGGATGGAACAATGATTTATTACTTTTGTAACAATTCCACCCGAACTTTTGTAATGGATTCCCAGTATTATAATCCTTGCAAGAGATGCTTTTTCTTTTTCATTCTATTCTCCATTCCTCTGAGCCGGAGCGCCAGCGCCCCGGCTCCCCTTTTGCCCTCCCCCAAACAAATCAGCGGCGGCCGGTTCGCCGCCGCTGATTTTCGTGAGAAATGCTCACGCCCCGCTGCGCTCGTACCAGCGGCGGATATAGTCCGCCACCGCCCCGGTCAGGTCCTTGATCTGCCAGCCCGTGGTGTTCACCGTCAGGCAGTAGCTGCCTCCCTGGCCCCACCTGCTGTCCGAAATGATCTCCCGGCTCCTGGCCCGGGCCTTGTCGATGCGCCGGATGCTCTGCTCGATGGCCTTCCGGCTCAGCCCCTCCCCCTCCGGGGCCCGCTCCATGCACCGCTGGATCCTGGCCTCCAGATCGGCGCACACGAACATACTGAACGGCTTCTGGTCCGCCAGCAGGACGTCCGCGTCCCGGCCCACGATCACGCAGTCCTTCCCCGCCCTGGCGATGCCGTCCAGCACCTTTTTCTGCTCGATGAGCAGATTGGTCTGGGTGGATTGCAGAATGGCGCTGCTGGCAAAGGAGCGGCCATAGGTCAGCGGGATGTGCTGCCACGCGTGGTCCTCCAGCGCCTTTTCCACATAGCCCTCGTCCATCCCCTGGGCCTGGGCGATGGCGGTGATGATCTCCCTGTCGTAATAGTCGAACCCCAATACATCGGCAAGCCGCCTTCCAAGCTCTCTGCCGCCGCTTCCAAATTCACGGCTGATGGTAATGATCTTCATATGATTACTTCCTTTCCCGTCGGGCCGTCCGCCAGCACCGGGCATACGGGCACTGTGATTTCTTACAATTATATTTTAAATTATACGCTCCATCTTGTCAAGTATTCCCAAGGCGCAAAAAAATGTTTGACGGTCTTGCATTCCTTTTGATTCCTGCTATAATGATCGTCAACAGCCCCGCACCGCGGGCCATTTCCCAACAAAGGAGTGCTTCCCATGAATCAAACCATCACCGCCAGCAGCGCCCCCGCCGCCGTCGGCCCCTACTGCCACGCCAAGCTGGCGGGCAATACCCTGTACACCTCCGGCCAGCTGGGCCTGGTCCCCGCCACCGGCGAGCTGCCCCAGGGCGTAGAGGCCCAGGCCGCCCAGGCCCTGGACAACCTGAGCGCCGTGCTGTCCGCCGCCGGGATGAGCTGTGCCGACGTGGTAAAAACCACCGTGTTCCTGGCGGACATCAACGACTTCGCCGCCATCAACGCCATCTACGCCAAGTATTTCCCCGGCGAGGCCCCCGCCCGCTCCTGCGTCCAGGTTGCCGCTCTGCCCAAGGGGGCGCTGTTTGAGATTGAGGCCGTCGCTGTCAAATAACAAAACCATCAAAGCCGCAGGCCCGCACCCCGGGCCTGCGGCTTTTTTCGCTCAATCAGCGGGGCGCATCCCCCCGGCCAGACGCAGGGCCAGCTCCACCGCCCCCACCCGGTAGCCGCTGTCGCTGTACACCGCCTCCCCCGCGCCGTCGCACAGCACCATCAGCGGCGGCAGGTCCGGGTCGCGGCCCAGGCACCGGGCCGCAGCCTCCAGATCATACGCCCAGTCGTCCAGCAGCACCCGCACCCCGTCCAGCGCCGCCAGCGCCCGCTCCAGCGTGGGCTGGCTCAGGCTGTCCCGGCTCCGGACCAGAAACAGCAGTCCTGCGGGGAGAGGCCCCTGGTGCTCCATCAGCTCGTTCAGCACGTGTTCGGTGGGCTCGCCGCCCTCCTCCAGCCACAGGGCCAGCACCGGCCCCGTTCCCATACGGAACAGGTCGGGAACCTCCGTGCCGTCCAGCGTTTTCGCCGGAATGGCGGGCAGTTCCTGATGAATCAGCAGATCCTCCACCGAGCAGGGCCGCAGGCGCAGGACAGCGCGCTTTTGCTTTCCCGGGCTCAGCTCCAGCTCCCGCCGGGCGGCAAGCTGGTCCCCGCCGGGCAGGCGCACCGTGGTCATCAGCCGGTAGCGCCCCGCAGGCAGGGTCAGCGCCAGTCCGCTGCCCCGCCGCTCCCCTTCCGGGTCCAGCCGCCGCCAGCCCTCCCCCGTCCACCGGGACAGGCTCCAGTCCCGGCCATGCCGGGGCAGTCCGCCGGGGCAGGTCAGGCGGAGCACCGCCGTCTCCTCCGGCGCCGCCGGATGGAATCCGCCGTCCTCCCAATACTCCGGCGCACCGTCCAGCGGCCTCAGCCGGGCGGGGACGCCCAGCGTCCGCAGAGCCGCCGCCAATAGCAGGTCCCGGCTCTTTTCGTCGCACTCCCCCGCCTCCAGCGCCGCCTCCGGGGGCCAATACAGCCGGTCAAACACCGCTCCCTCCGGCTCCTCCAGCAGTTCCCGCACATACAGCCTCAGCTGGGACGGGGCGCCCGACCAATCCTTCAGCCACCCCTTCAGCGCCCCCCGCCAGGGGGTCAGCTTTTCCAACGCAATCCGGGGGCAGGCCACCCAGCGCCAGTAGACCGTCTCCGGCACACCGCCCTTCCAGGGCGGCAGATTGGCCAGATGGTCCTCCAGAAGCTCCCGGGTCACATCCCGCAGATCCTTGTCCCACAGAGTGCGCACCAGCTTTTCCCGGTACTTCCCGTCCGGCCCGGTGAGAAAGGCGCAGATCTCCCCGCGGTTCCCCCGGGCTTTCCGAAGCAGGTCCTCACAGCCCTCCGGACCGGGCTGGAACGCCCTGTCCAGACGCCTCTGCCGCAAAAGCTCCCCCTGCCGCCGCTCCCGCGCCCTCCGGGCCTTCTGTTCCGGTCTGAGCGCCGCCGGGGCGGGACGGCTTGCCGCCGGGGCGTGAAACTCAAAATCCTTCCAATGGGTGTCCCCCGCAGGAGGCGGGGCCAGGTGCAGGACGATGCCGTCCGCTCCGCACTCCCCCTCGGCGGTAAGGCCGTCCAGTACGGCCAGCACGTGGATACTGCCCCTGCCCAGCTCCGCCTGGGCCGTCCCCCGCTCGCCGGCGGTCAGCACGGCGATGGTGTGGAACGCCGCTTCGTTCAGAATCTGCAAGTGGAATTTTGCCCCGGCGGCGGGCCGGCCGTCCACCAGCGCCCGGAAGGTGTACAGGGTGGTCTGGGCATACCTGGCGGTCTGGTTGAGCCATGTGACGCCCCCCTCCTGCCCCAAATCCTCCCCCGGCGGAAGGGCCTCCTCCCGCCCGAACAGCCTGCTGTGTACCAGCACCGCCCGGGAGGCCGCGGTGTCAAACCAGCCCCGGTCCAGCACCGGCTCCGGCTCGCAGGCCCCTAAGTACCGCCATTCGCCGTCACACAGGGCCTCCACCCAGGCGTGGTTGTCATCGCAGTGGGACCAGCGGGGGGCGTACACCTGCCGGGCGGGTATGCCCACGCTGCGCAGGGCGGACACCAGAAACGCGGATTCCTCCCCGCACCGCCCGCTGCCGCAGCGGTATACCGTCAGAGGGGACGCGGTGCGCTCATCCTGGGCCTGATAGGAGGCGTGCTCACAGCACCAGCGGTTGACCTCCAGAATCCGCTCCTCCATGGCGGGCAGGCCCACGATCCGGGGCATCAGGGCGGAACAAAAAATATCCCGATGGAAGGACAGGTCCTCGTCGTTCACCCGGGGCTGGGCCACATAGTGATAAAACACAGGGTCATCCAGGCCGGGGCACCAGGGGGCTGCCTCCAACAAAAACAGGGCGTGTCCGGCAAAGCGCAGGAACAGTTCCAGGGGATAGCTGTCCAGATCGCTGTCCGGCAGGCTCCTGAGAAAAAATTCCATCACCCCCCGGCGCTCCGGCGCCAGGGAGGGCAGGAGCGCGTCCCACTCCGGCCGGACCCTCCGGCTGTTTTTCACTTGAGCGGTCATGATCCCGCCTCCTTCTTTCTATGTCCATTTTATTATAGCTTCACCGACCCGTTCTTGCAAGCCTTCCTTGACAGCGTTCTTTGAAAACACTATAATAACTGCACCTGACAAATTTTACACAGGAGGCGTTGCAAAATGAGCCGGGTTTTATTGGAGGTCTGCTGCGGCAGCACGGACGACGTGATCGAGGCCCATCGGGCCGGGGCTGACCGGGCGGAGCTGAACAGCGACCTGTTCCACGGCGGACTCACCCCCACCCTGGGGGAGCTGATCGTGGCCAAGCGGGAGACAGGCATGAAGATCATGACCATGGTGCGGCCCCGGGAGAGCGGCTTCTGCTACACCGACGGGGAGTTCGCCACGGCGGTGGAGGACGCCAGGCTGCTGCTGGACCACGGCGCGGACGGGCTGGTGTTCGGCTTCCTCCACCAGGACGGAACGCTGGACGTGGAGCGCACCCGCGCCCTGGCGGAGCTGGCCCAGGCCGCAGGGAAAGAGACGGTGTTTCACCGGGCCATCGACGTGGCGCCCGACTGGCGGGAGGCGCTGGACGCGCTGATCGGCCTGGGGATCACCCGGGTGCTCACCAGCGGGCAGGAGCCGGACGTGTCCCTGGCCACCGGTACCGTGCGGGAGATGATCGAATACGCGGCGGGCCGCATTGAGATCCTGCCGGGGGCGGGCATCACCGCCCGGAACATGGACCGGGTTATCGCGGAAACGGGCTGTACCCAGATCCACCTGGCCGCCCACCGGGACAGGACCGATTCCTCCGTCCGCAACAACCGCGCCATCTACTACGGCGGCTGTCTGTACCCGCCGGAGGACCGGTTCCGCGTCACCGACGCGGACTACATCGGCGGCATGGTGTCCCGCCTGAAGGAATAAAAAAACGCTCCCCCCAGACAGCCCTGCACGGCGTCTGCGGGGAGCGTTTTTTTCGGCTCAGCCCAGGGCGGCAAAGCCCTGTTCCAGGTCGGCGATGATATCGTCGATGTGCTCCGTGCCGATGGACAGGCGGATGGTGTTGGGCTTGATGCCCTGGTCGGCCAGCTCCTGTTCGGTGAGCTGGGCATGGGTGGTGGTGGCCGGGTGGATCACCAGGGACTTCACGTCCGCCACGTTCGCCAGCAGGGAGAAGATCTCCAGGCGGTCGATAAATCGGTGGGCCTCGGCCTGGCCGCCTTTGATCTCAAAGGTGAAGATGGACGCGCCGCCCTGGGGGAAATATTTTTCATACAGGGCGTGGTCGGGGTGGTTGGGCAGGGAGGGATGGTTCACCTTCTCCACCTGGGGATGGTTGGACAGGTATTCCACCACCTTTTTGGTGTTCCCGGCGTGGCGCTCCAGGCGCAGGGAAAGGGTCTCCACCCCCTGGAGCAGCAGGAAAGCGTTGAAGGGGGAGATGGCCGCGCCCATGTCCCGCAGGAGAATCGCCCGGACATAGGTGACGAAGGCGGCGGGGCCGGCGGCGTCCGCGAAGCAGACGCCGTGGTAGCTGGGGTTGGGCTCAGCCAGGTTGGGGAATTTGCCGGAGGCTTTCCAGTCAAAGGTGCCGCCGTCCACGATGATGCCGCCCAGGGTGGTGCCGTGCCCGCCGATGAACTTGGTGGCGGAGTGGACCACAATATCCGCGCCGTGCTCAATGGGACGGATGAGGTACGGGGTGCCGAAGGTGTTGTCGATCACCAGGGGCAGGCCGTGCTTATGGGCGATGGCGGCAATGGCGTCGATGTCGGGGATGTCGGAGTTGGGGTTGCCCAGGGTCTCCAGGTAGACCGCCTTGGTCTCGGGCCGGATGGCCCCCTCCACCTCGGCCAGATTGTGGGCGTCCACAAAGGTGGTGCTGACGCCGAACTGGCTGAGGGTGTGGGCCAGCAGGTTATAGGTGCCGCCGTAGATGGTCTTTTGGGCCACAATGTGATCCCCGGCCTGGGCCAGGGCCTGGATGGCGCAGGTGATCGCCGCCGCGCCGGAGGCCGCGGCCAGCGCCGCCGCGCCCCCCTCCAGGGCCGCGATGCGCTTTTCCAGCACCTCTTGGGTGGGATTGGTCAGCCGCCCGTAGATGTTGCCCCCCTCGGACAGGTCAAACCGGGCGGCGGCGCGGGCGGAGTTTTGAAATACATAGGACGTGGTCTGGTAGATGGGCACCGCGCGGGCGTCGGTGGCGGGATCGGGCTGTTCCTGGCCCACGTGGAGCTGGAGGGTTTCAAACTTATAACTGCTCATATGCTGGCACCTCTCAATGATGTATTGCGGCCTCACGCCCGCTGGTAAAACCTATCTATTTAATTGGTTTATTGGGATTATACTCCCGGCGGCTGGGTTTGTCAACCATTTTCTGTGTGGTTTTGGGCGTTGATTTTCCCCGCGGCTTCCCGTATAATGATAAATTAAATAACAACGCGCCCTGCCCGCCCAATGGGCACGGCGCCCCAAGGAGCTGGAACGCAATGCCCATCAAAATCCCAAACCGCCTGCCCGCCACCCGGACCCTCCGGCAGGAGAACATCTTCGTCATGACGGAGACCCGGGCCATCACCCAGGACATCCGCCCGCTGCAAATCCTGCTGCTGAACCTGATGCCCACCAAGGTGGACACGGAGACCCAGCTGGCCCGGGTGCTGGGCAACACGCCGCTGCAAATCGAGCTGGAGCTCATCGCCCCGGCGGGGCACATCTCCCGGAACACCTCCCAGGAGCATATGCTGGCTTTCTACAAGACCTTCGACGAGGTGAAGGACCGCACCTTTGACGGGCTGGTGATCACCGGGGCCCCGGTGGAGCACCTGCCTTTCGAGGAGGTGGACTACTGGCCGGAGCTGTGCCGGATCATGGAGTGGAGCAAGACCCACGTCCACTCCACCCTCCACATCTGCTGGGGAGCCCAGGCGGGGCTGTACTACCACTTCGGCATCCCCAAGCGGCCCCTGCCCCAGAAGCTGTTCGGCGTGTTCCAGCACACGGTGCAGGATCCCAATTTCATCCTGTTCCGGGGCTTTGACGACCGGTTCTGGGTGCCCCACTCCCGGAACACCACCGTGGACCGGGAGGACATCGAGGCCGTCCCCGGCCTGAAGGTGCTGGCCGATTCCCGGGAGGCGGGGGTGTACGCCGTCAAAACCCCCCAGGGGCGGCAGGTATTTCTGATGGGCCACGCGGAGTACGACCGTGACACGCTGAAAAAGGAATATCTGCGGGATGTGTCGGCGGGGGTGGAGATTCAAATCCCCCGGCACTATTTCCCCGGCGACGACCCCAGCCGGGAGCCGGTGGTGAGCTGGCGCTCCTGCGCCCATCTGCTGTACGGCAACTGGCTGAACTACTGCGTGTACCAGACCGTGCCCTACGACATCCGGGAGATCCGGCAGGGGGTGCGCACCGAAGGCGGGGACGGCAAATGAGGCCGGACGTCAGCGAAGCCCTGCGCTATCTGGGCATACCCCATCCCACAGGGGAGCTGCGCCGGGAGGCGGAGCGGATGGCGGACGAGCTGTCCGACGCCATCCAGCCCCGGTACTTCTACCGGGTGGAGAGCGTGGAGCATCTGCCGGACCGCGTCCGCCTGCAAAGGACGGAATTAGATCTGGCCGGCTCCACCGCCCTGGGGATGCTGGCGGGCTGTGACCGGGCGGTCCTGCTGGCCTGCACCCTGGGGGCGCGGTTCGACGCGAAGCTGCTGGCCATCCAAGCCCGGGACATGGCGAAAGCCGTGATCTACGACGCCCTGGGCAGCGCCTTTGTGGAGGCGGGCTGTGACCAGGCGGAGCGGGACATCGCCGCCCGCTTTCCGGACCTGTTCCTCACCGACCGGTTCAGCCCCGGCTACGGCGACCTGCCGCTGGATATCCAGCCCGCACTGTGCGCCGCTCTTGACACGGGGCGGCGGCTGGGCGTCACCGTCACCCCCAGCCTGCTGATGAACCCGGTGAAGTCGGTGACCGCCGTCATCGGCCTGTCCGATGCCCCCCAGCCCGCCCGCGTCCGGGGCTGCAGGGCCTGCAATTTACGAGAAACCTGCCAATTCCGCAAGGAGGGAAAAACCTGTGGAGCTTGATTTTTTACGCGATAAAATCACCATTTGGGACGGGGCCATGGGCACCGTGCTGCAGCAGAGGGGCCTGCCCCCCGGCGGCAAGCCGGACCTGCTCAACCTCACCAGCCCGGACCTGCTGTACTCCATCTTCCGGGAGTACATCGAGGCCGGAAGCCAGATCATCTGCGCCAACACCTTCGGCTCCAGCGCCCCCAAGCTGGCGGGCACCGGACACACGGTGGACGAGGTGGTTTCCGCCGCCGTCGCCATCGCCAAGCGGGCTGCTGAGGGGACGGACGTGAAGGTGTCGCTGGACATGGGACCGCTGGGCGAACTGCTGGAGCCCATGGGCAGCCTCACCTTTGAGCGGGCCTATGAGCTGTTCAAGGAAGTGGCTGCGGCCGGGGAAAAGGCCGGGGCGGACCTGGTGTCCATCGAGACCATGACCGACCTGTACGAGACAAAAGCCGCCCTGCTGGCGGTGAAGGAGAACACCAATCTGCCCGTATTCGCCACCATGTCCTTCGAGGAGGACGGACGCACCTTCACCGGCTGCACCATCGCCTCCATGGCCCGGACGCTGGAGGGGCTGGGGGCGGACGCCATCGGCCTGAACTGCTCCCTGGGGCCGGACAAGCTGGCCCCGCTGTTAAAGGAGCTGTGCGAGAACACCCGCCTGCCCGTGATCGCCAAGCCCAACGCCGGCCTGCCCGACCCGGTGGACGGGCACTATAACATGGGCCCCGACGAATTTGCCGCCGCCCTCCTGCCCTGCTGGGAGGCCGGGGTGACCATCTTCGGCGGCTGCTGCGGCACCTCCCCGGAGTACATCCGAACGCTGAAGGCCGCGCTGGAGGGAAGAAAGCCCGTTCCCCGCACCTATGAACGCTGTTCCTTTGTGTGCACCCCCGCCTTCCCCACCAAAATCACCGGCGTGCGGGTGATCGGCGAACGGGTGAACCCCACCGGCAAAAAACGGTTCCAGCAGGCCCTGCTGGAGGA
The DNA here is from genome assembly GCA_910575695.1 of Oscillospiraceae bacterium. Taxonomy (GTDB): domain Bacteria; phylum Bacillota; class Clostridia; order Oscillospirales; family Oscillospiraceae; genus Enterenecus. Next base: position 86,885 of record CAJTGJ010000012.1, on the reverse strand, counting down.
CGATCTGGACTATATTTTAGACGTGGCCGTCCAGCAGGAGGACGCCGGGGCGGACATCCTGGACGTGAATGTGGGCTTCCCCGGGGTGGACGAGGCGGTTATGCTCCCCCGGGTGGTGAAGAAGCTGCAAAGCGCCGTGTCCCTGCCCCTCCAGCTGGATTCCTCCAACCCGGACGCGCTGGAGGCGGGCCTGCGGGTGTACAACGGCAAGGCGGCGGTGAATTCCGTCAACGGCGAGCCCGAAGTGCTGGAGCGCGTTCTGCCCATCGTGAAAAAATACGGCGCGTCGGTGGTGGGTTTGACGCTGGACAAGGGCGGCATCCCCCAGACAGCGGAGGGCCGGGCGGCTGTCGCCCGCCGCATTCTGGACGCGGCGCTGGCTCACGGCATCCCCAGGGAGGACGTGTGGATGGACTGCCTCACCCTCACCGTGTCCGCCCAGCAGGAGCAGGCGCGGGAGACCTTGAAGGCGGTGCGCGCCGTCCGGGAGGAGCTGGGACTGCAAACGGTGCTGGGGGTGTCCAACATCTCCTTCGGCCTGCCCAGCCGGGGCCTGATCTCCCACAATTTCCTGATACAGGCCATGGCGGCAGGGCTGACCCTGCCCATCGTCAACCCAAACCAGCGGGAGATGATGGACGCGGTGGCGGCGTTCAAAGTGCTGTCCGGAGAGGACGAACAGTGCCGCGCCTACGTGGAGCGGTTTGCCGGAGAGGCGTCCGCCCCCGCCGCTCCCGGCCCCAAGCAGGACATGACCCTGGAGGACGCCATCATCAAGGGGCTGAAAGCGGACGCGGGGCGGCTGGCGAAACCGGCCCTGGCAAACGGGGACGGGCTCTCCCTGGTGGAACAACATCTGATCCCCGCCCTGGACCGGGTGGGCGAGGGATACGAGGCGGGAAAGATTTTCCTGCCCCAGCTCCTCAGCGCCGCCCAGGCCGCTCAGGCGGTGTTCGAGGTAATCCGCGCCTCCATGGCGGAAACCGGCGGGGAAGGTGTGAAAAAGGGCCGGATCGTGGCGGCCACCGTCCAGGGGGATATCCATGATATCGGCAAAAACATTGTGAAAACCGTACTGGAGAACTACGGCTACGACGTGATCGACCTGGGCCGGGACGTGCCCCCGGAGACGGTGGTGCGGGCGGTGGAGGAGCGCCAGGTCCGTCTGGTGGGCCTGTCCGCTTTGATGACCACCACCCTGTCCGCCATGGCGGAGACGGTCCGTCTGCTCAAGAACCTGCCCCAGCCGCCGGTGGTATGGGTGGGCGGCGCGGTTGTGACGCCGGAATATGCCCGGAGAATTGGCGCGGACTGCTACGCCCGCGACGCCAAGCAGTCGGTGGAGATTGCGAAGAAGGTGCTGGGATGACGGACATTCGCGCTTATATCAAGGAAAACGGCCCCCTGCTGTTTGACGGGGCCATGGGCACCTGCTACGCCGCCCTGCCGGGGCGGGCCGACCAGCGGTGCGAGCTGGCAAGCCTCACCGCCCCGGCGGAAATCGCCGCCATCCACCGGGCGTACCTGGACGCGGGGTGCCGCGCCATCAAGACCAACACCTTCACCGCCGGACTGGAGCTGGCCCAGGGCCAGGGGGAAACCCCGGCCCTGATGATCCGCGCCGCCTGCCGGATCGCGCAGGAGTGTGCCGCGCCCTATGGCGCTTATGTGTTCGCCGACATCGGCCCCGCCCCCGAGGGGGCCAAGCTGAGCCGGGGGGAGGTCTACTGTTGGGAGGCCGACCTGTTCCTGGCCCAAGGGGTGGACTGCTTCCTGCTGGAGACCCTGCCCACCGACGACGGGGTGGTCCAGCTGGCCAGGCACTTAAAGGGACGCTGTCCCAACGCCTTTTTGATTGTCTCCTTCGCCGTGGCCTTCGACGGGGCCACCCGGGAGGGCTTTTCCGGCGAGGCCCTGTTCCGCCGCGCCGCGGCGCTTCCCGAGGTGGACGCGGTGGGGTTTAACTGCGTGTCCGGCCCCCACCACCTGCTGGAGTACATCCGGGGTCTGGATCTGACCGCGCTGGACGGCAGGGCGCTGTCCGTCATGCCCAACGCCGGGTATCCCACCGTGCTGGGGCGGCGGACGGCCTACCAGGGCACGCCGGACTACTTCGGGGACAAGCTGGCCCAGATCGCCCAGGCCGGAGCCGTTATTGTGGGGGGCTGCTGCGGCACCACCCCAAAACATATTGCCCAGGCCGCGAAAGCGCTGGCGGAGCCGCCCCGTATGCCCGCCGCGCCAGGGCCCGTCCGGGTGCCTCCCGCCCGTCCCAATCCCAACGCCAACACCCTGGCGGAAAAACTGGACATGGGCCGGCGGGTGGTCGCCGTAGAGCTTGACCCCCCGGCGGACGACGACATCTCTTTTTTCCTGGACGGAGTGCGGACGCTGAATGCCGCCGGGGCGGACGCCGTCACCATCGCCGACTGCCCCATCGGGCGGCCAAGGGCGGACAGCTCCCTGCTGGCCTGCAAAATCAAGCGGGAGCTGGGGGTGGAGCCTTTGCCCCATCTCACCTGCCGGGACCGGAACCTGAACGCCACCAAGGCCCTGCTGCTGGGACTGGCTATGGAGGGCGTCCACAATGTCCTGCTGGTCACCGGCGACCCCATCCCCTCCCAGGACCGGGACGAGGTGAAAAGCGTGTTCAACTTCAACTCCCGGAAGCTGGCCCGGTATGTCAGCGGGCTGAACGAAACCGCCCTGCGCACCCCCTTCCGCATCTTCGGGGCGCTGAACGTCAACGCCGCCAACTTCGAGGTGCAGCTCCGGCTGGCCCAGGAGAAGGAGGAAAACGGCGTGTCCGGCTTCCTCACCCAGCCCGTGCTGTCCCGGGAGGCGCTGGACAACCTGAAACTGGCCCATGAGGCCCTCAAAGGTAAGATTTTAGGGGGCATCTATCCGGTGGTCAGCCACAAAAACGCCTGTTTCCTCCACAACGAGATTGCCGGAATGTCCATCAGCCCGGAGATTATCGCCCTGTATGAGGGCAAAGGCCGGGAGGAGGCGGAGGAGCTGGCGGTCAAAATCTCCGCCCGGATCGCCGGGGAGATCGCCCCCTACACCCACGGGCTGTACCTGATGACCCCCTTCCGCCGGGTGCCCCTCATGACCCGCATTCTGGAACAGCTCACCAAATAAGACAGGAGGACGCGCCATGCTGGACTTTACCCAGACCCTGCGGCCGGACGGGCCGCTGATCCACCCCACCTGCACCGTGAAAAACTGCGCCTTCGGGGCCTACGTGGAGCTGGGGGACCACTGCATCGCCGAGGAGACGGTGTTCGGGGATTACACCTACCTGTTCGGCTCCAACGATGTGATTTTCACCACCCTGGGCAAATTCAACTCCATCGCCACCGGGGTGCGCGTCAACCCGGTGAACCACCCCATGCGGGAGCGCGCGGCGGCCCACCACCTGACCTACCGCGCGGCCCACTACGGCCTGGGGGAGGACGACCCGTCCATCATTGAGTGGCGGCGCTCCCGCCCGGTGTCCACCGGGAACGACGTGTGGATCGGACACAACGCCGTGGTCATGGGCGGCGTCACGTTAGGGGACGGCACGGTGGTGGGCGCGGGGGCGGTGGTCACCCACGACGTACAGCCCTATGAGATTGTGGGCGGCGTGCCCGCCCGGCACATGGGCTGGCGGTACGATGAGGATACCATTGCCGCCCTGCTCCGCATCCGCTGGTGGGACTGGGGGCACGAGCTGCTGAAGGAGCGGCTGCTTGACCTCAACGATGTGCCGTCCTTTGTAAAAAAATACGATAAGGGCTGAAAAAAGCCGCCGGGTTTGACGCCCGGCGGCTTTCTCAGCCTCTCAAAAACATGCTCAAAATGTTGTCCTCGTTGAACTCATACCATACTGCGTCGGGCTTGGCGTCCTGCGCGGCCACGGCAGTCTCAAACTCCTTTTCGGTGGTTCTCTGCTCAATGGACATGAAGCTCTCCAAATCCATCTTGCTCTGGGTCGTTTCATACACCGCCATGCTGTACAGTGACCAGCCCCCCGCCGCCGTTGGGGTCAGGCGGGAAACGCCCTGCCAAAAAGCTCCGCCCAGTGAGTCGGCGCACCGGAATGTGCCATCGGTTTTGAGCTCTTGGAACCAGCGGTTCGACCAGTTATTCTGGGCATTGAACACCGTGCCGTGAACCTCTCCGTCCTGCTGGTCAAGCAGCAGATAGCCCCCCATATCGCCAGACACGCCGCAGGCATAGGCCAATACCTCGTCGGTGCCGTCGCCGTCCATGTCCACCACGGCAAAGCGCCAGTATTTAATAGAGGTATCATTGGGGTCAAACTGCTTGAGGGCTTTATCCATACTGATGGGCGGCTCGTTTTCATACAGGATAAACTTCGACTTCCCCAGCAGGACGGAGGCATATCCGCCATCCCCGCCCACTTCCATCGCCGCCTGGAGATCCCGCAGGTTTTCCAGCAGGGACCTGGACGGGTCGCGGGTAAATACGGGCTTCCAGATATCCAGCCACCACAGGTCGTCCACCAGCCGCCCCGCGTCCTGGAAGGTGGCAAGCAGCTCCGCGTCGGTGTTGATGAGCTGCACACTGCTGGCCAGCAAGGCGTTGGCCTCGTCCACAAAGGCGGCGATCTCCTCCGGGTCAAAGCTGCCGTCATACAAGGGCGACCCGATGTGGATATTGAACGCAAGGCTATCCTCCCGCACCGCCTGTTCCTCCCCGTCCTCCGACAGGGTAAACAGCTGATAGCTGTAATCGCACCACCCCTGCTGCATATAGGGGTGGTAGCGCAGGAGGTAGTCCTCCCCGTCCAGGGTGCACAGGAACAGGGCGTTATAGCCCGCATGGGCGTGATAGGCTTCCTCCGAGAAAATCAGCTTGCCGTCCTCCCAGACCTCCAGCCGCATTTCTTCGTCCGAACCGCTGACCCGCAGGGTTTCCGGGATGCCGTTGCGGTTCAGATCCGCTTTCTGTTCGCCTTCCGCCAGGGGAAGCTCCTCCTTGCTCTGGTGCTCCGTGGGCACGGGGGCAGGATTGTCCTCCGGTTCGTCCGGCTCCGCCGTCTGCCCGAAGGCGCACAGGCAGGCCAGCGCCGTCACCAGCACCACCGCCAGCGCCGCCCACAGGATGCGCCTGGGGGCGCAGGCAATCCGGCTGACGCGTTCCTTGAGGCTCTTCTTTTCCCCCGCCATGGTGGTGGCGAAGCACAAGAGGTCGCCGGGACCGGGCCGGGCGGTCACCAGCGCCAGCAGCGTATTGCCGTAGGCCAGCCGTTCCCCGTTCCCCAGACGCTCCAACACCCCCTCGTCACAGGCCAGTTCGCCGTCCCGGCGGCTGAGCACCACCGCCAGCCACACCAGCGGGTTCCACCAGTGCGCCGCCAGCGCCGCGCACCGCAGGAAGCTCCAAAGGTGGTCTCCGTGGCGGAAGTGGGTGTATTCATGGGCGGTGACGTGGCGGAGCATGGCTGGGTCCGCCGCCGCCTCGGGGGTGACATACACTGCGGGCCGCAAAAGCCCAAACAGGCAGGGGGACGGCAGGCCCGCCGCCGCGTATACGGGCAGGGGGCAGTCCGTCTCCATCGGGACGCGCCGCCGCCGCAGGCGGCGGGCAAAGCGCAGGTTGGACGCCGCCTGCACCAGCGCCAGCGACGCTGAACCGCCCAGCCACACCCAGCCCAGCCAGGAGGGCAATGCGGTCAAATCCGGGGCCGCAGGGGCTTTTGGCGCATCCGGCACCGTGGGCGGCTCCGGCGCGTCCGGGAAGGCGGGGGCCTTGGGCGGGATGGACAGGCCATCCTGTCCGTCCAAGGACAGCACATTGTCCGGCCCGTGCTCGGTGTGGGCATCGGATGTGATCGTCACATTTCGTTCGGTTTTTTGCGTAGAAAACACCCAGGTCCCGGCCAGAGGGGAGCTGAACAGCTGCACCGGCACCAGCAGACGCACCAGCACCACCGCCCACAGGCCATACCGCAAACGGGCGCTCACCCACCTGCCGAATAGCGCCCGGAGGGCCAGAACCGTCAAAATCAGGAATATGGAGGTAAACACCCATTCCAGCAGCATCGTGGTCATGTTCCGTCACCTCCGTCGATCTGATCCAGAATAGCCCGCAGCTCCGCCACCTCAACCGCGGACAGCTCCTGCCGCTTGGCCATGGCGCTCATCATCAGGCCCACGCTGCCCTGGTATACCCGGTCCAGGAAGCTGCGGGTCTCGGCTGTCACCGCCTGCTCCCGCTCCACCGCCGGGGTGTAGGACTTGCTCCGGCCCGCCTGCTCCACGCTCACCAGCCCCTTTTCCTCCATCCGGCGCAGGGTAGTAATGGTGGTGCTCTTGGCCCAGCCCACCGACCTCTCCAGGTCCGCCACCAGCTGCATCACCGTGCGGGGGTGCTCCTCCCACAGACAGTTGAGCACGTTCCACTCGCTGGCGTTCAGCTTGACTGGCTCCATTGATATCATTGATATCCCTCCTTGGTTTACTTTGTAGTCCTATCATAACACGGCAGGTTTACATTGTCAACCTCCTTTGGAAAAATTTTGGGACAAAAAACAGCGCCCCCGGCGGCTTGCACCGCAGGGAACGCTGTCCTGTTTTTTATTTCCCGGGCAAATCCACCCGGCGCACCAGCCCCACGCCGAACGCCCCCGGCCCGGTGTGACAGCCGATGCTCAGCGCCAGCTCGCCGTGGGTGGCGGGAATATTGGGGAAATTGTCCTCCAGCGTCTGCTGCCAGACCTGGATCTCCTCCTGGGCGCGGAGGGTGTGGGCGGTTCCCACGTGGAACCGCCAGCCCTTTTGCAGGTATTCCTCCACGTTCTCCCGGAGGGCATCCACCGCCCGCTGCTTGCAGGCCTTCACCCCCCGCACCTTGGCGAACGCGTCCAGCCTGTCCCCGTGGATCTTCAGCAGGGGCTTGATGTTCAGCAGGTTTCCCATGGCGGCGGCCGCCGGGGTCACCCGTCCGCCCCGGCGCAGATAGGTCAGCGTCTCCACGCCGATGTAGATCATGGCGTCCATGGACACCCGCTCCAGCTCCTCCCGGATCTCCGCGGCGGTACAGCCCTGTCCGGCCAGCTCCAGCCCGTCCAGCACCGCCAGCTTCTGGGTCACCGAGATCCGCCGCAGGTCCGCCACCTGGACCTTCCCGTCGTAGCCCTCCGCCAGGGCGATGGCCGTCTGGCAGGAGGCGCTCAGCCCGCTGGACATGGGGATATACACCAGCGCGTCGTATTCCTCCAGTACGCGGTCCCACAGGTCCATCACGTCGCCGGGGGAGGGCTGGGAGGTGGATACGCTGCGCCCCGCCTGCTGGGCGGCGTAGAACTCCCCGGCGGTGAGGTCCACCCCCTCATAGCGGATCTCACCGTCCACCAGCAGGGGCATGGGCAGGACATACACCCCAAGTCCGGCGCCCTCCGCCACGCTGATCCCGCTGTTGGTGTCCGTCACAATGGCGACACGCATACGCTGAACCCTCCTCAGTAAACCAACCCCCGCCGGACAGCCGGCGGGAGTTTTGGCAAATCAGTATTGACAACATAGGAAAGTATACGGGAATCCGAGGGAACAAGCTATGTACAGACCGACCCTTTTGCACAATTTTTGCGCAAAAGGCCGCAAGTGTAATAATCAAACGCCCCCCGCGTCCGGGAGAAAGCCCTCAAATATGATGAGCGCACCCTCCCGCTCCAGCAGCTCCATGGTCTCCCGGTCCCGGACGGTCCAGGCAGCCTCATGGACGTGATACAGCTTTTTCATCAGCCGCAAAGAGGAATTGTCCCGATCCTGCCACTTGTAGGCGATGAAATCCGGCCCGGTGGCGGCGGAGGTGAGCAGATTGGTGAGCACAAACCGGGCGGGAAGGGACAGGTTCGCCACCTCCCGGTTCTTCAGAAAGTCCTCGCTGAGCTGGCCCCGGATCACGTCCGGATACCGCCGCCTCAGCCGCAGGAGCACCCCCGGGTGGAAGGATTCCACGCAGTAAACCCCCCGCCAGCCCGCCAGCCGCGCCATTACGGCGTCGGTGAGGGCACAGGCGTTGCCCCGCTCCACCTTCAGCTCGATAATCAGCGGCGTTCTGCCCTCAAACAGGGCCAGCACATCCTCCAGCAGAGGGATGGCCTCCTCCGTCCCCATGAGGGGATAGTCCGGCAGATCGCCAGCGGTGAGGTCCTCGATGCACACCTGTCTGCCGCACACCCGGGTCAGATCACTGTCGTGGACCACCGCCAGCGCCCCGTCCGCCATGAGGTGGACGTCCAGCTCCGCGCCGAAGCCGTGCTCCACCGCCCGGCGGAACGCGGCCATGGAATTCTCCGGGACGCCCTGCTCCCTGTCGTGAAGGCCCCGGTGGGCGTAGCGCACGCCGCTGAGGGCGCTCCAGCCCGGATGGTTCCGCCGGGGCTTGATCAGCAAGCCGTAGGCTCCCGCCCCGCCCACACACGCGGCGCCGATTTTCGTTAAGGTTTTCATGGTCTGTGCATCTCCTCAAAAGTATAGCGTTTTCAGTCGTCCATGCCGCCAAAGGCGTCCAGGCCGGTCTTGACCTCCGCCTTGCTGTCGCCGTGGCGGACGAACAGCATGGTGACAAAACTCATAGCCACAAAAAAAGCGGCGTAGGGAAACAGGATCTGATAGCTGATGTGCTTCATCAGCGTGCCCGCCAGCACCGGGGTGACCACCTGCGCCGCCATGGAGGCGGTGTAGTAGTATCCGGTGAACTTGCCCACGTCGGACCCCCGGCACATCTCCACCACCATGGGCAGGGAGTTCACATTGATTGCCGCCCAGGCCAGTCCCACCAGGGCGAAGGCCACATACATCACCGGGGTGACGGAGGCGGCCCGGGCGGTGAGCAGATAGCCCGCCAGGAAGCAGCTGGCCAGCAGGATGATCCCCGCCTGGATGGTGCGCTTGCGCCCCACCCGGGAGGCCAGCATACCGATGGGGATATAGGACACGATGGCCCCCGCGGTGGCTACGGTGAGGCAGGTGTTGGTGCCCCGCAGGCCCGCCCCCATCACCTCCGCCATGTAGTTGGACCACCAGGTGGTCACGCCGTTGTACCCGATAAACCACAGGGCGATGGAGGCCAGCAGGAAGCCCAGGCTCCGCTTTACCGGGGCGGGCAGGACCTCGCTGCCGCTGCCGTCCTCCTCCGCCAGATTCCACTCCGGGTGCTTTTTCTCCAGCGCCCGGTTTTCCGCCGCCAGTTTGGGCTCCCGGATGGTGAGCAGCAGCAGCGCTACCGCGATTACCATAATCAGGGACACGATGAGGAACAGCGGCTGGTAATCCACATGAGCCGCGCCCTCGGTCCTGGACGCCGGGTACAGGGCCGCGCTCACCCCCAGGTAGACCACGCCGCCCACCGCGCCCATCAGGTTGATGATGGCGTTGCCCTTGGAGCGCAGGGGCTTGGGGGTGACGTCGGGCATCAGGGCCACCGCCGGGGAGCGGTAGGTGCCCATGGCGATGAGCAGCAGGCCCAGCACAATGACAAAGCCCGCCAGCTTGAAGGGAGCGGCCTGGACGGCGTAGCTGTTGTCCAGCAGGGGCAGCAGGTTCATCAGCACCACCGCCCCGGCGGTGCCCGCCAGGATGAATGGGGTGCGCCGGCCCAGCTTCCCCATGCCGCACTTATCGGACAGCCCGCCGAACAGGGGCAGCAAAAACAGGGCCAGCACATTATCCGCCGCCATGATCATTCCGGTGAGGGACTCGTCCAGCGCGAAGGTGCGCCGGAGGATCAGAGGCACCAGATTGTCGTACATCTGCCAGAACGCGCAGATGGACAAAAAGGCAAGGCCGACCAAAATCGTCCGTTTGTTGTTCAGCTTCAGTTCGTTCATGTTACCACTCTCTTTCCCAGGGGAATATTCCCCCGACCTCGCCCGCAGGCGGCCTGAATCGAGTATGTGCGAACCGTTCCGATGGTATTCCTCTCAGCCGTTTTCCCCCTCCCACGCCCGGTGCAGGGCGGAAATATCGTCGAACACCCAGGTGGGCTGTATCCCGCTGGACGCGAGGTCCTCCCGCATCCCCTCGCCGGACAGGACGAAGGCGGTGTCCACCCCGGCATTGGCCCCGGAGGCGATGTCGGTGTACAGCCGGTCCCCCGCCATCAGCGTCTGCCCGGGGGCAAAGCCGGCGCGGGCCATGGCCAGCCGCGCCATGGCGGGCTGGGGCTTGCCGATGACCCGTGGCCTGCGGCCCGCGGCCCGGTACAGCATCTCGCACACGCTGCCGCAGTCGGGCGCCGAGCCGTACCACGTCGGGCACACCCAGTCCGGGTTGGTGGCGATGAAATCCACCCCCCGGTTCAGCAGGATGCAGGCGTCCTCCAGCTTTTGAAAGGTCAGCTCGGTATCGAAGCCAATCAGCAGGCAGTCCACCCCGTCCTCCAGCCTGTCAGTGACGGGAATGCCCGCCGCCTGGAGCTGGCTCTGGAAGCTCCGGGTGCCAAAGGCATAGCACAGCCGGTAGGGCGGACGGCCCGCCAGGTCCGCGATCAGCGCGTCCACGGAGGTGAGGAAGTCCTCCCGGTCCGCCTCGATGCCCATCCGGCCCAGCTTGGCGATATAGGCGTCCACCGACTTGGACGAGTTGTTGGTGAGGAACAGGTATCGCCCTCCCCGGGCCCGCACGGCCTTGAGAAAGGGCAGCGTCCCGGGAAATAACGCCTCGTCCAGATATATGGTACCGTCCATGTCCAGCAGGAACAGCCGTTTTTCCCCTAACCGGCCCATGGGCCTCTCCTCCCAGCGTTTGATGAAGGAATTTTCCATTGATTTCCTTGATTTGAACTTTATTTTAGCACAGTTTCCCCCTGTTGTCCACGGAAATTTGGGGCGCGTCCCACGGCGCGCAAAACACCGGCGGAGAGCTTCCGCCCGCCGCCGGTGTTTCCTCGGATTCAGTTCTGGAACCGGATCTGCTCCCCGGTGATCAGGGGGTACCGGATCAGCTCCCGGCCGTCCAGATTCACCCGGTGCATATCCACCGCGCTGATCTGGTGGTTGTTGTAGCAGTTGTAGTAATAAATCCCCTTCTCCGCGTTGCAGCAGCAGGTGTAAATGGTATACTCATAGGCCCCCGGCCCCACCTCGCAGCAGCCCAGCTGCTGGTCCACGCTGCCCAGGATGTGGAAGAACTGGCTGACGCTCTCCTCCTCCGAGTCGCCGGAGAGGGAGTTGAGCCGCACAAACGCCGCCCGGACGAACCGGGACTGGGAGGACAGGTCCCCGGGCAGGCCCAGCCCGCCCATGCCCCTGCTGAAGCAGGTCAAATCCAGCTTGTCGGAAAAGGTGTTTTTCGGCTGGCAGGGGGACAGGGCCATATAGTTGTTCAGGTTGAACATCTGCTGCTCAAAGGACGGGTTGTTGGTCATCACCCCCGTGGGGTTGTCGTACACGTGCAGGCCGTCCTTCAGCGATTCCACTGCCACGCAGTCATCCTTATCCGCCAGAATCCAGTGGAGCTGGGCCGTGGGCAGCTTTTCATTGAAGCGCTGGCCCGTCAGGTTCACCCGCTCCAGCATCCCCCGGGCCTCCGCCACCGCGGCGCACCGGGTGAGAATCCAGGGGATGAACTCGAAGGTGGCCACATTGTCCTTGTCCGGGTCGGCCTCGTGGTATACCGCGCTGCCCACAAAGTTCAGCCCCGCCATACCCAGGCCCTTTTCGTTCACCGCCTCGTAGTAGAGGGGGTAATCGTCCGCCACATGGGCCATGCCGGTCATGGCGTAGTGGCGCTCCAGCATCCCGCCGCCCCGGAAACGGAAGGGATAATTCCGGGGGGTGATGGTGACCTCCTCCCCGTAGGAGCTTTCATAGTCCAGGGTCCTGCCGAAATAGAAATCCCTGGTCCGATAGGTTGCCGCTGTACACATAAAAATCCCTCCAACAGGAATTTATTGGAATAACGCGGCAATCATACTACTATTTTTTCCCATTGTCAAGCATCCGGCCCCGGGATGAAACTGGGCGCCGCCGCCGCCCAGATGCGCTCGGCCACCTGCTCCTGGGCGCCGGAGCCGTCCACCACCACCACATTTTCCACGTCCTTCAGCCGTTCAAACGCCTTGAAATACAGCGCACGGGTCTGGCGCAGGCGGTCCTCCCCATCGAAAATTTCCTCCACAAAGCGGTTTTGGCGGATGCGCTCCACGGCGGTCTCCACCGGCACGTCCAGAAATATGGTGACGGTGGGCCGGAGCAGGTCCGCGCTGAGGGCGTTGGCGCCGATCACCCAGTCCATGTCTATGTCCACGCTGTGATAGGCGTAGGAGGAGAAATAATAGCGGTCGCTGACCACGGTAATCCCCTGGTCAATGGCGGCGCACAGGCCGTCCACCTCATTCACCAGGTGGTCCAGGCGGTCGGCGGCGTACAGCGCGGCGATCACCCGGTTGTCCGCGCTCACGCGGCCCGTAAAAATCTGCCGGATCAGCGAGCCGACGGGGCCGCCGGTGGGCTCCCGGTCCGCCCGGCACCGCAGGCCAAGGCCCTCGATCCGCTGTACCAGCCGCCCGATCTGACTGCTCTTGCCTGAGCCGTCAATCCCCTCCAGGGCAATGAATTTTCCTTTTTCCATCCTGCCGCACCCTCTCTATTTCTTCAATGGGCCTTCCCCGGCCATATGCACGTTCACGTGGGGATAGGTCATTTCCACCCCCGCTCTGTCAAAGGCGGGCTTGACGTTGTCCATGAGATCGTTGTACACCGTCCAATAGTCGCCGCTGGCGCACCATACCCGCAGCGCGTACTCAATGGCATGGCTGCCGTATTCGTTGACATGGACAGCCGGGGCCGGGTCGGCCAGCACCAGCTCGTGGCCCTGCGCCAGCTCCCGAAGGGCCGCCATCACCACGTCCTGGGGGGCGTCATAGGAAGCGGACACCTTCACATCCACCCGCCGGGTGGGTTCGGCAAAGTGGTTGATGATGTTGGCGGACACAATGGCGCTGTTGGGGATCTGCACCAGCTTGTTCTCATAGGTGAGCAGGCGGGTATAAAACATTCCCACCTCGGTGACTGTGCCGGAACAGCCCCCGGCCTCCACAAAATCCCCCACCTTAAAGGGGTGGGAGGCCAGCAGCTGCATCCCGCCCGCCACGTTTGCCAGGAAGTTCTGCAGGGCCAGGGAAAACGCCAGGCCAATCACCGACAGCACCGCCACCAGCGAGGTTACCTCGACGTCCAGACAGCCCAGCACCACGATGACGGCTACAAATAAAAGGCCGCTTTTCAGCAGGGTATGCAGCAGTTTTTTCAATGCGCCGTCCAGCTTGGTGCGGGCCAGCGCACGGTCCGCCAGATGCAGAAAGATCTTGGCGGACACCAGGCTCACCACGGCGACAATGGCGGCGTACAGCACCTTTTCGGCGGTAACCTGAGAAAAGTTTTTCTCAATGTCGGAGGCCATGGCTTCCAGATCCACCCCTGCGGTCAAAAACAAGCCCATCGCCCTGCCCCCTTTCCAATGTGTAGACTATACCACAAAATCCACCCATGCGCAAGGACCGCCGCCTCACGGAAGCTCCAGCTCCTCCAGGCCGCACCAGAGGATGCCGCCGGGCGGCTCGTCCTCACAGCACACCGCCGCCCGCCAGCCCTCCCCGGCATAGCTCCTGTGGGGGCACGGCGGCGGCACGGGCACCTCCCGGGGCGGGAACAGGGGGGCGTCCTCCCGCTTGCACCAGCTCTCCTTCAGCGTCCAAAGGCGGTGGAAATCCTCCCAGGTGCCGTCAAACCCGGCCCGCTGGGGCGGGCTGAGCACATAGCCCGGCAGGCCCGCCCGGCGGGGGCGCACCAGCTCCACATCCACCCCCACCGGGGCGCGGGACAGGGCGCACAGGGCGTATCCACCGCTGTGGGACAGGGAGAACCAGCGGGTATCCAGCCCTGTGAACAGAGGCTTGCCCCGGGGGGAGCGCTCCACCGGGGGCAGGGCGGGCCAGCCCCAGTGCTTTTGGACCGCCAGCGTCAGCAGGGGCCAGGCCAGCTGTCTGCCGTCCCCGCCCTTTACGCCATAGATGACCGTCATATTTCCGCCCCCTGCCTGCCGTTTTCCCCCATTATAACCCCAGAGCGGCTTTGCCGCAAGGGTGGAAAAGCCGCCTCCGCGAACGGGCGGAGGCGGCTTGTTTCCATCATGCCCTGCCGGGGCACTGGCGCCCGGTGTGGTCGATGGTGTAATCCTGCCCGCAGGTTCCGGGGAGGATCAGTTCCGAGATGGGCACAAAGGTATAGCCCTCCTGGAGCAGCTTTTCGATGATGCCGGGCAGGGCTTCCGGTGTGTGCAGGGCGGCGTTGTGGAACAGGACGATGGAGCCGGGCTGGACCTTGGAGGTCACCCGCTGGGTGATGTCCGGGGCGGACAGGTCCTTCCAGTCCAGGCTGTCCACATCCCACTGGATCGGCTCGATCCCTATGGAGCGCACCGCGTTGATCACGTGGTCGTCGTACTCGCCGTAGGGACAGCGGAACAGGGTGGGCCGTATGCCGGTCACACTCTCAATCTTGCCGCCGCAGGCATTCAGGTCGTCTATGATCTCCTGGGCGGACAGGCTGTTGAAATGGGCGTGGGTGTTGGAGTGGCTCATCACCTCGTGGCCCGCGTCGGACAGGGCCTTCACTGACTCAGGGTATTTGTCCACCCACTCCCCCACCACGAAGAAGGTGGCTTTCACGTTGTATTTGTCCAGAATGTCGATGAGCTGCTGGGTGTCTTCATTGCCCCAGGCGGCATCAAAGCTGATGGAAAGCACCTTATAATCCTTTTGTACGCAGTAAATGGGCAGCTGCCGGGTGGTGGCGGACGCCCCCACCACCGCCGGGTGGTTCACCACCCAGAACATCATAACAGCCGCCGCGGCGCAGGCGGCCGCCGCGATCAGCTTCCGGCTCAGGTAAAATATTTTGGCTCCTTTCATATTGACCCTCCCATGCTCGGTATTGCTACACCTTATGCAAAAAAGGGACCGTTCATGTTTTATAGTCAAAACACGATGCGGCCACTTGCGGGCCGCAGAGGCAAAGGGCAAGGCCCCTCCGGGCGGGAATGCCTCAGCTTGTATTTAATTCAGGACAGTAGGTCCAATGTAATCCCCTCCACCGTCTGGTGATAGAACACCATCCGCCACTCGATTTTATCCGGCGGCTCAAAGCGCAGGGCGGAATGGGCGGCACGGGAATGGCCGCTTTTGCCGCTGGACAGAAGGATGACCGTCGGCCCGTCCGCGCCGCCGATGATGCCGATGGAGCAGGCCGACGCGGGGCCGTCCGCGCCGCCGATGGCAGTCATGGCGCCGAGCTCCTCCAGGGGCTTTGGCCGGGGGGAATCCCCCTGCCCGTTGTCCCGCACCGTCAGCGCCCGCCGGGGCAGCTCTGGCTCCACCACGTAGGCCATGGCGGTGCAGTGGGTGGGGTAGTCCCATTCGTCCCCCATGCCGGACATATCCACCTCCTGGGCCTCGTATTCCACCACTGTCAGGGTGTGGGCCTCCCCGGTGACGGGGTGGGTAAATTCCACCGTGTCCCCCGCGCCGGACACGGTGAACCGGGGGCCGGGGATGGCCGCAGGCCCCTGTTCCAGGGACAGGGAAATCGTTTTGACCGCAGGCTTGGTTTTGGTGGCCCAGGAGAAGGACTCCCGCCAGAACATCCAGCCCTTTTCCGGGTCCAGGCCATAGTGCTCCATGAACCAGAGATTTTCCCAGTCCTGCTGGTTGTACTCTCTCTGATATTCCTCTGAGCGGCAGGACATGGGCGTCCAGCCGGAGCCCTGGCCGCTCCTCCCCCGCAGCTCCCGGCCGTTCACCGTTACCTTGGGATCGTAGTCCACCGTCATGGGGTTTTCGGCATCTATCTGCTCCTGCTCCTCCTGGGTGAGCCGGCGGTCGGGAGTGCCCTCCCACTTCTCCACAAAGGCCCGGAGACTGTCCGGCTCAATCTCCATGCACAGATCCACCACCAACCCCTTCCCGCAGACATACGCCGCCGGAATGTGCCACACCCTGCCGCCCCAGGAAACGGTTTTGTTGAGGGGGAGCTCCGTCCCCGGCCTGTCATGGCCCCAGTGGCGGCTCCCGAAGCCGTGGTTGAAGTATACCTTCCACTCCGGCTTTTCCGGCGGTTCCTGGGGCTCTTCGGGAGTCAGATCGTAATATTCCCTGGAATAGGGGATTTTTCCGCAGTCAAAGGAGGACTGCACCTCCCGGATATACCCGTATGGGTCGTCCATGGGGGTAAGAGCCAGCTTGTCCCGCAGCGCGTCCAGCACGGCCCGCTGCTCCCCTTCCGGCGGATAGGTCTCCAGAAAACCGTCAAATTCCCCCCGGTTCCACATCCACGCCTGCTCCGCCGCCGCCGCGCCGCCGCAGGCCAATATCAGGCGCAGGAAGTCCTCAAAGCTCCGCGCCAGCGGGTGGACGTTTTTCCCCGCCGGGTTGGACGGGTTGACGGCGAATACCATCTCCCCGAAGCCCTTCACAAAGCAGTAATGGATGCCGTCCACACCCTCCCAGCCGATGACCTCTGCCCCCACAGGGGTGCAGAAATATCCGCCGTGAACGTCCCCCTGTTCCAGGCCCAGCAGGGAAAAGCCGATGTCCAACTGCTTGAATTTCTCGTACAGCGTCATGTATACCCCTCCAAAAAACGATAGGCCCGCCCCGCGGAACGGGGCGGGCCAGCCTATGCCTTTACCCGCGCATGGCGATCTCGTGGCGCTTGGGCCCGGTGGATACGATTTTAATCGGCACGCCGATGTGCTTTTCCAAAAACTCCACATAACCGCGGGCGTTTTCGGGCAGGGCATTGTAGTCCGTGATCCCCCGCACGTCCGACTTCCAGCCGGGCAGCGTCTCAAACACGGGCTTGGCCCGCATCAGCCGGGGGGTGGTGGGGAACATATCCGTCACTTCCCCGTCGATCTCATAGCCCACGCACACCTTGATCTCGTCCAGGTAGCCCATCACGTCCAGGCAGGTCAGCGCCGCCTGGGTGGCCCCCTGCACCATACAGCCGTACCGGGTGGCCACCGCGTCGAACCAGCCCACCCGGCGGGGACGGCCTGTGGTCGCGCCGAACTCACCCTTGTCGCCCCCACGGCGGCGCAGCTCGTCGCCCTCCGGGCCCAGTAGCTCGCTGACAAAGGGCTCGGTGCTGGAGCCTACGCTGGACGAATACGCCTTGGTGACGCAGATCACGTCCTCAATGGCGGTGGGGGGCACCGGAGCGCCCACGCAGCCGTACCCCGCCAGGGTATGGGAGGAGGTGGTCATGGGGAAAATGCCCAGGTCCGGGTCCTTCATGGAGCCCAGCTGGCCCTCCAGCAGGACGGTTTTCCCCTCCTTCACCGCGCTGTGCAGAAAGCCCACCGCGTCGCCCACGCAGGGCCGCAGAAGCTCCCGGTACTCCAGAAGCTGGTCGTACAGCGCCTTGACGTCCAGGGCGGGCTTGTGGTACAGGTGCTCAAAGAGGACGTTCTTCACCTCCACCGCCCGGTTCAGCCGGTCCCACAGGCGGTCCTCGTCAAAGAGGTCGCACACCTGGATGCCCGTTTTGGCGTACTTGTCGGAATAGAAGGGGGCGATGCCGCTTTTGGTGGAGCCGAAGGCCTTGCCGCCCAAACGCTCCTCCTCGTACCCGTCCTGGAGGACGTGGTAGGGCATGAGCAGCTGGGCCCGCTCGGACACGATGAGTTTCGGGGCGGGCACCCCCTGGTCCATCACGCTTTTCAGCTCGTTCACCAGCTTTGCGGCGTCCAGCGCCACCCCATTGCCGATGATATTGGTGATATGGGGATAGAAAATGCCCGAGGGCAGGATGTGCAGGGCAAACCGCCCGTAATCGTTGATGATGGTGTGGCCCGCGTTGGCCCCGCCCTGGAAGCGCACCACCACATCGGACGTCTCGGCCAGCAGGTCGGTGATCTTCCCCTTGCCCTCATCGCCCCAGTTTGCCCCTACAATCGCTTTTACCATTTTTAATACCTCCACGGGCCGGGATTCGCAGCCAATCCAGCCGGTCTGCCTTTTCCAGCGCCGCTTTTCCGGGCCCTCCGGCCCAGTGTTCTATTATAATCAAGTTGGGAGCCCAGCGCAACCCCTTTTCGTGCTTTTTGCCGATTTTCTCTTTACTTCCATAAAGCGGCGTGTTAAAATAAACGAAACGGGCTGTCCCACGGGGCGGCCTGACAGATTGTCTACGGGAGGATGCCATATGCAAAAAGAGACGTCCGATCAAACCTCACTGCTGTTTGACGCCGTCCTGACGCTGGAGACGAAAGAGGAATGCCGCGCGTTTTTTCAGGACCTGTGCACCGTGGCGGAGCTGCGGGCCATGGCCCAGCGGCTGGAGGTGGCCCAGCTGCTGGACGATGGGCTGATCTACAACGACATTCTTCAGCGCACCGGCGCGTCCAGCGCCACCATCAGCCGGGTGAACCGGGCGCTGCAATACGGCGCGGACGGCTATAAAACCGTCCTGCCCAGGCTGAAGCCATGAGGGATTCCTATACCATCCTGGCCCAGTGCTACGACCGGCTTACCACCGACGTGGAATACGGCAGATGGGCGGACTTCGCCCAGCGGCATTTCCAGCGGCTGAAGCGCCCGGTCCACTCGGTGCTGGAGCTGGGCTGCGGCACCGGGAGCCTCACCAGGCTGCTGGCGGAACGGAGCTGTGCCGTGACGGCGGTGGATCTGTCGCCGGATATGCTCACTGCGGCGGAGCAGAAATGCCGGGGGCTGGACGTCAGATTCCTCTGCCAGGACATGACCCGGCTGTCCGCCTCCCGCCTCGGGACGCAGATGGACGCGGTGGTATCCGGGCTGGACAGCGTGAATTACATCACAAAGCCCAGGAGCCTGGCGCGGATGTTCCAGCGGGTATATCGGATTCTCCTGCCCGGCGGGCTGTTCCTCTTTGATGTAAAAACCCCCGCCGCCCTGGAGGGCGCGGACGGCCAGACCTGTCTGGACGAGGACGACGATTTCTACTGCGTCTGGCGGGCGGACTACTATCCCCGCCGCCGCGTCTGCGCCTACGGGCTGGACCTGTTCCTCCAAAACGAGGACGGAAGCTGGACCCGGGGCGGCGAGTACCACGAGGAGTACGCATACACCATGGACGAGCTGGACGGCTTTCTGCGGGAGGCCGGGTTCCGGCACGTCAGACAATACGGCGACAAGTCCATGCGCCCCCCTAAAGAGGGGGCACAGCGGGTCTTTTTCGCCGCCAGAAAGGATATCTGACAATGGATCAACTCATTCGCGTCATCGCCAAGGACGCCCCCGTCAAGGCCATGGCCATCTCCGCCCGGGACACCGTGGAGCGGGCCCGGGCCATCCACGACTGCTGGCCGGTGGCCTCCGCCGCCCTGGGCCGTCTGCTCATGGCCGCGTCCATGATGGGCGCCGCCATGAAAAACGAAAACGGGGCCGTCACCCTTCGGGTGAGGGGGGACGGGCCCCTGGGAAGCCTTACCGCCGTGTCCGACAGCCAGGGCAATGTCCGGGGCTATGTGCAGAACCCTGCTGTGGACGTGCCCCGGAAGGCCAAGGGCAAGCTGGACGTGGGAACCGCCGTGGGGGCGGACGGCGATCTCACCGTCATCCGTGATCTGGGGCTGAAAGAGCCCTATGTGGGCTCGGTACAGCTGGTGGGGGGCGAGATCGCCGAGGACATCGCCGCCTATTTCGTGGAGAGCGAGCAGGTGCCCACCGCCTGCGCCCTGGGGGTGCTCATCGCCCCCGACCAGACGGTGCAGGCCGCCGGGGGCTATCTCATCCAGCTCCTGCCGGGGGCGGACGAGGGGGTGGTGTCCGCCGTGGAACAGGGCGTCGCACGCTTGGGCGCGGTGAGCGCACGGCTGGACGGGGGCATGAACCCGCTGGAGCTGCTCCAGGAGGCGCTGGGGGCCTTTGAGCTGGAGGTGCTGGAGACGGCCCCCGTCGAGTACCGTTGTTATTGCTCGGAGGAGCGGGTATCCCGCGCCCTGATCAGCATGGGCAGGGACGAGCTGACCTCCCTCATAGAGGAGCAGGGGGGCGCGGAGCTCACCTGCCAGTTCTGCGACAAGGTGTACCGCTACTCCGCCGGCGATCTGCGCCGCCTGCGGGACAGCGCGGCCACATGACGGCAGGAGGTTTTTCCATGGCTGAATACCGCCCGCTCGCTGCGGACGAGATAGACCGGGAGCTGTTCCGCTCCTTCATCCGCCGTCAGGTGGTGGTCAAATGCTGGCGGCGGGATGAGGCCGGAGGGTGGGTGGTCCGGGACGACCCATTCATCGACGACTGGTCGGAGGAGGATTACCATGCGCTGGCATCCTGCCTGCGGAACACCGTCCAGACCGGGGGCGTGGTCTACGCCGCTTTCGTGGGCGGCGTCCTCAAGGGCTTCACCTCGGTGGAGGCGGGGCTGTTCGGCGGAGAACAGCGCTATCTGGACCTGACCAGCATCCACGTATCCCAGGATATGCGGGGCGGGGGGATGGGCAAGGCCCTGTTCCGGCTGGCCCGGGACTGGGCCAGGGCCCACGGGGCGCGGAAGCTGTATATCTCCGCCCACTCCGCTGTGGAGACCCAGGCCTTTTACCGCAGTTTGGGCTGTGTGGAGGCGGAGGTTTACCACCAGGGCCACGCGGAGGCCGAGCCCTTCGACTGCCAGCTGGAGTGCCCGCTGGCATAAATACCAAAAAACGGGGGGCATACCGGTTGGTATGCCCCCCTGTCCTTGTCCTGCTCAGCCCCTCTGGAAAAAGGCCACCGCCACCGCGCCGGGGCCCACGTGGGTGCCGATGGCGCCGCCTACGGTGCTCACCGGCAGCTCCTCCACGTGCTCCGCCCACAGGCGGGCGCTGTCCTCCACATACTTTTTCAACAGCCTGTCGTCCAGCCCCGTATAGCCCAGGCGGTAGGGCCGGGAAAAATCCACGCCGCTTGTCTTTTCGATGGTCTGGATCAGCAGGTTATTGCCATTCTTGGAGCCCCGGGCCTTGCCCAGCAGCACCACCTCACCGTCCTGCACCGCCACCACCGGCTTGATGGACAGCAGGCCGCCCACCATGGCGATAGACGGCGAGATCCGCCCGCCCCGCTTCAAATACTCCAGAGTGTCCAGCAGGGCCACCAGCCGGATGTCCTTCTTCTCCCGGTCCAGCTGTGCGGCGACGGCTTCGGCGTCCAGCCCCTGCCGGGCCAGCTCCACCGCCCGCTCCACTAAAATGCGCTGGCCGATGGTGGCGTTTTCGCTGTCCACCACGAACACCTTCCCAGGAAATACCTCTGCCGCGATGCAGGCGCTCTGGTGGGTGCCGGACAGCTTGGCCGACAGGGTGACAGCCACCACCGTCTCCCCCGCCTCCACCGCCGCCCGGAACGCGTCCTCAAAGGCAGCGGGGGAGATCTGGCTGGTGGTGGGCAGTGCGTCCCCCTCGATCAGCTTCTCGTAGAATCGGTGGTGGTCCAGATCCACCACGTCCCGGAAGCTCTCCTCACCAAAGGTGATAGTGAGCGGCAGGACGGTGATACAGGGCGCATAGGGCGGCAGTAGGTCGCAGCCGGAATCGGTGATAATACGTATATTCATCAAAAAACCTCTTTTCATCCCTTGACTGTTGGGGAAACCCCTGGGGGGCTGTCCCGCCCAGGGTTCATGCTACGATACCATACCCCGCCCCCCATTGCAACATAAAAAACCACCAAAAAATCTGGGACAGGCAAAAATCCCCCTCCCGCCGCATACGCTTTCCCCATGGGGGTGAGGCCGGTGCTTGGACTTCTGCGGCGGAAACAAATACGGGACGGGCTGGCGGGGCTGGCGCTGCTGATCGCCACCGCGGCGCTGGTGGCCGCGCCGGGGGAGGCCATCGCCGGGGCCAAGGATGGGCTGACTTTGTGCTTCAATGTCATCGTCCCCTCCCTGTTCCCCTTTTTCGTGCTGTCCTCCCTGGTGGTGGACTTGGGGCTTGCGGCCTACCTGGGCCGGGCCATGGAGGGGATGATGCGCCCCCTGTTCCGGGTCAGCGGCTCCTGCGCGGCGGCGGTGGCCCTGGGCTTCATCGGCGGCTACCCGGTGGGGGCGCGGACCGCCCTTCAGCTCTACGAACAGGGGCTTTGCTCCAAAACCGAGGCGGAACGCCTGCTGGCGTTCTGCAACAACTCCGGCCCCGCCTTTATCCTGGGGGTGGTGGGCGCGGGCATCTTCGGGGACAGCCAGGTGGGGCTGCTGCTCTACCTCACCCACGCCCTGGCCTCGCTGATGGTGGGCCTGCTGTTCCGCTTCTACGGCGGCTCGGAACGCAAGCGCGCCCCCAAAAACCACCCAAAGCCCATCCAGACCGTCACCATTCCCTCCGCGTTCACCGGAGCAGTGTCCCGCTCCCTCCAGAGCACGCTGAATATCTGCGCCTTTGTGGTGTTTTTCGCGGTGGTGCTCCGGCTGCTGACCGCCTTCGGGGTGCTGGCGGCGGTGGCCCGTCTGCTCTCCCTGGCGGGCTTCCAGGCGGAGTGGGCCAGGCGGCTGGTGGCGGGCCTGCTGGAGCTGTCCTCCGGGGTGGCCTCCCTCCAGGGGAGCGCGGAATTTACCGGGCGGGTGTCTATGGCGGCGTTCATGCTGGGGTGGGCGGGGCTGTCCGTCCACTGTCAGGTGCTGTCCTTCCTGGTGGACAGCGGCCTGTCCGCCCGGGTGTACCTGGCGGGCAAGCTGTGCCACGGGCTCATCGCCGCCGGACTGACCTACGCCCTCACCCGGCTGTTCCCCCTGTCCGCCCCGGTGGCGGACTACCTGGTGGCACAGACCGCGTCCATCGCCGCGCTGGACTTCTCCACGGCGCTGGCGGCGTCCACCCTGGCGGCGCTGGCGGGGTGGCTGGTTATGGCGGGGCTGTGCGGGTTCCTTCTGCGGAAATGGAAGCGGCGATAACAAGGCGGCATGGGACGATTGTCCCTCCAAAATTCAAAAAGGGGGTGGAAACCCCCGGCGATATGGTGTATAATCGTCTCAAAGGGAGGGATCGCCCATGCCGTCCATGTTTGAAAAGGATATCGAGCCGCGCTGCGGCTACTGTCAGCGGGGCACCCCCCTGGACGACGGGAAGGTGATGTGCGTCAAAAAGGGCATCGTCGCCGCGTCCGGCTCCTGCCGCCGCTTCCGCTACGACCCGCTCAAGCGCGTCCCCCCCAAGCCCATGACCGCCTCCTTTGACCGCTTCAAGGACGAGGATTTTACCCTGTAACCCGCAAAAAACCGCCCCGTCCGGAATCCCGGGCAGGGCGGTTCCCTGTTGTCTCATAGCAGCCTTTACGCCGCCGTCCGAAACCTTATCGGCATCCGCCGCGTTCCGTCAGCGGGCTTCAAGCTCTTTTTCGGTTCCTTTTTCTCTCGAGAAAAAGGAACTCAGCCCTCGTCCTCAATGAGGCCGTAGCCGCCGTCGTTGCGCTTATAGACCACGGCAAACGCGCCGCCGTCCTCGTCCTTAAAGGCGTAGAAGCTGTGCCCCAGCAGGTTCATTTGCAGGATGGCTTCGTCCACCGTCATGGGCTTGATGGGGAACTTCTTGCTGCGCACCACCTGGAACTCCCCCTCCTCCTCGTCGGGCACGAAGGAGGTCTCCTCCACCGGCTCAGGCTGGACAAAGGCGCCCTGGCGCAGGCGCTTCTCCAGGCGGGTCTTGTGCTTGCGCAGCTGCCGCTCCATGGAGGTGACCGCCGCGTCCACCGACGCGAACATATCCGACGTGCTCTCCGCCACCCGGAGGATGGTGCTGCCGGACCGGATGGTCAGCTCCACCTTGTTCCGGTTCTTCTCCACGGAAAAGACCAGGCTGGCCTCCGCCTCGTTCTTGAAGTAGCGGTCCAGCTTCCCCACCTTTTTCTCCGCGTAGCTGTGCAGGGACTTGGGCAGGTTAACCTTCTTGTCTGAAAATGTGAACTTCATGTGCTCAGCTCCTTTCGCCCAAAAGGGCGCAGCGTTGGGGGAGATCCCTCCCCCTGTATGAGAGCATTATACCATATCCTTCCCTCATTTGCCATACTTTTTGGCGATTTTCACAAAAAATTTTCATCCTCGGCCTCCCGCCCGCCGATCAGCACCCGGACTGCCCGGCTGCGCCAGTGGAAGGGGTGTCCGTCCATCACCACGATGTCCGCCTCTTTGCCGGGGGACAGCGACCCCAGCCGGTCCCCCACGCCGAGGATGGCGGCGGCGTTCACGGTGATGGCGGCAAGGGCGTCCTCCTCGTCCATCCCGGCCCGTGCCGCCATGGCGGCGCAGAAGGGCAGCAGGGTGACGGGCGTCTCCGGGTGGTCGGTGCAGATAGCCGTCTGCACCCCCGCCCGGGCCAGCAGCGCCGTGTTTTCCATGGTCAGGTTGGCCAGCTCCGGCTTGCACCGGTCCATGAGGAACGGCCCCGTGATGACGGGCACCCCCTCCTTTGCCAGGAAGTCCGCCACCAAATGGCCCTCGGTGCCGTGGACAATGACGCAGTCCAGCCCGAACTCCTTGGATATGCGCACGGCGGTGACGATATCATCCGCCCGGTGGGCATGGAAGTGGGCGGCCAGACGGCCCGACACCACCGGGCGCAGGGCCTCCAGCCTGATATCGAACTCCGGGTCGTCCAAGCTGGTGTCCGCCTGGGCCCGGGTACACTTGACATCGTAATCCAGCGCTTTTGCGAGCTGCTCCCGGATCAGGGCGGCGGACGCCATGCGGGTGGCGGGCCCGTGGCCCTTGTGGACGTTTTTGGGGTTCTCGCCCAGGGCAAACTTCATGGCCGAAGGGGCTTTCACCGCCATCTCGTCGATTACCCGCCCGACGGTCTTCAACAGCACCGACTGCCCCGCGATGGGATTGGCGGAACCGGGCCCGGTGTGCAGGCAGGTGATCCCCGCCCGACGGGCCTGGGCAAAATACTGGTTCAGCGGGTCCACCCCGTCCAGCGCCCGGAGGTGGGGGGTGCAGGGCTCCGGGCTTTCGTTCAGGTCATCCTCCTGGGCGGCGGCACCGTACAGCCCCACATGACAGTGGGCATCAATGAAGCCGGGGAGGACATGGCCCCCCCTGGCGTCGATGAGGCCGTCGGGCCCGGCGTCCCGGGGCAGGTCGGACATGGGGCCTACCCGGGTGATGAGGCCGTTTGCCGCCTCCACGAAGCCGTCGGGGATGGTCCCCGCGTCCATGGTGTGGACGACGCCGTTGATAATCAGCATCAGAAGTTCCTCCTCTGTCAGGGTTCGACGTTTTTTCACCGCCGGGTGTGGTACACTGTATCTGCGGCCAGCCACCTGCGGCAGAGCCGCGGCATGGGGGTACCCCCATGCGGTCATTCCATTCTCCCGCGCAAATAGACCCTTGGGCTCTTTTCCTCTTTTGCGGAAAAGAGCCGTTTTTTATGCCTTGGGTGGAGGGCCTCCTCCGGCAGCGGACGGAAAACAAACAAAAGGGGGCGCACCGCGCCCCCCTCTTTGTTATTTCCTTCCGCCCCGGCGGCTCCCCCGCTTCTCGTTCATGTGCAGTTCGGACAGCTTGCTGTCGGAAGTCGCCATGAACTGCTTGAGCTGGTCCTCAAAGCTGGCTGGACCCTTGGGCTGGGCAGGCTCCGGCGCGAAGTTCCGGCTGGACGCCGGACGGCGGGCCTGGGGATTGGGGCCGCTGTTGGGCCGGGGCCCCGAGCGGCGTTCCGGGCGGGGCGGCGGAGGCGCCGCCTGCTTGATCGACAGGTTGATGCGATTGTTCGCGTCCACGCCGATGACCTTCACCTTGACCTCCTGTCCCTCTGTCAGGTGGTCGTGTACGTCGTTCACGTAGGAATACGCGATCTCAGAAATGTGTACCAGGCCGGAGCGGTTCCCCGGCAGCGCCACAAACGCGCCAAAATTGGTGATCCCGGTCACCTTTCCGTCTAAAATAGAGCCGACTTCAATCCCCATAAATCTCTTTTTTCCCTCTCAGTATGTATGGATTTTTGCCCCTTGAGCCCATGCCGCCGCGCTGTGTCCCCGCCTATTTCGACGAATCCACAAACTCGATCTCATCCGGCTCCAGCAGGCCCAGCTTACTTCTGGCGATGTCCGCCATGTATTCCAGGTCGCCGCTGTGGGCGATTCCGTCTTCCAATGCGGCGTTTGCCTCCCGCTGCGCCTCCACCTGCCGGGACAGATCTTCCCGGACGCTTTGGGCCGCGCTCAGCTGCGCCTGGGTGGACAGCAGTGCGGCGGCCAGCGCCGCCAGCAGCACCAGC
The DNA here is from genome assembly GCA_910575695.1 of Oscillospiraceae bacterium. Classification (GTDB taxonomy): domain Bacteria; phylum Bacillota; class Clostridia; order Oscillospirales; family Oscillospiraceae; genus Enterenecus. The sequence goes on along the minus strand of CAJTGJ010000012.1, from coordinate 60,636 downwards.
ACCAGCAGTTTTGTCGCCATGCCCGCGCGCTTGACCTTCATCGGCCACCGCCTCCTCTCCGCCGTACTTGGCAAAACGGTCTAACATATTTATTCTATACCAAACCAGCCAATTTTGAAAGTGTTTTTTTTGGTTTTTTAAAACTTTTTTTCCAGCTCCCAAAACCGCCCGGATCGGAGCGGTGAAAAACCGCCAAATTGACCGCACCAGCCCCGCCGCCCAGAGCAGTATGGGCAGGACCAGGCGGCTCAGCGTCCCAAAATACAGCCCTCCACCCGCCAGGAAGGCCAGCATATGGTAAATGCGCACCTCGCCGCTGTCCCGGAGCAGGGTGAGCGCGAACAGCGCCGACACCGCCCCCAGCCAGAACAGGACGTCCAGCATGAAGGCCAGCGCCCCCAGCCGGATGCTCCGGCGCAGGGTGCGCATTCCGTCGTACACCAGCCCAAGCAGAGCCCCCAGCAGGACGCCCTGCCCGAAAATCTCCGCCTGGGCCGCGATGTCCACATACATCTCAGCGCAGCAGACGGGACAGGAACCCGCCGTGGGACGCCGGACCGTCGTCCTCATAGGACACCGCGTCGATGTCGCCCTCCACCTTTAAATCGCCGCCGTCCAGCGACAGCTTTTCGATGTGCAGGTTCTCCCCGGACACCACCATGGCGCCCTTGGAGGTGGACAGCACAATACTGTTCTCGTCAAACCGCTCCACGTCCTCTACGCCGGACACGGTGAGGCTTTTCCGCTCCTCGATCACCACATGGTGGGGGGCGGACAGCCCGCCTTCATATGCCATGGAACCATCTCCCTTATGCTTGATGGTTCATTCTATGGGGTTTGTCCCAGGATTATGAGTGATTTCTCAGCCGTCCGCCGTACCACCGTCAAACCGCCGGTATTTTTTCCAATCCGCCAAGCGTCGGGCGGATTGGCCGGACAGGGTGCGCGGCAGCTCGTCCAGCGTGAAGAACCGCAGCGCCTCCACCTCGCCCTCCTGGCACTTCAGCGTCCCCGTCCAGTCCCGGCAGGCGTAGGCAAACTCCACATTGTATACCTCGTCGCCGTTGGGGTAAAAATAATGCTCCTCCGGCCCAGCGTACACACCGTACAGTTCCAGAGTGCCTGCCGTCAGCCCCGTCTCCTCCAGCAGTTCCCGCCGGGCGGTTTCCTCCGGCGATTCCCCCGGCTCCATGGAGCCCGCCGCGGAAAAGCTCCACTGATGGTCGTCGGTCCTGAGCTGCAAAAGAACACGGCCCTGGCCGTCCTCCACAAAGACGCTGGACCCCACCTGGATCAGGGGACGGTGGCCCACATAGGCCCGCAGGTCCATAATATAACCCATAAGTACCTCCGCACAGCCGTAAAATTTGTCTCACCGGGCTGTGTCATCCCAGTGTACCACCTGAGTTGAGCCTTGTCAAATCCCTCAGAACCCGGGCCGCACGTCGTCGCCTCTGGCCCGCTCCAGGTTGATCTGCTTCTTCCGGTCCGACGCCTGGGCCAGCATGGCCCGCAGGGCGTCCTGGTCCCCCGCCTCGATGGCCTCCCGGTACTGGCGCATCCGGTTTTCCAGCGTCCCCACCACCTTGGCCAGCGCCGGGGCGTTGAAGGTAAACAGCTGGGTCCACATGGCCGCGTCCAGCGCCGCCACACGGGTGCAGTCCCGGAAAGAGCCGCCCTCGAAGCCCTTGCAGGAAAACAGCTCGTCGTTGTCGCACACCGACACCGCGATTACGTGCATGAGCTGGCTGGTGTAGGCGATCATCTCGTCGTGGCGCTCCGGGGTGGTCTCGATCACGTCCCCAAAGCGGCAGTATCCCGCCATGCGGCGCAGAAGCCCCAGATGCTCCGCCGTGGCCCGGGGGCCGGGGGTGATGATAAAGTGGGTGTTCCGGAACAGGGTGCCCTCGGCGTTGTCGATGCCGGACACCTCCTTGCCCGCCATGGGGTGGCACCCGATGAAGTCCACCCCCTCCGGGAGGCATTCCGCCGCCGCCATGATGGAGGTTTTCACGCCGCACACGTCCAAAACCAGGGCGCCGGGCTTGAACCGCTCCCGGTTGTCCGACAAAAAGCCGATGATGCCCGCGGGGTCCTGGCACAGGACCACCACATCCGCCCCGGGCAGCTCGGCGGCGGGGTCGAAGGTGAGCCGGTCCGCCGCGTGCCGGGCCCGCGCCTTGTCGCAGGTGGACTGGGAGCGCACCGCGCCCACCACCTCGTAGTCCTCAAAGCCCTGGAGCGCCATGGCCAGCGAACCGCCGATCAGCCCCAGCCCAACCACCAAGATCCGTTTTTTTTCCATGAGAATCCCTCCTCTCTCACAATTCCCGGCCCACACAGGCCGCGATGGCCCTGAGCTTGTCCATGATGCCGCCGAACTGCTCCGGCGTCACCGACTGGGCCCCGTCGCACAGGGCGTGGGCGGGGTCGTTGTGCACCTCAATGATGAGGCCGTCCGCCCCTGCCGCCACCGCCGCCATGGCCATGCGCTCCACCATCCACGCCTTGCCGCAGGCGTGGGACGGGTCCACCACCACCGGGAGATGGCTCTGGGCCTTCACCGCCAGCACCGCCGACAGGTCCAGGGTGTTGCGGGTGTAGGTCTCAAAGGTGCGGATGCCCCGCTCGCACAAGATCACGTTGGGGTTGCCCCCCGCCATGATATATTCCGCGCTCATCAGCCACTCCTCAATGGTGGAGGACAGCCCCCGCTTGAGCAAAATGGGCTTGTTGACGCGGCCCACCTTTTTCAGCAGGTCGAAGTTCTGCATATTCCGGGCGCCGATCTGGATCACGTCCACCGCCTCCTCAAACAGGGGGAGCTGGTCGGCGCTCATCAGCTCGGACACGATGGGCAGGCCGGTGGCCTTCCGGGCCTCGTCCAGCAGGAGGACGCCCTCCACCCCCTTGCCCTGGAAGGCGTAGGGGGAGGTGCGGGGCTTGTACGCGCCACCCCGCAGGGCCGCCGCCCCGGCGCCCTGGACGGACCGGGCCACCTCCAGGATCTGCTCCTCACTCTCCACCGAGCAGGGGCCCGCGATGACCACCAGCTTGTTCCCGCCGATGGACACGCCGCCTCCCAGCTCAATCACCGAATCGTCTGGGTGGTACTTCCGGTTGGCCTTTTTGTAGGGCTCGCTGACCCTCATTACCCGCTCCACGCCGTCCAGCTGGGCCAGGGACTCCTGGTTCAGCCCGCCGGCGTCGCCCTCCGCGCCCAGAATCGTGGTCTCCGTGCCCTGGGACACCATCACCCGGACGCCGCCGGCCTCCATGGCGTGGATGGCCCGCTCCAGCTGCTCGGGGGTAAAGCTGCGTTTCATAATGACTACCATAATGGATTCTCCTCTATTGTTTTTCTTGTTCCCCGCCTGGACGGGGCGGAACGGATGCGGCGCATGGCAAACAAAAAGCGGCCGCCCTTTGGCAGCCGCATCCAGCACGGACCCGCGGAAGCTTTAAGGGCATGGCAAAAGGCCGCTATCGCAATAGCGGTAATAACCATACCCGTAATTCCGGCAGTCCATGGGAAGCCCTCCTTTTTTTCTGTCCCCGCTAATTTAACACTTTTAAGCATAAAAGTCAAGAGGAATATTTTTTCCCTCCCAGGCGGAGGCCGGGAGGGAAAGGGAAGGGAGTTTTACCGCGGACAGAAACCGCCCGCCCAAGCGGAAACCTGGACGGGTGTTCCCGCCTGCCGGGGGTGCCGTGAACCCCAGGCAGACAAATATCCGCAGATCTGTACACCGGGCGGGGGGCCGAGATCCCTGCCCGGTTCTTGGATTATACCATACTGCCACAAGTATATATAGCGGTAAAATAGCCAAAATTATACGTATGGAATTATACAATACTTCCATAAGTATAGATATAATTTTTTAGGATAAGGCTGGAGGTGCGGTAATGGGATATACCGAGGCACAAAAGGAAGCGACCGCCCGATATAATAAGAAGGCATACGACCGTATCGATGTGATCGTTCCCAAGGGCAAGCGGGAAGTCATCAAGAGGTTTGCCCGGAAGCAGGGAAAAAGCACAAACAGGTTTATCAATGAAGCCATTGACAAAGCCATGACAGAAAAGGAGGACGCCTGAGCCGTCAGGCGTCCTCCCTTATGCTTACACCAGCTTGCCCAGCCGGTCCAGCACCGTCATGGTGCGGCAGAAATCCTCGGATACGTTGAGCACGTTTTCCGCCGTGCCCTTCAGCACCCCGGATTCCACCAGCTTCTCCACGGTGCTCCGGTAATACTCAGGCACGTCCTCCAACGTCTTGTAATATTTCATATCATCATCTTCCTCCGGTTCAGGTTTCGGTTCGGGCGCCGGTTCAGGCTCCGGCTCGGGCCTGGCGGCAAGCTCCGCCGCCACGTCGGCCCGGAAATCATCCATGCTCGTGCCCTGCTTGGGGAACCAATGCTCTACATCGGCGTGGCCGGAGGCAATTCCCCGGCGGTGGCCCTCGCTGTGGCAGATTACCACCCCGTCCGCCAGCGGATCCAGACCGTACTGCCTGCACAGACAGGCCGTCAGCTCCACCGCTTCCCGGTAGACCAGCCGGAAATAGTCGGGGTCGGTGAGGCCGTCCTCGCAGATCTCAAAGCTGATATGGGTGTTATTGGCGCTTTTGCCGCTGGTGCCCGTCCCGGCGTGCCAGCCCCGCCAGCTCCACGGCAGGGTCTGTACCGACGCGATGGAGCCGTCGGCCAGCTTGCCGATAAAGCCATGGACGCATACGTCCAGACCGGGCCGGTTCCAGTCGTTTTTATTGTTGTTCACACCCAGCTGGGCCAGCAGCGCGGCACAGTCCGCGTCCCCGTCCAGCGGCTGGACATACCGTTTCAGGTTGGGGTTGTTGGCCCCGGTGGAATGAACCATCACGCCTTTGGGCTGAATCGTCCGCTTGGTATGATAGCAGTCATTCTGCTTGAGAATACACGTCAGCAGCTTCATGCCCCACTACTCCCTTTCTGCGCCTTCCGCTCCAGCTGAGTGCCGAAGTAGAAGGCAATAATAACGGTATACACCGTCATAAAATCCTGGCTGACCTCGCCCCGCAGCGCCATGACCGCAAACACCGCCGTCAGCAGCAGCGTTATCAGCGACTTCACGCACAGCAGCCGGGCCAGCCGCTCGGTCACTACTTTACTCATTCGCTTCTCCTCTCTGTCCGCAAATGCCCTTGTCCGGGCCTCCCAGGGATGGAACGCCCACACTCATGATTATGCCCTCCGCCCCGGCCTTGTGCCTGTCTGCCCCTTGCCAGTGCCGCCCCAGGCCCTCCCCCCTTCCCGGCGCCATGTTTTTTTCACGAATAGTTGCCCTTTTCCCCGCAACATGATATAATGCTTTGCTAACATTTTTTATGGGAGGGTCCCCCATGTAAATCAGTGCCTGGAAATCAAATCAATTATATATAATGGAGGGATAATCCCATGTCAACCTGCGAATCCGAAATCAAGAGAAGAAGAACCTTCGCCATCATCTCCCACCCCGACGCCGGCAAGACCACGCTGACGGAAAAGTTCCTGCTGTACGGAGGCGCCATCGCCCAGGCCGGAGTGGTCAAGGGCAAAAAAAACACCCGCGCCGCCACCTCCGACTGGATGGAAATCGAAAAGCAGCGGGGCATTTCCGTCACGTCCTCCGTGATGCAGTTCCAGTATGAGGGCTTCTGCATCAACATCCTGGACACCCCGGGGCACCAGGACTTCTCCGAGGACACCTACCGAACCCTGATGGCGGCGGACAGCGCCGTCATGGTCATTGACGCCGCCAAGGGCGTTGAGGCCCAGACCCGGAAGCTGTTCAAGGTGTGCCGCCTGCGGGACATCCCCATTTTCACCTTCATCAACAAGATGGACCGGGAGGCCCGGGACCCCTTTGAGCTGTGCCAGGAGCTGGAACACGAGCTGGGCATTGACACATACGCCGTCAACTGGCCCATCGGCTGCGGCAAGGCGTTCCAGGGCGTGTACGACCGGGAGCGGAAGCGCATCATCCATTTCACCTCCAACGGCGGCTCCAAAGCCGCCACCGCCACCGAGGTCAGCCTGGACGACCCGGCGCTGGCGGACCTGATCGGCCAATCCTACCGGGACCAGCTGGCCGACGAGATCGAGCTGCTGGACGGCGCGTCCTGCGAGTTCGACATGGACCGGGTGCGCCACGGCCAGCTCTCCCCGGTGTTCTTCGGCTCGGCGCTGACCAACTTCGGCGTGGAGCCCTTCCTGGAGGACTTCCTGCGCATGACCACCGCCCCCCTGCCCCGGACGGCGGGGGAGGAGCTGATCGACTCCTTCGACGACGGGTTTTCCGCCTTTGTGTTCAAGATCCAGGCCAACATGAACAAAGCCCACCGGGACCGCATCGCGTTTATGCGGGTGGTGTCCGGGCGGTTCGACGCGGACAAGGAGGTTTACCACGTCCAGGGCGGCAAAAAAATCAAGCTCTCCCGGCCCCAGCAGCTGATGGCGGCGGAGCGGGAGATCATTGAGGAGGCTTACGCCGGGGACATCATCGGCGTGTTCGACCCGGGCATTTTCTCCATCGGCGACACGTTATGCACTGCGGCCCACAAGTTCCAGTTCGACCCCATCCCCACCTTCGCCCCGGAGCACTTTCGCCGGGTGCGGCCGCTGGACACCATGAAGCGCAAGCAGTTCCTCAAGGGTATGGAGCAGATCGCCCAGGAGGGAGCCATCCAGATCTTCAAGACCCCCTATTCCGGCATGGAGGAGGTCATCGTGGGCGTGGTGGGCACTTTGCAATTTGACGTGCTGGAGTACCGCCTGAAAAACGAGTACGGCGTGGATCTGTACGCAGAGGGCCTGCCCTATGAATACCTGCGCTGGATGCACCACGACGGCGACGAGCCTTTACGGGCGGAGGATCTGACCCTCCCCGGGGACGCCATGCTGGTGGAGGACTACCGGCAGAACCAGCTCCTGCTGTTCGCCTCCCAGTGGTCCATCAACTGGACGGCGGAGCGGAACAAAAATATCACACTGTCCGAGTTCGGCGGTGCAAAATTCTGAAAAAAACGGCCCTCCCGGTTCGGGAGGGCCGTTATCCATTTCACTCTTTTGGGCGCACGATCAGCTTCTCCGGCTTCACCGCGCCCTGCTCCCACAGCAGGGCCAGCACCTGGTCCCAGCAGTCCTCCGGCAGCTCAACCCCCTCCACCGCCGCCGTCAGACCGCCCAGGTCCGCCGTCCCATGCAGCTCCAGGCGCCGCCCCCAGCGCCCCCCATTGGGGCCAAAGGCGACGGTCACATCCGCCCCAGCCGCCGGGGGCGTCACCGGCAGGCCGAATTTCGCCTGCAAATACCGGGCGTAGTCCTCCCCGCCGGGGGCGTCGATGAGCAGCCCCCGCACCAGCGGGCAAAGCCGCTCCGCCGCATACTCCAGCTCAGGGCACAGCCGGGACGCGGCCAGGGCCACCCGGCCCCGGCGGCGGGGAATGCCCTCCGCGTCAAGCGCCCCCAGGGCCAGTACGTCCGCCGTACCCCGCCACATGGACAGAGGGTCCACCGGCCTGAGCAGCCGCAGCCTGTCCCCGTAGGGGAACCCCCGGGGCAGTACCACCCGGCCCGCCCCGGCCCCGCACAGCTTCCGCTCCGCCCGCCCCAGCCGCCGCTCCAGCCGCCAGTGCGCCAGCCCCTCCGGCGCGTACACCGTCCACCGCACCGCCGCCAGCGGCCCCAGCGCCGTCCGCTCCAGCTTGCCCCGGCCCCTCTCCCGGCGGCAGACCAGCTCTCCCACCATGTATATCACCTCACAATCTTTTATGCGCCCGCCGTCCCGAACATGACGGCGGGTTTTCTTGACACAGCCCTGCTGTCTGTCAAAAGTCTTAACGCTGCCCTGGGAAACGGCAAAGTGGCTTGTACAAATCTCCGGTTGTTTTTTCCCCGGCCCTTTGGTATAATCAGGGCACTTCAAACTGGGAAACGGAGGTTATCCCCTCATGTCCATAAAAATTACCGCCACCAGCACCTGCGACCTGTCCCCCGAGCTGGTGGAACGCTATCAGATCACCATTGTCCCCCTGTACGTCTCCTTTGGCGGGAAAACCTGCCGGGACGGCGTGGAGGCCGGCCCCGAGGACATCTTCCGCCACGTGGAGGGCGGCGGAGAACTGCCCTCCACCGCCGCGGTGAACATCGCGGACTATCAGGCGCTGTTTGAGGAGCTGTCCCCCAGGCACGACGCGGTGCTCCATATCACCATCGGCAGCGAGTTCTCCTGCTGTTATCAGAACGCCCTGGTGGCGGCGGCGGACTACTCCAACGTGTACGTGGTGGATTCCCAAAACCTCACCACCGGCCAGGGCCTGCTGGTGCTGGAGGCGGCGGAGGCCGCCCAGCGGGGGGAGTCCATCCAGGACATCCTGGCCATGCTGGACAGCCTGATTCCCAAGGTGGACACCACCTTCGTGGTGGATAAGCTGGACTATCTGGCCAAGGGGGGCCGCTGTTCGTCGGTGGTGGCCCTGGGAGCCAACCTGCTGAAGCTGAAGCCCTGCATCAATCTGGTGGACGGCAGGATGTCCGTGGGCAAAAAATATCGGGGGGCCTTTGACAAGGTCCTGCCCGACTACGTCCGGGACCAGCTGGACGGCAAGGACGTGCGGACCAACCGCGTTGTCATTGTCCACACCCGCTGTGATCCCGCCATCCCCGCCGCTGTGGAACAGGTCGTCCGGGAGTACGGCTTCCAGGAGGTCATCCACACGGTGGCCGGGTCCACCATCTCCTGCCATTGCGGCCCGAATACGCTGGGCATCCTGTTCCTGCGGAAATAAGCACAAAGCGCCCCCGCTCGCCTGAGCGGGGGCGCTTCTCATTGCTTCAGCAGGTCAATCGCCGCCTGTAACTGTACATCGTCCTCGCCGCCGATGGCCGCGCCCTCGGGCAGGGACAGCTCCACGTCGGGGATAATGCCCTCCCCAATGAGGGAGCGGCCGCTTCCGGTGCAGTAGGTGGCGGTGGACAGCCCCACCCCGCCGCCGTTGGCCAGGGGGAAGGTCACCTGGGAATACCCCTTGCCGGAGGTGAGTTCGCCCACGATGGGCGCCTCCCGGGTCTCCCGGAGCTGAGCCGCCAGCAGTTCCGCCGCCGAGTAGGTATGCTCATTCACGATCACCACCATGGGCAGGTCGATGCAGTCCGCGTCCGACATATATACCGTCTTGAACCACCACCGGGGCTTGTGGGTAAACACCGGCACCTCGGGCAGAAGGTAGTCCAGCACCCTTTCCAACTGCGATACATACCCGCCGGGGTCATTGCGCACGTCCACGATGAGGCTTTCCGCCCCCTGCTCTATCAGGGAATCCACCTCCGTCCGGAAGCTCCCCGCCGAGCCGGAGTAGAAATTCTTCATCCGCACATAGCCGATATTTCCCTCCAGCAGCGTTCCAGCGGCGGAGGCGTTGTACAGGGTGGCCCGGGTGCAGGCCACGTCCCGGGTGGAGCCGTCCTCCCCCAGCAGGGTCAGCGTCACCTGGGTGCCCTCCTCCCCGGCGATCTGTTCCGCGGCCCCCTCCCGAGCGTCCCCGGCGATGGACTGCCCCTCCACCGCGATGATGATTTCCCCAGGGACAATACCCGCCTTGTCCGCCGGACCGTTCTTTGTGACGGACTGCACCAGCAGCCCCTCCTCCCGGGTGGTGTCCACGGTGATGCCGATGCCCACATAGTTGTTGGCCCGGCGCTCAGTAGTGCTCTGATAGCCCTCCTTGTCCAGATAGTAGGACCAGCGGTCCCCCAGGGCGTCCACAAAGGCGTCCAGCCCCTGGTCCACCGCCTTGTCCAGGTCTGCGCCGGTGTCCACAAACGCAAATTTCGCCAGCAGATAGGTCTGCACCATGGCGATGCCGCTGCGCCCCAAAAGCAGGCAACACATCCCGGCGGACAGCGCCAGGGTCAGCAGCACGGCTATCAGGATCTTGCTCCAGCCGGGGAGCCGCCACTTTCGTTTTGGTTTTTTCGCCGCCTGTGTCACCTGTTCGTCCATGGTGTATTCCTCCTTATGAAAACAAATTGAAATATACCGCCGGGATATTGCAAAAACAGGCAGGGGCGCGGGTTTTCCCCGCGCCCCTGGGTTATATTCCGGTTCTGGGTCAGCCGCCGTAAACGGCCCGTCCATCAGGGCCGGTGAAGGTCATACCGGGGTAGAGCTTCAGTGCGCTGGCGCGTACGCCGTTGATCCGCAGCTCAAAATGCAGGTGGTTGCCGGAGCTGTTGCCAGTGGTGCCTACGTAACCGATGACCTGCCCCTTGCTCACCGTCTGCCCCACGCTCACGGCAGGGGCCTGGCACTGGTGGGCATAGAGCGTGGCGTAGCCGCCGCCGTGGCTGATGATGCAGTAGTTGCCATAGGACGACGCGTATGGATTGGCGTTCACCGTGGTCACAACGCCGTCATTGGCGGCATAGATGGGCGTACCACCGGGGGCGGGAATATCGGTGCCGGTGTGGTTGTCGTAATAGCCCCACAGAATCCGCCCGCCGAACAGGGAGGACAGGCGGTACCGCCCCGGCAGGGGCCAGTACCAGCTCCCGCTGGTAACGTTGGGGCCTGTGGACGGCACGGTCGAATTGCCGCTGCCGGCGTTATTGTTGTTATTGTTGTTTTTGTTGGCAGCCGCGGCGGCAGCGGCTGCTGCCTCCGCCTCTTTCCGTTTGCGCTCGATCTCAGCCAGCTGGGCGGCGTACTTGTCCTCCGCCTCCTTCAGCGCCTTGTTGATCTCCGCCTCGCTCTCCGCCTCCAGCCTGGCCTGCTCAGCCAGCTCGCTCTCCGAAGCGGCAATCTTGTTCAGCAGCTCATTCTGCTCCGCACGCTTGTCGTCCAGCTCCGCCTTCTGCGCCTCCAGCTCCGCCTGGGCCACGGCCTGCTCGTCCCGGCTGGCCTGGAGCTCATCCCGGGCCACCGCAATCTCGTCCTGGGTGTCCTGGAGCCGGTCGATGATCCGGTTGGAATATTCCATGATGTCGGTGATCAGCATGGCATAGTCCAGCAGCTCCTGGAAGGAGGACGCCTCAAACAGAATGGACAGGTAGGACACGCTGCCCGTCTCCTCCATCCACCGCACCTGGCGGTAAAACTCCTCCAGCTGATCCTGCTCCTGCTGCTCCAGCGCCTCAATCTGCTGTTCCTTGCCCTCGATCTGCAGATCGTACTGGTCCAGCAGCATCTGGCTGGTGTTGATCTGGGCCTCCACCGTGATGATCTGATCCTGGATCAACTCCATCTGCTCCTTGGCCTTGGCCATATCGTCCCGGACGGCGGCAAGCTTCTCCTCCGTCTCCTTCTTCTGGGCCTGGATCTCCGCCAGCTCGTCCTTGATCTCCTGGATGTCGTCCTTGGTCACGGCAGCGCCCGCCAGAACGCTCAGCACAGGCACCATCACCGTCAGCAGCAGGGCCGCGACTACCACAATTACTATGATTCGCTGTACTTTTTTATTCATCTTTACGCCTCCTGGCCGTAGTGTGTCTTTAAACCTGTAAGAACCGCCGGATGGCGAAGCCGGAACCCACCGCGCCGATGGCCGCGCCCGCCGCCAGGAATACGCCCAGCACCCAGCCCCACATATCCTTGAACTCCACCAGCTGGAACAGGGCCAGGGCGCCGCTGCCGATGATGGCCCGGCACACCGCGCCGTACACCGCCCACTGGAACAGGAACGCCACCAGCGCGCCCATCAGCCCCAGAATCAGCCCCTCCACTACGAAGGGGCCCCGGACGAACCAGTCGGTAGCGCCGCACATTTTCATGATGGCGATTTCCTCCCGGCGGGCGAAGGTGGCCAGCCGGATGGTGTTGGCAATGATGAACAGGGACACCGCCGCCAGGATGGCCACCAGCACATAGGCCAGGGCGGTCACCGCGTTGCGCACCGCCACAAAGCCCTCCGCCAGCTCGCCCTTCGCCTGGTAGTTGGCCACGCCGGGCAGCTCCTTCACCGCCTCCACCGTCTCGGTAAACCGCTCCAGGTCGACGACACGGATGGACAGACGGTCCCGGAACACTTCATCGGGGATGTTTGCGTACAGGCCCTCGCCCTCATGGCCCTCCAGATAGGCGGCCTTGGCCTCTTCCCTGGTGACAAACTTCACAGAATCCCCGTCCACATTGTCCAGCGCCTTCACCTGCTCAATCAGCTGGTCTACCTGCACCTGGGTAAAGTCCTCGTCAATGTAGGCAAAAAACTCGTTTTTATTTTCCAGCTGGGTGAGGTTCTCGTCCACGTTCACCGCCAGCAGGGAAAAGGACCCCATGATAATCAGGCACGCCACGATCATACAGATCGCGGCAAAGGACATCAGCCCGTGGGAAAAAATGCTCAGGAAGCCCTCTTTGATAAAATAGCCTAAGTTGATTCGTTTCATATCCTGTAGTAGCCCCCCTGACCGTCCCGCACCATTTCTCCGTCCTTGATGGCCACCACCCGCTTGGAGAAGCGGTTCACAAGATCCTTCTCGTGGGTGACCACCAGCACCGTGGTGCCCATGGAATTGATGCGCTCCAGCAGCGTCATGATCTCCAGGGAGCGCTTTGGGTCCAGGTTTCCGGTGGGCTCGTCTGCAATAATCATGCGGGGGTTGTTCACCAGCGCCCGGGCGATGGCCACACGCTGCTGCTCGCCGCCGCTCATCTCGTTGGGAAAAGCGTCCGCCTTGCCGTCCAGCCCCACCAGGTCCAGCACGTATGGGATGCGCTTGCGCATCTCCTTGCTGCTGGAGCCGATGGTGCGCATGGCAAACTCCAGATTGCCCTGTACCGTCTTTTTCTCGATCAGCCGGAAGTCCTGGAAAATGACCCCCAGCGTCCGGCGCATATAGGGGATCTGCCACCGGCGGATATTGTTCAAATTATAGCCATTGACAATGACCCGCCCCTGGGAAGCGGTGACCTCCGCGGTGAGCAGCTTGATGATGGTGGATTTGCCCGAGCCGGAGGGTCCCACCAGAAAGACAAACTCCCCGTCCTCAATGCGCAGGTCGATCCCCTTCAGCGCCTTGGTGCCATTGTCGTATTCTTTATATACATCTACCAAACGTATCATGTCATAGGCGGCCTCCCCATCGTTTGTAACTGCTTTGTAACTTTTTCTATTATATCTGCATTTTGCCGTGCTGTCAACCGGCTTCGTCCATTTCCCATGATTCGGCAAAAAAATTTACAAATCCGGCTTCTTCGTCCGCCCGCGAAAAGAAAACCGCCCGGACGGGCGGTTTTCCATCAAAAATATAATCATATCAGGATTCAATGCCCCGGGACACCAGATATTTTTTCACCATCAGGGCCACCTTGAAGGTGATGGCGTCGTCAAACTCCCTCAAATCCAGGCCGGTGAGCTTCTTGATTTTCTCCAAACGGTACACCAGGGTGTTGCGGTGGACGAACAGCTTCCGGGCGGTCTCGGACACGTTCAGGTTGTTCTCAAAGAACTTGTTGATGGTGAACAGCGTCTCCTGGTCCAAAGCGTCGATGGGGTTCTTCTTGAACACCTCCCGGAGGAACATCTCGCACAGGGTGGTGGGGAGCTGGTAGATCAGCCGCCCGATGCCCAGGTTCTCATAGCTGATGATGGAGCGCTCGGTGTCGAACACCTTGCCCACGTCGATGGCCACCTGGGCCTCCTTATAGGTACGGGCCAGATCCCGGATATGGCCCACGATGGTGCCCACGCCCACCACAGTCTTGATGCCCAGCTCCCGGGTCAGGGCCTCCTGGACATTCTGGGCGATTCTCTGCACCTCACGGATGTCGGCGTTCTCGCCCAGGTGCTTCACCAGGGCCACGTCCGTCTCGCTGATGGACAGTACGAAGTCGGACTGCTTGTCCGGATACAGGCTGGTCACCACATCCACGGCGGACACGTCGGGGGTGCCCAGCTGGCGGACCAGGATCACCGCCCGGGGGGCCTCGGACAGGAAATGGAGCTCCTTGGCCCGGACGTAGATATCGCCCAGCAGGATGTTGTCGCACAGGATATTCTTGACAAAGGTAGCCTTGTCATTTTTCTCCTCGTAATAGGTCTTGGCGCCGTTGAGGGCAATCACCGCCATGGAGCACACCAAAGCGGCCCGCTCATCCTCTCCCCGGGCAAAGGCGGCATAATCAGGCTGGCCGTTCCAGCCGGGCAGGAACTTAAAGGTAAAACCGCCGCTGACCACCAGGGTATCCTGCTCCGCCGCCAGCAGAGCGGCCGCGTTTCCCCACTTTTCACCGATACAGCTCAGCTCATTGCAGGCTACCACGGTCCCCTGTTCGTCAATGACGCCTACAGCACGGTCACAGCAATCCTTCATTTGTAGAACTACGCTTTGGAAGATCCGGCTGAACATTACGTTGTCTCCTTTCTCCGCGGCACAGCTCCGCACCCGCCGCCTTCTCTGATTTCATGGCCTAACATGGTACATTATACCGGGTTCTATTGCTAATTTCAATAGTTTTTGAAAAATTTTTTGTGGAATTTGCCATATTTTTCGTCTCATTGACGGAAAAGAGCCTGCCGTTCCCCCTCCGTCAGGGCCCTCCACCCGCCTTTTGGCAGTTTTTCGTCCAAAACCAGCGGTCCGAACCGCACCCGCTTGAGGTAAACCACCGGCTTGCCCCGGGCGGCCAGCATCCGCTTCACCTGGTGGTATTTTCCCTCCCGCAGGGTGATTTGGGCACAATTTCCAGACAAAAGCTCCAGTTCCCCGGGCAGACACACATAGCCGTCCGCCAGCGTGATCCCCGCCCGCACCGCCCACGCATCGCCCTCGTCCAGTTCACCGTCAGTTTCCACATAGTACACCTTGTCCACGTGGCTTCTGGGCGCCAGCAGGCGGTGGGCCAGCGGGCCGTCGTTGGTGAGCAGGAGCAGGCCCTCGGTGTCCTTGTCCAGCCGTCCGGCGGGAAACAGGCCGATGTTCCGGTACTCCTCCCCCAGCAGGTCCAGCACCGTGCACTCCCCCGGCTCATCGGTGGAGGACACCACCCCTGCCGGCTTGTTCAGCATCAGGTACACCGGACCCCCGGCGGCGATGGGCGTCCCGTCCACCAGAACCGGGGCGGCTTCGTCCACCTTCTGCTCCGGGGCGCGGCAGGGCGCCCCGTCCACCCGCACCCGGCCCGCCCGGATCAGCTCCCGGGCCTCCTTCCGGCTCCACTTTCCCGTATTGGCCAGACGCTTGTCCAGACGTTCCATTCCCTTCACCTCAACTTGATTGACGATATCATAAACGGGAGCGGCAGCACATATCCTTTTCATGAGAAATCAGCGGAAGGATTGATACCATGTTTATCGTCACAGCTCGCTTACCAAAGAAAAAGATGCTGGCCGGTGGGTTCACCGCGCTGTGCTGCTGCGCGGCTGTCGCGGCGGCGCTGCTCCTCACCCTGGGCGGGCGGGCTGTCACCGCCTCGGCGGAGGTAAAAAACATCCGCACCAACGACGACCGGCTGGCTTACCTGGGCGGCCTGGGCTGGCAGGTGTCCGCCCAGCCCATCGCCACCGAGGAGCTGCTCATCCCAAAGGAATTTGACGACAGCTACGCAGGCTACCTGAAGCTCCAGGAGGACCAGGGCTTCGACCTGACCCAATACCGCGGTAAGCGGGTGAAGCGGTACACCTACCAGCTCACCAACTATCCCACCCAAGACGAGCCGGTGCAGATCGCCCTGCTGATCTACAAAAACCGGGTGGTAGGCGGACAGATCCAGTCCGCCTCCGGCAGCTTCCTCCATGGGCTGGCCCTTCCGTCCTCGGAGGACAGCCAGCCCCAGGCCACCGCCGCCGCTTTCGGATTCATGGTTTAGCTGAGAAAAAACAAGGGAGACGCTGACGCGCCTCTCTTGTTTTTTCCTGTTTCAGACCTTCCTGCCGTGGAAAAACACGGTTTTCAGCTCCAGATCGGGGCCGAGCACCGCCACGTTGGCCTGCTTGCCGGGTTCCAGGCTGCCCACCCGGTCGAAGATGCCAATGGCCTTGGCGGGATTCACCGCCGCCGCCCGCACCGCGTCCTCCATCGGAATGCCGAAGGACACCGCGGTTTTCATGCACGCCATCAGGTCGGTGACCGAGCCGGCGATGGTGCCGTCGGCGAGGGTGGCCAGGGGGCCCTTCACCACCACGTCCTGACCGCCCAGGTCGTACTGGCCGTCGGACATACCCGCCGCCCGCATGGTGTCGGAGATGAGCACCACCCGGTCCGCGCCGAACATTTTAAAGGTGGCCCGCACCACGCTGGGATGGATGTGGATGCCGTCGCAGATCAGCTCCACCCGGCTCCAGGGGCTGTCCAGCGCCGCGCCCACCACGCCGGGGGCCCGGTGGCTGAAAGCGGGCATGGCGTTAAAGAGGTGGGTGACCTCCCTGGCCCCCTGCCGGAAAGCCTCCAGCGCCGTGTCGTAGCCGGCGGTGGTGTGGGCCACGGATACGTTGACCTCCTGGGAGACCTCCCGGATGAAGTCGATGGCCCCCGGCTCCTCCGGGGCCACCGACACCAGCTTCACCAGCCCCTCGGACGCCTCCATCAGGCGGCGCAGCATGGCCACGTCGGGGGCGTGGAGCCACGCCCCGTTCTGGGCGCCCTTCTTTGCCATGGACAGGAAGGGGCCCTCCAAATTAATGCCCACCAGGTCCGCGCCGGGCCTGCCCGTCCGGCGGTGCTCCGCCGCCGTACGGCACACCTTGAGCAGCTGGTCCTCCAGCAGGGTCATCCCCGCCGGACAGATCTGGGTCACGCCCCGGCTCAGCTCGTATTCCGCCATGGTTTGCAGTCCGTCCGCGTCGCCGTCGGACAAATCCGCCCCCCGGCACCCGTGGAAGTGTACATCGGTGAGGCCGGGGATCACGTAGCAGCCGGAGGCGTCATAACTCTCACCGTCCCGGCTGTCCGGGGTGAGCAGTCCGCCGTCAAAGCACACGTCCCGCTCCACAAAGCCCTTTTCCAGGTCAAATACCTTTCCTCCAGTAATTTTCATGGGCGCCCCCTTATTTGAGGCCGCTGAGGGCCGCCTCGTCACCCACGATTGTGACATCGGGATGGAGCTGGAGGATGGAGGCAGGCACCTCCGGCGTGATGGGACCCTGGACGGCCTTTGCCACCGCGTCCGCCTTATCTTCGCCGCTGACCACCACCAGGATCTTCCGGGCCTTCATGATGGTGCCGATGCCCATGCTCAGGGCCTGCTTGGGCACGTCGTCCGCGCTGGCGAAGAACCGGGCGTTGGCCTCGATGGTGCTCTCGGTCAGATCCACCAGATGCGTGATCAGGGGGAACTCGCCGCAGGGCTCGTTGAAGCCGATGTGGCCGTTGCGGCCCATGCCCAGCAGCTGGAGGTCGGCGTAGCCCAGGGAGGCCACCAGGGCCTCGTAGCGCTCGCCCTCCGCCGCCGGGTCCTGGGCCAGGCCGTTGGGAACATTGGTGTTCTCAGGGACGATATCCACGTGGTCAAACAGATTCGTCTGCATGAAATAGCGGTAGCTCTGGTCGTGGTCGCCGGACAGGCCGTAATACTCGTCCAGGTTCACGGAGCGGACCTCTTTAAAGCTGATATCGCCCTGCTTGTTCCAGGCCACCAGGTTCTTATAGGTACCCACAGGGGAGGACCCGGTAGCCAGGCCCAGCACGCAGTCCGGCTTTGCCACGATCTGAGCGGCAATAATTGTGGCCGCCCGGCGGCTCATGGCGTCATAGTCCTTCTCACGATAAATTCTCATATGATATACACCTCAAATCAGATTTGCGGCAGTACCGCAGCAGGGTTTCCCAAAGCAGCTCCACCGGGCGCGGGCTTTTACCCCTTGACGGCGCCCATGGTGATGCCCTGGGTGAAGTACTTCTGGAAAATCAGGAACACGATGATAATCGGTACAGACGCCAGGGCCGCGCCCGCCATCAGCAGGCCCATGTCCACCGTGGTATCATTCTGGAGGGTGGCGATACCCAGGGCGATGGTGTTGTTGCTGCCGCTGGTCAGCATGACCAGCTGCATGAAGTAATCGTTCCAGGAGTTGATGAAAGTAAAGATGGCCAGCGCACCGATGCCCGGCTTGACAATGGGCACCACGATAGTGCTGAACGTGCGGAACTCGCTGGAGCCGTCCACCCGGGCTGCTTCCAGGATCTCCCCGGGGATGCTCTCGGAGAACTGCTTCATCAGGAACACGCCGAAGGGCCAGCCCACCGTGGGGAAAATCACCGCCCAAAGGTTGTCATACAGCCGCAGCGCGGCCATTTCCTTCAGCAGCGGAATCAGGATGACCTGCTTGGGCAGCGCCATGGCGCATACGATCAGCGCAAAAATGATGCCGCGCCCGCGAAAGCGCTTCTTGGCTAAGGCATACCCAGCCATGGCGGCGGTGATGCAGGTCAAAATCATGGCCGTCACCGCCATAAACACGGTGTTGATCAGCCAGCGGAACGCGGCGGGCACTACCGGGCCCGCAGAGAAAATGATCGGTTCCCCGGTCGATGAGAACCAGCTGCTGAAGGGCACCTTCAGCTCCCACAGCGGGGCGGTGCGCTTGTTCATCAGCTTGTCGAAGTTGGTCATCACCCATTCGCTGGGGAGCCACTTCGGCTCGGTGGCGTATATGTCCGTAGCGGGCTTGAACGCGCCGGTGACGATCCAGTACAGGGGAAACAGGAACAGGATGGCCAGAATCACCAGGACGACGATGGAAAAAATCTTATAGGCAGACCTGCCGGAATTGATGTTCTTCATGTCTCCGCCCCCCTTACTTTTCTTTACCCAGCCAGAACTGGACCGCAGACAGGATGCCGATGAAGATGGCCAGCATCACGCCCATGGCGTTGGCGTAACCGAAGTGCCCCGCCTGCTCTGTCAGCTTGAAGGCCGTGTAGTAGATATAGTACATGACCGTATCCGTGGCGTGCTCCGGACCGCCGCCGGTCAGCAGCTGGATCAGGGCAAAGCACTGGAAGGAATTGATGGTAGTGATGACCAGGATATATAGGGTGGTGGGCATCATCTGGGGCCACTTCACCTTCCAGAACACCTGGAAGCTGGTGGCGCCGTCCACCTGCGCCGCCTCCACCAGGGACTGGTCCACGTTGCCCAGGGCGGAGACGTACAGCACAATGGGCTGGCCCACCGATGTGGTGAACAGAATCACGATGATACAGCCCAGGGCGAACCTCGGGTCGCCCAGCCAGTTGATCCCCTTGTCAATGACCCCGGTGGAGGTCAGGACGTTGTTCAGGATGCCGGTATAATTGTCATACATCCACTTCCACACCACAGTGACGGCCACGGAGCCGGTGACCACGGGCAGGTAGAAAATGCAGCGGAAGATGGACAGGGGAACGCTGTGCAGCTTGTAGATCGCCGAGGACACCCACAGGGAAAAGGCGCACACGGTGGGCACGCTGACCACCACAATAATAAAGGTGTTCAGCAGGCCCTTTTTGAACACATCGTCCTGCCAGAGCTTGGCGAAATTGCCCAGGCCCACAAAGTTGCCGAACATGGACTGGTCGTGCATATTGGCATCGGTGAGGCTGAGGTAAATACAGATGAACATGGGAATGATTACGAAGCCCACGAAGAAAATCAGGCTGGGCAGCATGAACAGGTAGCCAGCAACGTCCTCCCGGCGCTGCAGGGCCCGGCTCATAGGAGTCGAGGTCTTTGCCAAAGCGGATCGCCCCTTTCTCTCAAAATAGGACGCGCTCCCTCCCCGCGCCTTGCGGGGAGGGAGCGCGCGAAAACCCTTATCGTGCCAGACAGCTCACAAGGTCACGCTCAACCGGCAGCCGCCTCGTTGGCAGCGGCCACGTGGGCGGCAACGGTCTCAGCCGCGTCAGCACCGCCGCCCACCTCCTGGAGCATATTCCACCACTCGGTGCGGGCCTGGGCCCAGCCGGTGGTAACCTGGTAGTAGTCGCCCAGGTAGGGCATCAGCTTGGTGTACTCGGCCATGATCGGCTCGTCGGCCCAGACGTTGGACAGATCGGCGCCGCCGGCGGTGGTGCGCACCGCGAAGTACTTGGCGGCCTTGACGGCGTCAACGGTGTGCTCAGAGTCGCACATAAACTTGATGAACTCCTTGGCGGCGGCAATGCGGGCGTCGTCGCCGTTGTTGAAGATGCCGAAGCCCCAAATACCGCCCTGCAGCTTGGACTCGCCGGTCTCAGAGGGGAAGCTCATGAACGCGATGTCCTCGCCGCTGATGGTCTTCTCAGCGCCGGTGCCGGCCATGTTGGGGTCCAGCTGCTGGGCGATGTTCCAGCAGAACGCCACCTTCAGTACGCCCTGATAGAACTTGGCGATCTCGTCGCCGCCCACCAAGGAGGCGTCGTACTCAATGCCGTCCATATTATAGAGCTGCTCCAGGGCCTGGATGTTCTTGGGGTCGTCCCAGGTGTACTGGGTGTGCTCGGCGTTGGTGAAGGTGCCGCCGTACAGGTTGTTGACGAGGGCGCGGGTGCCCTGGTCGCCGCCCTGGTTGTTGCAGAACACAGCGCCCACAGTGTCGCCGAACTCATCGTACACGGCCTGGATGGCCTTGATGAAGTTCTCGGTGGTCCAGGTGTGGTTCTCCAGGTCCACGTACTGGAGGGCGTCGGCCTGCTCAAAGGCGGTCTTGTTGATGGCCATGCAGTGGGCAGTCATCACCAGGGGATACTCGTAAATCGCGCCGTTGGTGTGGGTGCAGGCCTTCATGATGCCGTCGTTGACCGCGTTGATCTCGTCCATGTCGCCGCTGTCGAACATATCGCTCAGGTCAACCAGGTAGCCGTTGGCGCCCCAGTTGGCAACCAGGCGCTCGGGGCCTTCCATAATCAGGTCGGGAGTGCCCTTGGCGGTGATGGCGCCGTTCACGCGGTCGTCACCGGCGGTGTAGTCCAGGTACTCCACGGTGACCTTGATGCCGGTGGCCTCGGTAAAGGCATCGGTCAGGCCCTTGACCACGTCCTCCTTGCCCCAGTCGCCGATGGGGTAGGTCCACAGGGTGATGGAGTCGGCCATGTCGCCGCCGGGCTCATTGCCCTCGTCGCTGGGCTCGCCCTCGGGGGGATCAGTCGCCTCGGGAGAATTGGTTTCCTCCGGGGGATTGGTCTGATCGCCGTTGCCGCCGCTGCACGCGAACAGGGACACTGCCATAGCCAGCGCCAGCATCAGAGCCAGGATCTTGCGCAAGTTCTTCATTCTAATTATTCCTCCTCATTTTCAATAATTCCCGCCCACCACAAAGGATAGGCTCTTGTTCAGATTGTATAATACACAGCTTGGGTTTGTCAATAGCGTTTTAAAAAAATTTTCACAGCTTTCCTCTATCTGAAAATACCATTCCAATGTCTGTCACAGGTGTTTGTCCGCCAGGGCGTCGGCTACCTGCTTGCGCCGCTCCCGGCAGGTCTCCATATCCCGGCGGCACACCTCGCTGAACAGCACGTCGATGATGTAGAGCTGGCCCATGCGGGCGGCGATGGAGCCCATTTGCAGCGGTCCCTCCCGTGCGCCGCACTCCAGCACCACGTCGGCGCAGGCCGCGCCGGGGGACTTGGGGAACCGGGTGACCAGGATGGTCTTGGCCCCCCGCTCCTGGGCGATCTTCATCACGTCCACAATGTCCCGGGTGGAGCCGGAATAGGAGAAGTAGATCACCACATCCCGGGGGCTGAGCAGTGCGCAGCGGATGGCCTGGAAGTGGGAATCCTCCACCGCGAAGAAGTTGGGCCGGGCGGTGGAAAACAGGTGGGCCGCCTCCTGGGCCAGCACCATGGAGCCGCCCAGCCCCATGCACAGCACCCGGTCCGCCGCCAGCAGCATATCCGCCGCCGCCGCGATGGCGGCGGGGTTAATCATGGCCAGGGTCTGGGTGATGGCATCCACGTCAGCGGCGTAGATCTTCTGGCACATATCGCCCATGCTGTCCTCCGACTGGATCTCGCCGTACAGGGGGCTCATGGGCCGCTGGGCGGAGGCGGAGCCCGCCACCGCCAGCTTGAACGCGCTGTAGCCCTTATATCCCAGCCTCCGGCAGAACCGGGAGACGGTGGCCTCCGCCACGTCCGCCACATCCGCCATCTCGGAGATGGACATATACTGGCACTCCTGCCGCTGAAGCAGCATATAGTCCGCGATTTTCTTTTCCGCGCTGGTGAGCTGGTAATACTCCCGGTTGATTCTGGTAAAAACATCGCCGTAAGGCATAGGGCCTCCTTACTGCCCGGCCAAGAGTTCGTCCATCATCCGCTCGCACATACTGAGCATCCGGGGCAGATGGAACGGGCCCTTGAACGTGCTCCCCTTACACGGGGGTTGGGTGGGCTTCCCGTCCCGGCGCAAATAGCCATACCACTCGCCGTACTGCCGGTCGGAGAAGTATTTCTTGCAGTAATCCAGCGTCTTTTCGAACCAGTCCAGATATTTTTCCTCCCCGGTGTCCCGGTAGAGCATGAGGCTCGCGATCAAAATCTCATCGTGGGGCCACCACAGCTTCATGTCGTGCTCATAGGCCTCGGGGGGGCGGCCCAGGCAGTCCACAAAGTACAGCAGCCCGCCGTACTCCTGGTCCCAGCCCGCCTCGATGGCCCAGTCGAAAATCTGGGCGGCCTTGGACACCAGCTCCTTGTCCCCGGTGCGCCGGGCGTGCTCCAGCAGGAACCAAACGCCCTCAATGTCGTGGCCCGGGTTCACGATCCGGCCCTCGGTGTAGTCCAGGCGGGCCTCGCCGTCCGGGCCCACGTTCTCCAGCACGCATTTCAGCTCGGGATGTACGTGGTACTTGAAAATCTCGTCCACACACTGCCGGGCCCGCTCCTCATAGAGGGCCTTCCGCTCCGGGTCAACGCGGAGCATCACGCCCGTGACGTTCAGGATGATCATGGGGATGCCGAAGGCCCGCCCGGTACGGGTCTCCGGGATGGTCTTGGGGCCGATGCCGGTGGGGTCGGCCATGCCATGGTTCAGGTCCCAGTACAGGCCGTAGCCCCGGCGGGCCCGCTCCAGATGCTCCTCCCCCCCTGCCACACCATAGTATTCCGCGTTGGCCAGGGCGTAGAACGCCTCGGAGAAGCAGTAGCGGCGCTGGCGCAGGGGCTTTCCGTCCTCGGTGACGGTGAAGTACAGCCGCCCCCCCGCCTCATGGTTGATGCAGTGCTCCTCCAGAAAGTCCAGGCAGCTCTTGCTGGCGGCCAGCCACTCGTCCCTCCTGCCGTAGAGGTGGCACAGGTAAGCGAAGATCCACCCGCACCGCCCCTGCATCCATACGCTTTTGTCGGTGGAAAAGACCTTCCCCTCCCGGTCCAGGCAGGTGTACACGCCGCCGTGTACCGGGTCCATGCCATTTTTCAGCCAGAAATCCACACAGATATCCAGCTCCTCCTTCAGCCACGCCTGGTGCTCCTTCATACGGACAACATCCATGTTGTATTCCACCTTTCACCTGTTTTTAAGCCGGCAGATCCTCCGCCGCAGTTTTATTGCCCCTATGATACCCTGTTTTTGGGGGCCGCGTCAAGGGCATGGAGAAAATTATTTTCATTTTTCTCAAAAAACACTTGACTTTCTTCCAAAAACTGATAGGCTAGTAACATGGATATCAGGCGCTTTTTGGCTGTTCTCAACAAAAAGGGGACGAAAATAATTTCCACCCGGCCTGGTTCCGTTATCCCGTCCCATTCCCTATTTTTTATTCGAAATGGAGGATAAATGTTATGAACCATCTCGGCATTGAAGTATCCGTCAAAAACGTCCCCGAGCTGGACCCCGGCTTTATCCCGCTGGCCCAGTTCAACCGCGCGTTCCTGGCCGGGGCGGACAAGCCCCTGGACGTGGCCGTGGAGCGCTCCAACGGCCAGGTGGCCGTGTGGCACGTGAAGGTCCACAGCGACCCCGCCCTGGCGGACGCCGACGAGTACTATGTGGAGCGGGTCATCAAGACCATGCTCTGGATGTACGGCGGCTTCCGGGTCTACATCGCGGGCAGCGAGGCGCTGGCGGACAAAATGAAGGCGCACTACTCCGCCCAGGGCCGTCAGGCGTTCGACTGGGACTATATGGCCAATGTGTTCGAGCATCCCTTCGAGATTACGGCCTGCGATAAGGTTCCCGGGGAGAGCAGCGACCCCAAGGCCATCGGCCGCCACCTGGACGGCTGCCGCATCGGCTTTGACGCGGGCGGCTCCGACCGGAAGGTGTCCGCCGTCATCGACGGCGAGCCGGTGTTCTCCGAGGAAGTGGTGTGGTTCCCCAAAATCAACTCCGACCCGGACTACCACTATGACGGCATTGTGGCCGCGCTGAAGTCCGCCGCGGAGCATATGCCCCGGGTGGACGCGGTGGGCGTGTCCTCCGCCGGCGTGTATATCGACAACCGCACCATGAACGCCTCCCTGTTCCTCCAAGTGCCCAAGGACCTGTTCGACGCAAAGGTGAAGGACATCTATATCCGCGCCATCACCGACACCTTCGGGGACGTGCCCTACATCGTAGCCAATGACGGCGACGTGTCCGCCCTGGCCGGGGCCATGAACCTGGGGGAGAACAACGTGCTGGGCATCGCCATGGGCACCAGCGAGGCGGTGGGCTACGTGGACGCCCAGGGCCGGGTCACCGGCTGGCTCAACGAGCTGGCCTTCGTGCCCGTGGACGCCAACCCCGAGGCCATGCGGGACGAGTGGTCCGGCGACATCGGCTGCGGCGTGAAGTACTTCTCCCAGGACGGGGTGATCAAGCTGGCTCACAGAGCGGGCATCCAGCTGGACGAGTCCCTCTCCCCCGCCGAAAAGCTGAAGGTGGTGCAGAAGCTGCTCAGCGAGGGCAGCGAGGCCGCTGAGAAGGTCTACCGCTCCATCGGCGTGTACCTGGGCCACTCCCTGGCGCTGTATTACGGTTACTACGGCTTCAAATACGCTCAGCTCCAGGGCCGGGTGATGTCCGGCCGGGGCGGCGACATCATCCTGGACACCGCCAAGGCGGTGCTGGCCGACGAATACCCCGAGGTGGCCCAGGCCATCGACGCCTCCCTGCCCGATGAGAAGGCCCGCCGGGTGGGCCAGTCCGTGGCTGCGGCCTCCCTGCCCGAGCTGAGCAAGTGAGGCTGTCCCCATGAAAAAACATATCCTCTGCGTCGGCGATTCCAACACCCACGGCTACTGCGCCGACCCCGCCGGCTGCGCCGACGGCGGCATCCGGTTCAACGAGGACGAGCGGTGGACCTGCCGCCTGCAGGCGGCCCTGGGACCGGACTATCTGGTGACGGAGGAAGGGCTTTCCGGCCGCACCACCGTGTTCCCCGACCCCCTTCACGAGAGCATGGACGCGCTGAGCGTGATCTACGCCCTGCTGAAAAGCCATGAGGTGGTGGACCTGCTGATCATCATGCTGGGCACCAACGACACCAAGGAGCGCCTGGGCGCCAACGCCGCCTGCATCGCCATCGGCATGGAGCGGCTGGTGCGCAAGGCGCAGAGCGTGGACTGCTGGGGGGGCCATGCGCCCAATATTCTGATCGTCTGCCCGCCCGCCATCCGCCCGGAAATGGAACGCAATGAGTGCGGCGTGCCCATGGGCCGGGGCTGCATTGAAAAATCCATTGAGCTGCCCAAGTACCTCAGCGCCACCGCGAAGCTGGTGGGGGCGCACTACCTGGACGCGGCGGACTGCGAGTTCAACCACGTGGACGGGATGCATCTGACGAAAAAGGGCCACGCACAGCTGGCGGAACTGCTGGCGGCGCTGGCGCCGGGGCTGATGCCCTGATTGGAATGAAAAAAGACCGGCAGGCCAAATGCCTGCCGGTCTTTTTTTGGGGAGCGTTACTCGTAAGACTTGATAAACCCGATGTTATATTGCTCAGTGGCCGACAGCACGGAGGCGTCAAAATCCCCCGGCAGGATATACCCGTAATACCAGGGCTGGGCCTCAAAGTAGGCACGGATATCCGGGTCGTCGAACATACGCCCATGGCGGGCATAGATCTCGTTGCGGGCAATGGTCAGCTGCCACGAGCTGAGGCCCGCGACATCCGCGTAAGTCAGCCTGCGGGAGGAGCTTTGGGGGATCATATAGCCGTTATAGGTGACCACCCACCCGTAATTGCCCACCTGCTGGGAGACGCCGTTGAGGCCGTTCTCATACTCCTTGATGAAGCTGATGTTCTTCTGCTCAATGGCAGACAGCATGGACGTGTCAAAGTCCTCCGGGGCAATGGTGCCGTTGTACCAGCTCTGGGCCTCGAAATAGCTGCGCACCTCCTCGTCGCTGAAGATGCGGCCGTGACGGGCAAAGATCTCGTTGCGCGCCAGCATCATGTCCTGCTTGGTGAAATTCTGAATATCCACATAGGTGATCAGCCGTTGGGAGCTTTGGGGCAGGATATAGTAATTGCTGTCCGCCCCCTCCACCGGGGCGGCGGAGCCTTCGGCGGGGGGATCGCTGCTCACCACCGGGGCCACGCCCTTCTTTTTGATCTCCACGACATTCTCCTCCGCCAGGGTGCCGGAGGTATCGGGATAGATCGTATACAGGTAGAGGCCGGTCTCGTAGGCGCCCTGGGCGCTGTCGCCGGCAGAATAGCTCACGGTCAGATACGGCACGTATTTCTCCTCGGCCTCCTTGGCGCTCAGCCCCACCAGATCCGGGAACACCTTGTCCAGGGTGGTGCGCAGAGCCGCCGGAACGCTTTCGCCGCTGAGCCCCTCCCTGGCCATGACAAACTGCGCCTCGTCGCCGAAGCGGTTGAAGGTATACAGCTGGGCGTCCCCCAGCTCGTCGCCGGCAAAGTAGCCTTCCTCGGCCAGCTGGTCAAACGTCATGTCAAGGCCGCGCAGATAGGCGAACTGGGGGTCCTGTCCGGGCGCCGCAGCGGCCTGTGCCGGCTGGGAGGGCTCCTCTTCCGGAGGGGAGGACACCCCCGTCTGGCCGCCGTCAGCCCTGGACGGAAGCATAAACCGGAAGAACACGAACAGGGCCAGGGCCGCTACCAGGACCGCGCCCACTATGATCCCCGCGACAGCCCCGGCGGACAGCCCCTGCCTGTGCGCCGCAGGGCCCCCTCGAACATCCGGACCGCCGGTTTCCACAGGAGCGCCGCATTTCGGGCAAAACCTGCTGTCCTCAGCGATACGCGTACCACATTTACTGCAATAGGTTGCCATTGTTTCATTCCACCTCTCATCTCTATACCGAAATTATACCGCATCAAGAAACATTTGGCAACACTTTTGACCAACGCCTCTGTTTATGAGCCCTCCAGCCGGTCCTGCTCCATATAGGGCCTGAACACCCGCTCCAGCAGGAAACTGGCCAGCCACGCCCACATATAGGGGACCACCAGTCCCGGCCACCAGAACGCGACGCACGCCAGCAGGCACCCCACCGTGAGCAGCCCCAGCGCCACTGTGGTGAAGGGATGGGCCAGGGCCAGCTTCACGCTGGCGGACAGCAGCCCCCCCACGCCGAAGGTGAACCGGGACAGCACCGGGAAAATATACGACATGATGCCGCACACCACCACCAGGCACACCCAGAACGCCACGTACAGCGCGAACATCGTGTGGTTGTCCGCCGCCGCCCCGGCAAACAGTACCCCGTGAAGCTCCAGCAAAGCCCAGCCCAGGGCGAACACCACCAGCCCCGCCGCACAGCCCACCTTGAAATTGGCCTTCAGCGACTCCCAGAACCGCACGTAGCCACCCAGCACCCCCCGGCGCAGATGCCGGGCCATGGCGTCATACAGCGCGGTGGTCCCCGGCCCCAGCAGCACCACCGTGGCCGCGCACACCAGCCACATCAGGCTGAACGCAACGACGTCCACCAAAAGCCCCATGAACCGGAAAAAGCCGTTTTCCGGGTTAAAAATCCTATTCAGCACAGTCATCCTCCATTCCCCGGCGCCGCAGCCGCCGTCCGCCGCCCACCGCTCCCCACTCGGGCAGAGGCAGGCGCTGCATGGCCCCGAACACGTAGTCCTTCAGCTTCGGGTAGTCCTTTCCCAGCCTCGCCACCAGCTCCTTCACCTCCTGCCGCCGGGTATTGCCGTCGGCGGGACAGGGGTTGTGTACCACGGGCAGGCCGTGCCGCAGGGCCGCGCCCCGCACCATCCCCTCGCCGCAGTACAGCAGGGGGCGGATCTGGGTGATGCCCGTGCGGTCCAAATAGGTCACCGGCTGGAAGCAGGACAGCCGCCCCTCGTAAAACAGGGACAGGAAAAAGGTCTCCACCGCGTCGTCCCGGTGGTGGCCCAGGGCCACCTTGTTGATCCCCAGCTCCTGGAGGGCGCTGTGCATGGCCCCCCGGCGCATTTTCGCGCACATGGAGCAGGGGTTCTTCTCCTGCCGCAGATCGAAAATGATGTGGAAGATCTCCGTCTGAATCAGGTGGCAGGGCACATCCAGCGTTTCGCACAGCGCCTCCACCGGGCCGAAATCCATGTCCGGCGCACCGGGGTGGACGGTGATCGCGTGAAGCTCAAAGGGCGCGGGGTAGAACTCCCGCAGTTTTGCCATGGCGTACAGCAGGACCAGCGAATCCTTGCCGCCGGACACCCCCACGGCGATCTTATCGCCGGGGTGGATCATATCGTAATCCTCCACGCACCGGCGCAGGTAGGACAATATCATCTGCACAGAGGCTTCCTCCCCTTCTCAAAAAGCAAAATATCAAAATGAGTATAAATCCGTATGCGGGCGTTTCAGCTCATTTAAACGAGTATTTCAAATTTATTTGAAAAAACACCCGTTTTACGGTTGACACCGCCGCTTTTCCGCATTATAATACACCATGCTCCCCATTGTAAAGGGGAGCGTTCCCATGTTTCATACTTTTTCTCGAGAGAAAAAGTATCAAAAAGAGCTTTAAGCCCGCCGCCAAAATGCCGCAAACCTCCAGATTCCCGCCCGGCGGCGCAGAAAAGCATTTTTTGAGAAGAAGTATTAAACAAATTTGAATATAAATGGAGGAAACCAGAATGTCTACCTTTATGGCAAACAAGGGTAACATCGAGCGCAAATGGTATGTGATCGATGCTGCCGGCAGGCCTTTGGGCAAGACCGCTGTCGCCGCCGCCACCATCCTGCGGGGCAAGCACAAGCCCGAGTATACCCCCCACGCCGACTGCGGCGACTTCGTGATCGTCATCAACGCCGAGAAGGCTGTGCTTACCGGCAAGAAGCTGGAGCAGAAGTATTACCGCCGCCACTCCGGCTGGGTGGGCGGCCTCAAGGAGACCAAGTACCGCCTGCTGATGCAGGACAAGCCTGAGCTGGCCGTCCGTCTGGCCGTACGCGGCATGCTCCCCCGCAACATCGTCACCAAGGATTCTCTCACCCGGCTGAAGATCTACCGCGGCGACAGCCACCCCCACGCCGCCCAGAAGCCCGAGACCTGGACCGTGGAATAAGGAGGTAACGGAATATGTACAAGAGCAAGAAGCCTTATCATTACGGCACCGGCCGCCGGAAGTCTTCCGTGGCCCGCGTCCATCTGTTCCCCAACGGCACTGGAGCCATCACCATCAACGGCCGTGACATCGAGGAATATTTCGGCCTGGAGACCCTCAAGATGGTGGTCCGCCAGCCCCTGAACACCACTGGCGTCGTGGGCAAGGTGGACATCACCGCCACCGTCACCGGCGGCGGCGTGTCCGGCCAGGCCGGCGCCCTGCGCCACGGCATCTCCCGCGCCCTGCTGGAGATGAACCCCGAGTTCCGTCCCGCCCTGAAGGCCGCCGGGTTCCTCACCCGCGATCCTCGTATGAAGGAGCGGAAGAAGTACGGCCTCAAAGCGGCTCGTCGCGCGCCTCAGTTCTCCAAGCGCTGATATTCCTGCAAAACCCCGGAGCCGCAACGGTTCCGGGGTTTTTCCATGTAGCAAAGTCTGACAAAACAGGGCCAAGAAAAACAAGAATAATTGGGGTGCATCCGGGGTGCATAGCCCTTAAAACGGAGTTTTGGGGTGCATAGGTGGGTGCATCCAATCCCCCATTTTTTAACAGAATTAGCAGACCGCCCGTGCTATACTCCGGCCATAGAGAGAGCGGCTTGATTAAGCAGAACGGGGGCGGGGACAATCCCGCCCCCTGCCTTTTTACCCTGGGGCGGGCGCTCATGGGTTTACCCATCGGCACCGGGGGAGTCAACCGCCGCCCCGATCAACAATACTGTACCTCGACAACTGAACCTCAAAATCCCAACCGCTTGGGAATTTCACCGCCCAGGGCATAAAGAAAACCCCGATACCGGAAATCCGGCATCGGGGCTGTTTGAGCTATATTTCCACTGGCGGGGCGGGTTAACCGCTCCCGGGTCGATTCCCGCCCGTTTCCCTCCCCGTGGAGCGGTGTTTCGGGCAGGGCCGAGAATTTACATTACCGGAGCCACCCCGCCCTCCACGGGGCTGCCAGCGCCTCCTACGGGGGCCGTCGGAACTAGTCCAGCTTTCCCAGCCGGTCCAGGGTAGTCATCACCCGGCAGTAGTCCTCGGACACATTGAGGATATTGTCCTCCAGGCTGTCGGGATCCGGGTCGCTGTGCCCCCTGAGCGCCCCGCACTCCATCAGCTTGCGGATGGTGGGCTTGTAGCTGTCCGCCACATCGCCCAGCCGCTCATAGTAAACCATATTGTCCTCCTCCTTCGTGTTGCTGTCGTTGCTGCCGTCCACCGCCGGGACGGCCTCGGCCTTGAGATATGCCGCGCTGGCGTACCCGGCCAAGCTTCCGGCTGTCACCAGCAGCCAGTTCACGCCGCTGTAATAGCCGTCGCACACCGCCCGCGTCCCGGACTTCAGCACCCCCAGCACAGCCTTATCCGTGCTTGCGCCCGCCCGGACGTTCAGCCCATTCGCCGCCGTTACGGTATACGTCCCGGCCTTTGCGGCGTCGTACCCGCCCGCAGGCTCCAGCGCCGGGGCCGCAGGCTTCCGGCCCATTGCCGCCGCCACGTCCGCCCGGAAATCGTCCATACTCTTGCCGTGCTTTGGGAACCAGTGGAGCACGTCCCCGTGGTTGCTGGCAATGCCCTGGCGGTATCCCTCCTGGTGGCAGATCACCACGCCGTCCGCCAGCGGGTCAAGCCCGTACTCCTTGCACAGCATGGCGGTGAGCTCAACAGCGGCCTGATACGCCTGCTTGAAATAGGCCGGGTCAGTCAGCCCGTCCTCGCAGATCTCAAAGCTGATGTGGGTGTCGTTGGCGCTCCTGCCGCTGGTGCCGGTGCCGCAGTGCCACCCCCGATGATTCCACGGCAGGGTCTGCACCGCCGCCACGCTGCCGTCCGCCAGCTTCCCAATGAACCCGTGGACGCACGCGCCCGTTCCGGCGCGGTTCCAATCGTTCCGGTTGTTGTTTGTGCCCAGCGCGGCCAGCAGCCCCGCCCTGTCCGGCGTCGTGCTCACCGGCTGGACATACCGCTTGAGATTGGGGTTGTTGGCCCCGGTGGAGTGGACCATAACGCCCTTGGGCTTGATGGTGCGCTTCGCCTTGTAGCAGTCGTTCTGCGTCAAAATGCATCGGAGCAGCTTCACGCCTCCACCTCCGGCAGGCCCGCCACACTGGTGCACAGAGACAGCACACCCGCCAGCGCCGATGCGGATAGAACCAGCGGCCAGTTCACATCCCCCATAGCCACCGCCGTACCGATGGTGGCCACCGCAGTCTGGGCCACCGTCTTGACGGCACGAACCGCCGCCGCCCTCATCCACTTCTTTGCGTACTCGTTCATCTTATGTATCCCCTTTCAAAGTCCGATTTTCGCCAGCAGGAACGCGATCACCGCCGCGCACACCGCCCACAGCGCCTTTTCCGCCAGCGCCTCCCAGCGTTTCCCGGGCTTGGCCTCCAGCTCGCTGAGCTTGGCATTCAGTGCGTCGTGTTTCTGCGTCAGGCCGTCCAACTTCTCCAGGATGGCTTTGTACTGTTCCGCCTGAGCGGCTTCCCCGCGCTCCAGGCTGTTCAAGCGGCTGTAAACCTCCCGGTGGGTTTTGCCGTGCTGCTCATTGGCCCGCTCCAGCGCGGAAATGCGGGGCTCCAGCGGGCAGTCGTTGGGGTTGCAGTTTTCGGGCATAATTCATACCTCCTTACTCGTTTACGCCTCCCATTCCCGGCAGTGGGCCCGTGCCCGGATGGCCGGCCTGTTTTTGTCTGCGTATAAAACAAAAATAACATCACCCCCTTTCTGCACCGGGACTGGAATTGCACGTCTGTGTGCATGAATAAAACCGCCCCCGTTTCATCGTTGACAAAACGGGGGCGGTTCGGTATAATGAACATAGAAGGGCGCTGTTACGGCGGTTAGCCCTCTAACAGTCTAACAGTAAAACACGTTAGCCGCTCGGGGCCATCCGGGCGGCTAACACGCTTTCTGGGCCGTGAGAAGCATCAACGCAAGCGCGATGATGAAGCACACGATGTACCGCAGGACCTTGGCCCCGCGTCCATTTCCCATCCGCATCACCCCCTTTCTCAAGGGAGTGGCTAACCGCCTTTTATGTAACAGCGTCCTTCTGATGGCAGTATACCATCTCGCGCCGTATTTTGTCAAATCCTGCCGCCCGGAGGGGCGGCTTTTTTCGGTCCCATTCAGAAGTTTGTGAACAGGATACAGCCAGGCCTGCCTGATCAGCTACTCAGTGTGGAATAAGCGGATCCATTACTTCCAACTGCAACAAACTTATTCCCACCATAAGTAATATTTTTCCAACTCCAAGCGCCAGGCAACACATCATTTGCAAAGCGCCAGGCTACTCCATCCCTGCTGTAAGCGACCTTATTGCTGCCGTCTGCAATCGCAACAAATTTACCATCTCCATAGGCTACGCTTGTCCACTTCAAAGCCCCTGGAAGCGTCGCTCCCTTCCATGTAATACCGTCTGTACTGTAAGCCGCATGATTTGAATTATATGCGATAACAACAAATTTTCCGGCTCCATAAGTCATACTGATCCAATAAGCAGAAACTGGCAAACTTGTTTGAACTGTATTTTGGCTCCCATAAATGTAATAAAATGCTGTTGCTGTATTATACCCAGCCGCAACAAACTTCCCGGCCCCATACGTTCCTGATCTATACATAGCTTTTGCGTGAGAACCATAAAACACAGACCAACTTTTTCCGTTATCACTAAT
Organism: Oscillospiraceae bacterium; assembly: GCA_910575695.1. Taxonomy (GTDB): domain Bacteria; phylum Bacillota; class Clostridia; order Oscillospirales; family Oscillospiraceae; genus Enterenecus. Next base: position 27,529 of record CAJTGJ010000012.1, on the reverse strand, counting down.
ATAAAACATATTTGTAGATACATACCCGGGATAACATACAAAATGAGTTCCATCAGAAGAAAGAGCGTTTTTACCAACATTTGGAGATGTATATGATACATGGTTCCAGGTTGTTCCATTAGAACTGTACTGTGTATATTGTCCAGCTAATGCTATATACGTGCTGTTGCCATATGCGCAAATACCAAAAGACCCGCTAGCGCTTGCACCAGCCCCCCAAGCAGATGTTTTCCATGTAATGCCATCATCACTATATTTCGGGGCATTTTGGCCATTTACTGCAACAAATCTTCTTGCATTTCCATAGCATACACACACAGCCACACAGTTACTTGCTGTCCATCCGAAATTCACGATATCGACCTCAAACGCCGCGGTAAATGTTCTATCCCCAGTTACAGTAAACGTGTACGCCTCATTCGTACTCACCGCCACGCCGTTTTCCCGCCACCCGGTGAATTTATACCCATCCCCCGGCACGGCCCTGATGGTGACGCTCTCGCCCTCCTTGTACTGCCCCGCCCCGGTGACTGTTCCTGCCCCGGACGGGTCGATGGAGGCCGTAATGGTATAGGTGCGAACAGCCGGAGCGGAATCAAACACCAGCGCGTCCCCCAGATATGCCCTTTTGATTTCCTGCCCGCCCAGGTACAGGGCGGAAATATTCTGTGAACCCAGTCTCAGCATAGCCTACTCCCCAATCAGGTACAGTGTGGTTGTGCCCTTGACCGCCAGCGCGTCATATTCCTCCTGGGTCAGCGATTGTATGGACGCCACCGCGCCGGCGGGCACCGCTCCCACGTCCCCGGCGGCAGGCGTCCACGTGTCAGGCCGCGCTCCCACCATCGCCGCCGTGTAGTCCCCGGCCTGGGGCACGACTGCCCCGGCGCGTCCATTGAAGCTGGCTACCCCGGCTGAGCCGCCGCCCTCCGGCGGGTCAATCCATTCCGTGTCATAGTCCCCCGCGGTCTTTTTGGACAGCAGCTGCCCCGCCGCCCCGCCGGGGGGCAGGCCAGGACCGCCGCTCTGCGAAACCGTCACGCTATTCCCGGCGACCTTTTTTCCGTTTACGTAAATTGCCATGAAATCCCTTCTCTATTCAGATTCAGTCGGTCCAAAGCCAACCGCAGTCACTCGATAGGTCCCAACCCCGGCGCTGGACGACAGCCGCAGCGTATTGCCCTGCCCGCTGATACCTCCCAAAAGCACCAGCATGGTCGCATTGATTTTCGCCACGGCAAAAGACCCGGAAACGCCCTGGTTGTGGGCCATAGTTTGCTGATGCAATACATAGCTGCCGCCCACGCTGCTGGTGATCTCCCATTTAAATTCAGTTTCAACCGCCGAACTGTTCATCGTGTGAATACTGAACGTTGTCAGCGGTATGAGGCCGCCGGTCAGCGTATAAAAGGGGATCTCTACCGCTGTTTTGCCGGCGGAAAAACTCCCGGAGGCCGTTCCGCTTCGGATATACCTTGCATCCAGCACCCCCTTGTCAATTTTAAGGCTTTCGCCCACCTTCACACCGCCCAAAACAGCCGCTGACGCCACAGGCAGCTCAGTGGTCACGTCGCCGGGGATCCACTGGCTCCCGTCAAAAATCAGCGCCTGTCCCTTTTGAGGATTGTCCGGCAGTGGGACAGCGCCCACATCCTCCGCGGTGATCGGGGCGTCCGCCTCCTCCGTCACCGTGATCTGATAGGGCGGGCCGCCCAGCGCTTCCTCCACCTCCATGTGTCCGCCGCCGTCCACTGTAATGGTATTCTCAATATCGCCATCCGCAAGCCTTTCGTTGATGGCGTTCGCGGCCCGCTGCGCGGCGTTCACCTGCCTCATAAGGTAATTGTACCCGTGCTGCTCCGACAGCCCCGCGTCGGCCCCCGACGGGGCCACGATCTGCCCGGACGTCCAGTCCTCCGGCAAATCGGCGGGCAGCGGTTCAAGTAACGGTCTGTCTGCCATATCAGGTTCCCTCCTTCACAATAAACGCATGGCGGAAGGCGACGGTCTCCTCCGCAACGGGGACATAAACGGCACTGGTGGTGAGCACCGTCCCCGCCTTGTCCAGCAGTTCGATCCGGCTGACCTCCTCCGTCTGCTCCCGGAGCACCCGGTAGCCCACAGAGGCCACATTGCCTACGGTGGACCTGGACAGAGCGGTGATGAGGATCTCCCCATTGATGCGCACGGATTTGATATCATCGGCTACAAAACCTGCGGCCTGGTCCAGAAACGCCTGCTGGATGCTGGGCTGTGACGCCATTTTCACGACCTCCTCTTCCTTCCCGCTGAAGAACGGCAGCTGGCCCAGGGCCCAGCCGCCCAGGATATAGTTGTAATCCCCGACGGTACGCATGATGGATTCCGAGACCAAAAACGACGCGGCCACCCGGGGGCGGCTGATGTAAACAATGTGGCAGGGCTTGATGATATCCATGGTGACGGACATCTCGGAAAAATACTGCTGGTCCTCCACAGCGGCTTCGATGTACAGGGTATAGTTGGGGTAATCCACCTCCACCTCCCAGTTCCCCGGACCGAACAGCGCGTCCAGCCGCTGGTACAGGAAGGTGAGCGTAAAAGGCGGGTGCATGGACAGGCGGTTCAGGATGCGGTCCCGCCGGAACGCCAGCGTCTCGGTCACCGGGTTGGGGACGATGCGGAAAATGGCCTCCCACCCCGCCGCGGTCTCCTCGTCCATGGTCTGGACAAAGAAATTCTGATGCACACGCTCCATGAACATGGCCATGACGCGCAGCTCCTCCCCCTCAGTCCGGCACAGGGCCTGGAAGTCCAATATCTCCCGGAACCACGGGGGCCAGTATTGGCAGATATCCGTTTCAGCCACGCAGCGCCACCTCCCCGGGGACGGGCACCTGCTGGGTCTGGCCCGTCTCAATGAGCTGCAGGTCTTCCGTCCCCCCGTTGAGCGTCACGCCGGCGGCGTTGACCACCCCGGGCACCTGGAGGATGGCTGATATCACCCGCGCCAGGTAGACCCAGCAGGAATAGCTGGTCAGCCGTCCGGCCTCCGGCTGTGCCCAGTCCTTACGGACAGACAGGAGGTAACCGGCCACCGCCTGCTCCACCAGGGGGCGCAGCTGTTCCAGCTCATAGCCCGCCCGCATGGTGAGCGCTGCGGATACATGAACGGCCACGGTTTCCGGGGCGGTGACAGTAACCTTTGCCCCGATGGGCGCGGCGCCATAGCCCAAGCCCTGATTGGGCGGCGGGTCCACGGCGATCTGAACCGTCTCCACCAGCTGGGCGGAGGCGGGCATCCAGTCCGCGCCGATGATGGACAGCTTCACGGTGCCTCCGCCGTCCCAGGTGGGGTAAACCTGCAGATCGCCCACGCCGTCGATGGCCCGTACCACCCGCTTGTAATCCGCCACATTGCCGCCAAATGGACGCTCCCGCAGGGCGGAAATGACGCGCTCCCGCAAGGCGTCATCGGTCTCCGTGTCATCCCCGGGCACCAGGATGTCGGTGATCTCCGCGCTGGTCAGGCCCTGGATTGTGGTAATGGGCAGGATCGGCCCGGTGTAGCTGCTGCCGATCACGCCCGGCGTCTCGCAGGTGAGCCGGTACCGCCCGGGGCCCTCCTGGGACGTGGCCACAAAATTCACGCTGTCTCCGCCGTCGATGGTGGAGAACCTGGCCCCGATGGGGATGGTGTCCAGGCTGAATACGCCCAGGCGGACCGCCGGGGACGCTGGATAGCGCTCCACATTGGCGATGACCGCCCAGTTGTCCAGATCCTCCCCTGCTGCGTGCTGGATAGAACCGCCCTGCTGCACCTTGTTCAGATCGAGGTAGAAGTCCTCCAGGGCGTACGCGCCGGCCCCCAGAGCGGTCTGGATCATGGAGCCCTCCCGCTTGTCCAGCGAGTTCGGCGCCTTGGCCAGCATAGCCTCCAAAAGGGTACGGTAGGTCTTGCCAGAAAAGTCAATCATCTCAGCTTCACCCCCACAATGGTCTGTACCGGGCCGAACACTGTATTGACCGTTACCGACGCGGCCATCACGCCGTCCTCAACGGTATAGGAAAAATCGGATATGCCCAGAAGGCGGTCATCCGGCACAAACGCGTCTGTCAATCTGCGCTGGAGTTCGGACGCCGCGTAGCCGGAATCCTTTCCCAGCAAGCCGTCCAGCTCGATTCCGAAGTTCGGCGTGTAGATCTGCCAGCGGAAGCGCTCCACATTGACGATGATCTCCACGGCCTGACGGACCGCGTCATAATTGTCTCCCCGGCCCCGAAGCCGGTGCGTCACCGGGTCGGCGATCCAGGTCAGGGAGGGCTGGTCCTGGAACACTATGCCCTGGGACAGATCGATGTCAGCCTGTGGAAGCGTCTGCATTGACGGTCCTCCTCTCAAATATCCGGGACAGGATGATAAACTGCTGGCCCCGCATCACCCGGAGCATCAGCACCTTGTCCCCCACCGCCAGCCCCCGGTTCAGGATAATGTACCCATCCTCCACCGGCAGCGGTTTTCCGTCTTCATAGCACACGATATCTTCCAAACGTTGGTCGGAGGCGTATGCGTCCGGGGTCAGCGCCTCGCTGGTGCCATAGCTGCCTGCCAGACCGCCGCCAGTCTGATAGGCCCCGCCCAGAGCGTCCCCCGTGGCGCCCTCCTCCGTTGTGTGGGAGTGGCTGAGGCTGTTGACCGTGTGGTCATGCGCAAGCCCAGAGACGGTGTGCCCGTGCCGGAAGCCCGCCGTAACGTGCTCATGGGACAGCACAGGGATCTTCTTCTCCACAACGTTGGCGGTGAGCCACAGCACCTCCTGGGGCAGCGGGGCCATCGTCTCCCGGATGGAGACCTCCAGCGGGCCGGCTTTGGTGACGGTCCCCACCGCCAGATCGGACACGCCGTAAGCGGATATGGAACTCTCCATAATTCCATGAAGGGTATCAATCAATTCCAATCGCTACACCCCCAGCTCCCGCACATCAAAGTCCATCGTGTGCACATCGTGCTCAAAAGTGTGGGTAACCTTCTCCAGCAGCACCAGCGCGTACAGGTTGATATCGCCCAGATTGGGTACGTCCATCATCAGCATCTGCCCCGCTTTGAGCCCCGCCATACCCAGAGCGCTCACCTTCAGCGTCCGCCAGCGGCGGTTGTAGTAAGAGAGCATGGTCTGGGCCTTTGCCGCGGCCTGGGCGTTGTTCAGCGCCTCGTCCACCGTCTGGTAGAGCTGGAGCAGTCCCCAGCGCCCGATATTTCCGCTGTCGTATACCTGGAACACATCCGCCCGCCCTGTGGATTCGTTTGGCCGGGCCAGCTTGATGGAGTTATAGGTGTGCTCATCAATGTCGGTCTTGTAGGTGTAGTCCAGCAGCAGAGACCCGCTTCCCACAACGCCCTGGGCGATCATAGACCCGGCTTCCCGGAGTGACAGGACCCCGGCGTCGTCAAAGAAGGTGTACAGTTTGCCCGTAGCCAGCAGCGTCTCCTGAATGGCGGCGGAGATGATGTCCAGACAGCTCTTGTCCTCCTTGATGAGTGTGGGTATGGAATATCCGGTGTCGTCCAGCGTCCCAACGGAGAGTTGGAAATCCTGGGCGATTTCTTGGATAATCTGCCCGGCTGTGCGCCCCACAAAGCAATAGCTGGCGCTTGCCTTCAGATAGCGCAGCTGGTCGTAGCAGGTCACATCTATGACAGCGTAGCGGTCCCGGGACTTGGTGAACACCCAGCCCAGGAACACAACCTGTCCATCCACGGAAAAACGGACCGTGTCACCTTCCAGGAAGGAAATTCCGGATGCGTTTACCGTGAATTTCAGCGCCCCCGGGGAGCCGGTGCGGTTGGTGGTATAGGTCACCTTCTGCACCTGGGGGGCGATGTCCCAGCTTTTCCCGGTGCGCTTTTCAAGGATGATAAGCTCGCAGGTCATGCCGTCACCGCCTGAATCTGGTTCTTCTTCACCCAACCCCGGGCGCCGCCCGACGGGGTGGTAATGTGGTATGGATACGCCCGGGCGGGGTCTGTGGTGATGATGCGGGAAATTTTCCCCCGGAAGCCGGAAAAGGTGCCATGCGGCTCCGCGCCCCAGCTGGAATAAAAATATTTTCCATTGACGATCACATCCTGTCCAACGGTAAACTGCCCAGCGGGGACCGGCCTCGTTGTCTCCGACGACGCCTCCGCGGGCTTGTCCGCCGCGGGCTGCCGCAGGATCACTGTTCTGGCCGAATAGTCCCGGTATTCGGTAAGTCCAAGGTCATAGTAGAAATCCCCGGTTTCTCCGCCCCGCTCCTCCGTTTGAAATGGGGTAACCAGCACCTCCATGTTGGTGTCGAAGATCGGCGCCCCGTCTTCCAGGAACCGGTTGGCAACGAAGCGCAGCACGGCCCGTTCCTCCATGGCCTTTTGCAGGAAATCAATGTAAAATTGGGGCTGTTTAAACGCGCCCGCTGTCAGAACAGCCCCCATATCCGGCCTGCCGGGGAGCAGGCCGGACCAGGCAACCACCTGAAGCTTCGGAGTGCGCGGGATCATGATGGGGCCAACGCCAAGAACGTTGTATTCGCTGTTGTCGTTGTCACGTGAAATCTGATAGCTCTCCGGATTCACCGGGAACCGGAGCGTCAGCCCCTCCCGGGAAAGATACAGGCCGTATCGATTTTCCACGCTGTCTCCCCCTTTATTTGTAGCTCATATCCGTGTGGCTGGCGGCCTGCTCGGTCAGGATCTTTTGCAGGGCGTTCTCCAGCCACCGAAGGTCCTCCTCCGTGTTTCCGGTGTTCTGGCCGTTTATGGTGATCACCGGGGTCTGGGCGGTGAGGTTGATATTGTTGACGTACCTCCGCTCCGCCATATCCACCAGCAGCTTCACGTCCTCCTCGGACAGGGAGACGCTGCGCTTGATGGCGGCGGTGTCTCCCTTGATGCCCTTCAGGGTGTCGGGGACGCCGGAGGCGTCCGGCGCGGCGGGCAGGCCGGTGTTGGCCCCGCCGCCGGAGAATCCGCCGAGGAGGTCGTTGACGTTGAAGTTATCCAGGGCGCGGCCAATGCCGCTGCCTTTTGAATAACCGCTGTTCCATGCGCCGGAATAGTCCACAAAATCCCACGCTTTTACATATTCCTTCCAGCCACTGGCGCTCTTGACGTTCTGAGACGCGCTTTGCACCATTCTGTAGATGTTGTCAATCCCGGATGTCAGGTTGACCGACATACCAGGAATCTTGTTAATTAGATTTTCGATCCCATGGGCTACGTTGGACATATATCCCAACACCGTTCTTGCCATATCAAGGAACAGCATTTTTACCGCCGCAAGCGGGTTGGTAAATAAATTCCCAACAAAATTTGCCAGCCGCGCAAACGCGTTCTGCGCCGGAACAACAAAGGTGTTCATAACAGCGGCGTACATAACGCCAAGCACCCCGCCGACAACCCCTGCAATTTCTTCCCAAGTGGCCCCCATTTGCCTGAGCATATAAATAATCAGCGCAACGCCGGCCGCAACCAGCAGCAAGGACCAGTTTGCGGCGGCCCATGCTACAGCGGAGTGGATTGCCGCCGCCGCCATATGCGCCCCGGCAACCAAAGCAGCCGCCCCAACTCCAATCAAAACCGCCTGTACAAGATCCCAGTTGTCCGCCACCCACTGCGCCCCCATTGCCAGCAGGTCCACCACCCCCGACGCGGCGCTTCCCAGCAGCTCAAACGCGGCGATCAGGCCGTTGACCGCGCTCCTGCCCAAATCGCTGTTCAGCAGGTCGTTGAGCCTGGTCATGGCGGGCTCCATGGCCTTGACGGCGGCGTTGCCCGCCATGGTCCACGCCTGCCCGAAGGTCAGCGGGATCTTGTCAAAGGCGGCGTTGGTGTCCTCCGCCGCGTCGAACAGGGCGTTTTTCACCACCTGCGCGGTGATCTTCCCCTCGGAGGCCAGCTCCCGCATCTCGCCCACCGTCACGCCCATATATCTGGCGATGGCCTGGGCGATGGTGGGAGCCTGCTCCAGTACGGAGTTCAGCTCCTCCCCCCGCAGCACGCCGGAGGACATGGCCTGGGTCAGCTGGAGCAGGGCGGCCTGGGCCCCCTGGCCGCTGGCGCCCGCCAGGGCGAACTGTTTGTTGATCTGCTCCGCGAAGGCCACCAGCTCTTTATTGCTGCTGAACGCGTCCGGGGCAAGGGTGCCCAGCTTGGCCACCATGTCCGCCGTCTCCTGGTACGCACCCCGGGAGCGCTGGGCGGCCTGGTAAATCATATTTTGAAGTTCGGCGGTATCCTGCATCCCGTCATTCATCCGCTCCAGCCGCGCGGTGGTCTGGGTGAAGGTATCCGCCAACTCGACAAACGACTGCGCGCCGCGCAGGCTCACATACGCCCTGGCCAGGGACAGCAGGCGGCTTTCCAGGCCGGAAGCGGCGCTGGAGCCCTGACGCATACTGTTGTTCATCTTGTCCTGAGCCGCAGAAGCCGCCTTTGCCTGCGCCGCCTCTGCCCTGGCGGCTGCCGCGGCCTCATTATAGCTTGCGGCTTTTGCACGGGATTCAGCGGCGGCAGCAGCAGATGAAGCGGCTTCCAACCTTGCGGCTGCGGCCGCTTCATTGAGGCTCGCAGCTTTTGCGCGGGCTGCGGCAGCGGCGGCATTGGATGCCGCCGCGTCTGCCTTGGACGCCGCCGCTAATTGTCGTTGTCCCGCTTCCGCCGCTTTCGCCTGTGCCGCTTCCACATTTAAAGCACTTGCCAACAACGACGCCTCTGTTTTTGCCATCTGAGAAGCGCTGGCGACTTCTTTCGTGTAGTCGCCAGAACTTTTTGCCGCCTCAATATACTTGTTGAAAGTGGCGGAAAAACGATCTGCCAAGACAAGCTCCTCATGAATTACAGCCATTTACCCGTCCCCTTTCGGCTTGGGCCGCGACTTGATCTCTTTCAGGGCAAAGAGCGTCATCAAAATCTTTTCCCGGGCGGGGAGCCCGGCCACCTCACCAGGAAACCGTCCATGATTCACCATCATGTAGTAGGCCAGAAGGGTGTCCGGGTCCCCGCCGTCAATCAGTTTTTTGCCTGCTCCTCCAGGTCGTCATCCAGCCCGGACAGCTCCAGGATGGCGCGGGAAAGCTTGCCGTACTCCCCCGTCAGCAGCATCTTCCCCGGCACCTCCAGCGGGTCCAGGGTGCCGTAGGCCTTACACATCTCCGGGCTGGAGAAGTCCGGCTCTACCGTGGCGGCCACCACCACACGGCGTCCATATTCGGTGTTGTCCAGCTGCTCCGCCCACTGGCCGTTCACCTTCGTCCGGCGGGTGGCCTGCCGGATCAGCCTGTCGTTCTCCTCCTGGGGGATGGGCCGGATGATGAACGGGGCAATGCTGCCGTCCTCATTCCGGAACCGCTTGGAAATCACAATGTTCTCCTGCTCAACGGGAGCGGCAGGCTTCAAAAACGCGCTCAAATTACTCATCATTCATTCTCCTTTCAGTTGCCTGTGCCGGCGGGATCGTGGAAAGCGGACAGCACCTCGAAGTCCTCATAGGTAAAGCTGACATCCATGGTCAGCATATCCGCGTCCGCGTCCAGCACGGACAGCGGGATGGTGCCGGACAGCTTGCAGTTGTAGTACGCCACAGTCTGTACGCCCACCGTGGTGGTGGGGTCATCGTTGGTGGTCTGCAAATTGAAATAGGGCATGACGCCGCTGCGGATGTACCTGGCCAGCATATCGATAAACAACGGGGTGCCGTAATAGACGGTCATGGCGCCGGTCTGCTTGACCGAACCCGGCTTCTGCTGGGCTTTCTTGGTGCCGATGACCTTCATGTCAGAGGAAGTGATCTCTGCCTGTGTCTTGACGTTTTTGGCTCCGAACAGGTCCTTGACCTGTCCGTCCAGGATGATGACCGCCTTGCCGGCGGCGCCGTGCAGGGTGTCGCGCTCCAACAAAAAACTCATTTTGCCCGTCCCTCCCTTACGACACAACGATGGTCAGATAGACCTTTTCTACGTTGTCGCCGATGTAGATGGCCACCGTGATTACGATGGCGTCGGAATCGTCCCCAGGCTCCACGGTGACGTCGCCGCCAGTGGGCCGCTCCCGGAGCGCGTCCTTGTCGTACATGGTCTTCAGAATGGCCAGGACAGCGCCCTGGAACAGGCCGCGCCCCTCGGCATTGTTCTTCACCCTGGACTGATAGTTCTGGCGGAACTCCCGGTAAATGCTGGCGCCCAGGGCGGTGCATACCCGCATGGTGGTGTTCTTGTGGAACACTTTCCCAATATCCTGGGTATAGGTAATCAGCGTGTTGATGTCCGTCTCAACCTGCACCTGGTCCAGGTCCTGATCGTAACTGAGCACGATGTTGCCGGACAGAATGCCGTCCTCGATCTGGCTGTTGGACTGCTGGACCAGCACATCCGCCGCGCCGGGATAGGCCGCGCTGGACAGGGACTGATAGTACTGCGCCCCGGCCTCCGCTCCGGCCAGCCACCAGACCACCTCGTTTGCGGCCAGCTCGGCTCCGTCCTCCAGCACCACGCCGGTCTCGCAGTTGATGACGAACCGGCTGTCCGCCCCCTGAGCGCCGGAGGTGACCAGCTGGGGATACTTCCCCTCCTGTTCGGCCAGCCGCTTCACAAAGGAGATCATAGCGTCCCGCACGGTGCTGTCCGTGCCATCGTAAGCCAGCACGTCAAAGGAGTGCAGCTCCAACGCCTGCAAAGCGTCCGCGTAGGCGGCGGGCTGTACTGTACCGTCGGCTCCGCCGGACAAGCGTACACCTGCGGTGGGCGTCAGGGTCCCGGCGCCTGAGAAAGAAACCCAGTCATTCGGCCGCAGATCTTCCGCTTTCTCCACCATCTGACTGTCTGCCGTCAGATGATCCACCATAGTGGATACGGTGAACTTTTCCGGCTCGTCCACACCGGCGGTGATGCTCACCGCAATGTCGTTGCCCTTGACACCGGGGTAAAGGGCGATCACCTTGATGCCGCCTGTTCCATCCGTGCTCCCAATCGTTGCAGCCGCCTGCTCCGCGCCCTCCGCCGGGAGGCGGTACAGCAGCACCTTTTTGGGCGCACTGGTAACGTTGGTGCCCTTGAACATTTCGCGGAGGAACAGCGCGCCAGGTTCGGTGACTGCGCTGCCGGTAAAAGGACGGGTGTCCTGCCCCGCCTCAATGACGGACACTTTCCCCATCGGGCCCCAGGAGAGGGCCTTCGGGATAGCCGCCGTGCCGCGGGTACCGACGGCTGCCGCCGGCGTCCCCCTGCTCTTGAAATTGATGTAAATTCCGGGCCGCACCTTGTTCTGCGCGGTCCACGTCCCGCCTGCCATCAGCGGACACCTCCCTTGAAAAATCGATCCAAAACAGCTTTCGCCTCCTGGAGGGTGTATTCCGGTTTGGTCAAAAGGGCTTTGGCAAAATCCCGCTGATATCCGGCCAGCGCCTTGCTCTCCAGCAGCTGCGCGGTGGGATACCGGACAGCGGATTCGACGGGCTTTTCGGTTTTGGCTGCCATTATGATACCTCCTGTGTATAAGACTGGATGGACTGCATGAGGGCGGCGTCCTCTTCCGCGCTCACCCAGATTTTCAGGTCGAATTTGTAGTGCAGCGTGTCGCCGTCCTGGATGTACCAGCTGCGCTCATAGGTGCGCAGGCGGGCGATTTCCCCGCCCTCTGCGCTGGAATATGGGAAGGTGTCCAGCCGCTCGTCCAGGACGTCCGCAACGCGGGTGTACTGGTCCTCCATGTCCGGCAGATTGTAATCCACCAGGCATACCAGATCCAGCCCCAGCTGGCGCAGGAACCGCCCGCCCAGCTTCCTGGCGATCTTCGCCTTTGTGCGCTCCAGGAACATGGCGGGCATTTTTGTACCCTGCTGGTTGGGGTTGTCGTAAAAGGTCACGCCGGGCAGGGCCGGGGCAAGGTAGTCCGCCAGAGAGCGGGACAGGCTTTGCATGGTAAAGATCATTGCTCCATCTCCCGCATCAGCTTTTCCAGCTCGGACCGTACCGTCTCGTCGTATTTGTCGATGGCCTTGTCTGTGATGTGCAGGCCCTTCACGTAGGTGGTCCTGGTCCCCACCATCAGGCCGCCGCTCCCATCCAAATTGCGGGAGAGCAGGCCGTCATCGCCAATGTACAGCCCAGGAACAAAGTGTTTGTCCATCCGGTGGCCGTCGTTGACGTAACTGGCGTACTGCTTATCATTGGCCAGGGTGGTGACAAGGGCGCCCTCGCTCTGGATCGGAACCGTCTGGCTGTCTGTCTCCCAGTGTTCCGCCATTTCCCCGGAGATCATGTTGACGCCCCGCTGTTCCCCATCCCCGAAGGTGTTGGGCGGCGTGAGGGAAACAGCCTCCTCCACCGCCCGAAGCGTCGCCCCCTCGGCAATGGCGGCGATGCGCCCTCTCATATCCGGAAACCGCGCCTCCAGCTCAGCAAGCCGCGCGCTCAGGCCGTCACCCAGCGCCATCCCGGCCATCTCCTTTCAGATACTCCTTCTGGAGCAGTCCCACTTCCTGATGAGCCAAACCGGGGAGCACCGCCCCGAACGGCTCATAGAAATAAACCGGGTCGCCGGCAAACGCCCGCATGGTCTGCCTGCTCTTGCCCAGGACAGCCCCGCGATGGATCAGCAGCTCGTCCCCGGCCCGGATGTCCACCTCGTTATCGCAGGCAAGCTTGTTCACGTCGTCGCTGTAAGCCGCCGTGGACTGCATCCTTGGCCCGTCCACCGCGCTGCGGTAGACCCGGCACCGGATTCCAGAGGCTGTCTCAACGCGCTTATTCTTGGTCAGACTGCCGTCCATGTAGGGCTGGACCCGGTGAATGTCCAGCAAATCGGTATACCAATCTCCGTAGTTCATATGACATACGTCCCTCCCATCCCCGCCAGCCTTGCCCTGGTGGCCAGCAGCTGGCCGTACTGGGTGGCGTTCAGATCGCCCCAGTCCGCCGTGGCCTTTGTCAGGGCGTCGGTGTCGTAGCTTACCGAGCTGTCGCCCAGGGCGGCGGATTTCACCACCCCCACCAGCGCTCCTGTGGCCGCAGCCTGGGCCGGGGTCTCGCTTCCCTCAGACCAGGTGCGCAGATACAGCGTTGCGTAATGGGCCGCGTAAAGCCCGGCGGCGTACCGCCACCCATCCCCCCAGCGCTCCGGGGTGATGGCGGCGTTGGCCTGCCGGATGAACTCCTCCAGCATGGCCGGCGGGAGCAGCGGGGCCCCGCTGCCGCGCTTGAAAAACTGCGGGAAGTCCTCCTGGAACAGCTCCGCCGTATAGCGTCCATGGCCGCGGGTGATATTCGCCGCTTCCGCCCTCACGCCAAAAAACTGCGGCTTTCCATCGTAAAACATCCCGCGTCCTCCTTACTGGGCCGTCTGCTCCTCCGGCTCTTTTTCCCCGGCAGTCTTTTCGCCCTCCTCCTTGGGCCTGCCTTTCTTCCCATTGGACACAATCAGCTTCCCGTCCGCTACCAGAGCCTTGAAGTAGGCGGTCTTGGCCACCCAATCGGGCGCCTCGCCCACCTGCCCCCGGAACAGCCGGATGGAATCGGATCTGTCCGGGCTGGGGATTATGACATTGCAGTTGGACATCACAAATTTGCTCATTTTGTGTGCCTCCTTACACGCCGTCCCAGTAGGTCATGGTCTGGGGGTAGAGCAGCTGAACCTGGGAGATATTGGCCATATAGGCGGTGTCGTAGCACACGTTGGCCACGTTGGGGCCGGACATGACCCGGCCCAGGGGAACCAGCTCGTCCATCTTCAGGAACCGCTCGTGGTTGACATAGACCGCCATACGGTCCGTACCGCCGGTACCCGCGCCCTTGCACCACCGGGTCGCGCCAATAAACAGCGAACCGCCGTTCTTGGAAGCCACGTTGTTCTTCAGCAAATAGTCCAGGATGCTCTCGGCGGCCAGGTCGGTGACCATCGTGGTGAGGATATGGCCGTACTGCTCATAAGGCAGCAGGATATGGTTGGGCATGGCGCTCTCATCATACTCAGCCGCCGCCCAGGCGGCGGTGATGGCAGCGTTGATATCCGCCAGGATCTGCTCCTTCGTCTTGTCTGCCCACTTGGTGGAACCGTCCGTGCCCACGGCGGCTACTGTGGATTCCACCGCCTCCGGGTCGTTCAGCAGGCCAGTGGTCCCGTAAGCGTCGAAGCCGCGGTACACATTCTCATCCATATGCTTGTCATAGGACATCCTGACCCCATCGCCCAGCAGCTGGTCCAGGGAGCGGCCGATGTAGTTGGATTTCTGCATATCCACGAACATCACCCGCAGGGCGGCGGCGAACACATGGGCCTTGTACAGCCCCTTATCCAGGCTGGCCTGGACGATGGGCACGCCGTTGGCCCCGCCTGCGGTGACGGGGCTGTCGCCAGAGCCGCCGGTGATGCCGTACGCCACGGACATGGCGGAGGCGTAGTCCACCCAGCCGCCGCCCGTCTGGATGACGATATCCCGGGGATAGGTGAAGCTGCTCAGGGGCTTGCGGATCAGCGGGTCGCGCTTCTCCAGCTCGGACACCAGGAAAGCGCCGCCGGAAGCGATGCCGTCCGCGTCCATGGTGGGCACGCCCGGCGCGGAACCGGGTACGGACAGCTTTCCGGAGCTGAACACGCCGGCGTTATAGGTTCCCGCATTCTGATAACTCATGATTTCTTCCCTCCTGTCAGGCGTTGTTCATCGTCAGGAGCCGAAGCTCCGCGATACCGTTGGCGTCAGCGGGCCCCGCCCACTGGCAGTTGGTGAGCTGTACGGTTCCGGTGGGAGCGCTGCCCGCCGCAGCCTCCAGCCCGCCCACAGGGGCGGTGGGAAGGCTGGCGTCCGCCGTGACGCGCAGGAACACAGAGCCGCCCAGCTTGGGCGTTCCGCTGCTGCATTTCACGTTGATGGCCCCCCGCTGGAACACGGGGACGGCCTCGCCGGGGGCGTAAGCGCCAACCCCCTGCTCCAGATAGTTCAAAGCGCTCTTGATCTCCCGGGCGGCGATGCCCACGAACTGCTCCGCCGCAGCGCCATCGCCCGCCAAAACAACCGCGCCGGTCCCGTCGTATTTCAACGGTGCGCCAAAGGGGATCTGTTCCGTGCCGCCCGCGGGATGGGTGTTGATGATCATATCGGGCTGGCGGGCATAGCTGCCGGCAAAGCCGTGGGGCATCGTAGTGCCAAGGTTCTGAGGATGCAGTCCCATGATTAAACCTCCTTTTCCTGGCGCTTGTGGGGATTTCGGGCGGCGTAGGCCGCCTGGGAATCGACGCAGCGCTGCTCATATGTGGTCGCCGCCGCCTGATCGGCAGCTTTTCTGGCGCTGGCCTGGGCCGCGCTGTCGATCGCGCCCATGACGTCAGGCCCCCGGAAAGCGGACAGCAGGGCGTCGGTGACCTTGGCCTTGGTTTCTTTGTCCTGGATGGAGGCCACCACAGGGCGCATGGCCCGGATGATGGACAGAGCCGCGTCCTTGGCCTCGGAGGAGGCACAGACGTCCGACGCCTTTCCGGCGGGGATGACATCCGCGTCCTTGCCTTCGCCCTCCTTCTTTTCGCCGGAGAGCTCCTTTTCCAGGTCGCTCAAGGCGTCGCCGGCGTCCTGTTTCTCATCCTTTTTCAGGGAACCGACCATCTCAATCAGCTTGTCCAGCTTGCTGCCCAGGCCGTCTCCTTCGGGGGCGTTCTCCACCGTCTCGTCGGCGGCGGGCGCGGGCTCCTGGTCTGCGGCGGGCGCGGGCTCCGCGTCCAGCACCGTAGCCGCGGTGGAAGCCAGCGCGTCGATCTCCTCCTGGCTCCCAGCTTCCTTGACCGCCATGCCAAAGGCGGACAAGATAGCCTCCGTGAATTTGCTCATGTACTTCCTGCCTTTCTCCGCCTCCTGGGCGGCGTCTTTTATTGATACGGAACTCCCCGCTCTGCCCCGTGGGACAATGGCGATATGGTTTCCCAGTATCCCTTTTTGGGTGTACCCGTTCCCATCCGGTTCATAGGTACACATATATCCGCAGCTGACCTCGCGTTTCACGTGGTTCACCACGTCGGAGGCCAGAGAGGCGTCGTCGATGTGCAGATCCGCTACAACGTAATCGCCTTCCCGGCGGACGTTCTGGGCGTGGCCGCGAACGTAGGCGCTGAAATTCTCCGCCGTCACGCTCTCCGGGGGATGCCCGTCCGTCACCGCGCAGCCCTCGAAGCTGGCCAGCGCCGCCGGGGAGAACACCTCGTCCGGTTTCCGGCTCACCTGGATCAGCCGCTCCGGGTCTCCGTCCAGCTGGAGCTCACGGGCCAGGTATTCCTGGGCGCCGGTCCTGGCCACCGGGACGCCGGTGCAGATGATCCCGCCGCTGGGCTTTTTTGTGATGTGCTCGGATATGGCCGTGCCGTAATAGGCCAGCATAATGTATCACCCCTCAAAGCAAAAAGGAGGTCAACCCGTAAAAATCCTTACAGGTTGACCTCAATTAGTCCTTCCACCCCGTCAATTCGGGGTAGGCACAATATCAAATTTTCAATTCCTTGCAGGAGACAATTTGAACCTTCACGGTTCCGTCCTTCATCTGCTTTAACTGGACGCGGTGGCCCTGGGCAAGGGCAGCTGTAATGGCCCGAATCAACTGGCCTGTCATAGATAGCCCAACTCCTTTAACTGCTCATGAGATCGGCTGGCCCATTCATCTATTTCTGCGTCAGTCAGCTTACGATCAATGTCAGCGTCTGTAAGATAGACAATCTTCCAATCCCGAGGGCCGTCGCCAACCGTCCCAGTATAGGAGCTGGGGCCGTCTTTGTCATCTAAAGAAGCAAAACGCCCATCCTTCAAAAGAACTGCGTCAAATTCTTCATACACTGCTACTTGACCTCCTCCATGTGCGCTGTTGTCATGTGTACCGTTCCATCTGAGTGAACTATCCACCCGACCAGAACGTTCGCGGGTTTCTTTTTCAAGCCTTGGAGAATTACCATCTGCTCGTATTTTTTACCGTACGGAGTATCTGCTTTATATGTAGCCGGGTATCTTTTGGCCGCTGCCAATATCTCCTGCTGCATAAGTTCCCAATTGCTTTTATCATACCCGAGGTGTGACGAAAAAGCAAGTCCTTTCGGATAGCCGTCTTTACTGTCAGGATTAAAAAAATATTTCGTAAATTTTGCTTCTGCTGCTGTAGCTGCCGCCGCCCCTGGCAGCGCCCGCTCTGGGTTCCGAATGAGTTCTCTCTGTCTGCGATAGTCCAGTTTCCACAACTTATACTTCAAATCATCCGCAGACTTATGCTTCAGGAACGTCTCAAACGTCCTGGGTACGCCGTCCCCCAGCGTCTCCCGATACCGCTCCCACTGGCGGTAATTTGCCAGCCGCCGGGCGCGGCTCCGCTGCTTCTTGCGGTAGGCGTCGATCTGCTTCTGGGTGCGCGGGTCCCGGCTGGGCGGGTTCTTCTCAAAGCTGGAAAAATCCTTGATTTTCTGAATCTCCTCCTCGCTGCGGCCCATAGGCGTCCAGCGGATCAGCTGATGGAGGCAGTTGGGATGGATATTCAGCCAGGAATTGTCCAGCGTGTCCGGCCCGGCGGGGTCCATCTTCCCAAACGCGGCGGACAGCGGCGGGAAATCCGGGTCCCGTCCGCTTTTGGAGTACACCCGGCCCTCAAAGCCCGCGCACAGCCTGCAGGTGGTGCCGTGCCTGCTGATCTTGTACAGATCCCACCCATCATCCCGCGTCAGCACGGACAACACCTCCGCCTGCCGGGAGGTGGTGCGCAGCGCCATCCCCGCGTAGGTGTGCAGGTTCCAGTTCCGCCCCGCCTTGTCCACGAAAGCGGTCACACCCTCCCGGCGCAGGGCTTCCACAAAGTCCGGGACGGCCCGGAACACCCCGCGTCCCGCGGCCTGCACCAGCCCTGTCTGCTCCAGGCCCACCCGCCGGAGCACGTCCGGCTCCGTCCGCCCGATCAGGGCGCTGGACAGGGTGCTGTAGACGGTGGCGTGGGCCTCGGTGAGCTCCCCCATGAGATTCATGGTGAGCCGCTGAACAATGTCCGTCTGCTCCCCGGTGAGCACAGCGGCGTTTTTGTATCCGGCCAGGTGCTTCTCCGGCGTCTCCCCCCGGGCGGACGGCTCCCGGGCCTGTGGGTGGCTGACGTAGAATTGCCGCTCGATCATCCGGGGCACATACTCCCAGCCGTCGCCCTCCAGCTTCCGCAGGATGGCCTGCACCCGGTCCAGGGCCGCTTCGGCGTGGTAGTCCACCAACCCAAGAGAGCGCAGCCGGCCAATCTCATTGATGATGTCCGTTTCCGCTTTCAGATAGGTTTGGATGAGCCGCTGCAGCTCCATGTCAGCCAGGGCGCGGTCCAGGGCGGGCATTTATTCCAAGCCTCCCCCGAAGCCGAGCCCGGCCAAAGGATCCCGGAGCGCGGTCACATCCTGGTATGTCCTGCCCTCATTGGCCTTGATTTCCTCATCGGTGATGGTCCCGAACATCCCGGTATCCTCCGACAACCGCTTCAGCTCCTTCATGGCGGTATCCGCCCGGATCAGTCCCGCCTGGAACGCGTTGATAACCGCCTGGACGCCCGTCTGAAGGAGCTTTGCCACCTCGTCCGTCTCCGGGGTCCGCAATGCCGGGAAAACGATTTTCAGTCCTTCCGGCACTGCGCCCCAGACGGACATGGCCAGCACCGGCAGCAGCTGCTGGAGAATGGGGCGCAGGCGGCTCTCCCGCAGCGTGTCGATGTAGTCGTAGTAGTTGGTCAGGTCGCTCTCCCCGGTGGCGTTCATGCCCGCCGGGGACCGCCCGAACAGCTTGGTCATGGGGATCCGGGACGCCCCGGACAGGTCCAGGCACATGGCCTCGTGCACCTCATGCAGCCCTGTGAAGGTATACTGGGTATTTTTGATCTGGTCTCCCTTGTTCACCAGCCGCACCCCGAAGTTGGACTGCACCACGCTCTGCGCCTGCATGGTATTCCAGAACCGCCGCTGCATTTCCCCGGATGTCAAAGAAAAGAGCTGGTCCAGGCTCTGAACCTCCATGGTGTCCACATTGGCCCGGAAGGTGAGCGCCGCCATGTTGGCGGACACGTTGTTGTGCTTCACCACGTCATGATACAGCGCCTCCACCTCGGATTCGCCCCAGTACATTTCGGCCATGCGCTCCAGATAGGGCAGCTCCCGGCCCAGGAAACGGACAATTCTGGAGTGGTGGACCCGGGCCGCCTGGGCGCCGCTCTCCCCGGTGATGGTATAGTATTCCGGGACCATCCGGCCCCGCCCGTCGTAGACCAGACCCGATTCCGGCGCGATGCCGCACCAGCGGTCCAGGATGTACAGCCCCTGGAACGTCCCCGGCAAAATGGTATCCAGCTCCAGCGGCCGGTCCAGCATTCGTTCCTGCCCCCGGATCATGATAAGCCCGGCGGCTCCGCCGTACAGCCGCCCCCAGCGCAGCCCCTCGTTCACACTCTCCCGCAAGGCGGTTTCTGTCTGTGCCTGTTCCAGCAGGCGGAGGTGCTCCGGCCCAACATCCCCCGACAGAGCAAACCACTTCCGGCACATATCGTCCGGGATGATGCCCACCACATTCTGGACGATCCAGTTGTCCCGGTACAGGGAGTTGAGCAGGGCGTAATTGCCCGTCATCCGGGTCAGCGGATATTCCGTTGCCTCCAATGGGGACTGGGAACCATAGCCCAGCTGGAACAGCGGATTGGAAAACGCGTCCGCCGCGGCGATGGAGGCGGGCTCCGCAGTCCGGGTATTCTGTTCGTCCATGTCACTCCTCCTCTCCGTACCTCCACTTGGGCAGACAGGTGTTCACATAATAGCGCAGGGCGTCGGGTCCGTGGTCCAATGACTTCACCGGCTTCTCCACCCCCATCAGCGCCGCCTTGCTGTCCCATACGTAGCTTCGCAGCTCTCCGATCAGGCCCTCGCACCGCTCGCTGATCCGAATGGCCCGCCGGCCAAACAGGGAACTTACCCGCCGGATGCCGTCCGGCACATCATTGTCCGTGTCCATGACGTACACGCCCCGCCGCTGGAGCGCCACGATGAAACTGGCGGCGGATGGGTCAACCACGGCGGGGCAGAAAAACTGCGGGTCGTCCCCCATGAAGCGCTGGAAGTCGCCGGCGTACTCCTGATCCGTTTTCTGCCTGCCGCAGCGCTCCAGATCCCGGCTGTCCCAGCGGTATTCGTTGTCCACCCAGACCGTTTCCCCGTCGTCGTAGATATCCAGCAGGACGAAGGGGTTTGCGGTGCCGTAGTCGCAGGCGATAGTTCGGGAGGCGGTATATTTCAAACCCAGCGGCGTTTCGCTGTTCCGGTAGACGTGGACGTCCGGGTCAAACATATCGTAGATCAGGCCGTCGCCCGCCGTCCACTCGCCGTCTATGTAGCGTTTTTTGAACACTCCAGAGTACAGGCTGCGGTACATGGCCTTCGTTTCCTCGGACAGGCTGGGGTTGTCATCCATCATAAAGTGCAGATGCGAGGCGTTCTTTTCCCGGAGCTTCAGCAGCCACTCCTTACGGAACCAGTGCTCCGGCACATCCGGGTTGCAGTTGAACCACAGCTTGGCCCCTTCCACCGAGCACCGGGCCAGCGCCTGCTCCACGAAGGAGCGGGGCATCAGCGCCACCTCGTCCAGCAGCACCCCCGCTAATGTCACGCCCTGAATGAGCGTATAGGACGATTCGTCCCGCCCGCCGAACACATAGAAGATATTGGAGCGGCTTCCGCGGGTTACGGTGAGGACGTGGGCGGATCTGGTATATTCCAGTGAGAATCCGTACTGAGGAAAATATGTCATGGCCTGGAGCGGCTGGATCACGTTGCGCTCCGCGCTGGCGACCGTCTTCCCGCACAGACCGAACGCGCGGCGGTTGAAATTCCCCATAGCCCAGAGAACAAAGGACAGGGACATCATGGAGGTCTTGCCGGAACGGACGGCTCCGTCACAGATCAGCGCCCGCTTTCCCGTATATGGCCATTCAAGGATTTTGATTTGTTTTGGCGAGAGCATCCGCAGCCTCCTTCAGGCTCCTGGTGATGGGGTCGTCTTCCACCGCTGTCTGTTGTTTGTCGTCTACAGGCTTATCCCGCCACTTGTCCGGGCGGCGGTTTTTCAGCCAGAAGATCTGGGCGGTAGTATCCGGCGGAATATGTTTCAGCGTCTGGGTAACCTTTATGCCATCCTTGTCCGACCGTTCAATCTTTTCTTCCTGATAGTCATAACCCAGCGCCCGCTTGAGCAGAGCGTTTTCCACCTGGATATCCACAACTTCCTTGCCCTTTTTTAGGGCGTCCGATATGTCCGGGAATTTGTTCTTCCAATCGCTCAGCGTAGAACGGCTGATCCCGATTTTATCTGCGATGCCGTCATCGGTCAGCCCATCCCGCGCCCAGCCCTCCAGCAGGGTCAGTCCGTCCTCAGTCAGCCAGTATTCAAACTTTCCACGGGCCATATCCCCACCTCTCTGTCAAAAATCATGCATATTTTTCATTGTCGGTGTCCTTATCACGCGCAAAGGAAGGCCGCCTGGCTGATTTAGGATTTTCGCAAGCCTACCATATCACGGAGAGGCGCGTTTCGTCAAGTTTCACAGCGTTTCACGCCGTTTCAACTTTTGGGGTTCAGGTAGCGATGGCAGATCAGCTTGACGCTGTTGGCTGTGTTCCGGCCGCCGATGGCCTCGGCCACCTGGAGCCAGGTCATGCAGTGGATGAACCGCAGGCGGAAGATCATACGGGTCTGGTCGTCTTTGATGGCACCGATGTACTTCTCCAGCTTTTTCTTCTCCTCGGCACACTTCGATTCGAGATGGTCGATCCGGCTCTGCAGATCCCCGATCTCGATGGCCAAGTCACCCACTTTGTCCGACACTCCCGGCGCATGGGGCATCCCCGTGATCACCTGCGCCCCTGGCCCTGCCGCTGCGTACAGGGAGGAGAGCATTTCCCGGTTCCGCTCCAACCGCTCATGCAGTTTGTAGTATTTCGATAGTTCTTTCAGCGTCATGCCATCAGCCCCTCCGTGTTGCGTAGTTCTTCAAAATCCCAGACGTTTGGGGTTTTGGCTTAGTTGATTCCCGCCGCCCGGATAATCTTCTCGACCTGCTCTGGGTAGGACACAACAGCGGCGATTCCCCCGGCGGCATTGATTTCCTTGATGGTCTGCTCTTGGATTTTGGAGAGCCGCCCAACCTCCGGGCGCTTGACCTCAAATCCGAAAAAGTGACCATTGATGATGGCGCAGATGTCCGGGATACCCTGGCGGCAGTAGGGCCCGGCCTGGGCCTTCCAGACGAATGCGCCGGGGTATTGCTCCTTCAGCCAGCGGATGATCTTGGCCTGATAGAAGCTCTCCTTGTGGGGTGGTGTTTTAGCCATCGGCCACGTCCTCCAGCTTACGGCGATTCCACATCTCCCGAACCTGCCCCATCTCCTGCGCTGTGCCTGGGTCAATACCGGCAAGGCACTCAGCGCACCAGCAGCGCCACCGTTCGCCTGCCGGGCTGCCATACCTTTCGTAGAATATACTGGTTCCCCCGCAGAATGGGTAAGGTTTAAAGTCCATGTTCTCGTTGCCCGGATCAGGCTCGAACAGTTCTATGGAATCGTCACCTGCCCCACCCACAAGGAATCGTTGTGTTGTAGGAATCCGCGCCGCTTTGTCGTCCCAATACTCTGAAGCACCGACCTTCCTGGGCCGGGTACCGAACTCCTCGATCCAGTCCGGGAGGCTCTCGTTCACGGCATCGAAGGTCAGGCCCCAGCCCTCACAGGCGGCGATGGCGTCCAGAAGAAGCTGGTCCTCCCGGCAGGTCCACAGGATCAGGCCCGCCCCGGCCCGCTGCTCCGCTTGGGCTCTTTTAATGACGGGCCAGTTCGGCTCCCCAATCTCCGGGTAGGCGTTGGTGCAGAGGCACCCGTCAAATTCGATTGCGATTGCTTTTCTCATTTATTCGCAGTCCTCCCTTTGTAGTAGATTCGCTTTGCCTCGTGAATGTGGGTACAGTGCTTGTCCGGGATATAGAGCTCCACGGAGATTTGCCGCCCTTGCCGGAACACCCTTTTGACCTCGCCGGCCAGGACGGGGCCCATAGGCTCCCCGTTGTCATCCAGCGTCTGGAATCTGAAACGCTCGCCAACGTAGCTGGTGAAGTTCGCAGCTTGAAAACTCGTGATTTTCAACTATCTTCTCCCTCCCCCTCACTCCAACGGCATCTTGTAGACCTTCGGCGGAGCAAAGGCGAATGCGGATTTGTTGATGCCCCCATCGGTTCTGAAATACATTCCGTATTCTTGAACAATTTCCTCCAGTACTGCCATGGCCCTGGCCTCACTCTCATACTCCCCCAGGCTCTCGGTAACATCCTCGGCCAGAGGGAGGGAGGCCAGCACCTTGACAGGTTTCCCCTCCTCATGACTTCCATAGAGGGACGAAAGGAAAACGGTTCCAGCCCTCTCCATGTTGAGCAGGCATTTCCTGTTTTGGCTTACAATCAGCATAGTATTTCCCCCTTCAGATTCAGCTCCCAAAGTCCCTGCATCCCCTTTGCCGGTATCGGTGGGTCAAGGGGAATTCTCCCGTGAAACTCCCAGGCATATCGCCCCAGGGTGAAATCCCCCAGGGCGCGCTCCATGGGCGTGAGCTTCGCCACGAATTCCTCCGTGATGAGATTGCAGCGGGTCAGGAGCGCCGTTCCCACGACGGCCCCGGTAGGCAGATTGTCCAGTTCCCCGGGCCGCGGGAACAAGCCATCGAAGTAATCCAGCGTGGTCCACCCGTCCCCGCGGTCAGCGACCAGTGCGTCGATAGTCTGACGCACCGGCCGCTTAGCCGCATGGATTGCGATGGGGCCGCGATAGGAGGTGGCCCAGCTGCGGGTTTCGTACTTCTTCCGGCCGGACGCCAACAGAGAAGCCCAGGGCTGCCAAATGGTGAGTGCTTTCACTTCCTGCCCTCCTTCTCATTTTCAGAAAACTTCATGTAGCAACCCCAAAAGGTCTTGGACTTTCTGCCGCTGTGGTGTCCAAACAGCGGCTTCTGCCCAATGGCCTTCCACACCTTTTCTGCAGGAATGTCATACTCCGACCACTTGAAAATAAGCACTCCGTCTGGCTTCAGAACGCGCATACACTCTGCAAAACCGTCGTGCAGCATCTGCGGCCAGTGTTCGTCCAGCTTTCCGTACTTTTTGACCAGCCACGCTGTTTCCTTTGCACCAGTCAGGTGCGGTGGGTCAAACACAACCAGCGAAAAGAAGTCGTCAGGGAATGGAAGGTTCGTGAAGTCACAGAGAATATCGGGGTCTATGCTCAGTAAGCAGTTTCCAGCGTTCTTCCAAAGGTGGCGGTGCTCCTCCCGCCGCCGGTCGCAATACACAGCGGCGGGATGGTGCTTATCAAACCAGATTGTGCGAGCGCCGCAGGTGACATCCAGTATTTTTTTCTCCAATCACTGTCCCTCCTCCGGCTCCAGCCCGGTGTCCTCATAGGCAGCGAGGCGTTCCCATGCGGCCTCTTCCCGTGCACACCCATCAGCGCAATGCCCTTGTATGGCTTGGCAGTCTCCACCTTCGAAATGGGTGCAACACACACCCGGCATCCCGCTGATCCTCGGCTCTCTGCTTGTCATCCGTTCCATTCCGCCCACCCTTTCTTCTCGGCCAGCTGGTCAAGGTCGGTCTGGGCTTCCTCACGGCTTCCGCGCCACGGGACGGCGGCCACACCCCTCCAGCCGACATCACCCTGTTTCTCCGGCCGCTGGTACCGGGCCTTAAAGGTGTTCTCACCAAGGCCAGGCATGACCTGGTACTTCCAACCGCGGCTGTCGATGTATTTCTTAGGCATTCTGGGCAACCTCCTCGCCTTTCTTCAGTTCTGGTACTCTTTGGCGTCTCGGTTCCAGCGAACGGTGACCATCTCATGGCACTTGCACTGGACCTCGATTTCCTGGTCCTCGCTGTTGGTCTTGCCCCAGCCTTCGTACTGGCAGTATGGGCAGGTGAAGCGATACAGGGCCAGCGGGGCGGTGAGGTCGATGTGGTGGCCGCATTTGCACTCTATCTCGGTCTGGTACTCCCGCAGGAATGTCCCGAAGGTGTTCCCGCACTCCGGGCAGTGGAGGCGAAGCAGTCCCCGCGCCCCTTCCGGCTTTTTCTCCGGGGGCGGGGTGGGTGCAGTCTCCGCTGCCGGCAACAGGTCGGCGGGGGGCTGGCTCTCCGGGTTCAGTCCCGCTGGCTCCGGCGCCTTGGGAGTCGGGGCGTACTCGTTCATCAGGCGCTGGACGGTTCTCTTTGCTCTGGCAATTCCCTCTCTGGTGTCCGGCACTTCGACCGTTGTGTCAACAATGGTGTGGCCTCCCTGGTCGATGCAAAGGGAAAATGTGTAGGTTTGGGGCAGTTCGATTGAAAAACTCATGATGATTCCTCCATCACCTCACGGACGCTTGTAGCCCGTGCATTGTTTCGAGCCGCAGAGGGCAGCGAGCTGAATCGGCGCTCCCTTGGGCGCGTTTTTGTAGTTAACTGGGCAGTCCTTGTTTTTGCATTCATTGCAGCAGTATTTCAAGACGTTTCCTCTTTGTCCCGCTCATCCTTGAAACTCACAATATCACTGGGATCAAAACCAAGCGCCCTGCATTTCTCTGTCGTGCTTGTGCCGCCACTGTGCATTGTTTTCCACAGCATCAGCCGCTGAACAATATGGAAGTAGGAAAAATTAACTGCAAAACGTTCTTCTTCGCTCTCCGGAATGATATTCATGAAATCCAGGTAATCCTCGAATTCTCCCACCAATTCTTGCATCAGTGCGATACATCCATTAACAATTTCCGTCTCGGAATGGCTTTTAATGTGCTTTTCCATCAATTTGACACTCCCAATCCAACCGCTGCCCGCAATGATAGCAGAAATCGGCTATCCCGGTTCCAGTGAATGTACCGCCACATGTCGGGCATCTGTATTCGCTGGTATACCGCACTCCACTGCTATTGACCTTTGCCGGCTTTTTCGGCGTATGCTTTTCAATCAGCTCCTGCACTTCTTTGCCACTCATTTGAGCGCCCATGCTGCCTACATCGTCCAGTTTGAACACGATCCCGATGCACCACGGTGCGCCGTCCTCCCTCAGCCTCCGCTTGGCGGCAATAAGCGTGCTCATGCTGATCTTCAGTTCCTCGCAGATGGCGTCGTTGTTCACCCATCCGGCGTTGATCAGGTCCCGGATCTTCTCATCCCGCAGGCGGGTTTTCTCCCTTCGCGCCGGGCGTCCGCACAGCTTTGGCCCATCCACCGGCCCGCAGTTCCCGGCGCATTCCGTGATCGGGATTGTACAGCACAGGCACCGGTTCACGGCCTGCGGCGGGTCGCGGGTAGACACAGGCTCCAGCGGCTCCGGCTCACCGTATCCCGGCCTGACCGCATGGCGGATGCCGTAGGGATCATTCCCGATCATCCTGCGCCTCCAAAATTTCCACCCGGATGCACCCGCCGCCCCACATCTCGTGGGAGACGCCCCTCAGCCATTTCCGCCTGTCGTCGTGAAGTATGTACCCCTTCATGGCGTCCACCACGCACTTGCCAATCACGGCGTGGTTGTCCACATCCAGACCGTCATCCCAATAGAATTTGACTTTCACGGGGCAGTCAAGCAGCTTTTTTGGGATGTTTGCTTTCCGCATTGCCGCGAGCGCCATGGAATGCAGCTCATCCGCGTCCCGTTTCCGGGCGGGCCACGGCTTCCCGGCGTAATAGGCGTTCAGCCCAAACCGGCGGCAGAATCCCACCTTCCCGCGCTTCCCAGACGGGTATGGAATCGTAAATGTCATGTCTCTCCCCTCTGTTCCTCCAAAAACTTGTCCAGCCAGTCGTTGTTCGCCTGAATCCGGGCGGCGTCCGGCTGATAGTCCGCACCGGGGCCGCTCCCCTTTGCCTGCCTGCCCTGCCGTTTACGCTCCGCCGCGTCCCAGTCCGCAAGGCATTTCACGCCTCTGGACCGCTTGTCCCGCAGAATGGCGCGTATGTAAGGCCATGTGGCCTTTTTTGCGTCCAGGGCAATGTCAAAAGCGCGTTTGCACACAGCCTCGCCCATTTCCTCCGCAAATGCGGACAACTCCTCCAAGCAGTCCTGGGAAGCAGTTGGGTTGATGCGGTCGAGAAAATCTGCGCACACTGCCGCCGCAGCGGCGTTAACGGGCGCTTTCTTTGACCCTCCCCCGTTAGGGGGAGGGGTTTCTTTTTTAATTTTATCTTTTTCTTTTATTTGGCTTTCTAGACAGTGTTTACACGAGTTAAGTGCGAATAGCAGCCCAAATAGCGATACAACGGACGTGTACCGCAGCGATAAAAGCATCTGAGGTTTTGGCATAGCGAGTGGCAATCCCTCTCCAGCGTTTCAGAACCAGGAAGCAGTTTTCTACCAAATGGCGCAGTTTATAGAGATATTTATCGTAGTCGCGCTGTTCTTTGCGATTCTTCTTCGGTGGGATCACAGGATCCATCCCTGCCGAAATCGCATAGGCCAGAATCTCATTTGTGTCATAGCCCCGGTCTG
>CAJTGJ010000011.1 GCA_910575695.1 Oscillospiraceae bacterium | reverse complement strand
AAAATACATCCTTTCAATCAAGTTTTTCCTTGCTCCGATTCTTGACTGAATGGATGCCTTTTATTCTCTTTTACACAAATTTTTCGGCGCTCTCCCATCGGGTATATCAAGAGCTGGAAACAGCCAATCCCTCTCGCTTTGACAGCTTGGAAAATATCGGCATTGACGAAACCAGCTACAAGAAAGGGCACAAGTAATCAAACGCCACTTTGACGCCATTGTTGCTGCCGCCAGATTCAGGCTTTCTAATGCCCGCTCCGAGGCCATCAACAACAAAATCAAACTCATCATCCGTACCGCTTTTGGCTTTCGCAACGTGGATAATCTTCTCGCTATGGTTATGCTCTCCTGCTCCAATCTTCATCCCACTCTCCCTAACCGCTGACCCGCCCACTCTTTCTACCGAAGCCTCATAAAAGATGAATTGGATTTTAAAAATCAAATCATAGACCAAATGATACAAGATGATTACTGTTACAACAAGTATAATCAAGTATTCGATGAAATCACCGGCGAATACCCATCAGAGGAACTATCACCAGAACAAGTAGAAGCCTTCATATTTGGCGACAATGGTTATAATGAGGAAAAATACGACTTATGTTAGGGTCTACTGAAAAAGCCGAAATTGGGGAATATATGCAGGGCAACTATAATATATATGCAAAAAAGCCTTGCAGAATTAGGAAATGCGCCCCAATACGATACTTTAATGATGCAGATCATAGCTTGGTTATGCAATATATTCATGCAGGAAGTACTTGTGCAGCCCCCCAGAATAGGCATTTCTGCGTATAAACCTCTGATTCTGGGGTCATTTTGATTTTTGAAAAACACGGATTCTGGAATCATTGGCACAAAAATTGTTCTCTCATCAATTAAAACCAACGATATACATCACTTATGCGACTTTTTCAGTAAGCCCTATGTTAAACCTCGCTTAAAATGCCCTTAGAATGGCAAATAGGGATGGTCTTTCGACCACCCCTATTTTATTGCCTTAGAGGCCTGCAAGGGCATCCAACACCATAACCTCGTCTTGCTCGAACATATGCGAATATCTCTTTAAAATGGTCTGCTGGGTATCGCCTGACACCTTCTCAATAACTGGCAGAGGTACACCATTCTTAATCAAATTGGAAATATATGTATGTCTGAAATCATGACAAGTTGCAATCGGTATGCCTATCTTTTTGCAAGCATTTTTAATCATTGAAGTTACAGCACCATGGGTAAAGTTGAAAATCCTATCATCCAACGAACCATCAACTTGTATTTGACTTTGAATCGCTCGCATTGCCAGCCTTTCAACTGCTGGGGGTAGTGGAATTGTTCGCTTTTTGAAATTCTTAGGGTCTTTAGTCAACTTGATATCACTTACATATGCCTTTGTAACCTTAACCCTCATACCTTGCAAATGCTTGCCCTCTGTATCGTTGCTTGATGGAACTAACCGAACTATCGGCTTGTCTGGGTCATTCTTCTTGTAGTAACTGAATTGCTCAAAATCGTTATATGTCAAGGCCAAGACTTCACCAATTCGCATACCAGTATAGTACAAGACATTTAACAAAAAGCAATACCTAGGATAGTTATTTACTCCAAGCCGAACAAAACTACTATTTTGAAAATGCTTATTTAATTCCATAAATTCTTCATATTCAACTAACCGATAGTCCTCTTTTTGTTTAGTTTTCATGTTGTCGGCATAATCAAGAACATTTTCAGTAATCAGCTTTTTCTTGTATGCCAGATTTATCAGCTTTCTAAAGGTCGAATTGATACTATGTAAAGTTTCCTCTGCATAACCATGATTCCGAATATCGGCGCAAAACTTCAAATAGACATTTTCTGTAATGTCCTTTAGTTTTGCTGTCCTGGGTATGAATTGATAAATCATCTTCATATGGTCCTCTGTGTTGGCAATCGTCACAGGGCTGAAACTTTGAGATACTGCCTTAATCTTCCATAGATCAAAAGCACCCTCTAAAGTCAGGTCTTTGCTCTGTTCGATAAAACCACCGGACTGCAAACGGCCTAATTCTTGTTTGGCCTCTGTCAAGGTAGCCAATCCATAGACCCATTTGGAACGATATTTGTTTTTACCAGTCAAGGGATCATACTCTTTAAAGTTGTACTTAACATCATATTTTTTTGTGTTTTCATTGAAATAGATGCTTGTATGCTTTGTTTTTGTTCGCTTTACCTTATCAGCCATAATATAGCCCCCATCATTCGTATATTCCCTTGCGATATACTAATTATAGCATACGAGCGCTACGAAATCAATACGAATTGCAAGAGATTTATACGAATTTTGGGGGCTTTGGAATCTTGAAACCCTTGAAAATCAAGGGTTTTCTATTCTGTTGGCTTCATCGTGGGGAACAAAATCACGTCCCGGACAGAATCCGACCCGGTGAGCAGCATCACGGCCCGGTCAATACCAATACCCATGCCGCCCGTTGGGGGCATACCGTACTCCAGGGCATGGATGAAGTCGTCATCCATCATGCCCGCCTCCTCATTGCCCGCCTCCCGCAGGGCAATCTCGTGCTCAAAGCGGCCCCGCTGGTCAATGGGGTCGTTCAACTCGGAGAACGCATTGGCAATCTCAGCGTGGTTGATAAACAGCTCGAACCGCTCGGTGAGCCGGGGATCTGCGGGGGAGCGCTTGGTCAGCGGAGAGACCTCCACCGGGTACATGGTAATGAAGGTGGGCTGGACCAGCTTCTCCTCCACCCGTTGGTCAAAGCATTCGTACAGCGCCGTGCCCCAGGTGCGCTCACAGCCCTCCAGATCAATCCCCGCGGCCTCAGCGGCCCGACAGGCCTCCTCGTCGTCGGAGACGGCGTCGAAATCCACACCCACATACTGCTTCACGACGTCGGTCATGGTCAGGCGGGTCCAGCCCGGGGTCAGGTCGATGGTCTCGCCCAGCCACTCCACCTGATAAGAGCCCAGAATGTCCTTGGCGGCGGAGGACAGAATGCCCTCCGCAATGTCCATCATGTCATGGAAATCGGCATAGGCCTCGTACAGCTCGATGGTGGTGAACTCGGGGTTGTGCTTGGTGTCCATGCCCTCGTTGCGGAAGATGCGGCCGATCTCATATACCCGCTCAAAGCCGCCCACCGTCAGCCGCTTCAGGTGCAGCTCGGTGGCAATGCGCATGAACATATTGATGCCCAGGGTATTGTGGAAGGTCACGAAGGGCCGGGCGGTGGCGCCGCCCTGGATGGTGTTGAGGACCGGGGTTTCCACCTCCAGGTAGTCCCGGTCGTCCAGATACTTCCGCACGTGCTTGATGAACGCGGTGCGGATCTGGAAGGTGCGGCGCACATCCTCGTTCATGATCAGGTCCACATAGCGCTGGCGGTAGCGGGTCTCCCGGTCGGTCAGGCCGTGGAACTTCTCCGGCAGGGGCAGCAGGGACTTGGCCAGCAGGGTCACGGTCTTGGCTTTGATGGAAATCTCGCCCCGCTTGGTGCGGAAGGCCTCGCCCTCCA
The DNA here is from genome assembly GCA_910575695.1 of Oscillospiraceae bacterium. Lineage (GTDB taxonomy): Bacteria > Bacillota > Clostridia > Oscillospirales > Oscillospiraceae > Enterenecus. The sequence goes on along the minus strand of CAJTGJ010000011.1, from coordinate 113,206 downwards.
CGCCCACGATGTCGCCGATGTCGTACTTCTTGAAGGCGGCCAGCGCCTCCTCGCCCACGTCGTCAATGCGCACATAGAGCTGCACACGGCCCCCCACGTCCTGAAGGTCCGCAAACACGGCCTTGCCCATGCCCCGCTTGGACATGAGCCGCCCAGCCACGGAAACGGTCTGGCCCTCCAGCTCGTCAAAGCGGTCCTTCACTTCATTACTGTGGTGGGTGACATTATACTTGGTGATCTGGAACGGGTCCTTCCCCTGCTTTTGCAGCTCTGCCAGCTTGTCCCGCCGGATCTGGAGCAGCTCGGACAGGGAAGCCTCCTGCCCCTCCTGCCTGTTGTTTACCTCGTCAGACATTGATCTTCTCTCCTTTTTTCTTGATGGCCGGTTGGCCGCTTCATCCGCCGTCCCCGGCCTGCCCGGCAGGCGGAGGGCAAAATGATATTTTGATAGGATTATAGTAACTTTGCGGCCTTTTGTCAAGGGCATCCAGCGGAAGTTCCGGGAAAAAATCCCGGGCCCAATGAAAATTCGCCCGTCAGGACATGGGCCCTGCGGGCGAAAACGATGGACAGGCGGCGGCTCAGCGCCCCGACGTCTGCTCCTGGTTCCACTGGAGCACAAAGTCGATGAAGCGCCGGGTCAGCGGGGACAGGGGGTCCTTCCGGTGTACCGCCAGGCCGATCTGCCGGAACCGGGGGGATTCCAGCGGGATCGCCGCCAGCTTCCGGCGGGCGCCCTGCACCACCAGCTCGGGCTGGATGCTGATGCCAAGCCCCTGCTCGATCATGGCCAGGATGGTGAAATCATCGTTGACCGTGTAGCAGATATTGGGGTGCAGGCCCTCCTCCAGGAAGATGCGGGAGATTTCCGTGTCCCACTCCTCCTGGCAGCGGATATAGGGGTCCTGCCGGAAACGGGCCATGGGGTAGTGGTCCGCCCCGGCCAGGGGATGGTCGCAGGGCAGGACGGCCACCAGCTGGTCCCGTTGGAGGGGAAACACCTCCAGCGCACTGCTGGTGGGCAGGCCCAGGAAGCCGCAGTCCACCTCTCCCCGGCTGATCAGGTCCTCCACCTCCGCGAACTCAAATTTGTTGACCAGCTCGAACTGGATGCCGGGATAGAGGCTGAGAAACTGCTTCATAATGGTCGGAAGCCAGTGGATGGACACGCTGGTAAAGGTCCCCACCCGCAGGGTGCCCCGGGTCAGCCCGTGCAGTTCGGACACCTGAACCTCCAGCGCCCGCTGGGCGTTGCAGAGGGCCTGGGCGTAAGGCAGCATTTCTTTTCCCTGGGAGGTGAGCACCGCCCCGTCCTTGTTCCGGGACAGCAGCGTCATGTTCCACTCCCGCTCCAGATCAGCGATGGAGCGGCTCACCGCCGACTGGGTGTATCCCATGGCCTCCGCCGCCTGGGTCAGACTGCCCAGCTCTACCGTCTTGAGAAAAATCAGGCACTTTGTTGTGTTCATATCATATCATACCATTCTGTCCTCTCATGGAAAACATGAAAATTGTTCGCTTGAGTAATGCTGAACATAAGTGTATACTGAAGTCAGTGGAGGAACTCCACAATGGATCAGGAAGGAGCGATTACGATGATGAAGAACATTGGATTACAGATGATGAGGGAACCCAGCCGCGGGATGCAGTACGCGTCCGGCGTACCCGCCGCGGACAAAAAAGAATTCTGGGCCAACAGCCCGTGGAACGTGTTCCGGCTGCTCCTTCGCACAGCCTGACCGCGCATACCAGCCTTGGGAAAGGGCCCCCGCTCCACATTGATGAAGCGGGAGCCCCATAGACAATCTGATATTGTCTTACGCAGTCTTGGGACTGCCAGACTTGGACTTGGTGACCGTTCTGATCACAAACATCGTGGCAATCAGGCTGACAATGGCAATCAGCAGGCAGACGATCTCAGGCACATAGTTGATGAGCAGGCCGGTGATCAGGTAGTTCACAAAGCACACCGCCGCCACAGTCAGTGCGTAGGGCATCTGCGTGACCACGTGGTTCAAGTGGTAGCACTGAGAGCCCGTGGATGCTAAAATCGTGGTATCCGAAATGGGAGAGCAGTGGTCGCCGCACACCGCGCCGCCCAGGGTGGCGCCCACGCCTACCATCAGGATGGGCACCGTGTCCAGCGCCTCGGCGGTGAGGTTATTGAAGCCGCCGGGGGTGAAGATCTCCAGAACGATGGGCAGCAGGATGCCGAAGGTGCCCCAGGAGGTGCCGGTGGCGAAGCCCAGGCCCAGCGCGATCAGGAAGATCACGGCGGGCAGCATATTCTGCAGGGACGGACCCATGACCTCAACCAGACCGGCCACGAACTGAGGCGCACCCAGTCCAAAGCGGGTCACGCCGCCGATGGTCCAGGCAAAGCACAGGATCAGGATGGCGGGGACCATCTGCTTGAAGCCCGCGGACAGGCAGTCCATCAGCTCGGTGAAGGTCATGGAGCGGCGGACCATGAAGTAGATCATGTTGATGATCAGCGCGATGGAAGAACCAAAAGCTAAGCCGGGGCCAGCGGAGGTGTTGGCGAACATGGACATAACGTCGGTACCGCCAGCCTGGGCACCCATAAAGAGCAGGCCGGTCACGCAGCCGATGATGAGGATAATAACGGGGATGACCAAATCCATGACCTTGCCGTTGGGATTGAACTTCATCTCCTCCACACCGGCATAGGGGCGGTGCTCGGTGGTGTAGAGGTCTCCCTTGGCGGCGTTGTCCTCATGGGTCTTCATGGGGCCGTAGTCCATGTTCCAGACCACCATGAACAGGATGAAAATCAGGGTCAGGATGGCATAGAAGTTATAAGGGATGGCCTTGAGGAAGATCAGGAAGCCCAGATCCTCGTTGTTGATGACGCCGGTGACGGCGGCAGCCCAGGAGGAGATAGGCATCATGATGCACACCGGGGCGGCAATGGCGTCGCAGATGTAGGCCAGCTTGGCGCGGGAGATGTTGTGGCCGTCGGTGACGGGACGCATTACGTTGCCCACGGTCAGGTTGTTGAAGTAGTCGTCAACGCCCAGCACCAAACCCAAAGCGGCGGTGGCACCCAGGGCGCCCTTCTTGCCCTTGATGTTCTTGACGGCCCAGTCGCCATAGGCCTTGGAGCCGCCCGCGCCGATCATCAGAGCCACCATGGTGCCCAGAACAACCAGGAAGATCAGGATACCGGCGTTATCACCGATGTTGGTACTCAGGTTGTCGATGAACAGGTTGACTGCACCGGGCAGGCTAAAGTTGGCCTGGAGCAGGAAGCCGACGAAACAGCCCAGGAACAGGGAGGAATACACTTCTTTGGTGATCAGAGCCAGGATGATGGCGACCAGGGGCGGGAGCAGGGACCAGATGGTGCCGTAGAAATTGCTGTCAGCCTTGACTTCGCCCGTGCCTCCGCAGGTTTCGCAGGTAACGGCCTCAGCTTCGTCGGACAGCACGACGCCCACCGCGCCGCAGTCAGGACAGTCTACCATCTTGGCGTTGGACGCCGCCTCGCCGGACGCATAGGCGGTTACGATCAGCATGGAAACGAGCACAAGCAGCGCAAGCAGGAATCGACCGAGCTTTAAAGTGCGTTTTGTTCTCATTATTTTCCTCTCCTCACTTTTGTCTGGGGCGGGGCCGCGGGGGAAAACCTGACGGCCCCGCCTCACTGTTTACTCTCTCTTACTTGTCCAGCCGCCGGACCAGCTCCTTGGAGACGTAGGTCGCCACGTCGTCGGCGTAGGTGCCCGCGCCGAACCCGGCGTCATAGCCCAGCTCCTTGGCCAGCGCGTGGGTGATGCGCGCGCCGCCGCAGCAGAAGATATACTTCTCCCGGACGCCCTCGGCCTCGGCCAGCTCGATGAGCTCGGTCAGGTTCTGGATGTGGACGTCCTTCTGGGTGACGGTCTGGGACACCAGCAGCACGTCGGCGTTGACCTCGGCGGCCTTGCGGAGGAACTCCTCGTTGGGGACCTGGCTGCCCAGGTTATAGGCCTCCACCATCTCATAGCGCTCCAAGCCGTAATGCCCCGCAAAGCCCTTGCGGTTCATGATGGCGTCAATGCCCACGGTGTGGGCGTCTGTACCCGTGGAGGCCCCGATGACCACCATCTTGCGGCCCAGCCGCTCCTTGAGGAAGTCGTCCGTCTCGTGCATATCCATGGCCACGTCGGCGACGGTCTGCACCACGATCTCATTGTAGTTGACGGTGTGGGTTAAGGAGCCGTACACCACGTAGAAGGTGAAGCCCTCGTCCAGCTTCTGGCGCAGGGCCACGTTGGGGTCGGCCAGGCCCATCTTCTGGGCCACCAGCACTGCCGCCGCCGCGCCCTTGTCATCGTCCTTCACCGGCAGGGTGAAGGATACCTGCACCTTGCCGTCGTTCATGGTATCGCCGTAGGGCTTCAGGCGGGTCAGGTCCAGCGTGGTATCCAGGTCCTTATCGCGGATTTGATACAGTCCGGAGCTCATTTACACGCACCCCCTTTCATCATCGGCTCCAGGAAGGGATTGAAGTAGCCCGGCGCCTTGCTGACCACGCCGTCCAGGCCCTTGCCGCCGTCCCGGGGACGCTTGATGTCGGCGAAGATGCCCCGCTCCAGCGTCTCGAAAATGCCCAGCTGTTCGATCTGGCCCAGCAGGTCGGTGGCCTTGTGGAGCACCTCGCTGGCGCGGCTCTGCATGATGCCGCCTTCCTTGAAGGTGATTTCACCGCCCAAGTCCTGCATGGTGCGGAAAATATACTGGGCGTTCTGGATAGCCAGGAAACGGTCGGACAGGAACGGCGTGTGGATGGCCTCGGTCATCATGCCCAGCAGGTGGATTTTCTGCCCGGTGAGGATGGTGACCATGTTGAACAGGGCGTCCTGCACATGGCCCCGGAACACGTTGCCTGTCATGAACTTCGTGGGGGGCATATACTTCAGGGGGGCCTTGGGGAAGATCTCCCGGGCCATTTCGGCCTGAGCCAGCTCATACAGGAAGCCGTTCTCCACATCGGGGTCAATCTCGAAAGCGTGGCCCAGGCCCATCTGCTCCTCGGGCAGGCCGGCCCGCAGGGCGAACGCCTCGTTGAGGAACTGGGAGGCCAGCACGGTGTGGGCCTCCTCCACGGCGTCGGCGGTGGTGAGGTAGTTGTCCTCGCCGGTGTTGATGACCACGCCCGCGTAGGCGTTGATGGCCCGGGAGAAGGACTGGTCCACCAGGGTGCGCTGCATATTGATGTCCCGGAACAGGATGCCGTACAAAGCGTCGTTGAGCATCACGTCCAGGCCCTCGAACGCGCCCATGGCGGCGATCTCAGGCATACACAGGCCGGAGCAGTAGTTGCACACCCGGATGTAGCGGCCCAGCTCCCCGCCCACCTTGTCCATGGCCTCACGCATGAGGCGGAAGTTCTCCTGGGTGGCGTAGGTGCCGCCGAAGCCCTCGGTGGTGGCCCCGTAGGGCACGTAGTCCAGCAGGGACTGGCCGGTGGTGCGGATGACGGCGATGACGTCCGCGCCCTGGCGGGCGGCGGCGGTGGCCTGCACGATGTCCTCATAGATGTTGCCGGTGGCTACGATGAGGTAGATCCAAGGGCCGTCCTTTTCCCCGCCGTGGGCGGCGATGAAGTCCTCCCGGCGCTTGCGGCGGGCCCGGATCCTGGCCAGACTGTCCTCCACAATGGGGGCCAGTGCGTCATGGATCTCCGCCTCGCCGTGGGTGGGAACGGCGGTGAGGTCCATCGCGCCGTTAGCGACGGCCTCGGCAAGCTCCTGGGGGCCCTTACCGGTCTCCACCATGGCGTTGCCGATCCAGAAAGCCGCTCCCTGGGGCAGAGCGCCCTTGTCCATCAGGTGGTCCACCACCACGCTGGGCAGGGGGACCTCCTGGGCGTCCACTCCGTCGATGCCCAGCAGACGGCAGATAGTGCGCTCCACCGCCACGGTGGTGCAGCCGTCGATGAAGCGCTGGGTATCGTCGGCCACCCGGGAGGCGTGGGCGCGGGCCTGTTCTACCAGACTGAAGTCAAGGTTCAGTTTGGATTCCAAATGCACTCACTTCCATTCTTTCATTGATGTAGGGTTGACGCAGCCTGTCCCGGGCCGCAAAACGGCCCGGGCGGCTGTACAGAAAGCTTACTCGTGGTGGGAGCGCTTATGCCGCTCCAGGTTGGCGGGCTCCATGGACAGGACCTGGCCCCGTTCCAGTCCGGCGACACCCATCAGCTCCACCTTGTGCTCACCGGCCCGCTCCGCCTTGCAGATCTCGCACTGGCAGTTCTCCTCGTAGTGGTCCGGCTCGGTGTAGGTGGTGATGACGCCCTCGTAGTTGCGCAGAATGATTCTGTGGGGGGACTGGGAGACAATGTACTGGGGCATAACAGGGGTCTTGCCGCCGCCGCCCGGGGCGTCCACCACGAAGGTGGGCACGCAGAAGCCGGAGGTGTGGCCCCGCAGCGCCTCGATGATCTCGATGCCCTTGCTGACGGGGGTGCGGAAGTGCTCCAGACCCATGGACAGGTCGCACTGATAGATGTAGTAGGGGCGCACGCGGATTTTGACCAGCTCGTGGACCAGCTTCTTCATCACATGGACGCAGTCATTCACGCCGGCCAGCAGCACGCTCTGGTTGCCCAGGGGGACGCCGGCGTCGGCCAGACGGGCGCAGGCCGCGGCAGATTCCGGGGTGATCTCGTTGGGGTGGTTGAAGTGGGTGTTCAGCCACACGGGGTGGTACTTCTTCAGCATGGCGCACAGCTCGGGGGTGATACGCTGGGGCATCACCACGGGGGTACGGGAGCCGATGCGGACGATTTCCACATGGGGGATCTCACGCAGCTTGGAGATGATGTACTCCAGGCGCTCGTCGGAGCACAGCAGCGCGTCGCCGCCGGACAGCAGCACGTCCCGGATCTGGGGGGTGTTGCGGATGTACTCGATGGCCTGGTCGATCCGGTCCTGGGGCATACCCGCGTCATTCTGGCCCGCGAAGCGGCGGCGGGTGCAGTGACGGCAGTACATGGAGCACTGATCGGTGATCAGCAGCAGGCAGCGGTCAGGATAGCGGTGGGTCAGGCCGGGGACCGGGGAATCCTCATCCTCGTGGAGGGGGTCCAGCAGGTCGGACTTGGACTGGTGCAGCTCCTTGGCGGTGGGGATGGCCTGGAGCCGGACGGGGTCGTGGGGGTCGCCCGGCTGGATCAGGGACAGGTAATAGGGGGTGATGGCCATGCGCAGGGTGCCCAGGCAGGCCTTGACGCCCTCCTCCTCATCGGGAGTGAGCTCAACGTACTTTTTCAGATCCTCCAGCGTCTCGATGCGGTTGCGCACCTGCCAGCGCCAGTCGTTCCAATCGGCATCGCTTACGTCGGGGAACAGAATGTGACGGCGGGTCTCCTTCATCATTTACAATGCACCACCTTTATCAATTTTGAGGTCAGATATACTTTGCCTGGAAATACTCCCGGAGCTGCTGATTCTCCCGCAGCTCGCTCAGGGTAATCTCGGCGTGATCCTTGGTATAGCCGTTGCCGATGATCATGGTGACGTCCTTGCCGCAGCCCTCGGCGCCCAGCGCCGCCTTGGCGAAATCAGTGGCCATGGAGAAGCAGTACACGGTGCCGTTGTCGCGGACGGGCAGGATGGCGCTCATCTCGCAGGCGGGGACGTTGACGATGAGGATGGACACGTCGTACTCCCTGCCGCCGTTGACAGCCAGGGACTTCTCCAGCACGTCCATGGGAGAGGTGGCGGAGCCGACGATGGCATGGTGGCACAGATTCATGTCCTTGAGCAGCTTGGCGTCTTCATCGCAGATGACCAGGGCCACCACGTTGCCGGTAGGACCGACCCGCTTCATGGCCTCGTAGCAGCACATCATGCCGCCCTTGCCCGCGCCGCCCAGGATCAGCACGCTGTCGCCGGGCCTCACCAGCTTGGCGGTCTGGGCGGGAGCGCCGGCCACGTCCAGAGCGGCGAGGGCAAGCTCCTCGCTCATGTCGTCGGGCAGCTTGGCGTACAGGCCGCTCTCGAACAGGATGGCCTGGGCCTCCACCTCCACCCGGTCGATCTCGGGATGGATTGCCGTGATCTTATTGATCTTCAGCGGGGTCAGGGACAGGGACACCAGGGAGGCAATCTTGTCGCCCGCCTTCAGGTCGATCCTGCCCTCCAGATCCTCGCCGATCTGCTTCACAGTGCCGATGAACATACCGCCGGAGCCGGTGACGGGGTTCTGCATCTTGCCCCGCTCATTCACGATGTCCAGGATCATCTGCTCGGTCTTGCCCAAATCCTTGCCGCAGGCCTCGTAAATCTGGGTGAAGGACGCGGAATCAATGTTCAGAGCGGACACATCACAGAGAATCTCGTTGGACCAGCACTCCATGGTGTTGTCGATCTTCTTAGCCGCCTGGGTCATAAGGCCCTTGGGCTCGATGACGCGGTGGGTTCCGTACTTGTTGCCTTTTTTCTGCATAAGATGAAATCCTCCTTCTTTTTTCTTCGGGCTGACAGCTATCTTGCTCCGGCAGCGCACTTGCCGGGTTGGGACCGCGATTTACTTGGTGAGGGACAGGATCTTGCGGGCCTCGTCGGGGCTGGCGATCTCCCGGCCCAGCTCGTTGGCGATGCGGACCACCTTGGCCACCAGCTCGCCGTTGCTCCTGGCGGGCACGCCCCGGGCCAGGTTCAGGTTGTCCTCGAAGCCCACCCGGACGTTGCCGCCCATGCCGATGGCGGCGGCGGCCAGGGTGAAGCAGTGCCGGCCGATGCCGGTGGCGGTCCAGGTGGACCCGGCGGGAATCTGGCGGACCAGATAGTCCAGGTTGCCCACGGTGGCGGGGGTGCAGCCGGGGACGCCCAGCACAAAGTTGAACTGCATAGGCGCGCCGGGGACCAGCCCCTTCTTCGCCATGGTGAGGATGGTGTCCAGATGGCCGATCTCAAAGCACTCGTACTCGGGCTTGATGTTGTTCTCCAGCATCCGCTTGCCGAACGCCCGCATGGTGGGCATATCGTTGACGAAGATATCGTCGCTGAAATTGCAGGTGCCGCAGTCCAGGGTGGCCATCTCCGGGAACAGCTCGGTGGGCTGGAGGCGCTCCTCGGGGGTCATCCCAGTGGCGCCGCCGGTGGAGGGGATCAGGATCACGCCGGGGCAGGCCGCCCGAATGGCATCCATGACGACGCGGAACCGCTCCCGGTCCTGGGTGGGCGTCCCGTCGTCCCAGCGGACATGGACATGGATCACAGCCGCGCCCGCGTCAAAGGCACTCTTGGCCTCGCGCACCATATCCTCCACCGTGTAGGGCACGGCTGGATTCTGCGCCTGGGTGACCTCCGCGCCGCAGATGGCCGCTGTCACAATCAGTTTTTCCATATAACTCCTCCTCACGAAAATAACACGCCGTCCTTTCCGGGCCGGACAAGGGGCGGGGACGGGACAGCGCTATAACAAAAAGCGCTATCCAATGTTTCAAGGGCGTCAAACCTCTCTCAACATCAATAGCGCTTCATGTTGCCATGACAATCCATACGCGCTGGGCGTATGGCTCAGGGGGAGGGCTGTACGATTCACGTCCCCCTTCGGCGGTATGCCTATTCACAAACCACATCGGGCCCGTCAGCCCTTGGCATTGATCTGCTACCTAACATCCCGCACCTCTATTCCATGCATATTATTCAATTTTTCCTGTTTGATTTGCTTGATCTTAGTGTAATATGTCAAAGGCCATTTGTCAAGGAAAATTTCGGGATTTCCAGTTCTTTCATGGATAACCGCAAAATCATTACAAACCCGTCTGAAACAGCCCGATCAGCTCCGGAGCCAGATTCAGCAGGCGGCACACCCGCAGGGCGTCCCTGGGACAGGGCGCTCCCGGCGGTGTGCTGATCAGACGGTAGTCCATGCGCCGGGCAATGCGGCGGCGGGGGTCGTCGGCCTCGTCGCCCTCCAGCTCCCGCACCAGCCCCGCCACCTGGTACTGCGCCCCCGCCGCGTCGGACACGCCGTCGTAGTGGGTGGTCAGCAGGGCCGTGCAGTCCAGCCCGCCCAGATATCGCACCAGGGCACGGGCCAGCGCCGCCCCTTCCTGGGGATTGGTGCCCCGGGCGAACTCGTCCAGCGCCAGGAAGAAGCGTCCCTCCCCGGCCTTGCGGAGCAGGCCGTCCAGCAGGTGGACCTCCCGGCCGAAGGAGGACAGCCCCCCTGCGCCGGGGCCGCTGTCCGCCAGGATCAGAGCCACCCGCTGGAACATGGGCAGGCGGGCGGACCGGGCAAAGACGAAATAGCCGCACTGGAACAGCAGGAGGCTGAGCACCGCGGCCCGCAGGGAGACGGTTTTCCCGCCCATGTTGGCCCCGGTGATGACGGTGCATCCCTGGGCCAGCTCCAGATCCAGGGCAGTAAATTCCTCCCCCCGCTCCGCCAGCTCCGCGGCCACCTGGGGGTGGCGCAGGCCGGACAGGGCGATGGAGCCGTCCCGGGACATCTCCGGCCGGACACAGCCGTACCGCCGGGCCAGCTTGGCCTTGGCCAGGAGCAGGTCCAGATGCCCCAGCGTGTCCATGTTGGACAGGAAGTCCGCCTGATAGGCCATGAGCTTCCGGGTCAGATCCGCCCGGACCTCCAGCTCAAGCTGGTCCTCCCGCACGGCCAGCACCCGCCTCTGTTCCAGCAGGGCGGGCTTTTCCGACTCCCCGGCGGCGCGGATGGCCTTTTCCAGCGCTGACTTCTCCGCCCGCAGGGGGGCCAGGCCCTCGTGGTAGGCGTTCACCAGCGCGAAGGCGGGCAGGCGGCGGCCCTCCGGGTCCACCAGGGCCAGCGCCCCGTCGATGGGGGCAAAGGACAGCCCCGAGAAGGGCGGCAGGGCGGCATAGGCCTCCATCACCTGCTCCAGCAGGACCAGGAAGTGCTTGATTTCAAACAGCTCCACCAAATCGAAGGGACTGCCCGGGTCCCGGTCGAAGGAGCCCCGAATGTCGTGGAACTGGGGCAGGCAGCGGGTCACCCCCCGCAGGGCGGTTAAGGCGTCCCCGTCCCCGTTCCATAAATCCAGCGCCAGGGCCACATTGTCCAGCTCCTCCTCCAGCGCCCCCTCCTGCCCGGGCCCGTACCAGCACAGCGCCCGGGCGGCGGACCGCCCAAAGGGCGACATGGGCGTCAGCTGTTCCAGCACCCACCGCAGTCCGGAATGCTCCTGCAATTCACGGGTGAGCTCCATCCACTACCCCTCCTTTACGTTTACCACCGGCAGGCTGACGGCCTCCCGGAGGGCTGCCACAAACCGTTCCGCGTCAAAATGCCAGCCGTAGGCGGACCACGGGTTGGCCCCCACGGCGGCGATGGCCAGCTCCCGGCGGACCGCCAGCCGCCCCCCTGTCCGGGTGAACAGGTCCATGGCGGACCGCCCCGCCAGCACGTGGGTAGCGTCCGCCGCCGCCAGGGTCAGCGGCGCGCCCCGGCGGGCCAGGGTCTTCAGCAGGGGGTCGGTGATCCCCCCCGCCGCCCACAGCACACAGTGCTCCCGGGGCAGGCGGCCCCAGCGGGGCGTCCCGTTCCCGTCCAGGGGCAGCTCCAGCCCTTCCCCCTCCGGGCTGAACAGGGCGAAGCGGTCCCGGCAGGCATCCAGCGCCTTGCACAGGGCGGCGCTGTCCGGGCGCCTGCTGGAGAACAGGCGGCAGGTGTGGGCGGTCTCCGCCACCACCAGCTCCATATCCCGGTCCAGGGACGCCCCGGTACACAGGATGGCCGTCCCCTCCACCCCGGCCCCCGCCAGGGACTTGCGCCCGGCGGCGCCGTCGATGATCACCCGCCCCGCCCCCAGGGAGGCAAACAGCCCGCACAGCGGCGGGAGCTGTCCCGCGGCTGAGGGCCCCGCCAGCTGGACGTAGCCGTCGGACAGGGCGCGGAATACCACCACCTCCCCCACCGGGGTCATCACGCCGGTCAGCGCCGCCACCTCCAGGGTGCCGTCGCACAGCCGCATCATGCCCCGGGCGGTGGCGAACAGGTCGCCCTGCTTCACGTACAGGTCGGGCTTTTCCGTGCCGGTCACCAGGTCGGTGGCCTCGCCGTCCCGGCCCACCGACGTCAGGCCCAGGCATTCCTCCCCCAGCTCCGCCATCAGGCGGCGCATGGCGGTGGTCTTGCCCGCGTTCTTGCACAGCCCGATCACCGTCACCGGGGACGCGTCCCCCACCAGGGGGGCCAGGATCTTATTCACACATACCGCCTCCATTTCTCCCGGCGTCCCTGTCCGCCAGGCCCATGCTCCAATCGCCCAGCGCGTCCAGAATGGGGAGCAGCGCCTCGCACCGCTGTGTGATCCCGTACTCCACCCGCACCGGGACCTCCAGGTACTCCCGCCGGGACACCAGCCCGTCCGCCTCCAGCTCCCGCAGGGCCCCGGCCAGCACCGTGTTGGACACGCCGTCCAGGCTCCGCTTCAGGCGGTTGTACCGGGTGGGCCCGTTGTTGTGGAGGGAGCACAGAATCTGCATCTTCCACTTCCCCCCGATCAGCCGCATGGCCTGGCTGAGGGGACATTCCTCCATACAGGGGCAGTTGTCGTGACAGGGCGGCATGGTAAGCCCCTCCTTACTTGCTACGGAAAATCTGCGCTCTTGCGCGGCGCTTTGAAATGCCTTATAATGGGGCCCGTCCATCAAAACCGCGAGGAGGGATCCCCATGCCCGCTTATTTCCAGGGCCTGGCCATCGGTCTGGCCTATGTGGCCCCCATCGGGATGCAGAACCTGTTCGTCATCAATTCCGCCCTGGCCCAGCCCCGGCGGCGGGCCCTGCTCACCGCCCTGATCGTGACGCTGTTCGATGTGTCCCTGGCCTTCGCCTGCTATTTCGGCATCGGCGCGCTGGTGGAGCGGTTCGTCTGGCTCCAGCTCATCGTCCTGCTGGCGGGGGGCTGCGTCGTCATCTGGATCGGCGCCGGCCTGCTCCGGGAAAAGCCCAGCCTGGACCGCGCGGTGGACACGGACATACCCATATCCAGAATCGCCGCCAAGTCCTTCGTGGTCACCTGGATCAACCCCCAGGCCCTCATTGACGGCACCATGCTCTACGGCAGCTTCCGCGTCAGCAGCCCCGGCGCGGCGGGCACACAGATCATCCTGGGCTCCGCCACCGCGTCCTTCCTGTGGTTTTTTGGGGTCGCCATCCTGATCTCCTGCTTCTCCGCCCGGTTCAACAACAAGATCCTCCGCATCATCAACGTGGTATGCGGCGCGGTCATCATCCTCTACGGCGGGAAGCTGCTCCTCCGGTTCGTCCAGATGCTTCTGTAAGCGGAACAGGCCCGGCGCGTCTGCGCTGGGCCTGTTTTGTGTCTCAGATTACGTCCGCCGCGGTTCAGTGCTGCTTGCGCTGGCAGTCCTTGGGCACCACGCAGGTGCCCTCCGCGATGGCAACGATCACCGGCTCCGCCAGGAAGTCGGCGGCGGAGGCGCTGATCTCCGGGCGGGGCGCCACCACCTTGCGGGCCTCAAACCGCATCTTGCGGGAGGTGTTGCCAATGTGGGTGATTTCCCCGTATGCCTCAATGTAGTCGCCGGCATACACGGGGGCCTTGAATTCGATGTTGTTGTAGGCGCAGAACAGGCCCTCGTCGCCGTCCAGCTGGATCAGCAGCTCGGTGGCCACGTCACCGAACAGATGGACCATGTGGGCGCCGTCCACCAGATTGCCGCCATAGTGGGCATCCTTCGCGGACATACGGACGCGGATCAGCGAGGTGTACTTTTTTTCTTCCATTTGGAATCACTCCTGCACAAAAATTTTGTTGGAACCACCACCTGAATTGACAGCATTTGCTAAACCTCATTATAGCTTTGTTGGGGCGCATTGTCAATGCGAACCCGTATGAAATACTTTCATGGTTCAGCTTTCAAAATTTCATGGTGGAAACGGTCCAAATCAGATTGACAAATGGCGGGCAAATATGATAACAATTATATATATAGTTGCCATATTGCTTTGAGAAAAGGGAGCGCATACTTATGAGCGAACAAAAAAACACCGGCATTCTGGCCCGGCTGTCCCCCTTCCTGATCATCCTGACCACCATCATCTGGGGCAGCTCCTTTGTGGTGATGAAAAACAGCGTGGACGTGCTGCCCACCTTCTGGCTTCTGGCCATCCGCTTCACCGCCGCCGCCATCGTACTGGCGCTGATCTTCCTGCCCCGCTGGAAGCACTTCACCCGCCGCTGTCTGTTCGGCGGCACGCTGATGGGGCTGTTCCTGTTCATTGCCTACGTGTTCCAGACCTTCGGCCTGGAGCGCACCACCTCCGGGAAAAACGCCTTCCTCACGGCGGTGTACTGCATCCTGGTGCCCTTCCTCTACTGGGCCGTCTCCCATGTACGCCCCGACCGCTACAACATCCTGGCGGCGGCGCTGTGTCTGGCGGGCATCGGCCTGGTCTCCCTCAACGGGAACCTCACCGTCAACATGGGGGACGTGCTCACCCTGATCTGCGGCATCTTCTTCGCCGCCCACATTGTCACGGTGAACAAATACGCCCAGGAGGAGGACATTTTCCTCCTCACTGTCATCCAGTTCCTGTCCTCCGCGGTGTTCGCCTGGCTGGCGGTGCTGATCGCACGCCCTGCCCTTCCCGAAGGCGCCTTTACACCGGGGCTGATTGGTTCGCTGGCCTATCTGTCCCTGCTGTCCACCTGCGGCGCGTTCCTGTTCCAGAACATCGGGCAGAAATACACGCCTCCCGCCACCGCCGCCATCCTGCTGTCCCTGGAGGCTCCCTTCGGCGTCATTTTCTCCATCATCTTCGCCAACGAGCGGCCCACTTTGGCCATGTTCCTCGGCTTCGTGCTCATCTTCATCGCGGTGATCTGCTCGGAAACCAAATTCTCCTTCCTGCGCAAGGGAGAAAAGCTGGCCTGAACAAACCCAAAACTTGAAAACAGGTGACAAATATGACAAAACAGACAGGATTGGTCCACATCTACTACGGCGACGGCAAGGGCAAGACCACCGCCGCGTTCGGGCTGGCCTTCCGGTGCGCCGGACGGGGGAAGCAGGTGGTCGTCGCCCAGTTCCTCAAGTCCGCCGGGAGCGGCGAGGTCACGGCTGCGGAGCGCTTCCCCGAAATCACGCTGGTGCGGGGCAAGGCGGTCCAGAAGTTCACCTTCCAAATGAACAGCGAGGAAAAGGCCCAGACAGCCAGAGACTGCCTGGACCTCTTTCAGCGGGCCGCGTCCCTGGCCCGGGACAGCTCCGCCCGCCTGCTGGTGCTGGACGAGGTAATCGACGCCAGCTGCGGCTTCCTGCCCATGGACGAGCTGGCCGCTTTCCTGGACGGCAAGCCGGAGGGGCTGGAGGTGGTCCTCACCGGCCATTCCCTCCCCGGGGAGCTGGCCCGGCGGGCCGATTATATCTCCCACGTCACCAAGGAAAAGCACCCCTATGACGAGGGCGTCATGGCCCGCCCGGATATCGAGTTTTAAGGCTCCAGCAAATCACACCGCAGGGTGATCACCGCCCGCCCCCCCACGCGGACCCTGACATCCCCGTCCGCCTCCGTCAGGCGGCTCAGGATCTCCGAGGGCTTGCCCATGGCCTCCCCCTGGATAAAGCGGTTTTCCCCGCCGGGTGACGCCAGCCCCCGGCGGTACAGGTAATAGGTCAATGCCCCGTTGGAGGTGCCGGTGGCGGCCTCCTCCGGGATGGCGTACAGCGGAGCGAAGTTGCGGCACCGGGCCGTAGCCGCCCCGTCCCCCTCCAGGCAGAACATATGCACCCCCACCACGCCGCAGCGCTCCGACAGGCGCGCCACCTCAGCCTCATTCTGCACAGCGCGGTCCAGGGCGGCGCCCTTCACCGGGAGCAGTATATCCAGCAGTCCGGTGCTCACCGCCTGAGGCTCCAGGCCCTCCGGCCTGTCCTCCAGCCCCAGGCCGCAGGCGGCGTACAATTCAGCCTGCTCCTCCTCCGAGAAGCTCTGGCCGTCCCGGGGCGGGGCCATATCCATCCAGACGGAATCGGCCCCCGCCTCCACCTCCAGATCCCCGGACCGGGTGCGCAGGGCATACAGCCCCGTCTCAATTCCGCCGATCTCCCGCAGGACCGTGAACGCGGCGATGGTGGCGTGGCCGCACAGGTCCACCTCCCCCGCCGGGGTAAAGTAGCGGATATGGAAGGCCCTGTCCCCAATCCGCCGTACAAAGGCGGTTTCCGAGTGCTTCAGCTCCCCGGCCAGGGCCTGCATCAGCCCCTCCTCCGGGAAGGGCCGGTCCCCCAGCAGGGCCACCCCCGCCTGATTGCCGGAAAAACGGACCGTTGTAAACGCGTCCACCACATACAGCTCCATGCTATCCCTGCTTTCCCATGTTGATTTCCGGGCCGCTCCGCCCGTCCTGATCTGACTATACCATTTTTTGCCCGCCTGCACAACTGTGGATCAGGCGGTTTGCTGACTGCGCCGTTTTTCGGCCGAAAAGGGAGATCATTACATGAACACGAAAAACAAAGCCGTTCTGGGCCACCTGCTGGCCCTTTTTGTTACGATCGTCTGGGGAAGCGCCTTTGTGTCCACCAAGGTGCTCCTGCGCGCCTTCCACCCCATCGAGATCATCATCTTCCGCTTTTTGATCGCCTGGGCCGTCCTGTTCCTCTGCTCACCCAAGCCTCTGCTGCCCAAGAGCTGGAAGAGCGAGCTGCCCTTCATCGGGGCGGGTCTTACGGGGCTGACCCTCTACTTCATGCTGGAGAATTTTGCCCTCTCCTACACCTTCGCCTCCAACGTGGGCATCATCATCGCCGCCGCCCCCATGTTCACCGCCCTGCTGATGTGGGCCTGCCGCCGGACGGCCCGGCCCCGCTGGACCTTTTTTGCCGGCTTTGTGATCGCGATCGCGGGCATCACCCTGGTTTCCCTCTCCAACGGGGAGGCCATCGGGTTCGGCCCCCTGGGCGACCTGCTCACCCTGGGCGCGGCCTTTTCCTGGGGCGCTTACGGGGTGCTGGTAGAGGTCGTCCAGCCCCAGGGGTACACCGATCTGCAGGCCACCCGCAAAATCTTTTTCTGGGGGCTGGTCTTCACCATCCCCTTTGTGTTCATCAACCACCTGGACGTCTCTCTGGCCCGCTTCGCCGCGCCGGAAATGCTGTTCAACGTCCTCTACCTGGGCCTGGGGTCCTCCGCCCTGTGCTTTGTGTTCTGGAACAAGGCCACCGCCTGCATCGGCACCGTGGCTACCAACGTTTATATCTACCTCACGCCGGTGGTCACCGTCATCGCCTCCGCCCTGTTTCTGGGGGAGCCGATCCGCCCCGCCGGCCTGGGGGCCATCGCGCTGATCCTGCTGGGCCTGTGGCTGTCCCAGAGGGAACCGGCGGGCAAAGCCTGATACGCGAAGGGCCGGACGATCCATCGATCATCCGGCCCTTTTGATATGCCGTCAGCCCCGCAGGGACGGGACGGTTTGGATCAGGCGGGAAAGCACCTTCTCGCAGGGCCGGAACAGCGCCAGCGCCATGACAAAATTGCCCCCGCAGTGGAGCAGGTCGAAGGGGATGCCCGACACCCACCAGGACAGGGCAAACTGCCACCCCTCCACCGGCAGGTACATCAGAGCGCACAGCGCCCCGAAGCAGGCCCCGAACGTCCCGGACAGCACCGCCCACCCCACCGGGGATTCCATGCGCCGCAGCAGCCACGCCGCCGCCGCCAGCAGGGGCCACACATACAGATAGGACAGCGTCCAGAGGTTGATCCCCCAGACGATGCACTCCAGCGCCACGTAGATATAGACGGGAAACAGCGCCTTCCGCCCCAGCACCACCGCGTACACCATCACCAGCAGGGAGACCGGCTCAATATTGGCCAGCCCCGCCAGCGCCATCTTGCCCACAAACAGCACCGCCCCCAGCAGGCCCAGGATCACGATTTCCTGCGCCCCCAGCCGGGGCTCGCCGCCGGACCGGGACGGTCCAGCGGTCATGACCACCCCACAGTCAGGGTCAGCTCATAATGCTCTCCGTCCGCGATGGGGGTGCTGTCCGCGCTGGTGGTCAGGCTTACGCCGTTCTTGGTGATCTGCCACCACTCCTGCTTGGATTCATCGGCGGTCTCCCCGTCGGCGGTGAGGATATACAGGCCGTAGGTGTCCTGGTTATCCACTACCACGCCGCCCTCCACCAGCGCCTTGCCCAGGCTGTCGGCGTCTGTGTTCAGGCTGAACTTCCGGGCGGAGCCGTCCTTATGGACCACCTCCACCACCACCGTCTTGGCGCCGGCCTCACCCTGGGGCGTCAAAAAGCGCCACACCAGAAACAGCGCCGCTGCCGCCGCGGCCAGACACACCGCCGCCGCGATGATTTTTCCGTTGACCGTTCCCTTTTTCTGTTCCATCGTAAATCACACTCCCCGGCGGCAGGATCTCCGCCGCCAAATTTCATTTTCATATTATCCGCTTCCCGTGAGAATGTCAATAGCACAAAAAATCATGCCGCCTATGCCTTTTTCGCAGATCTCCTGTTTTTTACCGATTGGCTGGGGCCACTTGACAAAGTCCGCAGATTGTGTTAGCCTGTAATTACAGTTAATCCAACTGAATACGGAAACAGCTGCAACCGCTTACGCGGCGCATGAATAGGGTGAGATTCCCTGGCGAGTCGGTCACTGTGATGCCTCCTGGAGAGGCTGAGCCAGATCTGCGGCAGCTGGACGCGTTCTGCCGGAACCGGAAGCGCACTTCTTGATCCGGCCCTGTTCGTGCGGCATCCCCGCACTGACGGGGCTTTGTGCATGGTAGTGTGTCCCGGCCCCTTCGGCCCGGGGCATTTTTTGCGTCCGCCCCATGATCCAGTCCCCCAGCAGTGCGGCAGGGCCGCACGGGATACATAGACACATGACTACAAGGAGGAAATGAGACATGAAGAAACGGAACAAGCTGATTACGCTGCTGCTGGCGGCGGTCTTGACCATGAGCCTTGCCGGAACCGCCTTCGCGGCGGAGGACACAGGCTTTACCGACGTGCCCGGCTGGGCTGAGGAGTATGTGGAGCGTATGCTGGAGCTGAAGCTGATCGACCCCAAAACCGAAACCACCTTTGGCGCCAACGACCCCATGACCCGTGCGGACCTGGTGACGGCCCTGTACCGTCTGGCCGATGCCCCCGCCGTCGACGGGCTGGAAAACCCCTTCCAGGATGTGGACGAGGACGCCGGCTTCCGGGACGCGGTGGTCTGGGCCTTCCGCGAAAAGATCATCAACGGCAGGGACGCCGCCGCTACCATTTTTGACCCCAACGGCAGCGCCCAGCGCCAGGAGATCGCCAAGATCATCAACGAGTTCGCCGCCCGCCAGGTGGGCCGGGACAGCGCCCTGGGCACCATCGGCTCGGACAGGGACAGGCTGTCCGCCTTCCCTGACGCCGCCGCCGTAGCGGACTGGGCCAAAAACTACATGAACTGGGCTGTAGCCAGCGGGTTCATCCTCGGCGGCGAGGGCGGGAAGCTGGTCCCCAAGGGCACCGCCACCCGGGCCCAGGTAGCCGCCATCCTGTGCCGCTACATGGATGACGCCTCCACCGGCGACGCCTCCAAGGACGACCCCCGCAACGGCGGGAACATCGGCGAGAACGAGCTGCTGGTGGTGAGCTTCGGCACCAGCTTCAACGACAGCCGTGTGGCCACCATCGGCGCCATTGAAGGCGCGCTGGAGGAGGCGTTCCCCGATTACGCCGTCCGCCGGGGCTTTACCTCCAACATCATCATCGAGCACATCTACCGCCGGGACGGCGAGCAGATCGACGATGTGGCCGACGCGCTGAACCGGGCCAAGTACAACGGCGTGAAGAACCTGCTGGTACAGCCCACCCACCTGATGAACGGCTATGAGTACGGCGATCTGGTGAAGGAGCTGGAGAAGTTCGCGGACGACTTCGACAGCATCAGGATCGGCGACCCCCTGCTGACCACCGATGAGGACTTCGCCATCGTGGCCCAGGCCATGGCGGAGGTCGCCGCCGAACTGCCCCAGGACGGCAAGACCGCCGTGTGCTGGATGGGCCACGGCACCGAGGCCGCTTCCAACGGCATCTACGCCAGGATGCAGGAGGTGCTCAAGGCCGCGGGCCATGACAACCACTTTGTGGGCACCGTGGAGGCCGCGCCCACCGCCGAGGACCTGGTGGAGCTGGTCAAGGCGGGCGGCTATGAGAACGTGATCCTGCGCCCCATGATGATCGTGGCGGGCGACCACGCCAACAACGACATGGCGGATGAGAACGACCCGGAATCCTGGTACTCCGTGTTCACCGCCGCCGGGCTGAACGTCACCTGCGAGATCAAGGGCCTGGGCGAGCTGGAGGCCATCCAGCAGCTCCTGGCGGACCACGCCAGAAACGCCAAGCCCCTGGACGAGACCGGCATCGACGTGGAGCCCAACCCGGGGAACACCAAGGCCCTGCCCGACGGGACGTATACCATCGAGGTGAGCAGCAGCTCCAGTATGTTCCGTGTGGTGAACTGTGAGCTCACCGTGGCCGATGGCAAAATGACCGCCGTGCTCACCCTCAGCGGCACGGGCTACACCAAGATGTTCGTGGGCACCGCCGCCGAAGCGGATAAGGCCGCTGACGGCTTCATCGACTTCGTGGAGAACGCCGAGGGCAAGTACACCTTCACCGTCCCTGTGGAGACGCTGGACCAGGAGCTGTCCTACGCCGCCCTGGGCACCAAGTGGTATGACCGCACCCTGGTCTTCCAGTCCGCCACCGCCGCGGCGAAATAACCCAACCAAACAGCTTTCCGGAGCGCCGCGAAGCCCAAGCGCTTCGCGGCGCCCCCTTTTCTAAGGAGGAACCTGCATGAAAACAAAGCTCGTCCGCCGTCTGGCCCTTCTGGCGGCGCTGGCGCTGGCCCTGTCCCTGTCCGCGGGGTGCGGCGGGGACGCCCCGGCGGCAGACCCCACACCCGATCCCACCCCGGAGCAGTCGGAAGCGGCCTCCCCCGCCCTGAGCACGGAGACGCCGGAGCCCTCCCCCACGGCCTCCCCGGAGGCGGAGCCGTCCGCCACACCCAATCCCACCGGCGCTCCCTCGGCCTCGCCGAAGCCGGACGCTGTGTCCACCCCCGCGCCGACGCCAGCCCCCACCCCTGAACCCACCCCGTCCGTCCCGGCGGACGGGACCTACACCGCCAGCGTTACCCTGTCCGGCGGCACCGGGCGGGCCACGGTCCAATCCCCCTGCACCCTGCACTGTACCGGCGGAAAATTTTCCGCCGTCATCGTGTGGAGCAGCCCCAATTACGACTACATGAAGGTGAACGGCGTCCGGTACGACCTCATCAGCGCCCCCGGGGCAAATTCCACCTTTGAGATCCCCGTCGCCTCCTTTGATACGGCCCTGCCCGTCATCGCGGACACCGTGGCCATGAGCGAACCCCATGAGGTGGAGTATGCCCTTACGTTCCACTCCTCCACCCTGACGAAACAGTAAGGTGAAGTATATGAAGCGTTGGAACTGTTTTTTCCTTCTGATGGCGCTGATGCTGGCCCTGTGCGCCTGCGCGCCGGTCGGGGGCCAGACACCGGCCCCGCCCTCGGAGGCCCCCTCTCAGGGAACAGGCCCCTCCAACACGGAGCAGATCGTCCCCCACTGGGACGAAATGGACTGGAGCGGGCATCTGGAGCTGGACTACGCCCAAATGTTTTCCGTGGACTACTCTCCGGACGGCTATAAACGGATCACCATTGACAAGGACGCCTATCTGGTGGTGCCCGAGCTGGATCCGGTCCCCGAGGGCACGCCGGAGGATGTCACCATCCTGCGCCAGCCCATCCGGAACATCTACTTACAGGCCACCGCCGCCATGGACTGCTTCCGCCAGCTGGACGCCATGGACGCCGTCACCATGTCCGGCACCCAGGCGGAGGGCTGGTATATCCCCGAGGCCCGTCAGGCCATGGAGGAGGGCCGGATGGTTTACGCCGGAAAATACAGCGCCCCGGACTATGAGCTGATCCAGTCCCAGGGCTGCGGTCTGGCCCTGGAATCCACCATGATCTACCACAACCCGGAGGTCAAGGAGCAGCTGGAGCGGCTGGGCATCCCGGTGCTGGTGGAGCGCTCCAGCTATGAGGCCCACCCCCTGGGCCGGATGGAGTGGGTGAAGCTGTACGGCGCTCTGCTCAACCGGGAGGCGGAGGCCGAAGCGTATTATGACGCCCAGCTGGAAAAGCTGGAGCCCGTGCTGGAGCGGGAGGGCACCGGGAAAACGGCGGCATTCTTCTCTGTCGCCTCCAACGGCTCGGTGACGGTGCGCAAATCCGGGGACTATATCGCCAAGGCCATCGGGCTGGCGGGGGGCGTGTACGTGCCCCAGGGCCTGTCCCAGGAGGAAAACGCCCTGTCCACCATGAACATCCAGATGGAGACCTTCTACAGCGAGGCCATCGACGCGGACATCTTGATCTACAACAGCACCATTGAGGCGGATTTGCAGACCATTGAACAGCTGGTGGCAAAAAGCCCGCCGCTGGCGGACTTCAAGGCGGTGCAGAACGGCAATGTGTGGTGTACCGGCAAAAGTATGTTCCAGGAATCCCAGTCCGTGGGCGAGGTGATTTTGGACATACACCGTATCTTGACGGAAGAAAAGGGCGCGGACGGGTCGCTGACCTACCTGTACCGGCTGACCTGACGGAGGAGAGAGGACCATGAGAGACAACCGGCTGCGCTACGCGGGGTGCTTCGCGCTCCTGACCGCGCTGGTGCTGGCGCTTCTGCTGTGGAATGTCGGCGCGGGCAGCGTGGACTTCACCCTGGCGGAGATCGCCGATTCCATCGGGAGCATGGCGGGCATCGTCTGGACCATCCGTCTGCCCAGAGTGCTGGCCGCCGCCATTTTGGGCGGAGCGCTGTCCGTGTCCGGCTTCCTGCTCCAGACCTTTTTTGCCAACCCCATCGCCGGGCCTTTTGTGCTGGGCATCTCTTCGGGGGCAAAGCTCACCGTGTCCCTGGTGATGGTGTTCTTCCTCAGCCGGAACATCGTCATCAGCTCCATGGCCCTGATCGCCGGGGCCTTCGCGGGCTCCATGATCTCCATGGGGTTCATCCTGCTGCTGTCCCGCCGGGTGCGGGCCATGAGTATGCTGGTGGTCAGCGGCGTGATGATCGGCTACATCTGCTCGGCCATCACCGATTTCGTCACCACCTTTGCCGATGATTCCAACATCGTCAACCTCCACAACTGGTCCCTGGGCAGCTTTTCCGGCAGCTCCTGGGACAATGTGAGGCTGATGGCCTGGGTGGTGGGCGTGGCGCTGGCCCTCACCTTCCTGCTGTCCAAGCCCATCGGCGCATACCAGATGGGGGAGGTCTATGCCCAGAGCATGGGGGTGAACATCAAGCGGTTCCGGGTGGAGCTGATTCTGCTGTCCAGCCTGCTGTCCGCCACGGTGACGGCTTTTGCCGGACCCATCTCCTTTGTGGGCATCGCGGTGCCCCACCTGGTGAAAGGACTGTTCCGCACGGCCAAGCCCATCATCATGATACCCGCCTGCTTTCTGGGGGGCGCGGCCTTCTGCCTGTTCTGCGATCTGATCGCCCGCACTGCCTTCGCCCCCCGGGACATGAGCATCAGCTCGGTGACTGCGGTGTTCGGCGCGCCGGTGGTGCTGTATCTGATGGCCTCCCGTCGGGGCCGGGGAGGGGAGCCGTCATGAACGAGACACGCCTGAACACCCGGCGGCTCTGCGTGGGCTACGGCCGGACCACCCTGATCCGCGATATCCAGCTGGAGCTGCGGGCCGGAGAGATCATGACCCTCATCGGCCCCAACGGAGCGGGAAAATCCACCATTTTGAAAAGCATCATCCGCCAGCTCCCCATCACCGGCGGCGCGGTCTATCTGGACGGGCGGGACATGGCGGAGCTGTCCGGGCAGGATCGGGCCCGGAAGCTCAGCGTCCTCATGACGGCCCGCGTCCGGTCGGAGCTGACCACCTGCTTCGACGTGGCCGCCGCGGGGCGCTACCCCTACACCGGGCAGCTGGGCATCCTGTCCCCGGAGGACCGGGAAAAGACCGCCCGAAGCCTGGAGCTGGTCCACGCCGCCGACCTGGCGGACCGGGACTTCACCCAGATCAGCGACGGCCAGCGCCAGCGGGTGCTGCTGGCCCGGGCGCTGAACCAGGAGCCGGAGGTGCTGGTGCTGGACGAGCCCACCTCCTTCCTGGACATACGCCACAAGCTGGAGCTGCTGGCCATTTTGAAGGATATGGTCCGCGCCCGGGATCTGGCGGTGGTCATGTCCCTCCACGAGCTGGACCTGGCCCAGAAGATCAGCGACTGGGTGGTGTGCGTCCACGGGGATACCATCGCCCAGCAGGGCCCCCCGGAGGACATTTTTACGGCGGAGTACATCCCGGAGCTGTACGGCGCGTCCCGGGGGAGCTACAACGCCCTGTACGGCTCCCTGGAGCTGGAAGCGGCGGCGGGCGCGCCGGAGGTGTTCGTCATCGGCGGCGGCGGGTCGGGCATCCCTGTGTACCGCCGCCTCCAGCGTCAGGGGACGCCCTTTGCCGCCGGGGTGCTGGGGGAGAACGACCTGGATTTCCCGGTGGCCCAGGCCCTGGCGGTGGAGGCCGTGGCGGAACGGCCCTTCCAGCCCATCGGCGAGGCGGCGTTCCAGCGGGCCGCGTCGGTGCTGGAACGGTGCCGGACCGTGCTGTGCCCGCTGGCGGCATTTGGGGCAATGAATGAAAAAAACCGCCTGCTCCGGGAGCTGGCCCGGGAGGCGGGGAAGCTGAAGGAGGAAGCGCCATGAAGCTGGCCATTCTCGCGTTCAGCCGCCGGGGCTGTGCCATGGCGCTCCGGGCGAGGGAGTCGCTGTGCGCCCCCCGGGACGAGTGCCGCTGTTTTGCCCCGGAAACATACGCGGAGGGGCCGTTTGAGCCCATCACCCCGCCCTGCACCCAGTTTACCGGACCGCTGTTCGCCTGGGCGGACGCCCTGGTGTTCGTGGGGGCGGCGGGCATCGCGGTGCGCTCCATCGCACCCTATGTGCGGGATAAGCGCACCGACCCGGCGGTGCTGTGCGTGGACGAGAGGGGCGGGTTTGTCGTCCCCCTGCTGTCCGGCCACATCGGCGGGGCCAACGAGCTGGCCCGGCGGCTGGCGGGGGCGCTGGGCGCGGTCCCCGTGGTTACCACCGCCACCGACATCAACGGGAAATTTTCCGTGGACGCCTGGGCCGCGCGGCAGGGGCTGACCATCACCGATTTGTCCGCCGCCAAAGCGGTATCCGCCGCCATTCTGGAGGACACCGTCCCCCTGTGCTGTGACGCCCCCCTCGTGGGGGAGCTGCCCCCCGGCACAACGGCGGGGGATTCCGGGGCGCTGGGTGTGTGCATCTCCTGGAGAAGGAAAAAACCCTTCGCGAAAACCCTCCTTCTGGTGCCCCCTGTGCTCCATCTGGGGCTGGGGTGCCGCCTGGGCGCCACCTCGGAGGCCATCCGGGAGGCGGTGGACCAGGTGCTGGATGAGCACCAGATCCACCCCAAAGCCGTCAAGTGCGCCGCCTCCATCGACTTGAAGCGGAACGAGCCGGGACTGCTGGCCTATTGCGCCGGGCAGAGCTGGCCCCTCGCGTTTTACAGCGCGGAGGAGCTGCGGGCGCTGGAGGGGGCGTTCACCCCCTCGGAGCGGGTGCTCCGGGTCACCGGGGTGGACAACGTGTGCGAACGGGCCGCCATGATGGGCGCACAGCGGCTGGCGGTGGGGAAAACCGCCCGGAACGGCGTCACCGTGGCTTTGGCGGAGGAGCGCTGGGAGGCCCGGTTTTCGGAATAAATCAAACAAGGGCGCGTCCCCGGCAAGGCGGGACGCGCCCTTGTTCTGTCCCTGTTTCAGCTCAGCCGTTTTTGCCGCTCCGACGGGTCAACGGCGTCCAGCGCCGTGTACAAAATGGCGTTGCAGATGGCGGCGGCTGCGTTGCTCCCCCCCTTGCGGCCCATGGCGGCGATGCAGGGAACGTCATACCGCAGGCACACCTCGAACACCCGGCGCTTGCTCTCCTCCACGTTGACAAAGCCCACCGGAGCACCCACCACCAGCGCGGGGCGCAGGCCGTTTTCCATCAGCTCGCAGAGCTTCAGCAGCGCGGTGGGGGCGTTGCCCACCGCCAGCACCGCCCCAGGATGCTCCCGCGCCGCCTTTTCCATGCACACCACCGCACGGGTGACGCCCCGGTCTTTGGCCTCCCGGGCCACGTCCGGGTCCGCCATGAAGCAGTATACTCCCCCGCCCAGCTTGTCCAGCGCCGCCTTGCTGACGCCGGATTTCGCCATGTTGGTGTCCGTCACCACCGCCGCCCCGGCCCGGAAGGCCGACGACGCCCGCTCCACCGCGCCCTCAGTGAAGCGCAGATTTTGGACGTAGTCGAAGTCCGCCGTCGTGTGGATCACCCGCTTCACCACCGCTTCCCGCTCCGGCGGCAGGCTGACCCCCATCCGGGCCAGTTCCCCGGCGATGATGCGCATACTCTCCCGCTCAATCTCCGAAGGTGTGGTATAAATTACATCCTGTCCCATTTACGCTTCCTCCATCATCCGGTAAATCATGTCCATATCCAGCGCCTTCCGCACGCCCTCCGCCAGCAGGTCCAGCTGGGCCTGCTGATAGGCGGCGTGGGGCACCGCCTGAGCGGCCTCCACCGCCAGCCCCTTCCGGGCGCACAGCAGCTCCGCCAGCTTTTGGGCCAGCTCCCCGCTGTCAAACAGGCCGTGGAGGTAGGTGCCCCATACGCTGCCCTGGGCACAGCCGTCCGGCTCACCGTTTTCCAGCACACAGAAAGGCCCGCCCTTCACCTCAGTGCGGCCCATGTGGATCTCGTAGCCGTCCAGCCCAGCTCCCGCCAGCGGCCCCGCCGTCACCCGGGCCCGCACCCGTGTGCGGGATTTTGACCGCAGGAACGTGGTCTCGATGGGAAGCAGCCCCATCCCCCGCAGGCTTCCGCCGGCGCCCCGCTCCACCCCCTCCGGGTCGTGGATGGCCTCGCCCAGCATCTGGTAGCCGCCGCACACACCCAGCACCGGCGTACCCGACGCGGCCAGCTTTAGAATCGCCGCCTCCAGCCCGCACTGCCTCAGCCAAAGCAGGTCGTCCATGGTGCTCTTGGTGCCGGGGAGTATAACGAGATCGGGCTGTCCCAGCTTTCCGGGGGCGTCCACATAGCGCACGCCGATCTGGGGATGCTCCTCCAGGGGGGTGAAGTCGGTGAAGTTGGAGATGCGGGGCAGGCGGACCACCGCCGCGTCCAGGGGCTTTCGGGCATCCTCCCGGCTCAGGCAGGGGGCCAGGGAATCCTCGTCATCCACGTCCACCTGTAAATAAGGCACCACGCCCAGCACCGGCTTGCCCGTCTTTTCCTCCAGCATGGCAAGGCCGGGGCGGAGGATCTCCACATCCCCCCGGAATTTGTTGATAATCAGCCCCTTGATCCGGTCCCGCTCCTCGGGCTGGAGCAGGGCCGCCGTGCCATAGAGCTGGGCGAACACGCCCCCCCGGTCGATGTCCCCCGCCAGCAGCACCGGCGCGTTTACCCGCAGGGCCAGCCCCATATTCACGATGTCGTCCGCCCGCAGGTTGATCTCCGCCGGACTGCCCGCCCCCTCGATGACAATGATGTCGTTTTCCCCGGCAAGGCTGTCGAAGGCGTCCAGTACCTCGGGAAAGAGCTGTTTTTTATAGCGGAAATACTCCGCCGCCGCCATCTGGCCCCGCACCTCGCCCAGCACGATGACCTGACTGCCTGTGTCGCTGCTGGGCTTGAGCAGGATGGGGTTCATCCGCACGTCCGGCTCCACCCCGGCGGCCTGGGCCTGGACCACCTGGGCCCGGCCCATCTCCCGCCCGTCCCGGGTGACATAGCTGTTCAGCGCCATGTTTTGGCTCTTGAACGGGACCGTCCGGTACCCGTCCTGGGCAAAAATGCGGCACAGGGCGGCGCACAGCAGGCTTTTTCCCGCCCCGGACATGGTGCCCTGGACCATGATTCGTTTGGCGCGGCTCATGGCGTTCCCTCCTTCAAAATTTCCTCCAGTGACTGGATCAGGCGGCGGTTTTCCTCCTGGGTGCGCACCGCCGTGCGGTACCACCCGGCCTCCAGCCCCCGGTAGTTCCCGCAGTCCCGGAGCAGGATCCCCCGTTCCCGAAGGGGTTCCAACAGGGGCGCGGGGGAGAAAAAGAGCAGATAATTGGCCTCTCCCGGGATCACCCGGAGCCCCAGCCGGGACAGCTCCCCCGCCAGCCGGGGCCGCTCCCGGGCAACCAGCCCGCGCACCGCCTGGACATACTGCGTCTCCCTCAGCGCCGCAATCCCCGCCGCCTGGGCCGGACCGGACACCGCCCAGGGCTGTCCCGCTCCCCGCATGGCGTCCAGCAGGGCGGCATCCCCGCAAACACAGTACCCCAGCCGCAGGCCCGCCATGGCGTACAGCTTGGTGAACGCCTTCAAAATCAGCAGGTTGGGGTGCTCCCCCAGCAGGCCCTTCATGGTGAACGTCTCCGGCTGGTCCAGCAGGCCGCAGAAACACTCGTCCACCACCAGCAGGGCCTTTGCCGTCCGGCAGCGCTCCAGCACAGCACACAGCAGCGTCCGGGGGATGGTCCGCCCGGTGGGGTTGTTGGGCTGGCACAGGAACACCATATCCGTGTCCGGCGTGATGGCCTCCAGAAAGCTCTCGCCCAGCATGAAATCCTCCGATTCTCTGAGAAAAAAGCAGTCGATCCCGCACCCGGCCAGCGCCAATGCCGCCTCATACTCAGCAAACGCCGGGGCAGTGACCAGGGCACGGCCGGGACGCTTTGCCAGCACTGCCCGGTAGATCAGATCCGCCGCCCCGCCGCCGCACAGCACCCAGTCCGGGCTGACCTCCTCCACCCCGGCGATGGCCCCTCCCAGGGCGCGGCACAGGGGGTCGGGGTAGCGGTCCGCCGTCTCCAGCGACCGGACCACGGCGTCCCGCACTCCCCGCGGCAGGCCCAGAGGGCTGACGTTGGCGGAAAAATCCAGGGGGCATTCCCCGCACTCCGCCTCGTAGCCCGCCCAGTCGCCGCCGTGTATCAGTGTTTGGCTCATCCGCCCCTCACCTCCGCCGACAGCTGGACAGCGCTTTCAGTCCCAGCCCCGCCCCCAGGGCGACGGCCCCCGCCGCGTACAGCATCCGGTTGGACCGGGCGATATCCCGGGGCTCCACAGGCCGGGACGGGTCCCCGATGGCGGGCTTCTCCACCACCTTCCCGAAATAGGACGCGGGTCCCGCCAGCTGGACCCCCAGCGCCCCGGCGCAGGCGGATTCCGTCTGGGCGGAGTTGGGGCTGGCGTGGTTGCGCCGGTCCCGCCGCCAGATGCGCCAGGCGTTTTTCCCGTCCTGCCCGGTGAGGAACGCCCCGCCGATCCAGCACAGCGCCGCCAGCCGGGATGGAATATAATTGGCGGCATCGTCCAGCTTCGCCGCCGCCCGGCCGAAACAGAGATAGCGGTCGTTTTTGTACCCCACCATGCTGTCCATGGTGTTCACCGCCTTGTAGGCCAGCGCCAGCGGCGCGCCCCCGACCAGCAGATAGAACAGCGGCGCGGCCACGCCGTCGGAAAAGTTCTCCGCCACCGTCTCCACCGCCGCCTTGGCCACCCCCTCGGCACTCAGCTCCTGGGTGTCCCGGCCCACGATGCGGGCCACCGCCTTCCGGGCGGCAGGCAGATCGCCCCGCTCCAGCTCCCGCTGGACCCGGCCGCTCTCGTCCGCCAGCCCCTTCAGGGCCAGCGCCTGCCAGCACCACAGGGTTTCCAGCGCGAAGCCTGCCGCCGGATGGATGCTCCGGGCCAGCTTTCGCCCGCCGCTGGCCAGGGCATAGGTCCCCGCCGGGAGCGCCGCCGCCAGAATCGCGCCCCCCAAAAGCTCCCCCCGCTCCGTTTTGGGCAGGCGGGAGCGCAGAAAGCCCTCCAGCGCCGTGATGGCCTTTCCCATATACACCACCGGATGGGGCATCCACGCCGGGTCAGCCAGCAGCAAATCCAGCGCGAACCCGCAGGGGATGGCCGCAGTCAGTTTCATCATCTTCCGCCTCCTGTATATCGAACCGTGTCCAAAAGGGTCAAAACCCGTTCCTCCCGCCAGCGCCCCGCGTCCAGCACGAAGCCGCCCCCCGGGGGGGCCCGCCAGGAAAAGTAGTCCCGGCGGGGCAGGGCGTACCGCTCCAGCACCGCCATCTGGGTGCCGCCGTGAGCCACGATGGCCAGCGGCCCCTCCCCCGCCCCAAGCGCCTCGTCCATCAGCGCCTCAAACGCGGCGCAGGTGCGCTGGGAGAAGCCGGCCTTGGATTCCCCGTCCGGGATCTGGCCCAGACAGCCAACCTCCACCCATTCCCGGTAGGGGGCGAAACGCTCCATGTCCAGATAGCTCCTGCCCTCGAATACGCCGAAGTCCATCTCCCGGAAGTCCGGGACGATGATCTGCCGGACGCCGGGGAACAAAATTTCCGCCGTCTCCGCCGTCCGCCGCAGCGGGGAGACATACACCGTCCCCGGCGCAAGCTCCGCCCGCCGCAGCTCCGACCGGCCTTTTTGGGAAAGCGGCAGATCGGTTTGGCCCAGATACCTGCCCTGGGCGTTGTACTCCGTCTCCCCGTGGCGCAGAAAATAAACCCTCATTTCAGCGCCATGGGCAGGCCGCAGAACACCCGGACGACCCGCTCCGCCCTTTGTGCCAGCAGACAGCTCAGCCGTCCCGCCGCCTCCCGTGCCGCCCGCTCGCCGGGGTCGATGGGCACCACGCCGCCCCCCACCTCGGTGGCAATAACCACCTCGCGGGCGGACAGCTCATCCGCCAGGGCGTCCAGGTCGGCGCAGTCTGCCGCCAGCGCCTGTACGTCCCAGACCGCCCGGCCCTCCAATTCCTCCGGCGCACAGCCCAAAAGGGCGCAGGCATAGTCCCGCTTGCCGCTGTACAGCGGCCCTGTGATGAAAATCATAAGAATTTCCCCTCCAACAGCTGGCAGGCCGTCAAGGCCCCCAGCATCCAAAGCTCGGCCCGCTGTAAAAACCACCCGGCCAGGTCGCCGGACAGCCCGCCGAACTGCCGGTCCGCCACCCGCCTGTAGTGCCAGAACACCAGCATGGCCCCCGCCGCCATCACCAGCCCGGTGACGCCGCCCAGCACGGTCATCCCCGCCGCCGCCAGGGCGCACTCCGCCATCAGCACACGGCCCGCCCTGCGGCGGTCAGACGCCGTGGCAAAGGCGTGGGCCAACCCCGTGTTTTTCGCCAGCGGGAACCGGGTGATGGCCAGCCCGGACAGCCCCCGCTCCAGCACAAAGGCCAGCCCCATGCACCACAGGGCCTCCCCCGTGGGCCGCAGGGCGGTACACAGCGCCAGATGGGCGGTGAAATAGCCGCACAGCCGGATAACGGCGAAGGCTCCGCACCGGGGGTCCTTCAGAATTTCCTGCTTTTTCTCCGGGGGCGCACAGCTGGCCAGGGCGTCGCAGGTGTCGGCGTAGCCGTCCAGATGGATGCCCCCGGTGACCAGCACCGGGATGAGGCACAGCCCCGCCCCCCGGAGCAGATCCGGCACGTCCAGCCAGCGGCACGCCGCCCCCCAGCCAAACCAAAGCGCCCCGCACACCAGGCCCACCAGAGGGAAAGCGCACATGGCATAGCGCATATTTTTGCCGTTCCACTCCGGCTGGGGCAGAGGGATGGCGGAAAACATGGCGAAGGCCACCAAAACAGTCTCTATGACAATCACCGCGCCGCCCCCTTGTAATAGCGCGGCAGGGCGCAGACCACCTCGCACACCCGGTCCGCCCGTTTTGCCAGCGCCCGGTTCACGTCCGCCATCAGCCGCAGATAGTCCTCCGTCCCCTCCGCATATTGGTTCCCTCCGGCGAATACCTCGTTGCCCACCACCACCAGCTCGTCACACTGGCCCAGCAGGGCATCCACGCCGTCCACAATGGCGGCAAATGCCTCCGGGCGGCTTCCCGCCCCCGCCGGACTGTACAGCTCGTTGGCCGACAGGTTGCCCAGGCACTCCAGAAGCACCGCCCCCCGCCGGGGCAGGCGCACGCTGGCCAGACTGGTATAGCACTCTATCGTCTCGAACTGCTTGTCCGCCCGCATGTTCCGGTGCTTTTCCACCCGCGACCGCCCCTCCGCCCCAAAGGGCTCCATGGTGGCGATGTAATAGCGGGGATGGCGGGGGGACGCCAGCACCAGGCTTTCCGCGCACTCGCTTTTCCCGCTGGCCGCGCCGCCGATCACAAGGGTAAACATACTCAGCCCCCCTGGGGCGTGTACGCCTCGATGCCCGTGCTCTCGAAGGTGGTACCGTCCCGGTACAGCGCCAGCGCCATATCCAGCAGGGGGATGGCCGCTACCGCCCCGGTGCCCTCCCCCAGCCTCATTTCCGCTGTAATCAGGGGCTTTTTGCCCAGCGCGTCCAGCACCAGCCGCCCCGCCGGCTCGGCGGAAACGTGGCTGGCCAGCATGGCCTTGCCCACGTCCGGGCACAGCCGCAGGGCGCACAGCGCCGCCACGGTGCTGATCAGCCCGTCCATCAGCACCGGCACCCGGTACAGCGCCCCGCCCAGGAAAATGCCGCACATACCGGCGATGTCGAAGCCGCCCACCTTGGCCAGAATATCCAGCGGGTCGGAGGGGTCGGGCCGGTTACGCTCAATGGCTGTCTCAACGGCCCATATTTTCCGCCGAAGCCCCTGGTCGGACAGCCCGGAGCCCCGGCCCGTCAG
Organism: Oscillospiraceae bacterium; assembly: GCA_910575695.1. Classification (GTDB taxonomy): domain Bacteria; phylum Bacillota; class Clostridia; order Oscillospirales; family Oscillospiraceae; genus Enterenecus. Next base: position 80,424 of record CAJTGJ010000011.1, on the reverse strand, counting down.
CTCCGCCGCGGGGCGGTCCAGCAGGACGCAGGCCGCCGCGCTGGAGGTGGTGGTGTTGCCGATGCCCATCTCCCCGGTGCACAGCAGGCCCACGCCCCGCTCTTTCTGCGCCCGCACCAGCTCCACGCCGGTGAGGACGGCCCGTTCCGCCTGCTCCCGGCTCATGGCGGGACCCTGTGTGATGTCCCCGGTGCCATTGCCCAGCCGCCGGTCCAGCAGGTTTTCCATGGGGGGCATATTGATGACGCCCATATCCACGGTTACCACCCGGCAGTCTGCCACCTGGGCCATTCTGCACACCGAGGAGCGGCCCCGCGCAGCGTTGCGGGTAACGGCGGCGGTGACGGTGTGGTCGGATTGGGCCACCCCCTGGACCGCCACCCCGTTGTCCGCGCACAGCAGCAGCAGGGCGCGGCGGGAAATGTCGAGGTTTTCACTGAGGGTCAGCGCGGCGATGTCCTCCAGCGCGGTTTCCAGCAGGCCCAGACTGCCCAGGGGCTTGGCCACCGAGGCCCAATGGCGGCGGGCGGCCTGCCGGGCCTCCTCCTCCCTGCCGTCGGGGACGACCGCCCCCAGCACGCCCTTTACAGTGTCAAATTTCCTCATCACAGATCCGCTCCTCTCCATATTCACGCGCCGCCTGGACAAACCGCGCCGCCAGCTCCGGATTTCCGGGGAAATACAGGTGGGGGAAAGCGGCGTACAGCCGCCGGTTTGTAAAGCCGCACCGCCAGCTCCGGCCCGTCAGCGGCTTGACGGCGGTGAGGCTGTCCCCGTTTTCGGTGGAATCCCAGTAGTGAAACTCGTGGACAGGGACGGCCTCCCCTGTCCGGAACAGCAGGCTGTCCTCGTTGGCGGTGAGCTGGGAATAGCCGAACCGCACCAGCCTTGATGTATACACCCCGTCCCCCGGCAGACAGCCTGCCATGGGATAGCTCCCGCCGTCCGTCCCCTGGAGGTTCTGGCCCAGGTAGAGGAAACCGCCGCACTCCGCCACCGTGGGCAGGCCCCGGCGGACCGCCTCCTTCACCCAGCGGCGCATGGACGTGTTGTCCGCCAGCCGGGAAGCGTACAGCTCCGGGTAACCCCCGGGCAGGTACAGGCCGCAGGCGTTTCGAGGCGGCCTTTCGTCATGCAGGGGACTGAAAAACAGCAGTTCCGCCCCCGCGTCCCGCAGGGCGTCCAGCGTTTCCGCATACACGAAGCAGAACGCCTCGTCCCGGGCCGCGGCGATGGGAACGCCGCCCGCGGCAGGACGGGCGGACGGGACCGCCCCGCCCTCCCGCCGGTCAGACAGCTGGAACAGCCTGTCCCAGTCCATGGTCTTGTCCAGCGCCTGGGCCGTGCGGCCGATGCGGGCGGTCAGGCCCTCGATCTCCCCGGCGGTGCGCAGGCCAAGGTGGCGGCTTTCGATCACCGCCTCCTCCATATGGGGCAGGTATCCCAGCACAGGCAGGCCCGTCTCCCGCTCCAGCATGGGCGTCAGGCTTTTGGCCAGCATGGGGGAGCAGTCGTTGAGGAACAGGCCCGCGATGCGGCTGGAGGCGCGGAAAGCCTGCAAGCCCCTGACCTGCGCCGCCAGGGTCAGGCTGGCCCCCTTGGGCCGCACCGCCAGGACCACGGGCAGACCCAGCGTATCCGCCGTGTGCCACGCGCTGGCCCGGTCAGTGGAGCCGCCCAGGCCGTCGTAAAAGCCCATGGCCCCCTCCACCACCACGGAGCCGTGGGCGGCGGCATAGCGGGCATAAAGCGCCCGCACCGTGTCCCCATCGGACAGGAACAAGTCCAGGTTATGGCTGTCCACCCCCAGCACGGAGCGGTGGAACATGGGGTCGATGTAGTCCGGGCCGCACTTGAAGGCGCAGGGGTCCAGCCCCCGCCTCTTCAGCGCCGCCAGCAGGGCGCAGGCCAGCACCGTTTTCCCGCTCCCCGAGGCGGGGGCGGCAATCATCAGCTCAACCATGGCGCTCCCCCGTGATCAAAAACGTGGGGTTGTTTGCCATCAGCAGGTGGAGCTTTCCGGCGGGCCGGGTGCGGCTGACGGCAATCTGGGCCACATCAGCCTCCAGGCCGTGTTTCTCCAGCGCCGTGACGGCGGCGGACAGGGTTTCCAGCGCGATGGCGGAAATACAGATGCGGGCATTTTCGTTTTTCGCCAGCACCTGGCCGACGATATCCTCCATCCCCCCCTTGGTGCCGCCGATGAACACCGCGTCCGGGGCGGGCAGGCCCGCCAGCGCCTGGGGTGCTTTCCCCTCTACCAGCTGTAAATTCCAGGTGGAAAATTTCCGTTTGTTTTCCCGGACGAGGGCGCAGGCATCCTCATCGCACTCCACCGCGAACACCTGCCCCTCCGGGGCGGACAGAGCCAGCTCCACGCTGACGCTGCCGGTTCCCGCGCCCACGTCCCACAGCACATCGGACGGGCCAACGCCCAGCTTGGCCAGGGCGGCGGCCCGCACCTCCTGCTTGGTCATGGGCGCCTGCCCCCGCACGAACATCCCGTCCGGCAGGCCGGGACTGCGGCGCTCAAACCGGGGGGCCGGCTCCGCCAGCAGGACGGACAGGGAGGCAAAGCTCCGCCCTGCCAGCTCCGCCGCTGTGCTGGTGGTGATCTTCTCCTCCGGGCCGGACAGGTTTTCCCCCACGGCGACAGGCAGAAAGCCCAGCCCCGCGTCCGCCAGCATCCGGCAGAGCTCCCCGGGACCCAGCGCCCCTCCGGTGAGGAAAAACGCCGGCTTCCCCCGGCTCACCGCCCCGATCACATTGCAGTCCACGCCGTGGGCGGACACCAGCTCCCAGTCCTGCCAGGGCCGCCCCAGACGGGCGGCAAACAGCTGGACGCTGGACACGCCGGGCAGGACCTGGACGGGGATGCCCCGCTGGGCCAGCAGGGGCAGAAGCCCCCGCGCCCCGGAGTAAAATCCCGCGTCCCCGCTGAACACCACCACACAGCCGCCCTGCTGGCCCAGAATGGCGTCCAAAAGCTCCTGAGCCCTGACGGCGGCAATCCGATTGTCCGTACAGCCCCGGGGCAGATGCTCCAGCAGGCGCTTTGCCCCCAGAATGCACCTGGCGCTTCGCAAAGCGGCGGCACATTCCGCCGTCATGGTCTCCTGCCCGCCCCCGCCCAGGGAGGCCAATGTCACCCGCATCCCATCATCTCCCTGCATTTTTTCCAAACGGTTTCATAGTCCAGCCCTTCCTCCTTCGGACGGCGGATCAGCACCAGCGCGGCCCCCGCGGCCTGAGCCGCCCGCGCCTTTTCCGCAAAGCCCCCGGCCCGGCCCCCGTCCTTGGTGACCAGATATTTAATGTGGTACTGCCGGATAAGCGCCTCGTTCAGCTCCTGGGAAAAGGGGCCCTGCAGGGCGATGATATTGCGCCCCGGCACCCCCGCCACCCCGCAGGCGGCAAGGCTGTCCGCCAGCGGGAGCACCCGGGGATAGAGCCGCTCCCCGCCCAGAGGGGCGAACGCCCCCAGCTCCTTGGCCCCGGTGGTGAGCAGGATATTCCCCCGCGTCCCCTTCAGCCAGTCCGCCGCCTCCTGGGCGGAAGCGAACGCCTGCGCCCCTTCCGGCGGCTCGCCGCCCTCCCGGAGCAGGCGCAGGAGGGGCACCCCGCCCGCCTCGCACGCCGCCCGGATATTTTCGCTGGCCTGGACGGCGTAGGGGTGGGTGGCGTCCACGCACAGCGCCGCCCCCTGGACGGCCCGGGCCATCTCTCCTTCATCCATCCGCCCGGACAGCACCGTGACGCCTTCGGCCTCCCCCTGCTCCTCCCGACCGTATTCGGTGGCCACGCATACGGTGACCTCGGCCCCCAGACGGGCCAGCTCCCGGGACAGCCGCCGCCCCTCGGTGGCGCCGCTGAACAGCACGAATCTCATAGGCCCTGCTTTTTCTCGTAACCACGGGGCGTTATCATCCGCCCGTGGTCCGCCTGGGTGGTGGACGAGCCGATGAACACCGTGGAGAACATATCCAGCGGCGTGTTCCGCAGTTCGCCCAGGGAGAGGATGACGGCCTCCTCCCCCGGCCTGCCCGTGTTGCGGGCGTACCCGCACACGGTATCGGGGCTGGCCCCGGCGTCCAGCAGGATGTCGCAGGCCCGCTGGAGGTAGTCCGCCCGCTTGTGGGAGGCGGGATTATAGATCACCATGGAGAAGTCCCCCGCCGCCCCGCAGCGCAGGCGTTTTTCAATGACCTCCCAGGAGGTGAGCAGGTCGGACAGGGAAATCACACAGAAATCGTGGCCGATGGGGGCCCCCAGCAGCGCCCCGCCGGACAGCGCGGACGTCACGCCGGGCACCACCTCCACCTCCACTGACGGCCACTGAGGGGCAAGCTGGAGCACCGGGCCCGCCATGCCGTACACGCCCGCGTCGCCGCTGCACACCAGAGCCACCGTCCTGCCGCTGTCCGCCGTCTCCAGCGCCCAGCGGCACCGCTCGACCTCCCCCCGCATGGGGGTGGTGAACGTCTCCTTGTCCGGGAACAGGCCGGACACCAGATCCACGTACACCGTGTAGCCGCACAGCACGTCGGAGGCCTCCAGCGCCGCCCGGGCCTGGGCGGTGAGGTATCTCTCGTCCCCGGGGCCGAGGCCCACTACATACAGCCGTTTTGCCATGGGTTCAACCTCCTTCGGCGGGGGTGTCCGTCCCCTGCCGGTATTCTGTGGTGAAGCCGGGGTGGTACAGCTTGCTGCGCTCATAGCTCTGCCCCAGGAAGCCGCCCACCAGGATCATGGCGGTTTTCCAGATGCCCGCCGCGCTCCCCGCCGCCGCCAGGGTTCCCACTGTACAGCGGACGATCTTCTCCTCCGGCCAGGTGGCCTTATAGACGATGGCGGCGGGGGTATCGTCCGTATACGCGCCCCCCGCCAGCAGCGCCGCCTGCACCTGCTCCTGCATCCCGGCGGACAGGAAGATGGCCATGGACGCGCCGTGGGAGGCCAGACGCTCCAGACTTTCCCGCTCCGGGGCCGGGGTACGGCCCGCCATGCGGGTGATGATGACGGTCTGGCTCACCCCGGGGAGGGTGAGCTCCGCCCCCAGCGCCGCCGCCGCGCCGCAGAAGCTGGACACGCCCGGCGTGTCGTCCCAGGGGATGCCCAGTGCGTCCAGCCTGTCCATCTGTTCCCGGACAGCCCCGTACAGGCAGGGGTCCCCGGTGTGCAGGCGCACCAGGTCCAGCCCTTTCCCGTGGGCCTCCCTCATCACATCCAGCACCTGCTCCAGGGTCATTTCCGCGCTGTTGTAAATCCGGCAGCCCTCGTCCACCAGCCCCAGCAGGGCGGGATTCACCAGGCTCCCGGCGTAGATCACCACGTCGGTCCCTTTCATCAGCTCCGCCCCCCGCAGGGTGATGAGGTCGGGCGCGCCGGGACCTGCTCCCACAAAATGCACCATACTCTATTTCTCCTTTACAATCACTGTGGCAAAATAGCCCGCGCCCTCCGGGCAGTGCTCCAGGTCCGTACAGACCCGCTCGCCGGGCAGGCCGCAGTTTTCCACCAGAACGGCCCGGCCCAGCTGTCCGGCCTGCCTCAGCTCCTCCACAACCTGGGGCAGGCGGGCCCCCGCCTTCATCAGCACCTTGGCCCCGGGCTGTACCAGCTGAGGCCCCAGCGGGCCCTTGCCCGCCGGGATCACGTGGAGGGAGGACCCCCAGCTCACCAGGGTGGCGTCCAGCCGGGACGCCGCCGCGCAGAAGCTGGGTATGCCGGGGACCATGGCCGTCTCATACCCCCGCCCCCGGACAAGCTCCATCACATAGCCCCAGGTGGCGTAGATGGACACGTCCCCCAGGTTGAGCATGGCCACGTCCTCTCCGCCGTCCAGATGGGCCTGGATGGCGTCCGCCGCCCTCTCGTGGGCGGCGCGGATGAGGGCGCGGTCCCGCTCCATGGAAAAGTACAGCGGCAAAATGGTCTTGCCCGCCAGGGGCAGGGCCTGCCGCACAATGTCCAGGGCCAGGGTCTCGCCGCTTCTGGTCTGGGGCGCGGCGATGACGGGACAGCGCTGGAGCAGGCGCACCGCCTTTACTGTCAGCAGTTCCGGGTCGCCGGGGCCTACTCCCACCCCGTAGAGCGTGCCTTTTTTTATATCCGCCATATTATGATCTCCTTTGCTTTATCGGTCAGGCCCAGCAGGCCGTACACGTTGGAAAACACCACCGCGCCGGTTTGATAGGCCCCTGCCGCCCGCCGCTCCAGGTGGAGCTGGATGGCGGCCAGGAGGCTGTCCATCACCGGGCCGCGCAGGCCCGCTTCGTCCAGCAGTTCAATGCACCTGTCGGTGGTGGCGGCGTCCATCAGGGCACGGCACAGGGTCCGGTCAGCCCCGCACAGGGCCGCGTGGGCGCAGAACAGCTCCATCCGGCAGTCGGCGTATTTGGAATGGGTGTTCATGATCCCTCCCGCCGCCTTCACCAGCTTGCCGATGTGCCCCACCAGGAGCACCCGCCGGAAGCCCTGGGCGGCGGCGATGTCCAGGGCTTCCCCCAGAAAGTTGGAGCACTTCACCACAGGCAGGCCCGTCCGGTCCAGCCCCGCTTCCTTTAAAAATTCCTCGCCGTAATTGCCCGGGGTGAGGATCAGGCCCTCCGCCCCCTCCTCCGCCGCCTGCCTCTGCTGGACGGCGATGGTGTCCACAATGGCCTGCTCGCTCATGGGCTCCACAATGCCCGAGGTGCCCAGGATGGACAGCCCCCCTTCCACCCCCAGCACGGGGTTGAAGGTGCGGGCCGCGGCCTCCGCCCCGCCGGGGATGGAGATAACCACCTCCATGCCCCCGTCATAGCCCAGCTCATCGCACGCCGCCCGCACCTGTTCTTCGATCATCCGCCGGGGCACCCGGTTGATGGCGGCGACTCCCACGGGCTGGTCCAGGCCGGGGCGCGTTACCCGGCCCACCCCTTCCCCGCCGTCGATACGCACCCCGGGGGCGGCGCTTTTCCTCACCGCCGCCCAAACCAGCATCCCGTCCGTAACGTCATAGTCGTCCCCGGCGTTCTTCCGCACGGCGCACCGGGCGGCCTGTCCGGCCTCCGGCAGTTCCGCCTCCGCCAGGGAAACGGACACCTCGATCCCCTTGGGCGTGGTCAGGGAGACCGCCTCCGGCGCCCGCCCGGTGAGCAGAAGCCGTACCGCCCCCGCCGCCGCCAGGGCGGCGCAGGTGCCGGTGGTATAGCCGCGGCGCAGCATGGTCTGCCCGCTGCGGACGTAGTGCGCAAATTCCTCCGATGCCATCCTCGTCCACCGCCTTTCAGGCAAAATAAAAGCGTGCCCTGCCGAACAGAGCACGCGCAAACACCCCGCCCGCAGGCAGGGTCCACGTATCTAAGGTTCCGGTTTCGGCAGAGGTTGAACCAGCTGCCCCATGTATCTGACTTATCCTCACGCAGAAGGCATCACAGTGACCGACTCGCAGGGCTTTTCACCCTATTCCATGGACCGCGGGGGGCGGCTTGCAGCTGGCGGCTATGTAATTTTCTGTTTGTATTGTACCATACGGCGCACTCCGTGTAAAGGGGAGAAAATCAGACGCCCTTGGCGGAGCGCCGAGGGGACGCGCCCTGAAAACCCAGAGGGCCTCAACAATATCCACAAGGTTTTCCACAAATATATGCGCATAGCTGGCAGATCCGTACATTTCAGCCCGCGTATTTTTCGCTTTCTACGCCTCGTCCCGGCTCCGTCAGCGTGTATTCCATCCGGGGGCGCCCCGGGATAGACCGTCCGGCTCACCGGGCAGGCGTCTTTTTTGCTTCCACAGGTCCCGCCGTCAGGCGGCTTCTGCGCCGCCTCCGGCAGACCACTTAGGTCCAAAAATAGACCACTTAGGAAATCCCGCTTGCATTACCAACTATTTTTATTCACAATGGTAAATATTTGACTAATAAGCCGCGTTATGATTGGTGATATTGCGCAAACCGGGAGGTGCGGGGCACAATGAGACAGTATATCCCCCTGATGGACAGCTGGCAGTTTGAACAGCCGGGACGCCCCGCCGTTACGGTGGACCTGCCCCACACCTGGAACAGCGTGGATGGCCAGGACGGGGGAAACGACTACTGGCGCGGGACGTGCGTATACCGCAAAACCTTCCCAAGTCCAGCCCCCGCCCCGGACCAGCGCGTCTATCTGGAATTCCAGGGCGTGAACGCCTCCGCCCAGGCAGAGCTGAACGGCCGGCCCGTGGGCGTCCACCACGGCGGGTATTCCACCTTCCGCTGGGATATCACGGAACTGCTGGAAGCGGAAAACCAGCTCACCGTCCACGTGGACAACGGCGTGAACGACAGAGTATACCCTCAGAAGGCGGATTTCACCTTCTACGGCGGCATTTACCGGGAAGTTCGGCTGATCCTCGTCCACCGGCGCCACTTCGACCTGGACTGCTGCGGCGGGACGGGGCTGAAAATCACCCCAAGCGCCGCCGGACAGGATGGCCGGGTCCGGGTGGAGGCCTTCCACCACGTGCCGGACGCCCAGGTGAAAATCGAGCTCCTGGACGCCGGGGGAAAGCCCGCCGCCCACGGGACGGGTACCGACATCACCCTGGCCATACCCAAAGTACACCTGTGGGACGGCGTGAACGACCCCTACCTCTACACCTGTCGGGCCTCCCTGTTTGTCAGCGGGGCGGAGGCGGACCGGGTGAGCGCCCCCTTCGGGGTGCGGACCTTCTCCATCCACCCGAAAAAGGGCTTTTTCCTCAACGGCAGGCCCTATCCCCTCCACGGCGTAAGCCGCCACCAGGACTGGAAGGGCATCGGGAACGCCCTCACCCGGGAACACCACGACCGGGATATGGCCCTCATCCGGGAGATGGGCGCCAACACCATCCGGCTGGCCCACTACCAGCACGACCAGTATTTCTACGACCTGTGCGACCGGTACGGCATGGTGGTCTGGGCGGAGATTCCCTATATCTCCGCCCATATGCCCGCCGGACGGGACAACGCCCTCTCCCAGGCCCGGGAGCTGGTGGCGCAGAACTACAACCACCCCTCCATTGTGGTGTGGGGCGTGTCCAACGAGATCACCATCGCCACAAAAAACAAGGGGGATATGCTGGATAACCACCGGGCCCTGAACGACCTGTACCACCGCCTGGACCCCACCCGGCCCACCACCCTGGCCTGTTACGCCATGTGCGGGCCGTTCAACCCCTCCGCCCACATCACCGATGCGGTGAGCTGGAACCTGTACCTGGGCTGGTACGTGCCCGGCCTGTTCCTCAACGATCTGTGGATGAGCCTGTTCCACCTGTTCTTCCCAAAGCGCCCCCTGGGCTACTCCGAGTACGGCTGCGAGGCCATGCCAAACCTCCACGCCGCCAGGCCCCGCCGGGGGGACCACTCCGAGGAATACCAATGCGTGTACCATGAATATATGCTCAAATGCTTCGCCCGGCACCCCTATCTCTGGGCCACCCATGTGTGGAATATGTTCGATTTCGCAGCCGACGCCCGGGACCAGGGAGGCGAGCCGGGGATGAACCACAAGGGCCTGGTCACCTTTGACCGCGAAATCAGGAAGGACAGCTTCTACCTCTACAAGGCGTGGTGGAGCCGGGAGCCCTTTGTCCACATCTGCTCCCGCCGCCGGGCGGACCGGACCGAGGCGGTGACCACGGTGAAGGTGTACTCCAATCAGGAGCGTGTGGCGCTCTACGCCAACGGCAGGCTGGTGGCGGAGAAGCCGGGCCCCAGGGTATTTACCTTCCGGGTGCCCCTGGAGGGGCAGGTGGAGCTGGAGGCCGTGTCCGGCGAACACACCGACATCTGCACCATCCGCCGGACGGACAGGCCCAACCCCGATTACAGGCTCAGGGGCAAACGCTCCAACAGCGCGAACTGGGTGTAATGCCCGTCGCGATAGAGGATAAAGAGAAAGAGGAGGAAACTCTGACATGGATGAACAGAAAGCCCACAAGAAAGCGGTGAAGCGCGCCTACAAACGGGCCCGGCGCAGGACCGTCCTGCTGTGGAAATTTCTCGCCGTCATACTGATCCTTATCAACCTTGTTGTCACCCCCGCGGACGTTGTCCTGCACCTGTTTGACAACACCGTGGCCGCCTTTGCGGGCGGCACCTTCTGGACGCTGAAAAACGCCGACCCGGACGCCCAATACTTCACCGGGGATTTTGATTCGGTGGAAGCCATGGCCGAATACGGCCTGTCCGTCTGCCAGCAGGTGGAGGCCGAAGGCGCGGTCCTGCTGATGAACGAGCAAAACGCCCTGCCCCTGTCCGCCGGAGCCAGGGTGAGCCTGTTTTCCAGCTCCTCGGTGAATCTGGTCTACAGCGGCACCGGCTCAGGCAATATCGACGCCGGACAGTCCGACACCCTCCGGGGCGCCCTGGAAAAGGCGGGCTTTTCCGTTAACGGCAGTCTGTGGGACTTCTACCTGGAAGGCCCCGGCAGGGACTACGTCCGGGACAGCGGCGGCTTCACCTCCAGCGCCGCCGTGGGCGAGGCGCCCTGGTCCGTGTACACCGACGAGGTGAAGGACAGCTTCCTCCAGTACGGCGACGCCGCCATCGTGGTGCTGTCCCGTGTGGGCGGCGAAAGCGTGGACCTGGCTTACCAGGGCACCAACTACCTGGCTCTGGACGCCAACGAGCGTGACATGATGTCCAATCTGGCCCGGCTGAAGGCCGGGGGCGTTTTTCAGCGCATCATCGTCCTCATCAACAGCGCCAATCCCCTCCAGGTGGATTTCCTGAAGGACAATGAGTACGGCGTGGACGGCGTGCTGTGGATTGGCAATGTGGGCGTCAGCGGCGTCAACGCCGTGGCGATGATCCTCAACGGCGCCGTCAATCCCTCCGGGCGGCTGGCGGACACCTACTGCTACGACAATATGTCCTCCCCCGCCATGTGCAATTTCACCCCCATCACCTATGACGGCATTCAGAAGGGGGACATCCCCGACCATGCCAGGACCTACATGATTTACCAGGAGGGCATTTACGTCGGGTACAAATACTATGAGACCCGGTACGAGGACACCGTCATGGGCACCGGCTATTCCGGGGACTATGTCTATTCCGACGACGTGGCCTTCCCCTTCGGCTGCGGCCTGAGCTACACCACCTTTGAATACAGCGATATGGACGTCGGCTACAACGCCTCCAGCAAAACCTACACCGTCAGCGTCAAAGTAACCAACACCGGGCGCATAACCGGTAAAGAGACGGTGCAGATCTACGCCCAGACACCCTATACCGACTATGACAGGGAAAACGGCATTGAAAAGGCCTCCGTCCAGCTGGTGGGCTTCGGCAAGACCCAGGAGCTGGCCCCCGGCGCGTCCGAGACCCTGCGCATCACCGTGAACAAGCGGGATCTGGCCTCCTACGACGCCTACGGTGCGGGCACCTATATCCTGGACGCCGGGGACTACTACCTCACCGCCGCCGCCGACGCCCACAACGCAGTGAATAACATCCTCGCCGCCAAGGGCTACGCCCCTCCCGCCGCCGCCCCCGCCGGCGGCAGCGGGGACGAATCCGGCGTGGACGGCGAGGGCTCCGGGGAGGACGCCCCCGGGGATACCGGCGAAACCGCCCCCGCCATCATCTCCGAGGACATGGACGGCGTTGGCAATGCCGCGCTGACCTATACCTGGACCGAAGACGCCTTAGACGCCGCCACCTTTGCCCGGTCCGCCAACGGCACCCCCATCGTCAACCGGCTGTCCAGCTCCGACCTGAACCTGTACAAGGGCAGCGACGCCTCCGTCACCTGGCTCAGCCGAAACAACTGGACCCGCACCATGCCCACCGAGGACAGCCTGCGGATCGACCTCACCGAACAGCTCAAGCGGGATCTCCAGGATGTGCAGTATGACCCCGCCGATTACCCCAAAACGGAAATGCCTGTTTTGGCGGCCAAAAACGGTTTGACGCTGTACGACATGATCGGCAGGGACTACGATGACCCCGACTGGGACACCCTGCTGGACCAGCTCACCTTTGACGAGATGGTGTCCTTCCTCGGCGACGCCTTCCACTGGACCATGCCTCTCAAATCCATCCAGGCCCCGGGCACCCGGGACGAGAACGGCCCCCAGGGCCTCACCGCCTCCCTGCTGGGCTCCGGCGCCACCCAGATGGCCGCTACCGCCTTCCCCTCCGAGGATGTGATGGCCGCCACCTTCAACCTGGAGCTGATGGCCGAGGTGGGCAAGGTCATCGGCAACAACTGCCTGTCCGCCGGGGTGGCCTGCCTCTACGGCCCCGGGAACAACATCCACCGCACTCCCTACGGTGGGCGCAACTTTGAGTGTTATTCCGAGGATGGATTCCTCTCCGGCAAGATATCCGCCGCCGAGGTCGCCGCCATCCAGGCCAAGGGCGTCCAGGTGGTGATGAAGCACTTCGCCCTCAACGACTGCGAGCAGGACCGCATCGGCCTGGGCGTGTGGCTCACCGAGCAGGCCGCACGGGAAATTTACCTGAAGGCCTTCCAGGCCCCCATCGAGGAGGGGAACGGCAACGGCGTCATGATGGCCTACACCCGCTGGGGCGCCCGGTGGTCCGGCGGCAATCAGGGGCTGGGCCAGATCCTCCGGGACGAGTGGGGCTGTACGGGCATGAACATCTCCGACAACGTGCTCACCACCTACGTCAACGGCCCTGACGGCCTGCTGGCGGGCACCTCCATCTACGACGCCATGATGCCCTACATCACCAATGCCCTGCCGAAATACAAGGATGATCCCGTTATCGTTTCCGCCATGCGGGAGGCCTGCCACCACAATCTGTACGCCATCGCCAACTCCTGCGGCATGAACGGCGTGGGCGAGGGCACCACCGTCCGGCCCGCCCAGCCCATCCTGATCACCCTGGTCACCGTGGGCAACTGCGTCACCATCCTGCTCATGACCGCCTGCATCGTGATGTGGATCCTCAACATCCGGAAGCTCCACAAAATGCCGGAATACCTGGCCTACAAGGAGTGGGAGCTTCAAGAGGAGCAGGAGGAGGTGTGACCGCCCATGGGTGAGCAGACCGTCAACCGCGCCAAGCCCTGCCAGCTGGCGCTGTTCCCTCTGAACAACGGCGCCACCAACGTCTATTTTGTCCTGGTGCTCAGCTATGTGCTGAACTTCGGCAGCGGCGTGCTGGGCATGGGGGCGGTGTTCGTCTCGATGATGATCACCGGGATGCGGGTGTGCGACGCCGTCACCGACCCCATCATCGGGGCGCTGATTGACAAGACCAACGGCAGATTCGGCAAATTCCGGCCTTTCATGGTCGCGGGCAACCTGATCATGGCTGTCAGCGTGTTCCTGATGTACGTGCTCCTGCCCCAGGCGGGCCCGTCCATGGCGGGGCTTCGGTATCTTGGCTTCACGGCGCTCTACTTCCTGTGGGTGATCGGGTACACCTTCCAGACCTCCTGCACCCGCTCGGGGCAGACCGTGCTCACCAACGACCCCAAACAGCGGCCCATGTTTACCCTGTTCAACACCATCGGCTCCCTGGCGGGCATGGGGGCCATGCAGGTGCTGGCCCCCATCGTGGGCAGGCTCCAGGGCGGGTATAATACCCCCGGCTTCTTTGCCGCCCTGGCCCCCATCGGCATCGTGGTGTCCATGGTCCTCACCGCCCTGGCCGTGGTGGGGATATGGGAAAAAGACCGGGCCGAATACTTCGGCGTGGGCGGGCCCCAGGAGCGCCTCAGGCTGTCCGAATACGTGCAGATCCTCCGGGCCAACAAGCCCATGCAGCGCCTGATGGCAGCGGGGGCGGGGTGCAAGCTGGCCCTGGCCATCGCCACCCACACCGCGGTGCTGTGTATGCTGTACGGCAGTATGATGGGCGATTACGACGGGTTATATCTGCCCATGATGATAATCGGCTACGCCTCCTCCGCCCCCTTCTTCCTGCTCACCATCCGCACCTCCCAGAAAAAGGGGCAGAAAGCCTCCCTGGTGCGCTATGTGACGGCGGCGCTGGTCTGCTACGGGGCGGTGCTGGCCCTGCTCCTGCTGTGGCGGCAGGGCGACCCCGCCTGGAACCTGTCCATCCTGTCCGGCGGCGGGCTGTCCCTCAATCTGTACACCCTGCTGTTCATCCTGTTTTTCGGCGCGGGCTACGGCGCGTACTACTCCACCGCCGATATGCCCATTCCCATGGTGGCGGACTGCTCGGACTATGAGACGTACCGCTCCGGGCGGTATATCCCCGGCGTCATGGGCACCCTGTTCTCCCTGGTGGACAAGCTGGTGTCCAGTCTGGCCTCTCTGGTGGTCACGGCGGCGGTGTCCGTCCTGGGGCTGAGCGCCATCCCGGACCAGTACACCCCCTACGTCCCCGGCATGAACCGGGTGGTCATCGTGCTGTTCTGCCTCATCCCCATGGCCGCCTGGGCGGCCGCGCTGATCGCCATGAGGGGCTATACCCTCACCGGACAGCGCATGAAAACCATCCAGGCGGTGAACGCCGCCCGGAAGGAGGCCGTGGCCCGGGGCATGACCCTGGAAGAGGCCATGACGGCCATCACCGACGGGACCGTGGAACGCCCATAGCCGCAGAGAGCCCCCGCGTCCGCTCCCTGGAGCCGGACGCGGGGGTTCTTGCGTTTTGCGGCAAAACAGTGTACACTGGACAGGCCATGGCACAACTACGATGGAAAACGAGGCGCATCTCATGGATCACATTCTGGTCGTTGACGACGACATCCACATCGGAAACCTGCTCCAGGAGGCCCTGGAGGGGGAGGGCTACCGGGTGAGCCGGGCCTACTCCGGCACCGAGGCGGTGCTGGCCCTGGACAGGGAACGACCCGACCTGGCCCTGCTGGACCTGATGCTCCCCGGCCTGTCCGGGGAGGAGGTATTGCCCAGGCTGGCGGGCATCCCCGTCATCGTGGTCAGCGCCCGGGCGGATATCGACAGCAAGATCTCCCTGCTGCTGGGGGGCGCGGCGGATTACGTCACCAAGCCCTTTGTCCTGCGGGAGCTGCTGGCCCGGATTGCGGTGCGCCTGCGGGAAGCTCGCCTGCAGGCGGCTCGCCTTCAGGAGGCCCCCGCCCGGGAGGGCGGAGCGCTCACCTTCGGCCCCCTGCGGCTGGAGCCGGACGCCCGCTCGGTGTCGGTGGAGGGCACGGAAGCCCGGCTCACCCGGACGGAGTACGCCATTTTGAAGCTGCTCATGGCAAACCCCGCCCAGGTGGTCACCAAGTCCGCCCTGCTGGACCGCATCGCGGAGGATACCCCGGACTGCACCGAAAGCTCCCTGAAAACCCACGTCAGCAACCTGCGGAAAAAGCTGCGGGACGCCGGGGCCGGGGACTGCATTGAATCGGTGTGGGGCATCGGGTTTAAAATGAAAACAGAATAGGAGGACAGCCTTATGGCAGAATTGACCGCTATGCGGAACATCGGGAAGGAGATGGCCCGGAAGCTGGCCGCTGTGGGCATCGAAACGCCGGAGCGGCTGGCGCAGGCCGGGGCGGAGGAGGCGTTCTTCCGTATGAAGGCGGTATTCCCTGAGATCTGCCTGGTCCACCTGTACGCCCTGGAGGGGGCCGTTCAGGACGTCGAACTCAACAGCCTCCCCCCGGACAGGAAGCGGGAGCTGAAGGCGTTCAGCGACCAGCTCAGGGGGAAGCGCCCGCAATCTTGACGAAATCTGAACGGTTTCCTTGACCGCTTTCTTGACCGTTTTCTGCTACCATGAGGGCATCCCAAGGAAACGGAGGCTTTTTTATGGAATACGTACTTGTCACCCAGGGCCTTTCCAAGCATTACAAGAGCTTCAAGGCGCTGGACGGACTGACCATGCACGTGCCCAAGGGCAGCATTTACGGCTTCGTGGGCCGCAACGGCGCGGGCAAGACCACCCTCATCCGGCTCATCTGCGGCCTGCAAACCCCCACCGCCGGGGAATATTCCCTGTACGGTACGGACAGCCGGGAAAAGGGCATCGGCGCTGTCCGCCGCCGGATGGGCGCGGTGGTGGAGACGCCGTCCATCTATCTGGATCTGACCGCCGAGGACAATTTGAAGGAGCAGTTCCGGGTGCTGGGCGTGCCGTCGGACGAGGGCATCCCGGAGCTGTTAAGGCTGGTGGGTCTGGAGGACACCGGGAAGAAAAAGGCCCGGAACTTCTCCCTGGGCATGAAGCAGCGGCTGGGCATCGCCGTGGCGCTGGCGGGGGACCCGGACTTCCTGGTGCTGGACGAGCCGGTGAACGGCCTGGACCCCCAGGGCATCATTGAAATTCGCGAACTCATCCTGAAACTGAACCAGGAGCGGCGCATCACGGTGCTCATCTCCTCCCACATCCTGGATGAGCTGGCCAAGCTGGCCACCCATTACGGCTTCATCGACAGCGGGCGCATCGTCAAGGAGCTGTCCGCCCGGGAGCTGGAGGCCGCCTGCCGCAAGTGCCTGCGGGTGGAGGTCACCGATACCCGTGCCCTGGCCCGGGTGCTGGACGGCATGGGGGTGGACTACAAGATTCTAAGCGACGGGCAGGCGGACGTGTTCGCCCAGCTGAACATCTCCCAGCTCAGCCGCGCCCTGGACGGGGAGGGCTGCGAGCTGCTGTCCGCCCAGGAGCGGGACGAGAGCCTGGAGAGCTACTTCGTCAATCTGGTGGGAGGTGCTTCCCATGACTAAGCTGCTGAGCGCGAATTTCCTGCGGCTGCGGAAAACCACCCTCCTCTGGGCCGCGCTGGGCGTGTGCGTGGGCCTGGGGGCGTTGGCGGCCTTCGGCGAGTTCCGGGTTCAGCTGTCCATGACTTCCGACATGAGCACACCTGGGGCCGCCCAGTACAAGTCCCTGCTGGAGGGGCGGTTCTTCGAGTACGCCGCCTTTATCGGCATTCTGGCGGCGGCGTTCATCTCCCTGTTCCTGGGCACCGAGTACAGCGACGGGGCCATCCGGAACAAGGTCGCCGTGGGGCACTCCCGCCTGTCCATCTATTTCGCCAGCCTGATCACCGGATTTGCCGCCTCCCTGCTGTGCATGGCGGGCTATATGCTGTCCTGTCTGGCGGTGGGCGC
This sequence comes from Oscillospiraceae bacterium, assembly GCA_910575695.1. GTDB lineage: Bacteria > Bacillota > Clostridia > Oscillospirales > Oscillospiraceae > Enterenecus. The sequence continues at coordinate 63,389 of CAJTGJ010000011.1, read as the reverse complement.
GCCCCTGCTGGGCTGGTTCACCAAGCCCGCCTCCCTGCTCCTCTGGGCCATTGCCGGATCGGTGGTGATGCTGGCGGCCTTCTGCGCCATCTTCACCTTTGTGGCCATGAACTGCTCCAGAAAGGCCACCTCGGTGGTGATCTGCCTGCTGGGGGTGTTTGTCCTGCTCATCGTGACTGTGGTCATCGACGGGCGGCTGAATGCCCCGGAGTTTATCCAGGGCTATGAGATGTCCTTCAACGGGCAGGTTGTGGACACCGTGCCGGAGCCTAACCCCAGGTACCTCCGGGGCACAGAGCGGGCGGTGTACCAGTTCCTCTATGACCTTCTGCCCACGGGGCAGTCCCTCCAGTACACCATGCTGAACTTCACCGAGCCGGGGAAGCTGATAGGGCTGTCCGGGCTGGTGTGCGCGGTGTTCACCGGGGCGGGCGTTGCCCTGTTCCGCAGAAAAGACCTGAAATGAGGTGGTGGGTATGAGAAATCTGCTGGCGGCAGGACTTTTCCGGCTGTGGCGGAGCAAAAGCTTTTATGCCACCCTGGCGGTCATGGCCGCAGTGGGCGCGATCGAACCCATCTTAGGCTATACCGCCATGCTGGACCTTGCCGCCGGAGGCGCGGCGGACGCCTTCATCAGCCTGGACTCCCGGTATCTCCTCTTTCCCTTTCTGTCGGGCATCCTCCTGTCTGTTTTCTGCGCCCTGTTCGTGGGAGCGGAGCACAGCGACGGGGCCATGAGAAACAAACTGGCGGCGGGACACCGCCGGGGGACGGTCTATCTGTCCAACCTGATCTTGTGCGTCACAGCGGGGATCCTGCTGTGCCTGGGATACATCGCGGCAGTTCTGGCCGTGGGGATCCCCCTGCTGGGGCCCCTGCAAACCCCGCTCCCGCTGATCCTTTGGTACACCTTCTGTTCCGTGGTCATGACCTGCGCCCTGGCCGCTGTGTTCACGCTGGCCGCCATGCTGTGCCAGAACAAGGCGGTGACGGCGGTGGTCTGTATCACCCTGGCCTATTTTCTCCTGTTTCTAGGGATCTTCTTCAATTCCCGCCTGGTCGAGCCGGAGATACAGCCGGAACGTCAGTATGTGGAGGACGGCCAGATCGTCACGCTGCCCGCAAAGCCCAATCCCAGCTATGTCCGGGGAGTGAAGCGGGCGGTGTACCAGCTGCTCTACGATCTGCCCGGCTGTCAGACCGTCCAGCTGGCCTCCACCGTGGACACGGGAGCGCCCCTCCGGCTCCCGCTGTGGTCCCTGGCCGCCGCCGCCCTATCCACCGGAGCAGGGATCCTCCTGTTCCGCAGAAAAGACCTGAAATGAGGTGACCTCCATGCTCCCCTGGCTGATCTGCGCCGCGCTGGCCGCAATCGTTCTGGTTCTGTGCGTCCGCCTGTACCTGCTCCAAAAGAGCCTGGACGACATCGCCGCCCAGCTGGGGGAGCGCCTCAGCTCGGACACCAACAACCCTATCTTCCTTCCCACCCGGAACCCCCACGCCCGCAGGCTGGCAGCGGCGCTCAACGTCCAGCTCAAGGAACTGCGCCGCCAGCGCCAGCAGTACGAGAGCGGCGACCGGGAGCTGAGGGAGGCGGTCACCAACGTCTCCCACGACCTGCGCACCCCCCTCACCGCCATCTGCGGCTATCTGGAGCTGCTGGACAAGGGGGGGAAAACCCCGGAACAGGCCCGCTATCTGGCCCTCATCGCCGGACGGGCGGAGGCCATGCGCCAGCTCACCCAGGAGCTTCTGCGCTACTCGGTGGCGGCGGGCGGCGAGGAGGAGCTTTGCCTGGAGCCGGTGGACCTGAACGCCGCCGTGGAGGAGGCCATCGCATCCTTTTACGCCGCGCTGACCGAGCGGGGCATCACCCCCCGGGTATCCCTGCCGGAGGAACGGGTGGTGCGGGAGCTGGATCGGGCCGCCCTGGCCCGGGTGCTGGGCAACCTGCTGAACAACGCTCTGAAATACAGCGGCGGGGATCTGGACGTGGTGCTGGAGGAGGCCGGGGCCATCACCCTGTCCAACGCCGCGCCGGGACTGGACGAGGTGCAGGTGGGGCGGCTGTTCGACCGCTTCTATACCGTGGAGAGCGCCCGCAGCTCCACCGGACTGGGTCTGTCCATCGCCCGGACCCTCACCGAGCGGATGGGCGGGACCATTGCCGCCCGGTATGGCCAGGGGCGGCTGTATGTGGTCCTGTCCCTGTGACGCCGGCCCCCAAGGCATGACAAAAAATATCCCCTCCGTCCGGGCTGATATTCATGCAATCTGCCGTTTACGCCCGGCGGAAAAGGGACTATAATGGCCCCTGGAACAAAGCGCCAGCCATGGCGCTCTCAAAAGGGGTGGACTGTCATGAATCAAGACCTGACCGTGGGCAGACCGGAAACCGTGCTGTGGAAATTCTGCCTCCCACTGTTCGGCAGTATCATTTTTCAACAGCTTTACAACATCGCGGACAGCCTGGTCGCCGGGAAATTCATCGGGGAGACCGCCCTGGCCTCCGTAGGCAACAGCTACGAGGTCACGCTGATCTTCCTGGCCTTTGCCTTTGGCTGCAACATCGGCTGTTCTGTTATCGTGTCCCAGTTCTTCGGGGCCAGACAATACGGCAAAATGAAAACGGCCATTTGCACCGCCTGTGCCGCCAGCACGGCCCTGTGCGTGGTGCTGATGGCTGTCGGACTGCTGGGGTGCGGGGCCCTGCTCCGCCTGATCCGCACCCCCGCCGAGGCTTTTGGCGATTCCATGCTGTATCTCGACATCTACGTATGGGGCCTGCCCTTCGTGTTCTTCTACAACATCGCCACGGGGATTTTCTCCGCTCTGGGCGATTCCCGCACCCCCTTCGTGTTCCTGGCCGTCTCCTCCACCGCCAACATCGGGGTGGACATCCTGTTCGTCACCGCCCTGAATATGGGGGTGGCGGGGGTGGCCTGGGCCACCTTCCTGTGCCAGGGGGTCAGCTGTGTGCTGGCTGTGGTGGTGGTATTCCGCCGCCTGCGGGCGGTGGACAGCCCCGAGGGCTTTGTCCTGTTCTCCTTTCCCATGCTGAAAAAGTTCGCCGCCATCGCCATCCCCAGCATTTTGCAGCAGAGCTTCATCTCCGTGGGCAACATCATCATCCAGGGCGTCATCAACGGCTTCGGCACCGGCGTCATGGCGGGGTATTCCGCCGCCGTGAAGCTGAACAATCTGGTCATCACCTCCCTCACCACCCTGGGCAACGGCGTATCCAATTACGCCGCCCAGAACATCGGGGCCGGCAAGCTCCCCCGGGTCAGCGCGGGCTTCCGGGCGGCGCTCAAGCTGGTGTGGATGCTGAGCCTGCCCCTGTTCCTGCTGTACTTCTTCGGCGGGCGTTACGCGCTGTACCTGTTCCTGGACGAGCCCACCGGCGCGGCCCTCCAGACCGGCGTCATCTTCCTGCGCATCCTCTCCCCGTTCTACTTCGTGGTCGCCGCCAAGCTGACGGCGGACGGCATCCTCCGGGGAGCCGGGCTGATGCGGCAGTTCATGGCCGCTACCTTCACCGACCTCATCCTCCGGGTGGTTCTGGCCATCCTTCTGTCCAGGACCGCCCTGGGGGCCACCGGCATCTGGTGCGCCTGGCCGGGGGGCTGGTGTACCGGGACCATCGTCTCCCTGCTCTTTTACCGCGCCGGACCATGGCGGAAGCTCCCCGGCGGTTCAGAACAGCCTGCCCCGTAAGGGGCAGGCTGTTTCTGCGTTTTTATTCCATTCCATCAGGGCTTTTTCAGGGGAGACGGCCCTCCAGGGGGCTGTCTTCTCCCCTTTTTGCCCCGTTTATTCCAAAGCAGGCGGCCCGCCGCCAGCAGGATGATCACCACGCCCGCTGCGGCCACGATCAGAGGCGCGATCACCGCCCCTGCCGATTTGGGCTGGAGGAAGAACGTGCCCTGGGGCCCCTTCATGGTCAGCATCAGATACCGCCCGTTACGCTCCACGTCCACACGCGCCCAGTCGCCGTCCACGTACTGCCACACATCGGCGTCTCCGCCCTTGGGGCTGAGCAGGCGCAGCGGCACCTCGTCCTCCGCCCCCAGGCCGCTTCCGGTGATGACCACGTTCCACGTCACCGACGCGTCATCCTCTTTTTTTGCCAGATCCTCGGTGATGTCCTCCACCTGGAGAACGGCCTTGTTGGTAAACTGCCCCTCCGCCAGGGCCAGAGACAGCTTGTCGGACCGCTCCTCGCTGGCCAGCAGGTCGATCCAGGGGCTGTACAGCGCGTCCAGCGTCACGTCCGCGCTGCCGCTGGCTGTGTCAAGCTCGGGCCATACGCCGTAACACCCCGCCCGCTGGGGCACCGGGGGCAGTTCCAGCAGGGACAGGTCGTCCCCATAGAGGAACGGAACCTGGGCCACCACCTTCCCGTCCGCCCTCAGCGTCACGGTAAAGGCGGTAAACGCCTCGGGCACGCCCTCCAGAACAGACATGGCGTCAAAGGAGACAGGCTCCGCCCGCCCGATGTAGCTCACGCCGTCCACCCCGGCCACACCGGTGTCCACAAAGCAGTTGCCGGACAGCACGCCGTCCTCCTGGATGTTCCCGGCGATGGCCCCCACGCACTCGCTGCCCTGGGCGACGGTGGCGATGGCGCGGCAGTCCCGCAGGCTGCGGGCCAATCCGGCCACGCCGCCCACATAATTCCCGCCGGACAGGGTGCTCTTGGACCAGCAGCTGCGCACCGAGGCGTCCGCCCAGCCGGCGATGCCGCCCACGTAGTTTCCGCCGGTGCTCTCCACCGGGCCGTAGCCCTCACAGTCCAGGGCGGTGCCCAAATCCATCCGGCCCACCAGACCGCCTGCGCAGTCCTTCTTGGCGGTGACGCCGCCGTAGTTGACGCAGCCCTGAAGCACCGCTTTTGTCTCGTAGGCGGCGCCGAAGGAGAGGTAGCTGGCGGCATCGTCCTCCGGATCCAGGTCAAATTCCATGCCCATAGCGCCGATCACGCCGCCCACGTTCCGGTCGCCGTCCACCGTGCCGGTGTTCTGGCAGCTGGCCACCTTGCCCTCCCGGGTGGCGGCGGCGTCCTCCTCAGAGGTATCCTGAATGAACTCATCCAGCCGGTCCTCCGGGCTTTGGCCCATATCCTCCATGGCGTCCATCATCACTTCGACCACCATGCGGAATTGGCTGTTGATAAGCCGCAGGTCTTCGATCAGGGCGTCGGTCCCGGCCTTGGCGCTGCTGTTCAGCCGCTCCATCTCGCTGGACAGGCCGCCCAGGGCGTTAATCAATCCGGTCCCCGACTGGCGGAACTGACCGCCCAGGGCGGTAAACTGTACGCTTCCCTGGCTGGTCAAATCGCTGACCGCGCCGCTGATGGCTTCCGCCGACTGGCGGAGAAGTGTCCCGATCCCGGCGGCGGAATCGGAGGCATCCCGCAGCTGGTCCAGCAGACCCCCCAGAGTCTCGGACAGGGAGCCGGAGCCGCCCAACGACGTCCGGAACTCATCCAGGGCCTCAGCGGCGGCGGAGACCCCGCCAGAAGCGCCCTCCATCTGGGAAACGCTGTCTTTCAGCCCGTCCAGCGCCGCCTGCTGCTGGTCGGGATCGCCGCTGAGCAGCTGGTCCTGGGCGTTTTTCACGCCGTCCACCGCCCCGGCCAGCTCCTCCCCCGCTTCACGCAGGCGCTCCACAGCGGCCTCCAGCCCGTCCGACGGCTGGCCGTCCCCGTTCAGGGCGTCCATGGCCTCGCCCAGTTGGACAGCCAGCTCCTCCAGCCGTCCCCCCGCGTCCAGCAGATCGTCCAGCCCGGGGCTCATTTTGTTCAGCGCGCCGGACAGGCGGCTCGCCAGTGTGTTGGCGGCGCTGACGTTGGCATCGGCAAAGCTGGAAAGCTGGTCCAGAAGCTGGCGGGAATTGGCCAGCGCCGTGTCGGTGAAGCCGCCCATGGCGCTCAGCCGGGCGGATATGTCGCCGCTGGCGCCCTGGGCGTCGGTGATGGCCTTGTCGATCAGCTGGTCCAGGGCGTCCAGCTCCCGGCGGAGCCGCTCGACGGTGTCCTCCCGGGGCTCGATGATCAGATAGGGCTCTCCCTGTCCCACGATGCCGCCCACGTCCTTGCGGCCGTTGACCGCGCCGTTGTTGACGCACTCCCACAGGCTGCCGCTCTGCCGCCCGGCGATACCGCCCACGTTATAGCCCACGTGGGGATAGCCCACCGCGCCGTTGTTCACACAGCCCTGCACATCGCCGTCGGACCAGCCCACAATGCCGCCGGTATCCGAACTGCCAACGAGCAGGTTATAGCTCCCCCCGCCGGCCAGCTCCTCCAGGGCGGCTTCGGCGTCCGGGCCTGTCAGGGCCGGCCCGCTCTCGGCCTGGGTCACGTTCACTGACGCATTGTTTTCGCAGGTCATCAGCAGACCTGTGCTGCGGCCCGCGATGCCGCCCACAGAGCTCCCGCCGCCCACGGAGCCGGACATGGAGCACTCAATAATCTGCCCTCCGGCATTATTGCGTCCGGCGATGCCGCCCACCATACTGTCCCCCTGCACCGTGCCCCGGAAGGCGCAGTTTTGCAGGACGCCCGAGTTGTCCCCCACAATGCCGCCCACGATGGACTGGGTGCCGGCCGGGGCCACCGTTCCCTCCACCGTCAGGTCCTGCACCACGCCCCCGGGCTGGATATACCGGAACAGGCCCTGGGCGGACCCGGCGCCGGTGACGGACAGGCCGGAAATGGTGTGCTCCCCGCCGAGGAACACTCCGCCGAAGGTGGGGATGGGGGCAAATTCCACCTCCGACAGGTCCAGGTCTGCCGCCAGCTCCACTGTTTTGCCCTGGCTCCAGGTGTCCAGGGCGCAGAATTTCCCAAAGGCCAGAAATTCCTCCACCGTGGCGATGGTGACCAGCGGCCCGTCCATATCAAATTCCACCGGCTCTGTCTCCGCCGCCAGCGCCGGAGCGGCCAGCAGCCACCCCGCCAGCGCCAGCGCCAGCAGCCGGCCCCACAGCCGTTTAGTCATGGGAATCCGCCTCCTCTCCCCCGTTGTCCTCCGCCTTCTGTTCCGGCTCGGGCGGCTTTTTTGCCTGGTCCGTCCGGCTGTCAGGCAGGGCCTGCTCCCGCTCGTCCCGGACGGCCCCCGCCGCCACGGCGGCGTTGATGGACCCGTGGAGCACGCCGTTGAACTCGGCGTCCACCATGCCGGACACATAGCCCCGGACGCGGCCGTTGATCAGCAGACTGCCGCTCTGGCTCTGGATGGGCAGGCGGGCTTTTAAGGTAAACGCGGTCTTTTCAATGATGATGTCGCCCAAAAGCAGGATCTGGGGCAGGATGCCCATCACCAGGAAGATGGAGATCAGCGTGCCCCGGCCCAGGCACACCCCGATGGAGGCAATGGCCGGGTTGGAGGACAGCAAGCCGATGAGCACCCCCGCCGACGCCAGGATGGTGCCCGAGGTGACGATGGTGGGAAACGCCTCGTTCAGCGATTCGACCACCGCGTCCTTCAAGGGCATGGTCTGCTTCAGCTCCACATAGCGGTTGGCGATGACGATGGCGTAGTCAATGTTGGCGCCCATCTGGATGGAGCTGACCACCAGATAGCTGAGGAAAAACAGCGGGCTGTTCTGCAGATAGGGGAAGGAAAAATTGATCCACACGCTGCCCTGTATGACCAGGATCAGCAGTACAGGCAGTCCGGCGGACTGGAAGGTGAACATCAGCACCACGACGACAAACACAATGGTCAGCACGCCGATGAGCACATTGTCCCCGCTGAAGGAGGCGGACAGGTCCAGGCTGCTGGTGGAATTGCCCACCAGCAGGGCGTCCTCCGGGTAATACCGGGCCACTGTCTCATGGAGGGTATCCAGGAAGGCGAAGGTCTCCCCGCTCTCCTCCGGGAGATTTAATTGAAGCACCATTCGGCTGTAGTTCTCCCCCTTGAGCTGGAGCTGGGCGTCCACCAGCTGGGTGTGCAGGTCCTCAATGGTACGGGTCAGCTCGGCGTCCAGCGTGACGTAGCCCTTCTCCATCATGTCGTAGACATAGAGGAACATATCGATCAGAGGCACCCCGCAGCTGTCCAGGCCGGACACCACCTGCCCATAGTTCTCCTGGTCCACAGCGTAGGCGGAGTACAGCAGGCGGGTAACCTCGATGTCCAGATCGGTCAGTTCGGCAAACTGCCGGGGGGTGAGCTTGTCGGTGAGCATATAGCCGTCCGCGGCCTCCACGTTCGCCAGCCCCAGCACCGTGTCCGTCTCCGGCATCTGCTCCAGCTCCCGCAGGAGGCGGCCCTCCTGCTCATAGTCCCCCCGGGGCACCAGCACCGCCAGAACATTCACCCGGCCGAACGTGCTGTCCACCCGCTCCTGGGCCAGCTGGGCGTCGTTTTTGCGGATGGTGGACAGGCCGGCCTCCCCGTAGGCGTAGGGACAGCGGCTGGAGAAAATAAAGCCGCAGATCAGAAGCACCACGAACAGCGGCGGCATGACAAAGCGGGTTTTGACCGCCAGTCTGCCCCATGCGGTAATCTTGGGCACAAAATTTTTGTGGTGGGTGCGGTCGATGAGGGGGCTGAAGCTCATCAGCAGTCCCGGCATCAGGGTGAACACCGCCAGCAGGGACAGCACGATGGCCTTCATCAGCACCAATCCCAGGTCCATGCCAATGCCGAACTTCATAAAGCACATGGCCCCCAGGCCGGACAGGGTGGTCAGGGAGCTTCCGGTGATCTCCGGGATGGCCTTGCTCAGGGCGAGCACCACCGCCTCCCGGGCCTCCAACCGCTCCCGCTCCTCGGTGTACCGGTGGCACAGGATGATGGCGTAGTCGATGGCCAGGGCCAGCTGGAGCACCACCGCCACCGAGTTGGACACGAAAGAGATCTCCCCGAAGATGAAGTTGGTGCCTTTGTTCATCAGCGCCGCCATGCCGAAGGTGAGCAGAAGCACCGGGATCTCCATATAAGTGTGGGAGGTGAACAGGAGCACCAGCAGGATGATGACCACCGCGATCACCATCACCACCTGCATCTCGGCGGCAAGGCTCTCGGAGGCGGAGCCGCCGGTGTCGCCGGTGAAATAGGCGTCGTAGCCCTCCAGCAGGGCCTTGACCTCCTCCAGCGCCGTCAGGCTCACCTCGTCCCCAGCGGCGCCGTCGTAGGTGATGGAAAACAGCGCCGCGCCATGGGCATAGTGGCTCTCGGTGTTGTCAAACTCCACGCTTTTCACGCCAGAGACGCCCCGGAGCTCTTCCGCCAGCGCGTCCGCCTGACCAAAGGAGAGGTTGTCCACCATGATCCGGCTGGCGCCGAAGGTGACGAACTCCTCCTCCATGACGGCGAGGCCCTGGCGGGTCTCGGCGCCGTCGGGCAGATAACTGGTCAAATCGTCGTTCACCGCCACCCAGCCGCTGGAAAAGACGCAAAATACAGCGATCCCGATATACATCAGATAGAACGCCTTCCGCTTGTCCACAATGAACGCGGATATCCGCTCCATCGGGCTCTGCTTTTCCCGCACGCCCGCCGTCTGCTTGCTCAAAGCGACCCGCCCCTTTCTCACTTTGGAAATTGTTTCTTGATTATACACGTTTTCCCCGGAAAAGGCAAGCCAGCTTCCAGGACCTCCTTTGGTGATTTGCACCAATGTTTTCCTGTACCGGACGGTCATTCTGTCCGGCGTCGGGCCGAGCCCCTCAATCCAACAAAAACCGCCGGAAATCCCGGCGGTTTTTGGGTATTCCATGCGATAATGTTGTCAAAACTCCTCCACTGTATACACGCCCTCGATCTGGTTCAGATCCCGGATCAGGTCGTCCAGCCTGATCTTCCGGTGCATCTGCACCAGGAAGTTGGTATAGGGGTGCCCGACCTCGTCCTGACCGCCCTTGTGGATCTCCATGTCCAGGATTTTCAGGTCAAAATCATGTATGTATTTGATTGCCTCGTTGAGGCATCCGGTGTCCCTGTAGACGATGAGCAGGCGCACCTGGGGCACGGCGCCCAGGATCCGGTACTCCAGCTTGGAGAAGAACAGCTCCGCCATCAGCACCAGCACCGAGGCCAGTACCGCCCCCTCGTAGTAGCCAGCGCCGCAGCACAGCCCCACGATCGCCGCCACCCACAGTCCGGCGGCGGTGGTAAGCCCCTTGACCCGGCGGTTCCGGGTGACAATGATGGTGCCCGCGCCAATGAAGCCGATGCCCGCCACCACCTGCGCCCCCAACCGGGCGATGTCAGTGTAGAGGCGGAGCTCCAGGTACAGGAACTGGCTGGTCATGGTGGTCATGGCCGCGCCCAGGCAGATCAGGATATGGGTGCGGAAGCCCGCCGGACGGCGCTTCCGGGAGCGCTCGATGCCGATGGTGCCGCCGCACAGCACCGCCGCCAGCATCCGCACGATGACGGACAGCTGGTTGAGGTCCCGCAGGGAATCAAGACAGGATAGCATATCTGCGTCCCTCCTTCCGTCACAGCTCGTTGATGCACCGGATGCACTCCATTTCGGACAGGGCCGCGATGGCCTGGGCGTGGGCCGTCCGCTTGGGCAGGCGCAGGGTGTAAACGGCTCCCAGGCCGTCCCCGGCCCGGTTCTTCTCCAATTCAATGTCGTAAACCTCAATGTGATGCGCCTTGATCCGCGCGGTCACGGCGCTGATGTCCTGCATACTGCGCGGCTCCACGTAAAGGCTCAGGTTCCGGGAGCTGGACACCAAAAAGCTCTCCACCTTGGGAAACACCTTGACGCAGGCCAGAATCAGCAGGAACCCCACCACGGTGCACTCGTAAAAGCCCGCCCCGATGGCCAGCCCCATGCACGCCGACGCCCACAGGCCCGCCGCTGTGATGGCCCCCTTGACCTCCCGGCGGCTGGTGACAAGGATGGTGCCCGCCCCCAGGAAACCCACGCCGTTGATGACCTGCGCCCCGATGCGGGTCACGTCGGTGACGGCCCCCACGGCCTCCTGGGCCTCCGCCCAGCGGGTGGTGAGCATGAGATACTCGTACTGGCTGAGCATCATGGTGGTGGCGGCCCCCAGGCACACCAGCATATAGGTGCGGAAGCCCGCCGGATGGCGCTGCTGCTCCCGCTCAATGCCGATCAGCCCGCCGAACAGGATGGCCAGGGCCATGCGAAGCGCCGTGGAGGCAAGGCTGATTTGCCGCAGAGACTGTAGTAATTCTTCCATCACGGTAACCACCTTTGCCCCGCTTACGCCTGGAACAGATCATAGGCCAGGCCGTGGCGCAGGCCCCGGTAGCTGACGGTGAGGCTGTCCGCGTTCAGGCGGCGGGTGATCACGTCCAGGATGCAGGCCCCCGCCAGAATCACGTCCGCCCGCCCGGGGTGGAGCCCGGGGATGGTGCGGCGCTCCTCGATGGTCTTGGCGCTGTACCCGCCGATCTGGGCCTGGATGTCGGCCCGGGTCAGGGTAGAGCCCTGGATCACATCGGGGTCGTATCGGGCCATTTTGTGCTTGACGGCGCTCATGCTGGTGACGGTGCCGCCAATGCCCACCAGCTGGGCGGGACGGCCCCCCACACCGGCCCGGGCAAATTCCCGGTCGATCTGGGCCAGGGCGGCTTCCACCTCGTCCGGGGTGACCGGGTCGGATTTCAGATAATTTTCGGTGATGCGCACCGCCCCCAGGTTGACGCTGAAACGCTTGACCACCTCGGCGCCCCGGCCGAAGATGAACTCGGTGGAGCCGCCGCCGGTGTCAAAGACCACCAATTCGCCGCCCTGGAGAGCCAGGCCGGAGTGCGCGGCCAGATAAGACAGGCGGGCCTCCTCCTCCCCAGGGATGACGCGCACCTCCACGCCGCAGGCTTCCCTTACCCGGCGGACAAATTCGCCGCTGTTTTTGGCGCAGCGCAGCGCCATGGTGCCCACCGCCGCCGTCTGATCCGCCCCCAGCTCCACCGCCCTGGCCTGAAACGCTGCCACAGCGTTTACATTGCGCTCCATCACCTGGGGGCTGATCCCGCCGGTCCTGTCCAGGCCCTCGCTCAGGCGGGTGACCTCGCTGGTATCCGCTACGGTGGTGATGGAGCGGTCCGGGGCCAGCTCGCCCACGAAAAACTTGATGGAGTTGGAACCGATGTCAATGATTGCTTTTCTGCTCATGGATGCCTCCCTGTCTGCGGACCGCCCTGCGGCGTCCTGAGGTAATGATATTCTGCCCGGACATAACAAAAGACCGGAGCCAACCTATTGTACGCGGGCCCAGTCCTCTATCCTCTATGTGAAAATCAAATTGTATGGCAGACCCGCCGCCCATGCCGCGAATCCATTCGGAATCCCTGTGCTGTTATTATGACACATCCTCCAAAATTCGTCAAGGTGTAATTTCGCCTGTCCGGCATTTTGGCGGGGAAATTTCTCCATCCCCCGGCTGAACGGGTTGACAGCGCCCCTTTGTCGTGTTATACTGTCCCCAATCAAGTTGAAAAGGGTGAAAAAATGCGCAAGTAAGCTGATCTTCAAGCTGTGAATGAATTGATTCCAAGTCCATTCCCGGGAATGGGCCTGGGGCTTCATGGCGCGAAGGGCGGCTTGCTTGACTGGGGGCATTCTGTGTCTGTGTCCCCGCCTTTTCGTCATGTGATCCGCCTTTCCGCTGTGGAGGGCGGATTTTTTGTTTGAAAAGGAGCGGATGCACTATGCTGCAGGTGAAAAACCTCACTATCACCCATAAAAAAGACCTGACCACCCTGGTGGAGGGCCTGACCTTCACCCTCTCCCCCGGCGACCGGGCCGCCGTCGTCGGCGAGGAGGGCAACGGCAAGTCCACCCTTCTGCGTCTGCTGTACGACCCGGCGCCGGCGGAGTCCTACGTGGAGTGGACCGGGGAAATCGCGGACGGGGGACTGCGCAAGGGATATCTGGCCCAGGAGCTGTCCCCGGACGAGCTGGCCCTCCCCGTCTGGGCCTTCTGCCAAGCCTGCCCCGCCTTCGAGGGAACCGGGCCCCGGGAGCTGGACCGCGCCGCCCGCCGGGTGGGGCTGGACGCCGGGCTGTTCTGGGACGACCGCCCCATGTCCACCCTGTCCGGCGGGGAGCGGGTGAAGCTGCGGCTGGCCCTGCTTCTGCTGGATGAACCGGGCCTGCTCCTGCTGGACGAGCCGTCCAATGACCTGGACGTGGCCACCCTGGAATGGCTTGAGGAATTTTTGCTGTCCTGTCCGGTTCCGGTGCTGTATATCTCCCACGACGAGTCCCTTCTGGATCACACCGCCAACCTCATCATCCACCTGGAACGTCTGCGGCGGCGCACCGCCTCCCGGTGTACCGTGGCTCGGATGGATTACAGCCGGTACGTCCGGGAGCGGGAGGCGGGCTTCGCCCGCCAGGAGCAGGCGGCCGGGGAGGAACGGCGGGCCTATGAGGCAAAAATGGAGAAATTCCGCCAAATTCGGAACTCGGTAGACCACCAGCTCAATACCGTTTCCCGTCAAACCCCCGGCAAAGGGCGTCTGCTGAAAAAGAAGATGCACACCGTCCTGTCCATGGGCCGCAGATTCGAGCGGGAGCGGGAGGCCATGACCGCCAGCCCCGAATGGGAGGAGGCCATCCTCACCGCCTTCGACCCTGCCCGCTCCGCCCTGCCCGCGGGCAAGACGGTTTTGCGGCTGGACCTGCCGGAGCTGTCCGCCGGGGAGCGGATTCTGGCCCGGGGCGTGCGCCTGTGGGTCACCGGGCCGGAGCGGGTGGGCATCGTGGGGGCCAACGGCGTGGGGAAATCCACCCTGCTGAAGCTGGCGGCAAGGGAGCTCCTCCCCCGCGCCGATATCCGGGCGGCGTATATGCCCCAGAATTATAACGAACTGTTATTGGGGACGCGCACTCCGGTGGAGCTGCTGGCCCCCTCGGGGCACAAGGACGACATCACCCGGGCCCGCACCCTGCTGGGCAGTATGAAGTACAAGGCGGAGGAGATGGAGCACCCGGCGGCGGAGCTGTCCGGGGGGCAGCGGGCCAAGCTGCTGTTTTTGTCCATGGTGCTGGACGGGGCCAATGTGCTGGTGCTGGACGAGCCCACCCGGAACTTCTCCCCCCTGTCCGCCCCGGTGATCCGGGGTGTGCTGGCGGACTTCCCCGGCGCCGTCATCAGCGTGTCCCACGACCGGCTGTACCTGGAGCAGGTGTGTACCCGGGTGGTGGAGCTGACGGAAAACGGGCTGGCGGAAACAGGCTATTGACAGAAAGGCCTTGTCTGGGTATGATAAGGGAACATATCTTACAAAGGGAGAGGAAATATTTATGAATCGGGAACGGTTTCAATCCCGCCTTGGCTTTCTGCTGGTGAGCGCCGGGTGCGCAGTGGGCATCGGCAACGTGTGGAAATTCCCCTACGTCACCGGGCAGAACGGCGGCGGCGTGTTTGTGCTGTTTTACCTGCTTTTCCTGGTGCTGATGGGGGTGCCGGTGCTCACCATGGAGCTGGCGGTGGGCCGGGCCAGCGGCAAAAGCGCCGTGCTGGGCTACAAGGCCCTGGAGCCCGCCGGGAGCAAATGGCATATCCACGGCTGGTTCTGCGTGGCGGGGTGCTGTCTGCTGATGATGTACTACACCACCGTGTCCGGCTGGATGCTGGGCTACTTCTTCAAGTTCGCCGCCGGGGTGTTCGATGGCCTGGAAGGTTCGGCGGTGGACGGCGTGTTCAGCGCCATGCTGGCCAACCCCGGCGAAATGGCGGGCTGGATGATTGTCACGGTGCTGGCCGGGTTCTTCGTGTGCAGCTTCAAGCTCCAGAGCGGCCTGGAGCGCATCACCAAGGTGATGATGCTGGGCCTGCTGGCGCTGATCGCGGTGCTGGCCGTCCACTCCCTCACCCTCCCCGGCGGGCTGGAGGGCGTGAAGTTCTATCTGCTCCCCGACCTGGGCCGGGCCGTGGAGGCGGGTCTGGGCAATGTGGTCACCGCCGCCATGAACCAGGCCTTCTTTACCCTCAGCCTGGGCATCGCCGCCATGGAGGTGTTCGGCAGCTATATGAAGCGGGACCACACCCTCACCAGCGAGGCGGTGCGCATCTGCTCCCTGGACACCTTTGTGGCGCTGATGGCGGGGCTCATCATCTTCCCCGCCTGCTTCTCCTTCGGGGTGGAGCCGGACAGCGGCCCCTCCCTCATCTTCATGACCCTGCCCAAGGTGTTCCAGGACATGGCGGGCGGGCGGCTGTGGGGTTCACTGTTCTTCCTGTTCATGAGCTTTGCCAGCTTCTCCACCGTCATTGCCGTGTTTGAGAATTTGCAGGCCAACTGCATCGACAATTTCGGCTGGAGCCGGAAAAAGGCCGCCGTGCTCAACTGCGTGTTCATCCTGATTGCCAGCCTGCCCTGTGTGCTGGGGTATAACCTGTGGTATTTTGAGGTCACGCTGCCCAACGGCGCGGTGGGCCAGGTGCTGGACATCGAGGACTTTTTGGTGAGCAACCTGCTCCTCCCCCTGGGCTCCCTGATTTACCTGCTGTTCTGCGTCACCAAATGGGGCTGGGGGTATGACAAGTACCTGGCCGAGGCCAATACCGGCGCGGGGATGAAAATGCCCCGCTGGCTGAAGCCCTGTTTCCAGTTCATCCTGCCTATTCTGGTGCTGGTGATCCTGATCCAGGGCCTGCTGCCGTAAACCTGCCTCTTCAATGCCGATCAACGCTCTGCGCTGTCCCCCTTCCGGGAGGACGGCGCAGAGCGTTGTTTACAGTCTCTGCACTTCACAAGAAGTAAATCATGGCTTCCGAAGCCTGCGGCGCAAAATGCCCCGCAGGCCCCGAACAGGAAACAGGCAAGCCGCTTTGCCATGCGCTCCAGCACATCGGCCAGTTCCTTTTCATCGTCTACCACTAAAATATGAGTACTCATGCTGCTGACCTCCACTTCTGACGCCATAACAGTGCAACGGCAATGAGTACCAGTGCCAGTGCGGCGATATTATACGCTATTGGCGCTAAATAACAGATGTTGAAGGTTGTGTGCAATATCGCAATAAACAGTAGATTCCTGCATTGATAATAAGCGATTCCAAGGACAACAGAAACAAGGAGCGTCCAAATGCAGAGAGGAATAATCTGACCGGCTCCCAATGAATTTCTAATAATCCACATAGGCAGATGCCATATTGTCCAAATGATCCCAACCAATAGGATACTGCAAATGTTTTCTCCCTGAAAAGAAACCTGCTCAAGAAGGAACCCCCGCCATGCCAGTTCCTCAACAAACGCTGTTACAAACAAATACATACAACTTGCTAATAGCACTGTGACGGACGGATATGTATTTTGAAGCAAATCTGTCCTTGCGGCGAGGGAATAACAAAATGAGACAGATAATCCTGCAAACATCAATATGGCCCAGGTTCCGATCTGTTTGAGTGCTATCTTCCCGGAAAATGCTGTTGCAAAGTATTTTTTGAGTCTGTGTTCAAAAGCCAGAAACAAAAAAGCGTTGGCGGCAGGAATACAAACAAATAAGTATTTCAACAGTGGCAATCCATTGGGAACAGAGACTCTGTGCTGCTGCAACATCATGGGAATATAGCAAATAGATGACAAAATATATACTACACATACCCATAACATAATTTTTACTTTATTTGTCATGCTCGTCATTTTCCCTTTGCCTCCAGGCCAAGATTTCACTGACATTATATCAAAATTGTTTTTCTTTTTCCTGCGTTTTTCCTATGGAATTTCTTAAATTTTCCTACGGGATGGAGAAAAGCGGCGGAAACCGCCGCTTTCCAGAAATTAAGAGAGCTGTGTGTATGTAGCGTTCTGTCTTCGGTAGGTATCGTTGTCCTTCTGCTTCAGCTCCTGTTCCACCTGGGCCAGCTGACGCTCCAGCTCCTTGATCTTGGCCTCGTCGGTCTCGGAATTGAGCCGCTGCTCCAGCTCCTGCTGCTGCTTTTTCAGTTTTTCGATCTCCCGGTCTACCTTATCGGTATTGCACTCCCAGGTCTCGCCCTTATCCTTTTTCCCCGCCGGACCCTTCGCGCCCTGGCCCGCCGGATCGGATTCCCCGGCTGCGGGGGCATCCTCCGGCTGTTCAGGCGCGTCCGCCGCCCGCTCCGGATCGTCGAAATAGATTTTGGGCTGGCCGTCCTCGTCCCTGCCCATCCAGTAGAGGCCGGACGGCTCCCGGGGTTCCTCCGGAATGTATTCGTCCATCATGGGCTTCAGCGGACGGCCCTGGGCCTCCTCTTCGGGCTTCTGGACCTTGGACGCCCCCTCCGTCTTTTCAGCCGCCGTCAAAGGCTGGACCGCAGCCGTTTTTACACCAGAAATCGGCATCATAACTCATTCCTCCTTGAAGTTTTTACACAGAACAGGACTCTTACGCTCATAGTTTATCGGGCGGAGCGTACGGTTTCAAGGCCCTTGTAATGAAATGCTTCCTGGATGTCATGAAATGTTCTGCGGGAGCACTATTCCACCGCCCGCATCTGCTCAACCAGGGATTGCTTTTTCTGCCTGCCGGCTGTCCAGGCTGAAAGCAGAAATTCCAGACCGAACAGCACCAGAAGAAACAGGCCCATTTCCAGTATCGGAAATTGATAGGGCACGATCTCACCGGCGAAGGATTGCCGGCTGACCTCCCGGCACACCACCACCGCAATCGGAAGTCCGATCAGCAGAACAGCCAAAGCGGCAAAGGCCGCATAGCAGAGTCCTTCGCAAATATTCATCCGGCACAGCTGCTTTCCGGTCAGGCCAACAGAGCGTAGGATGCTGTTCTCTCGCTTCCGGGACATCTGGTTGGAGAGGGTCGTGTTGATCAGATTGACGACACCAAAGAGGAAGATCAGCCAGGAGAGCGCCCGCAGTCCGCCGAAAATCAGGCCGCTCTGCATTTTCTCATACTCGATGTGGACCCCAATGGTATCCAGCCCGAGATTGCTGTGACCGGACAGAATTTCTTGCAGGCCAGCTTCTACACGCTCCGCTTTTTTCGGGTCACTGACAATGCTCCAGGAATAATCAAAGTTCTCGATCTCGGGATGGAGTTCCCGAAACAGCTCCTCCGGCGCAAACAGAGCCACCGAATCCAGGGCAAGCGCACCGTGCCCATTTGTCATCCTCAATGGATCCAGCAGGCCGGATATGGTGACGGTCACGGTTTTCTGACCCAGAGACAGCTCCATGACAGCCCCCACATCCATCTCCCCGTGGTATTTCTGATAGCTTGTACTCAGAAGAATGCTGTGGGCGTCCGTCGGCATAGCGCCGGATACCAGCGCGGCCTCCACATCCGGGTGGTTCGCGTCCGTCAGAGCATCGCACATACCGGCCCCAGAGCTGGCGGTGGTCCCGAATTTTGCGTGCAGAGACTGGCGGGCGACCAGCACATCCGTCACGCCGTCTACCGATAAAATTTCCTGCCGCAGCCCGTCATTCAGCGGGTTGCCTGCGGCCATGATCTCCTCCTCCGGCTGCTCCGAGGACAGGTAGATTTTATAGTCCCCATCCGGGAAGAACAGCCTTGCGGCCTGCTCCGGCGAGCGGGTCAGAACCACGGAGGACACAATCAAAAGCAGGATGCCGCCCAGGCTGAGAGAGGCCGCGATGCTCACCGCCTTTTTCCGGTCCCGCCGGAAGTTTGCCAGCCCCATAGATACGGGATTGAGCCTGATGCATTTCTTCCGGCTGCGTATCCGCTCCTGTCCGGCGGAAAAGCGTATCGCCTCCAGGGGCGAAATACCGGCGGCGATTTTCACCGGCCTGTGGATGGAGATGGTCACCATGAACCAGCAGATCAGAACGGTCAGGAGCACAGCCAGCCCATAATAGGCCCCGTGGAAACCCTTGGGGAACAGGAGCAGGCCACCGCCGATGCCCAGCAAAACACCAAGCAGGATTCCAGTGCCGCCCAACCGGCGGCTCTCCCTTTTTACGATGCGACGGATCTGTTTGGGCGTCGCCCCGATGGTGCGGAGCTGCCCATAGCTCTGGATCTTATCCTGGATAGAAATTCGGAAAATACTCTGGATGACCACATACCCGCCAATCAGCGCCAGGGCCGCGATGCCGCCGACGGCGGCAAAGTCAATGGACTTGGAAGCATAGGCGAAGTAGCTGCTGTTCATGCCCACATGGGGAAGGCCATACCGGGCGGCAATCTCCCGGCAGTAAGCGGTCATAACCTCCTGGTTCAACTGTTCATCGTTTTGAAAATGCACATAGGCGCGATACCCGGCAGGGTCGAATCCGGCCCACTGGGTCAAGGCCGCCTTGGAAACCGCAATGGCGCAGGCATTTGCTTCCTTTTCCCCCACGTTGGACAGGATGCCGGTCACAGTATAGTTGCCATGAAAGCTCTCAGTGTCCAGTCGAACGGTTTCACCGATTTTGGCGTTGGAACCGTAAGAGGACAGAAAATATTCGCTGACAGCGACCTCGTTCGCCTGCTTCGGGAGCTCTCCCTTTACCAGCTCCATCTGGCTGCGGGCAATGTAGATCATGTCGCTGTCGCAGTACACATAGGAGGCGTTGTAGCCCCGCTCCGAGTGCTCCTGCCCCAGCAGGTAGTATTCGCCCACCCGCGCAAACTCCGGCAGGGCTTTCAGCGCCGCCACATGGTCCGCCTCCACGCCGGTGAAGACCGCCTCGTAGGTGTCGGCCACCTGGTTGCGCTGGATCTGCGCCGCGGAAACGGACAGAATTGCCGAAAAAGAGATCAGAAACGCCGCCAGGGCCACGGCGATCACCACCATCAGGTTCCGGCGCTTCTCGCTGGCGAGGCTCCGCTTTGCCAGCTTCTTCACAATGGCGCCGGTGTCGTTCTCAAAGGGCCAGGTCATATTGACAACCTCCTTCAGTCCACCGCCTTGATCCGCTCCACCAGAGAGAGCCTTCTGGTATAGCGGACCGCGCAGACGGAGAATACCCCCTGCACCAGAAGCAGCGCGGCGGCGAACAGCAGCACCTGGAGCACCGGAAAATGATAGGTGAGGGTCCCGAACATACCGATCCGGTCGAAGGCTTTGCACACGGCCAGACTGCACGCTGTCCCCAGGGTCAGAGTGGCCAGCAGCGTGATCCCCACATAGTACAGGCACTCAAAGGACAGCATATCGGACAGCTGCCGGTCACTCATGCCCACGGACTGGAACACGCCGAACTCCTGCTGGCGGGTGAGCAGATTGGTAATCAGGGTGTTGGCAAGGTTAATCAGGGAAAATACAAAGATAAAGACCAGGATGCCGTAGTCCCTTGCCAGCTCTCCCCGCAGGCCGCGCTCCAGCTCGGCGGACAGGTCGTCCAGGCCGAAGATCGCCACCCGCTGGTCGGACACGGTGCCGAACACCGCCCGCCGCAGCTGATCGCTGTCCCGCTCTGTGTGGAGATTGACATAGCCGGTGAAGTCCGCAATCTCAGGGTAAAGGACGGACAGCTCCTCCTCGGGCAGAATGAAGAAGTGGGACGAGCTGCCGATCTGAATATCCTGCACGATGCCCATGACGGTATAGGTCTTGGACTGTCCGTTGTAGCAGGAGAGGGTCACGGTATCCCCAACCTGATAGCTGGTCCGGTAAATCTCTTTCAGCGCACCGCCGGCGGGGCAGACCAGGATGCCGTCTCCGTCCAGCAGCTGCCGGTAGTCCGCCGCTCCATCCAGGACCCCGCCGCCCCCATACATCTCCGCCATATTCTCCTGGGAAATGCCCCTGACAACAAACGGCTCATGCTCGCTGTTGCCCGGAATGGCGCTGATGGCGGGGATCTCCACGCAGGTCAGGCTGTAGGCCGTGACATAATCCACACCGGGGATAGCGGCCAGCTCCTCCCGCAGGGCCCGGCCCAGGGGGTTCTCCCTCTGCATCTCCACAAATTCCCGGCCCGCGAAGTCCTCGTATTGCAGCAGATACTGGCTCCGGTCTCCGAACTGGGACTGGGCCATTTCTTTGACATCCACCGAATTGGCGTAGGCAGAAACGCACAGTAGCAGAATCCCGGTCAGGCCCAAGGAGAGGGTGGTGACAAACGCCTTTTTCCGGTTTCGGGAGAAATTCATCCAGGCCAGACGGGGCGTGGTCAGGGGACGGTGGAGCCGTTTGGAAACGCCCCGGCCCTGCTCCGGGGAATACGCGGTGGTCCGAACGGCCTCGATGGCGGAGACCTTTCCCGCCATCGCCATGGGTTTTCTGGTGGCAATCCGCACGGTCAGATAGGTCAGGAGCGCGACAAGCGCCCCGGAACGAAGATTGTCTCCCCAGGGCCAGTAGCCGGGTACGGCAATCAGGGCAATCACGGCGGCACAGACCAGCCCAAGGGGAATGGCGATGGCGGTCAGGAAGCGCCGCTCCCGCTGGACCACCCGCTTTAGCTGCTTCGGCGTAGTCCCAAGCACCTTCAAGCGGCCATATTCCCGCATTTTTCCCATGACAGAGATATAGAAGATGTTGTAAATCACAATGGCGCAGATAATGGCAATCAAAACCGCCAGCACATAGACCTCCAGCCCGCTGCCCAGGTAGATGTCCACCATGCCAAAGTAGCTGGAGCTGTAAAAGGTACGATCCTCCGGGATGCCCATTTCCACGAAGAACTGCTCAATGTCCGCCCGAAGCTGGGCCGGCTCCATACCCTGGCTCCCGGCAAAGCGGAACCGCAGTTCGTAGGGGCTTTCCGGTTCCACGGCGGCCTCCGGAATCCAGACCGTGAAAATACGGCTGTCGTTCTCCGCCTCCAGAATGCCCGTAACGGTATAAGACTTTTCGCCGTCTCCCAGGTCCAGGGCTACCGTCTGGCCCACCGCTTCCGACAGGCCAAAATAACGGAAAAAAGCGCGCTCCACGCACAGCTCGTTTTCCCCCTGGGGATAGGCCCCGGTGATCTTGCCGTAGCCCATCAGGTCGATCATCTCCGGGCTGACATAGCTGACCTGCAAAACGCTGTCCTCATGGCGGGCGGTCCCCGCCTCGATGGTACAGCCCCATTTTTCAAGCTTTCCGGTATCCGTGAGCCGGGCAACCTCCTCCCGGGTCAGCCCGCCGCACCCGGCCTGATACTGCCCCAGGATACCGTCCAGAGTTTTCAGCTGCTGGGCGGAATAGAGAAAGCAGAGAGTTCCCATGAGGCAGACGGCCAGGGCGATGGTCAGGATGACAAACACGCTCCGGCGTTTGTCGGCTTTGATGCTGCGGCTTGCCAATTTCTTCTCCACCGCGCTGGTGTCGTTTTCAAACGGCCAAGTCATCGCCGCCACCCCCTTAGCTCACGATCTTGCCGTCCTCGATCCGCACGATGCGGTCGGCCAGCTGTGCGATCTCGTTGTTGTGGGTGATCATCACGATGGTCTGGTTGAACTGCGTGCTGGTGCGCTTGAGCAGGCCCAGCACGTCGGCGCTGGTCTTGCTGTCCAGGTTGCCGGTGGGTTCGTCGGCCAGGACGATGGCTGGTTTGGTAATCAGGGCACGGGCAATCGCCACCCGCTGCTGCTGTCCGCCGGAGAGATTGTTGGGCATATTTTGCAGCTTGTCCTCCAGTGCCAGCATCCTCACGATCTCGTCCATGAACCTCTGGTCCACCGTGTCCCCGTCCAGCTCTACGGGCAAGACGATGTTCTCATAGACATTGAGAATGGGAACCAGGTTGTAGTTCTGGAAGATGAAGCCGATGTTCCGGCGGCGGAAGATGGTCAGCTCCTCGTCGTTCTTTTTCGCCAGCTCGTCCCCCCGGACGATCACGCTGCCGGAGGTGGGGGTGTCCAGGCCGCCCATCATATTCAGCAAAGTAGACTTGCCGCTGCCGGATGTGCCCACCACCGCCACAAACTCGCCCTGCTCCACCGAGAGGTTGACCCCATCCAGGGCCCGGGTGATGTTGGGCTCGCTGCCATACTGCTTTTTCAGGTCGATAGTCTGTAATACGTTCACGGTTGATCCGCTCCTTTCAGGTATTGGAGCTATGGTAAAATCCAAATGTCACAGAAATGTCCGAATTGGAGCTTTAATTATGAATTTTTTGTGAACAGTTTATCGCCGGGGCAGGAACACCGAAAAGGTAGACCCCCGGCCAACCTCCGAGGCCACCTTGATATAGCCGCCCTGCCGGGTAATGATTTCACGGGCCAGATACAGGCCGATCCCCACCCCCGGCTCGTCGTGGACCTCCTCTTCCCGGTAAAAACGCCGGAAGATCGCGGCCTGACGGCTCTCCGGGATGCCCTTGCCGGTGTCGGCCACATCCAGCTTGACATACATCTCCCACTGTTCCACCGACACGCTGATTTTCCCGCCCGCCGGGGTGTACTTTACCGCGTTGTCCAGCAGATTGAACAGGGCCTCCGCCGTCCACTTGCCGTCGTGGGACACCCGCAGATCATCCGGGCACTGTACCTCCACAGAGATGCCTTTTTGCTCCGCCCCGTAGACGATGCCGCTCATAGCCTGGGCCAGGGTGTCCAGCAGCGGACCGTCCTTCTTCTCCAGGACGATCGCCCCGGACTCCAGGCGGGAGGCTTTTCCCATGGACTGCACCAGAAATTCCAGCTTGTCCGTCTGGCTGCGGATACCCTGCAAGAAGTCCCGCCGTTCCTGCTCGGTAACGGGCTTTGCCAGCAGGGTATCCGTCACCATTTTCAGATTCGCCACCGGCGTTTTCACCTGATGGGAGATGTCCGACACCAGCGTTTGCAGCTCCCGCCGCTCCTCGTCCACCTTGCGCCGGTTTTCCTGAAGGATACCGTACAGGCGGGAGAGGCGGTAGCTGATGCGGGCGAAGATGGTCTCACGGTCTTCGGCTCTGGCCGGTTCCCCGCCGCCGCTGATCATGCTGTCCATCGTTTGGCACAGGTCGCTGGTGAACTGGGACAGCCGCCTGGCGAAAAACAGCGTCAGCAGGAACAGCCAGGCCAGTGCGCAGATTGTCAGCAGCACACCGGTGAGTAGCACTCCCCTCTGGCCGGTCAGGTTGGAGAGGAGGACGGAGAGGGCCAGCATGGAGGCAGCCGCAACCGCCTCCACCAGCAGAAACATGGTTTTGACGGGCATACGCCTCATTTCCGCTCGCCCCCTGTCCACTGATACCCAATCCCGTAAATGGTCTTGATGTAGGTATCGCCCTCCGCCTCAATCTTGCCCCGGATACGGCTGATGGTGGTGGTCAGGGTGTGTTCGTCCACAAATTTTTCGTCCACATCCCACAGCCGCTCCAGCAGCCGCTGGCGGGTCAGGACCTGGCGTGGATTTTTGCAGAACAGGTACAGCATTTTGTACTCCATAGAGGAAAGGGTAAGCGTTTTTCCGTTCAGAGTGGCTGACTGCTCCGAGAAATCCAGGAACAGCCTGCCGTCATCATAAATATCCCGTGCCGGCCTGTGGTGCTCCAGCATGGCGAACATGGCCCGGATCTTCCGCTGCAAGGCCCCGATGGAAAAGGGCTTGGTGATGTAGTCCACCGCCCCAGCTTCATAGCCCTGGATTTGGTCGCTCTCCTGATCGTTGGCGGTGAGGAAGATTACCACTGTATCCGGGTGTTCCGGCTTGACAAGTCTGCACAGGTCGTAGCCGTTCCCGTCCGGCAGATTGATATCCAGCAGTACCAGATCGTATTCTGTCCCAGCCAGCAGAGTTTCGGCGGTCCTTGCATTCAGGGCAGGGGTCACATCCCAGCCGTCGGAGCGCAGGTTATAGGCTAATGTCTTATTCAAAAGGGCGTCGTCCTCCACAAGCAGTATCCGTTTCATATCCCGTCCTCCTTTGGTGATAAGGGCAGTATAACAGATAAATGTCCGCGAAATGTTACAGCAGCCTGTCTTTTTGAAAAAATTCTGCCTGAGCGATCCTATCCGCCCAGGCAGAAAATTGTTTCAGAACATACTCACCAGCCCGGCCAGCAGGAGCATGACCGCCGGTACAACGTATTTCCTCGGATGGTGCCAGAGGTCGCTCTCGATTTTCCATCCACGGATGGGACAGTACCACTCCAGCAGGACGGAGCCGGAAGCACTCAGCAGAGCAAAGGCCACCGCCGTCAAAGCATGGAGCGGGCCGATCCCGCCGAGTTGGATCTGCCAGCTGCACAGGAAAACCATGTCCGCCGCCAGATTGCATCCGAAGATGAACAGGCAATAGGGGACGCAGAACGCCTTTTGCTGTCCAGGCAGGAACCGCACCGCCCGCTCCAGGGCCGGGTCGCAGGACAGCAGGATGCAGATGGGGGTGTTCAGGGAGAGGATGGCAAAGCCGATGGGCAGGACGAATCGGGCCTCCATCTGCCCCAGCAGCACCGGCAGAACACAGGCCACCCCCCACATAGCCACGGTGTTGACCAGATAATTCTTGTGGGCCATCAGATAGCGGAACAGATAACGCCAAATGGAGTAACGGCGGTGAACTTTGACCCTCTGCCTGCGGCTGGCCGGTTGGATATAAAAGGCGTAGGCATCTGTACGACCCAGGCGCAGGGGATAGAGACAGGACACAATCACAATAGCGGCCAGGGCACAGAGGATACTACCTAAAATCTCCGCCCAGCTCCATTCGGAGACTGCCCAGACCACCGCCAGCAGTGCGGCAGTTTTGGTAAGCAGCGTATAGGCCCCCAGGGCGGCTACATAGGAAAACACCAGGGTTCGGCCCTCAAAGGGGAGCATAAGCATATTTTCCAAGTTGGCCCGGTTGCCGCCAGAGGAGAGGGCCTGCCACATGACCCCGGCAGAGAAGGCAACCGTCATCAGGTACAGAATGAACGAGGCGATCTCTATCTGGAACCCGGCGATGTGCAGGCCCCAGAAGACCACCAGCTCCAGAAAGAGCGTCCGAATCAGCCGCTCATAGTTCACGCCAAACAGCTTTTTGGCGGTGACTTCAAAGCTCATTTTCATCATGCAGGGCCTCCCGAATGTTAGCGGCGTTGATTTCGCCGCCCTCAAATGTCCGCCGGATCTGTCCCTCCTCCAGCACCAGAACCCGGTCCGAGGTCAGGGTGATGCTCTCCAGAATGTGGGAGGAGAACAGGACCGTCCCGTGTTCCTTATATCCGGCGATCAACTGGTACAAGTACTCTGTGCTCTGGAAGTCCAGCCCGTTCACCGGCTCGTCCAGCAGGAGCAGTTCCGGCTTCAGGGCAAAGGCGGTGATCAGAAACGCTTTTTTCTTGTTGCCGGTGGACAGATCCTTCAGCAGGGTGTCGGTGTAGTCCTCGAAGTGAAAGCCCCGCACCAGTTCTGCCACATCGGGCAATTTCATTTTGTACGCCGCCGCCGCATAGGACAGGTACTCCCGGAAGGTGAAATACTGGAAGGAGTTGTCTTCGGCGAAGACGGTATACCGGCTCAACTTGAAGCCCTTGTCCCGGAAAGCGACCGGCTGGCCGTTCAGGCGGATGCCGTCACAGCGGAAGCCCTCATGGAGTCCGGACAGGGTTTTCAGAAAGGTGGTCTTCCCGGCCCCGTTCAGGCCGATCAGCCCCACCACCTCATGGGGCCGCAGCTGGAGGGAAAAGCCGGACAGCACGTTCTTCCCCTCGCTGTACCAGGCGCTGAGGTTTTGCAGCTCCAGGATATTTTCGCCCACGGTCAGTTCCCCCTTTTGTCGTTCTTTGCCTTTTTCCAGGAGGCCCAGGCGGAATACCCGAAGGCCGCCCCCATCAAGACATAGAGCCCTGTCATCTCCAAATTGCCGGACAGGCCGCTGACCACCGCCGCCGCCAGCCAGATCAGAGCCAGGATGCCACGAATAGTAACATGACGCATAACAGTTTCCTCCTTGAAGCAGTGCTTCCTTTGATGTGTCTGCATCATAGCAGAAAACCGGGCGCTGTGCGGGAATGTCCGCAAACGGCAGGTTTTTGACCGCGAAAAGAGGCGCTTACCTTCTGAAGATAAGCGCCTCCGGTGAGCAGGAAGTTGTAAGTTTAAAAGAGTTGAGATTATCTGGCATTAAAGTCAGACATTTCCACTGCATAGTAAATGATAACCTTTTTGCATTCTCGGCACAAATAAGCGGTAACCGCCGAGCTCTTCCATGTAGATAACTTAGACAATACCACTGAATCATCATGAAACGCAGCTCTTCCCAAAAGAGGCCGTTTTTCGCCTTTTAACCAAGCAATTTCTTGAGGACTTTGGATCAAGCCTTTCTCCATCGCTTTTCCGCAATAAGGACACTGCATGTAGAGATCACCTCTGCAAATTAGAAGTTGTCTTAGTATTCCTCACTTAGAAGATAAAACAATCTTGTATATATCCGCTTGTTTACCCTCAAACTCAAAGCTCCGTTCGTATTTTCCGCCATTTCGCATGATGGTTTTAATAGAGGCTTCATTGTCCCGTTCAACAGACAAATGCAACTCTTTCATTCCTGCGTCTTTCGCAATCGGCAGCAGCAGACGGAGCATTTCTGTTGCATATCCCTTCCTCCGCTCGGAAGGGCGAACGCTGTAACCACAATTCCCTAAATTCTTCAAAAAGTCATTCAGTGTATGCCTCAAATCAATAATTCCAATAATCTGGTCTTTTTCATCCACAGCAAAAAAAGTGTCTGTGACCACCCAGTTGGCATTTACCGTTTCAATACTTGTATTAGCGGCCACAGCCTTCAGCCAATTCTCGTACTGTTCTGTTTTATCAAGCAATTCGCTTCCATTAATTACCATCTCGTGGTTGTCAAAAAATTCTTGCCTGAAATTGATTGCCTGTTCCTTTAATTGTTCCGTAGGTCTTACCAATCTGATTTTCATTTTGCCTCCCCCTTCGATAAAAAAGTCAGTTATCAATCACCACTTTCCCGTTGCTGTCAAGCAAGGGTGTGATAGACGAACCGCCAACGCCTTCTGTCATAATGTAATTAACGCCCGTCTTTGTATCAACGATGATTCGGATGGTTCCGCTTCCACTGTAGCTTTCCGCTTCTTTTACGCTGAATCTTTTTTCTTTCTTTCCAAACACAATCATTCCTCCGTTTCATAGTTTCGTCTGCAACACTATGTCCCAGACCTCCACGCATGAGCCTCTTCCAGCAAGCGGCCTATCAGTTCCTGCTTGCCTGTGGTATAGCTCCCTCGGTCATCTGCAAATTGCGCCACCAACTTTTTCTTACAGGCATCGTACTCTATTGCTTTATCAGGAAAGCGGTTCAAATAATCCCGAAAATTGATATAGTTGTTCCATTCGGCTCCGTTCCATCTGACCACATGGATGTGGTGTGTACGGGTGTCCTTTTCAAAATCACCCATCACAAACAGCAGCTGTCCCGCAACATCTTCTTTGCGAAAAACAATATCATGCTGTTTGAGCAATTCAACATAAGGCGCTATATCGTCCAGGTTACGAACGCCTACGACAAGATCAATAATCGGTTTTGCATGAATGGAGGGAATAGCGGTGCTTCCGATATGCTGAATGTCAACTGCAACAGGTTCTAAAAGCCGATTTAATACTTGAATCGTCCTCTCCGCATTTTGCGTCCATTCTTCTTGATGCGGCGCCAGCATGACCGTTCCTCTTTTCAGCCCTGTCATACTCGTGTCCTCTTAAAGATAACCGTCTGCTCCTTCATAGAGATTTTCCCGACCTGATACCCGTAGTCCATCAATTCCTTTTTGTATTTCAGGAAAGAGTGGTCAATGGGGATGCCCGCGATCTCCTGGATCTGCGCAAAGGTCAATTTGAGGGTCGGGCTTCCATCCTTTTGCACATAGGCCCACAAAGCGTCGTATTTACTCATGAATATCCTCCATTCCTTGATAGGACAGTGTAGCCACCGCCCGGAAAACCTCCCCGGAGACACCGGCCTGCACCATACCGTCGTACTTTTCTGCGGCGGTCTGGGCGCTTTTCAGGCCCCAGCCGTGGAGACCGCCCTCGGTCTTGGTGGTTTTCAATTCGCCGTTCTCCTGGACAGGGGAGGCGGCGAAGCTGTTCTCCACCTTGATGACCAGCATCTGGTGGATACGGCGGATGGTGAGGGCCACCGTCCGCCCCGATGGGTCCGGCACCTGCCTGGCGGCCTCGATAGCGTTGTCCAGCAGGTTCCCCAAGATCGCGCACAGATCCACGCTGCGGATGTTGGTGCGGCGGGGGAACTCCACCTGGGCCTGGAACCGGATACCATCGGCCTCCGCCGCAGCCGCCTTGCTGTTGATCAGGTAGTCCGCCGTCTCGTCCCCTGTCCAGAGGTTGGCGGTGAGGTCCCGCACCGGGGCCTGCAGCTCGTCCAGGTAGCGGACGGCCTCCCTGTACTTCTCATGGGTGAGAAACTGCCGCAGTACGCCGATGTGGTTGTGGAAGTCGTGGAACAGCCTGGCGTTGACCTGGTAGGCCCGGTTGACAGCGGTATAGTCCCGCTCCAGCAGCTCGGCCTGCTCCGATTTCAGCTTTGCCAGCTCCTTTTCCACCTCATACTGCCGGTTGATATTGAACACCAGCACCGACATCATCAGCACCACCGCCAGAATGGTCCACATATAGAGGGTGTCGTCGGGAATAGACAGGATTGTCTGCTCCGACAGCGTGATAACCCCGAGAAATCCCGCCAGCGTAAGCGCGGAGACGGCCCGGAACGCAGATTTGCGGTTAATCTCCCAGCCTCTGGAGAGCCAGACCGCCAAAACGGCCAGCAGCCCGTGGAGCAGCCAGAGGGCGGACTGTCCGGCCAGCGTTCTGGCGCTCAGAAAGTCCTGGGAGCGGAACAGCACGCCCATCCATGCCGGCAGGAGAAACGACCAGAAGGAGACGCCGATCTCATAAAAGATGCCGACAAACAGGCCCATTCTCAGCTCGGCCCCTTGCAGCCGGTAGGCGCAGGCGGCAATCAGAACCGCCTCCAGAGCCATCCGGTAGAAATCCGGCGCATGGAGCAGGGACAGCGAAACCGTGAGGGCCAGCGCCCCGGCCAGCCCCGCCGCGATGCTTTTTCGGTCTGGTCTCTTTACGGACAGCAGCCGGTGAACGAGGGTCAGCCCCACAAGCACACGCACCGCCCCAGCCAACAGGCCGGAGAGCACCAGAAGAATATCCGCCCAAAAACAGAAATTCATCTTTTCAACGCTTCCCATTCCAATCGTGTAATCGCATAGACATATGAAATAGTATCTTTTGGATCAGGATATTCCTTTATCTTTCTCATGCCAATTGCAATAGCCGTGGAATAAGAGCCAATGTTGGCATATTTCATGTGAGAATAAATCGTATCATACTGCGTGTTTTGAAATACCCAGTCCCGCACAGCCTGAGCTGCCTCTTTTGCAAATCCATGCCTACAATACTTTTTGTTAAAAAGTGCGTCAAAATCGTCCATTGTATATTTCCTTAACTTGAGGCGCTCAGTTTCGATCATATTCTGCCCTCCTCATAAATCGCAGTTTGTCAACCAGCAGGGCCTCTATCCCCCGGAAATCCAGTGTTTGCAAGGCTTTTGAGGTTTGCCCGCCTGCCCTTTTCCCTTGAGTTTTCTCTTGGTTGACGATGGAATTCGAGTCCCCTGCCCGGTTATCCTCCTGACTGAGCCGTCCGCAGAGAATGGTATATTTTTTGTTTGCCGCTACCTGAACTCAGCGCCTTTGGGGCAGGACATTCCGCTTCAAGCTGGTATAGGCCAGCAAAATATAGATCGCATAAATCAGGAAGAAAATCCCCAGCGAGACCGTCACAATGGACAAAGGACTGTTCATTCCCACCATCACCCCCGGCTCAGGCACACTGGCCAGATGAAGGATAAAGGGTACGCCAATCAGTATAGGAGGAACGGCGGGCAGAACGTAGTAGATCGTGAACTGGCGCCCCAGAGCCTTTGCCATCTCCCGCCGGTCCATGCCCAGCTTTTGCAGGAGCTGGAACTGCCGCTTGTACCGCTCTGTTTCGCTGAGCTGCTGGATGGTGAGGATCGTGGCGGCGGTCATGGTCAAGGCCAGGGCCAGGTAGTACAGGGGGAAGACGCACAGGGCGGTCTGAGCGGCCGCTCCTTCCTCCTCGTTGGCCTTTGTAGAGACAAAACCGTACCCCAGCAGATCGTCCTGTCCGCCTGATTCACCCGTCAGCGCGTCATACTGCGCCACCGGCACTGGCTGGACCGTCTTTGCGGCATAAGCCAAATGATGGACAGGAAGTCCGTCTGCCGCTTCGTCTGGAACGACCAGAATATACCCCCGCCCATTTGCCACGCCATAGCTTTGATAAAGATGCTCTGTGTAGACGCTCCCTGGAGATAATGTGATGCCACCCAGAGTGACCGGTTGGCCGTAGTTCCGCAGGGGTTCCTCTAGATAGGCCATGCAGTGGATAAGGTACCGTCCCGGCTCCGGCTCCACCGCCGGATAGCCCGCGATGGAACGCAGAGCAGCGTAGTCGCTCCAGCGAAGAACGGGGTCCTGATCGTAGTTGTAGTAATAATAGACGGTCTGGGATTCGACATAGTCCCGCACAGTGGGGCTGTCGGTGAGGTAGACCTGATACAAAAGCGATCGCTCCACAGGAATCTGCTCCGCAATGTAATTCAGGTAAGGCTCTGGGTTTTTGTTTTCCCCTTCAAAGGCAACGTAGAGGTCAAAGCAGGCGCTCTCCGCCGCCCGGCCTTCGAACAGCCCCCGGAACACCAGCCCCGTGCCCTCGGAGATCAGGGTGGCAGTGAAAATCAGAGAGATGGTTGCCATCAGCACCCCCATGGCGCCCAATTTGGCCGTCAGGGTGCGGAACACCAGCAGATTCTGCCCCTTGAACTTCCGGGCGGGCCGTTTGTCGAAAAAGGCGGGCGCCCCGGAGGCAAAGCTGAGGAAGAATCCGAACAGGGAAACGATGACGCACCCCGCTCCGGCAACGGCCAGGGCCAGGTTGGGTATCATGAGCATCGCCGTGCCCACCACGCCCAGGACGATGGACAGGACGAATGCCACCCGCCGCCCCCGGCCGGTCTTGACCACCGCGCCCTCGTTCCGGCGGTCGAAATAGATGAGGTCATAGATCTTCATGTTGCGGATGCGCTTCCGGCTTTTGCGCAGGGCCCGGAGGTAGATGAGGGCAAAATAAACAACCGTCAGAGCCAGGGCCGGGAGGGAGAAGCCAAAGGAAAAGTGATAGACCGTGCCGAACAGAGCCAGTACGATGGCCCGCAGAGCCTGGTACAGCAGCCCACCCAGCAGGATGCCAATGGCCAGGGCGCAGCCCCCCACCGCCAGATTCTCCAGGAAAAACAGCCGGGCCACCTGTTTATTCTCCAAACCGATGAGGATATAGGTGCCCAGCTCCCGGCTGCGGCGCTGGAGCATGAAGCCGGTGGAGTAGGCCACCAGCCAGCCGAACACACATACCACCACGATGCTGGCCAGCACGATCATCATGGGCAGCATAGCCATGCCTTGGGACAGGGTGCTGATCTCCTGGGAAAACACCAGGGCGTTGAAGGAGTAGAGCAGGGCGGCGGCCATGACCACGGTGGCAAAATAGACCAGATAATCCTGGGCCTGCCGCTTGGCGTTGCGCAGGGACAGCTTAGATAACGTCACTGACATCACCCCCCAGCGCGGCCAATACGTCCAGGATCTCGTGGTAGAATACGGGCCGTCCCCGTTCTCCCCGGAGCAGCTCATTGAACACCCGCCCGTCCTTCAGGAACAGCACCCGTCCGGCATAGCTGGCGCTGTAGGCGTCGTGAGTAACCATGAGAATGGTAGCGCCCATGTCCCGGTTCATGGTGGTCATGATTTCCAGCAGATTCTTGGATGCCCTGGAGTCCAGCGCCCCGGTGGGTTCGTCCGCCAGGAGCAGGGATTGTCCCGCAACCATTGCCCGGGCGCAGGCGGCCCGCTGCTTCTGGCCCCCGGACACTTGATAGGGAAACTTGGGCAGGATGTCGGTGATGCCCAGCTTTCCAGCCACCTCCCGCACCCGGCTCTGGACCGTTCCGGGGTCCTGGTGATTCAGAGAGAGGGCCAGACCGATGTTTTCCTCAATGGTCAGGGTATCCAGCAGATTGAAGTCCTGAAACACAAAGCCCAGCCGCTCCCGGCGGAACCTGGCCAGTTCGGTTTCGGACAAGTCGGCCACGCTCACCCCGTCCAAGAGAATTTTCCCGGCGCTGATGGCGTCAATGGTGGAAATGCAGTTGAGCAGGGTGGTCTTGCCTGAACCGGATGCCCCCATGATGGCCAGGAACTCCCCAGCCTCCACGTCAAAGCTCACCCGGTCCAGCGCCTTGGTGACGTTGTTTTTGCTTCCATAATATTTTTCGATATTTTGTACTTGTAACATGGCAGATTGCCTCCTTTGCTTGCGGCTCTATGGTACACCAGAAGCGAAGGCTGTTGTATCGAAGTCATATTGAACTGTCTTACAGTTTTGTAAGGTTTTGCTTTGCGGGAAAGGTGAGGGTAACGGTGGTTCGCTTTCCTTCCTCAGAGACAATCTCCAGCCCAAGCTCCAGGAAACCAGACAGTTTTCTGCACAGATACAGGCCCATACCAGTGGAACCGCCCCGGCTGCGTCCGTTGCTGCCGGTAAAGCCTCTGTCAAACACACGGGGCAGTTCATGGGCGGGGATACCAATGCCATTGTCTGAGACGGTAAGCTGCACCTGTTTTCCGAGAGGTCGGGCTGAGATTGTGATGACCGGGGCTTCTCCCCGGTAATGGGCGGCGTTTTGGAGCAGCTGGCCCAGAATAAAGACCGCCCATTTTTCATCGGTATAGACGGCGCAGTTCATATTTTCCATCTCTACCCGAATACCGTTTTGGATCAGCAGGGAACGGTGGTTCTCAATGGCCTGAGCTGCGATTTTTTCAAGCTCTATCTGCCGGAACAGGCAGTCTTGCTCCGGGTTCTCCGCACGGGCGTAGAACAATGCCCGCTCTACATGAGCTTCGATCTGACTGAGTTCCGCTGTGAGCTTCCGGCGGGTGTCCCCGTCCAACTCCCGACAAATGAGCCGGGCGGCGGTGATGGGGGCTTTGATCTCATGCACCCAGCGTTCCACATATTCCCGGTACTCCCTTTGGGATGCCTGCGCGTCAGATACGGCACCAGTCATATCGCGGCCAGCCAGGCGGGCCAGGTCAAAGAGCCGCCGCTCAAAAAGCCCTTTTGGCGGCGGAACACACTCCGTAAACAGGTATTTACGGTCCAGACCATCCAGAATAGATTTCCATTCCAGGAGGCGGGCGCGCTGCTGAAAGAAATCAAACATATTCACCGTCAGAAAAGCCAGCAGAAACACAATCAGCAAAATCGCCAGAACTCCTGGCTGTGTTCCCGTGGCGAAAAGAAACAGCGCTGCCAGTCCAGCGCAAAGCACCTGGAGTGCGATACGCCTCAGCCGGTCCGACAAAAATTCCCGAAGGGTCATAGCTGATACCCCATTCCGCGCCGGGTCTTGATGGCGTCCGGCAGGCCGATCTCCGCCAGCTTTCCCCGCAGCCGGGTCATATTCACGCTGAGGGTGTTGTCATCAATGTAAATCTGGTTGTCCCACAGGGCGTCAATCAGATCGGCCCGAGAAACAATCTGCCCGGTATGAACCATCAGGCAAGCCAAAATCTGCAGTTCATTCCGGCTGAGTTCCACGGCTTTTCCGCTGGACGACACAACCCCTTTTGTCAGGCTTAACCGCAGTTCGCCGGCCTCCAGCAAATCAGCCTGTTCCGGTCCGCCGCCGCTCCGGCGCAGAACCGCCTTGATCCGGGCCAGCAGAACGGGAACACTGTATGGCTTGGTGATGTAGTCGTCCCCGCCCAGGCTCAGCGCCCGTACCTCGTCCGCACCAGCATCCCGGCTGGTAACAAAAATTACTGGCGCAGGAACAACCTTCCGCAATGCGGCACACAGAGAGAAACCATCTTTACCCGGAAGTCCAATATCCAAAAGGATAAGGTTTGGGTGTTCCTGCGCTGCTTGCGCGGGTATATCTGTAAACCTCTTAATTACCAGAGCTGTATATCCCTCGTTTTCCAGGAGCAGCGCCAACTCTTCCCGAATGGCTGGGTCATCCTCGATTATCATAATTTTTTGCATATGGCTGTTACCGCCTCGTCGTTTTCCCTATATTAACATAAGTGGAGCGTATTTGTCCAGAAGTGATGGCCTTGGGGGATCTTGACAATCTTGAAAATCTTCAAATTTTATCTTGACAATATGGGGCAAACTGGTTATAATATAATTCGTTGAGCTCCTTGTTCAGATATGCAGTGGTATCGAAGAGGTCATAACGAGCACGACTGGAAATCGTGTGACGGTCAAAAGCCGTCCGAGGGTTCGAATCCCTCCCACTGCGCCAGCTATGGACAACGAAATCACTATATAGCCCTCAAAGCCAGTGATTTCAACGTCTTGACGGCCCTCGGACGTAAAAATCCGGGGGCCGCTTATTTTTGCTATTTTCCCAAACTGGCGGGTCTCGAACCCACGCAGCAGCGCTGCCCATGCCGCCCCATCCAAAATATTTCCACACAGTTTCCGCGCCGTTCCATTGACCTCCGTGGTCGAAGGAACGGCGTTTTTTTTGGCCATTTGTTCCCGCCAGTGCCAGCCCCCCATTCCAGACAGTGCGCATGACCGCACCATTGGCCCGCTGGAGGGTATGGGCACCAGCTCCCCCGCCGCAGCCTTCGCCGATATCGACAAGCTGTTCCGGCGGGAGGATGCCTGGCTCAAAGCGGCGGCACAGCGCCTTGGGCCGGGACGTCCAGCCATTGTTGGTATCGCCGGGTTTCCGGCGCCTATTCTTGGTGGATATGGTGATAGCTTTTCCAGACAGAAATTGATATGGTTGCAGCTGGCAGCACCACCAAAATTATGAGGAGGACAATCAAAATGACGAAATACGAACGCCACCCCACGCCGGAGAAGCTGCTCCTGCAGATCACCACTGAAACGGTCAGCCTGCTGGCCCTGGGCGGACCGGACAACATCAGGGCCGCTCCCGGAGGCCGGAGCGGCCCTGATCGCCAAAGCCTGGGGGCTGCCCCAGGAGGATCTGGAGGCCAGCACCGTCCTGATCCAGCGGCAGAAGCAGATGACAGAAACGGCCAGCGAGGCCGCCCTGCCCGAGGACAGGCTGCTGGAGCCCTGCGACAGCGGGATGGCCGCCGAACTGGTCTGGGGCCTGTTTGAGACAGCGGTACGGCTGGACGATGCCGGTGAGCGCAAAACCATCCACCAGCTGGCACTGCTGATGGCGGATGTCCTGGACTTCGACAAGTGGATCGAGGAAAGCGGTCCGGACGGGATTCAGAGCTAAATCAGTTCAGAGGGGATCCGTCCCCTTTTTCAAGCAAAAGGCATCGTAAATGGCAACAGACGAATCGCTCGACACAAGCCCATCGCTATTTTTGAGGCAGTGTGGTATGTTGTGTCACCGAAAGGAGGCAAATGCGATGCGAAAAACCCTGAAAGACTTCTACTCTGGCAGCATTCGCCCCTGCGAACAGCAGATGGCCGCAAGCTCAGACCTGCGGCGGGCGGCAGAGAAGCTCTCCCGGTACGAACAGCAGCTCATAGATCGGCTGGGCGAAGCAGACCAGGCCCTTCTCGCCGAGCTGGTCAGCATCCAGCACAATGTCGACAGCATCACAGCACAGGAAAACTTCATCCTGGGCTTCCGGCTGGGCGTCAGGATGATGATTGAATGCATGGACGAGGATGACGGCGATATTCAGAACATGGAGGACTCCGAATCATGATGTGTACCTACAGCCGCAGCAGCCAGACGCAAAAGATGGACATACCTGCCCGCCTGCACATCGGGCATACGCCGCACCCCACTTCTGCTGAAGTGGGGCTTTTTTGTCCCCTCTCCACCCTGTTCCGGTTATCCCGGCGCACAATCGTGAAAGGAAGTGTTTTGGCATGATGTTCAAAGCAGCCGTCAGCAATAAGGCCCATCCGGAATACGGTCAGGCCGTCATCCCCTTCCCCATCCCGGACAGCGAGTATGACCGCACCATCGGTCTGCTGGAGGACATGGATATCGGCTCCCCCACCGGCCAGGACTGCCGGGTGGACAGGCTGGACAGCCAGTACCCCATCCTCAACCGGCTGACAACCCAGAACGTCAACGTGGACGAGCTGGACTACCTGGCCAAGCGGTTGGAGGGCTTCTGTGAGGGTGAGGGTGTCCAGTTCCAAGCCATGGCCTGCAAGCTGGGCTTGGCGGACGTGAGAGACCTTATCAATCTGACGTTCTGCTGCCAGCAAGTCACGGTGATCACCGATTTCTCAGACTTGGAGAAAATCGGGAAGGAGCATTGTATGCACCTCAACGGCGGTATGATGACCGCAGAGGAGTATGACGGACTGGAAGGTCGGAACGCGGCTCTTGACCTGATTTTGAACAACGCCGGGGCGGTCACACCCTACGGTGTGGTGTATGACAACGGCATGAAGCTGGAACAGGTCTATGCCGGGGGTTCATTCCCGCAGTACCTGCATGGAGATCCCCTGCTCACCCTCGGCGTCCCGATCCAGCCCGAAATCGGCGGTCCCATGGAAACGGCCTGGTTGTATCTGCCCGCACCGGAACAGTGGATCAGCAGGACGCTGCGCCGCATTGGGATCACCAACAACGATGCGACGTATGACATTGAAGATAGCACCCTGCCGCCCAAAGTGTTTGCGGTGGTAGAGCGTCCTGACGATGCCATCCTGGATTTGAACCGAATGTGCCGGGCCATCAGACCCATGGATATGGCAGAGATGGAAAAGCTGGAGGCGGTGGTTCTGATGACCGGGGCGGAGTCCGCCAGTGAGGTGCGCCAGCTGGCGGAAAATCTGGATCAATTCGACTTTATGCCCAAGCAGGACAGCGCAGCGGCGGACAGTGCGCTCACCGAGCTGGGCTATGTGGCTTACCACGGCAGCCTGACGCTGGAGGAGCTGATGCGGGACGATCACGCGGAACAGGGCCAGGAGATGGGAGGGATGGCATAATGATACTTCATGTGTCCAAAAGCAGTTTCAGTACGGATGTGGAGCATATCAGCTTTCCCGCTGACGCGGACAAGGTCAGATACGCCATGCTCGGGCTGGAGGAATTCGGCGGTTATGCCCCGGCGCACATGATAAGAGGCGAGGGCTCCGCGGAAGTCCTTACAGGTTACGTCAAGCGTGATGACCTTTTCAGTGAAGCTGGCATCCAGAAGCTGAACAGTCTGGCGGAGCTGGTGGACTCCATGCCCGTCACATCGCTGAAAGTCTTTGCTGGAGCACTTCGTGCGGAAAGCGTCAACGGTCTGGATGATGTCCTGGCCATTGCCGCCAGCCTGAGCCAATACGAGTTCATCGAGGGCGTGACCTGCGACAAAGAGCTGGGCGGCTGGCTGGTGGAGCATGGGCAGGCGGGGGTGGATTTCCCCGCAGCCGTGCGTCCCTACCTGGATTACGCCGGGATCGGCGCGGAATACTACGCCAACCATGGCGGGGCATACACCCCCAGCGGCTATGTGAAACGCCGGGAAGCGGTTCAGGAAGCAATCCAGGAACAGGCTGTGGAGGAGCCATCCAAGTTTGCGCTTACCTTGGTTTCCCCCACTGGCGCCTGCCGTCTGAACCTGCCCGCCTCGGAGGACAAGCTGGAACAGGTAAAAATTGTGCTGGGGCTGGACAGCTTGGACAGCGCCGCAATCAGCGATGTGAAGATCGACTACACCTGGTCGCACCTGCTCCCCATGGACGGCATCACGCTGGAGGACGCCAACACCCTGGCAGAGTGCGTCCAAGCGATGACAGGTCAGGAGCTGAGGGTATTCGGTGCGGCGCTGGAGGTGGAGGAGCCCCGTTCCTTCCGCGATGCTGGCACCATTGCAATGGATTGTGACGATTACGAGCTGGTGTCCGGC
Source organism: Oscillospiraceae bacterium (assembly GCA_910575695.1). GTDB lineage: Bacteria > Bacillota > Clostridia > Oscillospirales > Oscillospiraceae > Enterenecus. Next base: position 24,640 of record CAJTGJ010000011.1, on the reverse strand, counting down.
AGCGAGAGGGAGTATGGCATGGAAGCCCTGCGTTACGCCGGGGCGGGCGATGAAATTTTGGAACTGTTGGACGGCTTCACTGATTTTGACGCGCTGGGCCGCTCCGAAATGGAGCTGGACGGCGTCCGGGAAAGCTCCTATGGCCCGGTCAAACGCCTCAGCGCCCCCTGGCCCGAGCAGACGGAGCAGGGCCAGACGATGTGCTGAAACATTACAAATCACAATAAGAATAGGAGAAAACCATGTCAGTCAATATTTTCAGAGACGAAATGCAGCACGCCCAGCTGTTCGGGAAGCCTGTGCTGACAACCAACTGGCTGATCCCCCGTGAGACGGTGCCGGATGGGTGGTTCTGCTATGATATGCGCGGCACGGATCGTGACCCCGGCGCCCACGCTGAGCTGGTGGACTACACCAGCTTCGACCACAGCGGCACCGTCCTCTCCCCCAAGCCGCTGAAGCGGCCCGCCACCAAAGTCCGGCGAATCGGCAAGGGGGACTATTTCCTCCACGGAGAAACCTTGGATCTGGAGGGCTTCTGCGAGGAATACGGGCTGGACCTCCCCGACAACCCCATCAAATTTGAGATGCGCCCCGCCTCCCCCGATGAGGCGGGGTTATTCTTTGCCCTTGACCCGGCGGAGGATGAAGTGCTGGGGACGGTGGGCCACGTCCGCATCGACTTCGGTCATGACGGCGGGGAGTTCCGGCACACCTGGTGGCCGTGGGGCCCCGAGGGGCTGAACACCCCGGAATTCAAGGGGGAGCTGGGCCAGGTGGTGGACCAGCTGCGCCGGGACGTGCTGAAAGACCTGTCCACCATGCTCCGCTGGTGCCATCTCCACGGCGGCGAGATCGCGGGCGGCTCCTGTGCCCAGAACTACGGCTATGTGGTGGAAACGGAGCAGTACCGCTACTGCCTGCGCTGCAACCCGGTGCGGGGGGATTATCAAGCCTACCTGACGTGTTTTGATAAATCAGCGCAGAAGCAGATGTTCGGATTGACAGAGAAAGGGCGCCAGCAGCTCCGGGACGCCGCCGACCCCGCCATGCCCCACTCGTACAGCTGGTATGTCATCGAGCACCTCAACACGCCCGAGCTGCGGGCGGACCATGAGCTGCCGCTGGAGGACGCCGTCCAACTGTACGCCGGTCTGGACTGCGTTGACAAGCGGCTGGGCGTTACCAAAGACGGCATCGCTGCAGTGGACCTGGCGATCCGGATGGATGGCCGGGAATGGCTGCCGGAGGACTGGCGGAAGCTGGACAGCTTCAAGGCCGACCCGGTGGTGGCCGGGGCCGTGGAGCAGCTCCGGCAGACGCTGGAGAATCAGACGCAGGAACAGGGCGCCGGCTTCACGATGGAGGGGATCAGCTGACGGCAAAGCCGGACAACAGCCCTGCACTGGACGGCATGGGCTGCCCCTATACATTAAAATAAGGATGTGAATCTCAAAATGAACGATCAATTTTTTCCTGAATTAGCCCGCCGCCTGAAGCGGGAGGGCATTTCCACCGGGCCAGTGGAGAAGGATTGCCTGCCGGTACTGGCAGATGGTCAGGCGGCTGTGCTGGTCATGCCCCGCGGCACCGTTGCCTTCAACGCCGGGGTGGAGCGCGGCCCGGAGGCGGACAGCGTCTATGACCTCACGTTCAGGCTGAGCCGTGAGGTCTATGAGTACACCGAAGCTATGGCGACCGCCCCGCCGCTGGTGGCGGAGGGGCTCCACGAGGGGTTCCGGCTGCTGGCGGATTTCAACGGCGTGGTGCTGGCAGGCCAGGAGTTGGAGGGCGACTGGGGATACAAGTTCGTCACCTGGCGGCGCAGCCCGGACCGCACCGCCGTGGAATCCGGCGATTATTTCGACGGCGGGCACTACTACGGAGCCGCCAAGCAGGACTTCGCCTGCCGCTCCGGGCTGGTACAGGAGAGCCGCCAATTTACCGATGAACAGCTCACCGAGCTGTACCGCTGCATTGCGGAAACCCTGGACAGCGGCTATCCCATTACCAGGGAGCGGGAGAAGATCCTGACGGCGGCGGCAGACCAGATCGAGCACAGTGTGGACAATCTGGAGGAACGGGTGAACCTGTCCAACCAACGGGAGCTGGAAGCGGCAGAACAGCAGGCAGACAGCGGGCCGGGACCAGGGATGGAGATGGCGCCGTGAGAGTGAGATATAAAAAGAACCGCATGGTTCAGTTTTACGATCCCGAGTGCCTGACCACCGTTACCCGTAAGCCGCCCCCCGCCCTGACCGGTCCCTTCGAGCGCTGCGCGGGCTGTCCCTACCCCGGCCACGGCTTTGTCTGCTGGAGCATGGGCGAGGACGTATGCGTCCGAACCGAGGTGGCCCGGATCATGAAGCGGGAGCAGTAGAATTCTGTTGGTTATGCCGGGCAGCTTTTCGCGGCGTGTTGTGGTAATGTTGCCGCTGATACCAATGGGGAGGTGAGTCCATGGGCAGAAAAGATCAAAAACCGCAAGCGAATATGTTCAGGTGCAAACGCCGCCGTGCCCCGTTTCAGCCAATGAAACGGGGCTTTTCCATGCCCAGCCGGAGGGAGTTCCGGCACAAAACCCAGAAAAGAAAGTGGTGAAACTATGAGTATCCAAAAGGAATGGCTGGAGTTCCTGCGGGAGCAGTACCCCGTGGGCAGCCGGATCAAGCTCCGTGAGATGGGGGCGGATGACCCATGTCCCATCAAGCCGGGCTCCATGGGCACACTCCAATGCATCGATGATCAGGGAACCTTCCATGTGGCCTGGGACGATGGGCGCGGCCTCGGCCTGATCATCGGTCAGGACTCCTTCACCGTCTCCCCGCCGCCCCTTCAGACCCTCAAGCTCTATATGCCGCTGACCGCCGACCTGTTTGAGCCGGATGAGTATGGGGACATGGACGAGGAAGGGGTGCCGCTGGATGGCGGCGAGCTCCGGCAATACGAGGATCAGATCGCGGCGGCGCTGAAGCGGGAGCGGATGCCCGAGGAGGCGGAACGGGGCATCATGCACTGGTACCACGAAAATGACGCTGTGGACGACAAGGTGCGCTCGGTGGTATTTGAGCTGGAGGAGCGGGACGGCAGGCTCTGGGGCGTGGCGGACTGCCGGGTGCAGGGCGAACTCAATGCCGAGGAGCTGGCGGTGCTGAAAGATTACGTCACCGGGCAGGCATCGGACGGCTGGGGCGAGGGGTTCGAGCAGCATAGCATCGATATCGGCGGTGACAAGGAATTGTACGTCCATTTATGGAACTGGAACAAGGACTGGAGCATCCAAACGGAACAGGAGCGGTTCGGGCCCAAGCTTGTCGAGAGCCTGCCGGAAATGTGCTTTTCCGTCCTCCCCACCACCGGCGATCTCATCTGCATCAAGCGAGGCGAGAGTGGTTACTACCCCTCAGACTGGAACACCGGGGACCGCACCCGGAATCAGGAGCTGGCAGACTATCACAACCAGGAGTTGGGTGTTACCAAAGTGCAGCAGCGGGCTATGGAGGTCGGTTCTGTGTTTGGCTGGGACTGTCCCGGCGCAGACCCCAAAACCTATGAACAAGCCGCAGATCACCCCCAGATGGGAGGGATGAACCTTGCATAAAGTATTTGAGGTGGAGCTGGCTTCTGAGAACGGCTGCACCCAGCTGACCCTCCCCGCCGCACCCTACGCCATGCTGGACGCGCTGGAAAAGCTGCGGCTGGAGGATGGCGAAGCCCCCCGATGGGAGATCCTTCGCATAAACACTGCCAACGGGATAACCCCGTACCTGGACCATGAGAGCGGCTCCCTGTTTGAGCTGAACGCCTTGTGCCAACAGCTGGCTCTGTTGGATGAAGGACAGCTTGCCATCGTGGAAGGGCTGGCAGCGATGGGGTGCGAAAAAGTGTTACAGCCCATCCCTATGCCCCAGTTGATCGACATGGCCTACAGCACAGACTGCTGCCATCTCGTGGAGGAAGCCACCAATGATTACACGCTGGGCCGGTTCTGCGCGGAAAACGGTTTTGTCCCAGAAGCGGATGACCTTTCGGACGAAGCGTTTGAGCAGCTGGACTTCGCAAAGATTGGGCGGGAGTTCCGCCAGAACGAGGGCGGGGTGCTCACCAGCGGCGGCTATGTGCAGAAGCACGATGAACTGCGGCAGGTGTGCGATACCTTGAACCTTGTTCCGCAGAAACCTGATTACGCTATCCTGGTGGCAACCGCCAGCGGCTGTGAGGTCAAGCTCCCCGTCCCGTTGGGCGAGCCCCTGGGGGATGAGCCGGTGTTATGCGTGGACTGTGCCGCCCCCGCCCTCACCGGCCTCAGCGGCGCCATGGCCACACTGGATATGCTGGCACACCGGCTGACTTACCTGACCGTGGACGGTGAAATGCCCAAGTACAAAGCCCTGCTGGAGGCCACCGGCTGTGACGATATCCGCTGGGCGCTGGCTCTGGCAGATGGGCTGAACCAATACAGCTTCTCCCCGAACCTGCTGGAACCGGAGGACGCAGCCATGGACCAAGAGCGAACCCAGGATCAGCAAACCGGAATGGAGTTGATGTGAAATTGAACGATTTTGACTATCTGCTCGACCTCCCCGGCGAGGAGCAGGAGCGGCGCTGGCTGAAAGAGCGGCTGGAAACGCTGAGCGTCCGAGAGGGAATCGTCTTAGCCGCCGCAGCCCTGAAAGATCCGCCCGAGGATATGGCACAGGCCATCAACCAGCTCCAGGCGCTGGATGAATACACGGTCCGCCTGGACGCGGGCAGCTACGAGGCGCTGGGCATGGCCTATCTGCTCAATGAAACCAAGATGCCGGGAAATGCCCTGCCATTCGTTGATTTGACGCAGATGGGAACGCACTATGAGGACAAGCATCCCGGCCTGTTCGTAGGGGACTGCTATGTGGAGTATCCGCAAAGTGCCCCCCAGCCCGTCTACCATGGCCAGGGTTCGCCCCTGCCGGAGGATAATGACTGGAGCGTTAAGCTGAAGATCGCCTCCCCCGCTGTGCCGGAGGGAGTGTGGCTGCGCCTGCCGGATCTGCCGAATTGGAATGATGATATATTTCCAGGCGAGTCGCTGACACTTCGGGCCCTTCACGTTCAGCATTGGAGCGAGTGTGTCCTGCTGGACGCCCAATGCATCCTGCCCGAAGCGGGAAACCTTATGGAGCAGTATGACGATTTGGCGGATCTGCTCTATGACGGTCAGGAACTGGGTTACGTCCTGGCTGAGCGCGGCCAGGGTTAGCCAACCTTTATGGCGCGGTATGCCGCCGCGCTGGAATTGGAGCACTGCCGGAACCTGCGGCTTGCCCTGGACATCTCCAAGAACCTGCAATGCTACGACTGGGTTCAATGCGCTGATCTGGAGACTTCCGCTGAGGGGCTCCTGCTGGACGCTGGCGTATCGGAGGAGCTGATCCGCGCCAGCGGCATCGACCTGGCTGCCTACAAAGCCCATCTGCTGGAGGAGCAGGGCTATACGCTCACCCCAGGCGAGGGGGCCTACATCAGAAGGAACAACGAAGAATTCCACTATATCTACAGCACCCCCGCCCAGCCCCAGGAGGAGCCTGGGATGGCGAGGCAATAATACTACAAAGGGCCGTTTTCCCGACAAGGGTATCGGTCCTTCTTTTTTTGCGCCCTTTTTCGGGAAAACGCCCACAAAGAAAGGCGATGTGAACTTGAATGATTTTGACTATCTGCTCGACCTCCCCGGCGAGGAACAGGAGCGGCGCTGGCTGCAGGAGCGGCTGGAAACGCTGAGCGTCCGAGAGGGGATCGCCTTAGCCGCCGCAGCCCAAAGGGAGCCGCCCGAGGACATGGCCCAGGCTATCAACTGCCTCCAGTCGCTGGATGAATACACGATATATCTGGACGTGGGCAGTTACAAGGAGCTGGGCAGACGGTATCTGATGTGTGAAACCCCGATGCCCTGCAACGCTGTTCCCTTCATTGATTTACAGGCCATTGGGAAGAAATATGAAGCCCAGCACCCCGGCCTGTTCATTGGGAATTACTTTGTGCAATACCCAAAAGACGCCCCCCAGCCCGTCTATCAGGGGCAGGGCTCGCCCCTGCCGGAGGACAGCGGCTGGGGCGTCAAGCTTAAAATCGCCTCCTCCGCTGTGCCGGAAGGGGTGTGGCTGCGCCTGCCGGGGCTTTGGGAGGAGGGGGTCATGCATGAAAATTCGCTGGATGAGACCATGGCCCTCCAGGAACTGCGCGCCCAGTGCTGGGATGAATGCACCCTGCTGGACGCCCAATGCACTCTGCCCGAAGCCGGGAATTTGTTGACGCAGTACGATGACCTTTATGATTTGATCCATGAAGGTCACGCACTGAGCTGCGTCCTGAGAGATCACGGCCAGGGTTCGCCCGACTTTATGGAACGGTATGCCGCCGCGCTGAGCTTGGAACACTGCAATAACCTGCGGTTTGCCCTGAATATCTCCCGGAATCTGCACTGCTATGACTGGATACCCTGTGGCGGGCAGGAGGCTTCCGCCGAAAAGTCCCTGCTGGATGCAGGCGTGTCCGAGGAACTCATCCGCTTCTCCGAAATCGACCTGGCTGGCTACAAAGCCCACCTGCTGGAGGAGAAGGGCTATATGCCCACCCCAGACGGGAAAGCCTACATCAAAAGGAACGATGAAGAATTCCGTGAAGTCTACTACAGCGCTGCCCCGGAGCAGTCCGGGATGACGATGCAATAACACCACACAAGGGCCGTTTTCCCGATGGGGACAGCGGCCCCTTCTTTTTTGCGCTTTTGTGCCCCTTCTCCGGGAAAACGCCCCCCAAAAAAGGATGACGTCATGAAGGAAGAACAGTTGCTGGCCTACCTTAAGGCCAACTGCGCCGGACGCAGGAACATCCGGAGCCGCGCCCAGCTCCAGCGGGCGCTGAACCTCAGCAAGGATCAACTCACCAACTTGGTCCACCGGATGCGGTGCAAGGGCCTCCCCATCGCAGGCGGGCCGGGCGGGTACTTCTACGCCCAGAACGCCGGGGAGCTCCACGCCACCATCCGCTGGCTGGAGAAAATGGTGCGCACCCTGCTCAAGTCCATCAGCGGGCTGGCAAAGGCCATGGAGTCTTACGGCCCGATGGACTGCGAAGAAGCCCCCGCCGAAGCCCCCATCGGGGCCCCCGGACAGGAGCTGGAGCGTAATTGCGGATACAAGTTCGTTACCTGGCAGCGCGACAGAGATGGCACCGGCGTGGCCCACGGCCACTATTACCACAACGGCTACGAAGCCGCCAAGCTGGACTTTGCTTGCCGTGCCGGGCTGGTACAGGAGAGCCGCCAGTTTACAGATGAGCAGCTCACCGAGCTGTACCGCTGCATCCATGAGACGCTGGACAGCGGATATCCCATGACCAGGGAGCGGGAGGAAACACTGAAATCGGCGATGGAACAGATCGCCGCCACCGTGGATGATTTGCAGGAGCGCATCGATCTGTCCAACCAGAAAGAGCTGGAAGCGGCAGAACAGCAGGCAGACAGCGGGCCAGGGATGGAGATGGCGCCGTGAGGGTGAGGTACAAGAAAAACCGCATGGTTCAATTTTATGAACCGGAATGCCTGAACACTGTGGCCTGTGAGCCGCCGTCTGTCCTCACCGGCCCCGTTGAGCGGTGCGCGGGGTGCCCCTACCCCAACCACGGCTTCGTCTGCTGGAGCGCGGAGCAAAATGTGTGTATCCGCACTGAGATGGCCCGGATCATGGAGCGGGGCCGGGCGGCGCGGTGAAGATCGGCCTTGTGGATGTCGATGGGCGCCACTTCCCCAATTTGGCCCTGATGCGGCTGTCCGCATGGCACAAATCCCAGGGCGATACTGTGGAGTGGTGGAACGGCTTTACCCATTACGACCGCGTGTATCTCTCCAAAGTGTTCACCTTCACGCCGGACCACGACACTGTGATCGACGCGGATGAGATCATCACGGGAGGCACAGGCTACAAAGACTATGGTGCCCTGCCTCCAGAGGTGGAGGCCATGTTCCCGGATTACAGCATTTATCCCTGGTACCGTCAGGCTGTCGGCTTCCTGACCCGGGGATGCGTGAGGACGTGCCCCTGGTGTATCGTTCCCCGTAAAGAGGGGGCCATCCGTCCAGCAGCGGATTGGGACCAGCTCAAGCGCCCGGACAGCCGGGAACTGGTGCTCATGGACAATAACGTGCTGGCCTGTGAGCATGGGCTGGAGCAGATCCGCCGCATGGGCCGGGAGGATGTGTGGGTGGACTTCAACCAGGGGCTGGACGCCCGATTGGTCACGCCGGAAACTGCATCTCTGCTGGCGCGGATGCGGTGGATCCGGTTCGTGCGCCTGTCCTGCGATACCAGCGCCATGCTCCCGGTAATCAGGCAGGCCGCCGCATATCTGCGGGAGGCGGGTGTCGCGCCGTCCCGGCTCTGGTGTTATGTGCTGGTCCAGGATGTGGCGGATGCCCACAGCCGGGTGCTGGCACTGGAAAAAATGGGCTTTGAGGTATTTGCCCAACCCTACCGGGACTACGACGGCGGCGAACCCTCGGCAGAGCAAAAAGCCTTTGCCCGATGGGTCAATGTCAAGTCCGTCCACCGCTCCTGTGCCTGGGAGCATTACTCCGGTACACGCTGTAAAAACAGAGCCAAATAGTGACGGAAATATCTGTTGCAATTCCCAAATGGCTTTCGGCGGCGGGGTGTGGTATGGTTGACGTTAATACTGACGAGGAGGTGAGGAAATGGGCAAAGCAAGCAGGGACCGGCAGGTGAATATGTTCCGGCGCAAACGCCGCCGTGCCCCGTTTCATCCGATGAAACGGGGCTTTTTCACACCCAGCCGGAGGAAATTTCGGCACAAAATCCAGAAAAGAAAGTGGTGAAATTATGAGTATCCAAAAGGAATGGCTGGAATTCCTGCGGGAGCAGTATCCCGTGGGCAGCCGGATCAAGCTGCGGGAGATGGGATCGGACGACCCGTGCCCCATCAAGCCGGGTTCTATGGGCTCACTTCGATGCATCGATGACAGCGGGACGTTCCACGTGGCCTGGGACGATGGGCGCGGCCTTGGCCTGGTGATGGGCCAGGATTCCTTCACCGTCTCGCCGCCTCCTCTCCAGACCCTCAAGCTCTATATGCCCATGACGGCGACTTATTATGACGAGGAGGACGGTAGGGAGCAGGACATCACAATGGATCCCCGAGAGGCCGCAGAGTACGCCCCGCAGATCATCAACGCCCTGCAGAGCGAACGACGCTGGCTGGAAAATGAAGGCCCGGAGGAGGCAGAGCGGGGCCTGATGGCCTACTTTGACGGGCCGGACAGCATCGACCAGAAGGTGCAGTCCTGCTTCTTCAACGCCGAGGTACGGGAGGGCCGACTCTGGGGCGTGGCAGAGTGCAAGGTGCGGGGAGAACTGACGCCGTTGGAGCTCCAGATCCTCACTGACGAGATTGGCGGACAGGCCAGTGACGGTATTGGGGAGAGCTTCGAGCAGCGTGAGATCAGAGTGGACGGCGGGCTGGAGATCTACGCCCATCTCTGGCAGAGTAAGAGCTGGAGCATCATGCCGGAGCAGGACCGCTTTGATCCCCGCTTCTCTGAGCGCCTGCCGGATATGTGCTTCACCGTCCTGCCGGAGGACGGCTCCCTGGTTTATATCATCAAAGGTTCCGGGTATCAGCGGTCCGAGGAAAGCAGTGAACAGCCGGGGGTGAACCGTCATCTGGCGGATCTTTACAACAGGGAACGCGGCATCAGTAAGGCCCAGGAGCAGGCAATGATGGGCGGTTGTCTGCACAGCTGGGATTCCCCCGCCGCTGACCCCAAGACCTATGAACAGGCGGCTGCCCTGCCCCAGATGGGAGGGATGGACTTTGCGTAAGGTATTTGAGGTAGAGTTAGCTTCGGCATACAGCTACACCCAGCTGGCCCTCCCCGCCGGGCCCTATGCCATGCTGGACGCGCTGAAAAAGCTGCGGCTGGAGTTCGGCGAGACGCCCAAGTGGGAGCTCCTCAAATCGTGTGACGCATGGCACATCTATCAGTACCTGGATCAGGAGGACGGCTCCCTGGCTGAGTTGAACGCCTTGGCCCAACGGCTTGCGCTGCTAAAGGACCAGGAATTCGCAGTCATTGAAGGGCTGGCAGCGATGGAGCCGGGGCCTTTGGGGCAGTCCATCCCTCTGTCCCGGCTGATTGACATGGCATACAGTACGGACTGCTGCCATCTCGTGGAAGGGGTGGTCACCGACGCCCAGCTGGGCCGGTTCTACGCAGAAAACGGTTTTATCCCCGAAGCCGAGAATCTATCTGACGCGGCATTTGAGCTGCTGGACTTCGAGAAGCTCGGCAGGCAGTTCCGGGAAACTGAGGGCGGCGTATTCACCTGCGGCGGCTATGTTCAGCGGCGGGAGGAGTTGAGGCAGGTGTACCGGACCCTGAACCTTGCGCAGGAGAAACCGGACTACACCATTCTGGCGCGGACCGCAAGCGGCTGTGAGGTCAAGTTCCCCCTCCCGGCGAACGAACCCATGGGAACAGAGCTGGTGCGCTGCGTGGACTGCGCCGCCCCAACCCTTATCGGTATTACTGGCGGGATGGAACACGTGGACCTGCTGGCCCGATACCTGTCTGAGATGGAGAAAGCCGGTACGCTGGCCAAGTTTAAAGCCATCACCGAGGCCGACGGCTGTAACGAAGTGTGCCGTGCCTTATCCCTGGCAGATGATGTGAAATTGAACGATTTTGACTACCTGACCCAGCTCCCCGGCGCGGAGCGGGAACAAAGCTGGATCAGGATGCGGCTGGAGACACTGAGTATGCGGGAGAGCATTATCCTCACCGCCACAGCCCAGGACGACCCGCCCGAGAATGCTATGCATGTGATCCACCGGCTTCAGTTTCTTGACGAATATAGGGTGTACCCGGATGTGGACAGCTATGAGGCGCTGGGCAGACACTACCTGCTCAACGAAACCAAGATTCCGATAAACGCCTTATCCTTCCTTGACTTGGAGGAGGTGGGACTGCGATATCATGAAGCATACCCGGGGATGTTCATCGGGAGATGCTATGTGCGGTACCCGTCTTATCTGCCCGAGCAGTTCTACACGCTCGGTGGGGACCTGCCAGACGATAATAATTGGAGCATCAAGGTAAAACTGGCCTCCCCAACTGTGCCCGAAGGTGTGTGGCTGCGTCTGCCGTGTAGGGAGCGGTACGGCAGCGAGAGTTCCATAGAGGAGGCGCTGGCCCTGCGGGAGCTGTGTGTCCAGCGTTGGGGCGACTGCACCCTGCTGGATGCCAGGTGCATCCTGCCCGAAGCCGGGGACCTGCTGGAGCAGTATGATAATGTGGCAGATCTGCTCTACGATGGTCAGGAGCTGGGTTATGTTTTGGATGAGCACGACCAGGATACGCAAACCTTTATGGAACGGTATACCGCCGCACTGGAATTGGAGCACTGCCAAGACTTACGGTTTGCCCTGGATATTTCCCAGAACCTGAGATGCTATGACTGGGTTCAGCGTGATGATCTGGAATCATCAGCCGATGACCTCCTGTGGGACGCAGGCGTGTCCTATGGGATGATTTACACCAGCAGCTTCGACCCGGAGGTCTACAAAGCCCACCTGCTGGAGCAGGAGGGCTACACGCCCACCTCAGACGGCAGCGGCTACATCCGCCGTAACAATCAAGAGTTCTCCTATCAATTCAGCACCCCCGTCCAGCCCCAGGAGGAGCCTGGGATGACGATGCAATAACACTACAAGGGGCCGTTTTCCCGATGGGGACAGCGGCCCCTCTTTTTGCGTCTATGTGCCCCTTTTTCGGGAAAACGGTCCCCGAAAAAGGAGGATATCATGAAAGAAGAACAGCTTCTGGCCTATCTCAAGGCCAACTGCGCCGGACGAAAGAACATCCGCACCCGCGCCCAGCTCCAGCGGTCGCTGAACCTCAGCAAGGACCAGCTCACCAGCATGGTCCACCGGATGCGGTGCAAGGGGATGCCCATCGCGGGCGGACCGGGCGGCTATTTTTACGCCCAGAACGCCGGGGAGCTCCACGCCACCATCCGCTGGCTGGAGAAGATGGTGCGCACCCTGCTCAAGTCCATCAGTGGGCTGGCGAAAGCCATGGAGTCTTACGGCCCCATGGACAGCGGAGGCGAGAACAGCGATGGATCTGGGGGTGACAGCCGCTGAAAAGCTTCATCCCCTGGGTGGGCGGCAAGGGCAAACTGCTGTGGCTCATCAACGGGCTGGCCCCCGCCCGGTACGCCCGGTTTGTGGACGTATTCGGCGGCAGCGGCACCGTTACCCTGAACCGCCCCCTGCGCCGGGGCTGTGTGGAGGTCTACAACGATTTCAACAGCAATCTCACCAACCTGTTCCGCTGTGTGAAGGAGCGCCCCATGGCCCTGCTCCAGGAGCTGGGCTTCCTTCCCCTGAACGCGCGGGACGATTTCAATGTACTTCACAGGTTCTTTTCTCGCCAGGAGTTTACAGATGAATACCTGGCGGAGGAGCTGGAGCTGACACAGGTCTATCTGGAGCCGCCCCAGGAGGAGGCGATCCGCCGCCTGATGCTGGAACGCGCCCCGTCGGGCGACCTGCGCCGGGCGGCGGACTACTTCAAGCTGGTGCGGTACAGCTTCAGCGGAAGCGCCAAATCCTTTGCAGGCCGTCCCTGCGATATCCGCCGCTTCTTCCATTTGATCTGGGAGTGCTCCCGCAGGCTGAAGGACGTGGTGATCGAGAACAAGGACTTCGAGGAGCTTATTGCCCAGTACGACCGGGAGGACACCTTCTTCTACTGCGACCCGCCCTACTTCAACGCCGAGTGTTACGAGGTAGCGTTCCCCGGCGAGGACCACATCCGGCTCCACGATGCGCTGGTTAAATGCAGGGGGCTGGTGATGGTGTCCTACAATTACTGCCCCTTTATTTGCGAGCTGTACCAGGATTTTTACATCTTCCACACCACCCGGCCCAACAGTATGTCCCAGACCGCCGGGAGCGAGTACGAGGAGGTGGTCATGACAAACTACGACCCCCGCATCCTGGGCGCTGGCCGGGGCAGGCAGCTCAGCCTGTTCCAGCCCTCAGAGGGCGGCGGCGAGGGCAGGTACCGGCTCATCCACGAACCAAATCAAAAAACAGGAGGAACCACATCATGAAAAATCAGAAGGATATCATCATCCCCGCCCAGGCGCTGAAGCTGGGCGGTTTCTTACCTGGCGACCCTCTTTCCATCCATATCGGCGAAAACACTCTGGTGACAGTGCCCGAGAGCATGACCGCCCTGGAAGCGGTCAACACCATCGCCATGCTGAACGGCGTCATTTCGGAACTCCTCAACGCTTTTATGGGCGCCTGCGGCTCCTGTGAGGAGCGGCTGGAGGACGGCGAGTGTCCCTATGGGGCCCCCGGTGAGCCGGGCGTGTGCCCCTGCGCGGAAAAGATCGAGCCGGATGTCATCGTGTCTGACTCCGCCCGGAAGCAGATGGGGATCCCGCCGGATGTGAAGGTGGAGCTTCTCCCCGACGAGGGCGAGGGGCTGGTGATCGCCGCGGACTACAGGCACGACATCACCGATGTGCCGGAAAGCGTCCGAACGCTGCTGTCCATCGCCGGGGTGTGCCCCGGCAGGCTGGATGAGCTGATTATGGACGAGGTGGAGGTCTGGCATGACTGAACTTTACCGCTTTTCCAGACAGGGGGCCCTGCAGGAGGGCGAACTGGACAGGTGGATAGTGAGCCGCCAGGCCAATGTCTCCTGCGCCAGAAATATCAGCGGTCTCATCGATGCCCACGCACGGCAGGGCCAGCTGGATCCGGATACCGCCAGGACTGCCCTGAAGAATTGGGGCTTCCTTCGGGTGCAGTATGTTCTGGCCAACACCCTCACCGCCACGGGCGGACTGGGCTTTGAACCGGACAGCCTGCGCTGGGCACGATCCGTCTTTGTCCCACCTGATAAAGACAACCACAGGTTCAGAGTTAAGGCGGACAGGACCCTGCTGGCCCAATTCGTCCAGCAAACCTACGTTGAGTACCTGGCGCTGGGGATGTTCGGCCCGGAACACTGCGTTGGGCCTGGTCAGGATTTCACCAAGAAGGTGCTGATCCTCCGTTCGGACAAGCTGAAGGATGAGTGCTGGAGCCCTCAAAACCAGCTGTGGTACGGGCATCGTGGATCGGGCTGCTCCTCCACCGCTGCCAAAGGGGAGCACGTTTTTGCAGCCCGTTTGAAGGATGGCACACAGGCCTGTTGGAACCGAACGGACTTTATGGGTGTGCTGGATGAGCAGTATCTGCCGGACTGGGCGGCGGAGCGGCTGGTCGAACTGCGGCCCCCCCCAGCAGGAGCAGATGGACGGCCTCGCCCCAGGCGGCATGGAAATGAGGTGAGGGCAATGCTCCAATTCTATGTGATAGACGATATGCGGCTGGGCAGGCTGGATATCTCCCACTTTTCCCAGCTGGCGGATGCGATGCTGGCGTACAGATCCCTGTCCTCCAGCGGCCTTAAGGCCCTGGGCATCCAGCGCGGCGATGACGCCATCGACCTGGTACAGTGCCTCCCCCTGTTCCCCAGCGACAGGGAAGGTGAGGACGTGATGGTGCTGCGCTTCCTGGAATTTCCGCTGTGGAAGTCTGAGCCTCAAATCATAGAAACGGCCCAGGGGCTGGCCTCTCGGCTGCATCCCCGCTACTGCCTGTACCGGCAATGCATCATCCCTGCCCCGGAGCAGGACAAGCTCCCCCGCGCCTTGCGGGGAAGGTACCTGTGGCCCGACGAGCCAGGTAACTTCTATACCGCCGCCCAATGGGTGTATGTGGCCGGGGTGGGCAGGCTGTCCCCCGCTGAATTCAAGCGCCGGTACATGGACGCCAGTTCCGCGCATTACCCGCTGGTGGTCCACATCAGCGCCTGCGGAATGGACAGCCGGGGCAATTATAAATCCCTCCAGGTTTCCCCCTGGGAATTTCATCTGTTGGTGAAGCTCTCGCAAGAGCGGCTTATCCAAAATAAAAGTCAAAAAAGGAGGCCCCTGAAATGAAACGTAAGTTCATCCCCTGTCTGCTGGCGCTGGCCCTTTCCGCCGCGCTGGCCCCCTCTGCCCTGGCGGCTGCGCCGCCCTCCCCCTGCTATCCTGTCTCCGTCACCCGGAGCGAGGACGGCGCACAGATCCGCAAGGTGTACGAGCTGGGCCCCGAGGACGATCCTGCGGGCATTCCCCGCTCCGATTTCGAGCAGGAGGGCTTCCATTACACCCTCACCGACCTGCTCAAGCAGGAGGCCCCCGAGCAGGAGCAGCGCTTCCACACCGAGACGGTCACCCTGAACAGCAAGTCCAAGGACATGGAAGCCGTGCTCTCCCTGCTCCCCGCCCAGCGGGAGTTTACCACTGAGGACGGACTGTCCGGCACCCTGGAGCTAAGGCTGGATACTGTCAAGGTGGAGGTGGCCGGTTACGGAAGCACCACCAAGGCGGTGTCCGCCACCCGGACCTACCCCAATTTGTCCAGCCAGGACACATCCTACATCCCCAAGGAGATCACCGACAACGGGCGGACGCTGGAGCTGGCCTCCATTGACTGGCGGACGGACAGCGCCACGGATGTGGACGGCTATGCTGTGGCAGACCGGTACACCGCTGTGGTGACCTACACCGGCAGCGCCACCAGCAGCTACGTGAAAGGCTACACTGTGACCGCTGACTACAGCGGCTCCGTCAGCCGGATCGCTTTGAACAAGGTGCGCTATGTGGCCATCTTTGAGGGCTCGCCGCT
The DNA here is from genome assembly GCA_910575695.1 of Oscillospiraceae bacterium. Lineage (GTDB taxonomy): Bacteria > Bacillota > Clostridia > Oscillospirales > Oscillospiraceae > Enterenecus. The sequence continues at coordinate 8,848 of CAJTGJ010000011.1, read as the reverse complement.
GGCTCCCATTGAGCCGGAACCCTCCCTCTCCCCCGAGCCTGAGCCTGAGCCTGAGCCCGAGCCGGAACCCTCTCCCAATGTGCAAGGGCCCTCGGTACCTGCCATCCAGTTCCGCTGGTCCTATGTGCTGATACCGCTGGGCGCGGTCGCGGCGATTGGCGCTGGCATCGGCATGGCCCTGTTTATCAGGAAGCGCCGCGAAGGGGATGACGGCGATGAGACGGACGGCGGCGAATGACGCCGTACACACCGTAACAGAAAGGACAAATGATGCGAATGAAGAAACTGAAAACCCTGTTCACAACCGCCCTTTGCCTGTGCGCCGTGTGCGCCATGGCGCTTCCGGCCAATGCGCTGTCCTATGACATCAGCGCCCCCGGCAATCCGGCATACGGCAAGTCCACCTCCTTCGAGCCGGTGGTCACCGCTGACGGCGGAGCCATGAAAAATGAGGACCGTTCCAAGAGCGCCGCCCTGATCGCCCCCGGCTTCGGCACCCCCACCAGCTATGTGCTGAACACCGGGGAGTTCCTCACCCCCAACCTGGTTCCCTCCCAGACGCCCGCCGCAGGGAACGCTGTGGGTGGGAACGTGGTGTCCATCACGGCCCCCTCTGGCGGCTCCGTTCCCAGCACCTCGGTGGGGGCGGTCACGGAAGCCCCGCCCAGCATGGGGAACGGAGGCGGTCTGACCGCCTCGCCGGGCTTTACCGAGGTCACCAGCTCCATGTACTACGGCAACGGCAGTCTGGGCACCCTCAAGATTCCCTCTATCGGCCTGACCGTGGGCGTGTATGAGGGCACCGGCAGCGCCCCCCTGCTGAAGGGCGCGGGCCACTTCACCGGCACCAGCATCTGGTTAGGCAATATTTGTATCGCTGGCCACAATCGTGGTGTGCGCAATGACTTTGGCAAAATCCACACGCTGAAGTCTGGCGACGCCATTATGTTCACCACTGTGCTGGGCACCCGCACCTATGCCGTCAACAGGGTGACAAAGGTATCCGTCAACGACGTCAGCGGGCTTGAACCCTCCAGCACCAACATGATCACGCTGTATACGTGCGTGGAAAACCAGCCCGCATACCGCTGGTGTGTCACCGCCGTGGGCGTGGACGGCTGAACTGTGTAATATGCTTCGTTCTGCTCCCTGATTTTCTCCACAAAACTGCTTCGATTTCTCTCGACTTTCCTGCTAAATTCTGGTATTGTGTTGTCACGCAAAGAAACCACAATCAATGAAGGAGGCAGCATGATGAGCAGAAAAAGAGAAGCGGTATTTATGGGGATCGGTATTCTCACGGGCCTTGCCCTGTGCGGCCCTGCCGCCCAGGCGGTGGATTACCTCCAGGCCAAGCCCAGCAGCCAGGCCATCTATGTAGACGGGCAGAAGGTGGAGATGGAGGCGTACTTCATCCACGGGAACAATTTTGTGAAGCTGCGGGACATCGGCAAGGCGGTTGACTTCGGCGTGGCCTACGACGCCGCCACCAACAGCGTCCGCATTGACCCGAACGCCCACTACCAGGAGGAGGTGCCCACACCTGCCCCATCCACCGGTATCACAGAGGAGAGTGTGAAAGCGGCGCTCGCGGAACTTCGGACCGAATATCCTACCGGAACCCTCTACGGAGCATTCTTCCGCTCCTACAGCAACGGCCCCTACGGCATGGCTCCCACAAACTGCGCGGGCTGGGCGACACTCTGTTCCGATGCCGTTTTCGGTGACCTGCCATGGCGGAGAATTGAAAATCCCCGCTGGGAGCAGCTTCGTCCCGGTGATTTAATTGAGTATGACAACGCTTACGGAGGACATGTGATTGTGGTGCTGGATAAGACAGACGAATATATAAAAGTCACCGAAAGCGGTATTAACAACAAAGCCCGCTGGGGCGGGCAATACTTCAAATGGTGGCTGGAGGAACAGCCTGGATATGCCAGCTATACACGATATCCGCAGTAAAATCGATACACTACACCGGCAGGGCCGAATCGTGAAAGCGATCCGGCCCTGCACCATTTTAATAGGAGGTAAAATTGAAAAATAATCTATTCAAACGCGCAATAGCCTTGCTTTTAGCGCTGGTCTGTGTCGTGGGCCTGCTGCCTCTGTCAGCTTTTGCCGCAGGGTTGTCCACCGCGCCCAGCACCATCACCCAAAAAAGCTGCAACTATATGTTTAACGGTGGCAGTCCCGTACGATACAAAGCAGCGAACTCCACCGTAAATTCCCATGGCATCCCCTATGTATTTGATGTGCAGATGAACGTGCCAGGGTATGGCACCGCCCGCGCCCTGTGCGCCTATCAGGTGGGCACCCTGGGCGGCAGGGCCAACGGCCAGCGGTGGAATTTCCAAAAGGAAATCACCCATCCGTCGCTGAAGATGATTCTCACCTACATTTACGGCTATACCTACGGCGAGTTTACAGAAGCTGGCAAAGCCGCCGCAATGGAAACCTGGGGGGCGATGTGGTCCGATGTATGGTTCGTTGTGGCCCAGGCGCTGACGTGGTGCAATGAACACGGCGTCCTAATCGACTACAGTGCCGACAAAGAGGGCTTCATTCAGCAGGCCGCTAAAGAGATGCTGGCCGCATTCAAGATGTTTGATGCTGTGTGGAACTCCAGCCCGTGGATCAAGGATTGGAGCAAGGTGGACATTTACACAATCATCGACAGCCGTGACGGTGGACTTACCGGGGCATCGGCCTATGATTACATCGCCACCGCCGTCAGGATTATGCTGGAGCACCCGGAATATTTCCCCACCTATCATCTCTGGCAGTATCAGTGGGATAAATCCCAGACCTGGAAGCTTACCGGGCAGGAGGGAACGCCCATGCAACACCTGCTGGTTGCCATTCCAGATACAAAGAAAGAAGAACCTGTCAAGTTGACCGTAAAAAAGTTGGAGGCCGGAACCGACAAACCCATCCCTGGAGTTACCTTCAAAGTTGAAAGCGCGGATGGCTCCGGCGATTTTTCCGTCACTAAGGAAACCGGGGCAGACGGTACTTTTACACTGACCACTGAAGCAGATAACCTCATGGCAGGCCAATACAAAATCACGGAAACGGCTGTGCCGGAGGGCTACAAAATGCTCACGGATTCCCAGATTGTTACGATTATGCCTAACGGTTCTGCGGACAGCACCATTGTCTTTTACAACGAGGAAGAAATCACCGGCGAGGGCACCATCCGCAAAGTGGACGCAGACAACCCCACCGTAGGCATCCCCGGCGCGGTCATCAAGATCACCAGCGTCAAGCTGGACGATGGCGGTTCCTTCACCGGCACCTATACCACCGGCGAGGGCGGCTACATCTCTAAGGAGGACCTGGATTTTTCCAAGCTGCCGAAAGGAAGCTACACCGCCGAAGAAATCACTCCTCCGGAGGGCTACATTCTCAGCTCCGACACGTCCAAGGTGAAGCAGACCTTCGTCTGGGACGGAAAAACCGACGTCAGCCTCATCTTTGAGAACAGCTCCAAGGTCAAAATCGAGCTGAAGAAGGTGGACGAGAGCGGCAACCCCCTGGCCGGATGTATTTTCATCGTCCTGCGGGATGGCCAGATCATTGAGACAAAAGAGACGGACGCCAATGGAACCATCACCGTCTCCAATGTTTCTGAGGGCTATTACGAATTTAGAGAAGTTTCCGCCCCCGCTGGTTTCGACTGCGACCGCACACCTGTGGGCGTCCACGTCAACGCTGAGGATTTACAGGGGGAGCAGACCATCACCGTCACCAAAACCAACTACCACAAGCGCAGCCTGACCATTGAAAAGGTGGACGCCGAGACAGGCGACCCCATCCCCAACACCACCTTCCATGTCCGGGGCATCAACGTGGCCTACGAAAACGATGTCACCACCGGCGCGGACGGTAAGGCCACCCTGCCGGACATGATTTCGGGCTGCTACGAAGTGGAGGAAATCAATGTCCCTTCCCCCTGGATTTTGGACACCAATAACCGCAAAACCGTCTGGATCGAGGCCAAACAGGGCAAAGACATCACCGTGACCTTTGCCAACAGTAAAAAGCCCGGCCTCATCCTTCGCAAGATCGACGCCCAGACCGGCGAACCGCTGTCCGGCGTCCTGTTCAAGGTGGAGGAAGTCAACGGCGGCTACAGCGCCCAGCACTTTACGGACGCAAACGGCATGATCGTCCTGGACGGCCTGACCCCAGGCGCATATACCGTGACGGAAGTAAAGCCCAAGGACGGCTGGGTGGGCGATGATACCGTCCATACAGTGTATTTGGAGGAGAACAAAACCACCACCCTTGAGCTGAGCAACCTACGCAAGCCTGACCTGAAGATCGTCAAGGTGGACAGCGTGACCGGAAGCCCCATTGAGGGCGTGAAATTCCAGGTTTGGCGCGGCAGCGATGATACCCAGACGGGCGAGTACAACGATTTGGGCACCTTTTATACCAACTCGGACGGTGAAATCCTGCTGGAGCGTATCGAAACGGGCTGGTATAAGGTGAAGGAGCTGGAGCCTGCCCCCGGCTTCACCATCAAGCAGCCCGACACTCAGGAAATCTATTGCAAGGCAGGACAGACCCACACTGTTACCTTTGAAAACACGCCAAAAAACGCGATAATTATTGAGAAGTATGATTCCGTCACCCATCAGGCCCTGCCCGGATGCACGTTCCAGCTTCGCTATTTGTCCGGCACCAGCGGCACGGGCGGCACCGTGATCGGGCAGAAGGTGACGGGCAAAAACGGCATCGCCATGTGGACGGGATTGGACGCAGGAACATACGTCATTGAGGAAGTCGAGGCCGCAGACGGGTACAATATCGTCAAGTCCTCTGAGACGGTCTATCTGGCGGACAGCGGCGAACAGAGCGTGATTACCGTTCGCTTCAACAATTCACCGGACGGCAGTTTGTTAATCCGCAAGGTGTGCGCCACAAATCCCAGTGTTACCCTGCAAAATGCCGAGTTCAAAGTCACCTACGCGGACGGCACCCTCATCGGGGATTCAAACGGTATTTTCAGAAGTGACGAGAATGGCGAGGTGCGCATTGACGGACTGAAACCCGGCTCCAGCGTGATCGTTACCGAGGTCAAGGCCCCCAAGGGCTTCATAATGGACACCCAAAGCCAGACAATTCAGATCAAAGAGGGCCGCACGGTCAACCTTACTTTTAAGAACCAGCCCAAGGGAAAACTGATCGTCCAGAAGCGGGACAGCCAGACCGGCGAAGTCCTTCCCGGCGCAGAGTTCCGCATCACCACAGCGGCAGGCTGTGAGGTGGGGCTGGATGGCGTAATCGGCACCAGCAGCCTGACCTCCAATGGGATTTTCACCACCGACAGCCAAGGCGAGATCCGCATTTCCAACCTTGCTCCCGGCGCATATGTCATTTCTGAGATCAAAGCGCCGGACGGTTATGTTATTGATACGCCGTCCACCAATGTGGTAATTGGCACAGGTGGCGATACCCAAACCGTGGTAGTCAAGGACACCAAAAAGGGCAATTTGATCGTCGAGAAATATGATTCCGTCACCAAGCAGCCCTTGGCCGGTGCCCGGTTCAAAATCACCACCGCCAGCGGCGAGCTGGTGCCGGACAACGAGGGCATGACCAGCTCCAACGGCCTCTACACCACCGACAAAAACGGCCAAATCGTGTTGTCCAAGCTGCTCCCCGGCACCTACATTGTGACGGAGGACAAGGCCCCGGACAACTATCAGATCGGCCCCACCCCGCAGACTGTAGTAGTGAATGCCGGGGACACCCAAACGTTGCGGTTTTACAATGATCCCCTCTGTACCCTCACCATTTTGAAGCGGGATGCTGTGACCAAGAGGCCCTTGAAGGGCGCTGAATTTTTGGTGACGGACAGCACAGGCCGGGTAATCGGCCCCAACAACGGCCTGTACACCACCGGCACCGACGGCACCGTCACCGTGACTGGGCTGGCTCCCAACTCCACTATCGTGGTGTCCGAGAAACGTGCCCCCTCCGGGTACATCCTGGATGAGACGCCGAAAAACATCGTAGTGCGCTCCGGCGTAGCCAACAGCCTGACCTTCGACAACGAACCGGGCACCACTCTCATTATCCGGAAATTCATCGAGGGAACAGAAAACGAACCGTTGAGCGGTGTCTGCTTCAAGGTCGTGGACGGCTCCGGCGCGGCTATCGGCCCGGATGATGGGCTGTACTACACTGATAAATCCGGTGAAATTGTGCTGGAGGGCATCGAACCCGGCACCACCGTCATTGCCCGCGAGGTCAAGACCGTGGAGGGCTATGTTTTGGACGGCACTCCCCAGGACATCAAGATCGTGGGCGGCAGGGTGCAGCAGCTCACATTTTGGAACAAAAAAGCAGGCACTTTGGTGATCCAGAAGAAGGATTCCGTGTCCGGCGCACTGATTTCCGGCGCTCAGTTCCAGCTCACCTATGCCAACGGTGGGTACGTGGATGCGGACAACGGGCACCTGTCCTCCAACGGCCTGTATACCACGGACGATAAGGGAGAAATCCGCATTTCCGGTGTAACGGGTACGATTGTCGCAAAGGAAGTCAAAGCGGCCCCCGGCTATGTCATTGATTCCGCCACCCAGACCCAGACCGTCACCGTCAACCCGATGGACACACAAACGTTGACGTTCCTCAACGCGCCTCTTTGCTCCCTCACCATTACCAAGCTGGATTCTGTCACGGGCAAGCCCGTCCCCGGCACCACGTTTGCCGTCAAGGACGGCAATGGGAACGTGCTGGCTACCTGCACCACCGGGAAAGACGGCACTGCCACCGTCACCGGGCTTGTCCCCGGCAGCACTGTGGTTGTGGTGGAAACCAAGGTGCCCTCCGGCTACGTGTTGAACACAACGCCGCAGACCATCATTGTCCGCAACGGCGGCAACACTGTCACCAGCGGCGGCACCGGCAGCTCTGGCACGACTACCACTCCGGGCGGCAGCACTGGTGGCGGCAATGACCTCACGTTTGAAAACGATCCCAAGACCACCCTCACCATCCAGAAATACGTGGACGGCACCACCAATCCCATCCAGGGCGTGACATTTTTGGTGACGGACAGCAGCGGTGCGGTGGTCGGTCCTAACAACGGGGAGTATATTACCGACCGCAATGGCCGCATTGTCATTGAGGGCCTGGAACCCGGCGTCACCATTACGGCTCGGGAAACCAAGACCGTAGCCGGGTACGTCCTGGACACAACGCCCCAGTCCATCAAGATCAAGGTGGGCCAGGGGCAGACCATGACGTTCTACAACAAGCCTGTGGGCGGGCTGGAGCTTATCAAGGTGAGCGAGGCCGACACCACCAAGCGCATCCCCGGCACCACCTTTGAAATCAGAAAGAAGGACGGCGGGCTGGTGGAGACTGTCACCACGGACAAGAATGGCCGCGTCCACGTAAGCCTGGACGCAGGTGACTACTACGCGCTGGAAACTGAAGCGGCCCAGGGCTTCAAGCTGGACAATACGCCCCACTATTTCACCGTGAAGGATGGCAAAACCACCACCCTGACGGTAAAAAACAAGCCCCTGTCAGGCATTTTGATCCATAAAACGGACAGCGTGACCGGTAAGGGTATCCAAGGCGTGTCCTTCCTGCTCTACGACAGCGCCAACACCCCCATAGGGCAGTACGTCTCTGACAATCAGGGATACGTCTACATTGAGGGGCTGACCGTTTCAGGCCGCTACTACCTGCGGGAGCTGGAGAATCCGGGCTATGTCCCCGATACCCAGCTGAAAACGGTCTATGTCACCGCCGGTGAGGTGACCCTCGTGGAGTGGCAGAATACCCCCATCACAGGCCAGCTCCAAATCACCAAGACCTCTGCGGACTACAACAGCATAAACGGCTGGCCCGCAGGAACCCCCATCCCCAACACCGAGTTCGAGGTCTATGACTACCGCACCGGCAATCTGGTGGACACCATCAAGACAGACAAGAACGGCGTAGCCGTGTCCAAGCCTCTCCCGCTGGGCCGCTATCAGATAGTTGAGTCCAAAGCCGCCGATTTTTACTGCCTGGACAAGACCCCCATCGAGGCGGAGCTGGAGTACGCCGGACAGATCGTCAAGGCGGCCATGACCAACAAGTCCATCACCACCAACGTGTCCATCAAAAAGACTGGCTATATCGAGGTCATGCCCGGCCAGAGCATCCGCTATACCTTCTCTGAAATCGGCAACAACTCCACCACCTCCCTTACCTCCTTCTATTGGAGGGACACCCTGCCCACCCAGGCTGTCCGGCTGAGCAGGATCTATACCGGAACCTACAACGCGGCGGGCAATTACAAGGTGGTGTACAAAACAAACCTGTCGGGCGGCGAATACCGCACCATGTACGACAACCTGAGCACCGCCAGGAACTACACCCTGGACGCCTCCCCGGCGGCGCTGGGGCTGGCCTCCAACGAGTACATCACCGAATTTATGCTCGTCTTCGGTGTGGTCCCCGCCGGATTCCGGCAGGTTGAAGCCCCCAGAATGGACTGCACTGTGCTGTCCACCGTGAAGGGCGGCAGTCAGTTCACCAACACCGCCGATGTGGGCGGCGTCTACAACGGCCAGTGGATCCAGGCGGTCACCCGCTGGACCACCAAGGTTTACAGCAAGCCTGTTGTCCCCAGCCTGCCCAAGACAGGCTATTAAATCCTAACCGCCAGCCGTGGAGGGCTGTCCCACAGGGACAGCCCTCCAACAAATTGTAAGGAGGAAAACAAGGTTGAAACATTGTAATTTAAGCGCCACTGCCCCAAAGGGCGCACAAAACCAAGCCCCCTGAAAGCGGGCAAAAAAAGTTATGCTCGAAGTTTAGGGGGTTGGGGGCGCAG